>DKQG01000012.1 GCA_002471575.1 Alphaproteobacteria bacterium UBA7314 | reverse complement strand
CGCGGCAGCGACGTGACGTCTTTGAAGGTGTGGAAATTGCCCTCCATACTGACATTTTCTTCCGACAACAGGGCACGGACTTGCTGCACTCCCTCTTCGTAGCGTCCACGGCTTTCGTCCAGATTGACCCCGAAACGCTCGAATTTATGCGGCAGGAATGCGCGCGCCATACCGACATCCAGCCGGCCACCCGATATCGCGTCCAGCATCGCGATTTCGCCTGCAAGTTTCAGCGGGTTGTTGAACGCCGGCAGGACGGCGCCGGTCACCAGCCGCGCGTTTTTCGTACGCTGCGAAGCCACCGTCAGAAAAACGATGGGGTTGCGGCTGTAGCCGCCATACGGGTGAGAGTAATGTTCGACGGTTCGCACATGCGTGTAGCCTAGGGAATCGCAGAGATCGACGAGGCTGAGCGCTTCGCCCCAGTGGTCCTGCCCCGATTTTTCGTCCGGCCCCACATTGGGGAAGAAGCTGATCCCGAACTCCATGATGCGTTCCTTAATATTCCGTTTGCTGTTATTGCAGGAATTCTAGGCAACGGCGCGCGTTTTGTCTCCCCGACTCGTCCCCTCTATGGCCGGCAGGTTCCATCGTGTAGAACCGGATGATCATGGCAAGCACCGACGATACCGGTAACGGGAAGTTCGGGGACGGTGGTCCCTACACAGACCTGTGGTCGCGGCCAGGATTTCTGATCCGCCGGCTGCACCAGCTGCACGTTGCTGTCTTTCTGGAGGAATGCGGTGATTACGACGTCACTCCAGTGCAGTACGCGGTGCTAAGCGTGCTCTATCGCGGCAAGGCGCTTGACCAAGTCTCCGTCGCAGCGGAAGTGGGGATCGATCGCAACAACGCCGCCGACGTCCTGCGACGGTTGGAGCGTCGGGGATTTATCGAGCGCCTGCACAGCGAACGGGACCGCCGCGCAAAGCTGAACGCCATCACTGAATCAGGCTGCAGGTTTGTCAAGGACGCGCATGGCGCGATGGAACGCGCACAGGACCGTTTCACCGACAGCCTAAGCGCCCGGGACCGAAAACGGTTCCTCGACCTGCTGCAAAAGGTAATGGTCGACAACAACGATTCGGGGCGCGCACCGCTGAAACGATCGGACGGCGATTAAAAAAGAGCGGTCCCGAGGGACCGCTTTTTTGCGTTCGATATGCCGTAAGCTCATTCGGCGGCCATCTTCGGCGCGTTGGCTTCGATGGTGTCATTGTTGTTGCGGTTAGTAGCGAATTTCATGCCCGCGTCTTCATATATTTCTTCCTGAATCTTGAAGTACCCGTCGTCATACTGCACATCCGTGGTCGGTGCCATCGAAATGGAGTCGAACGGGCACACGTCCAGGCACAGCTCGCAGCCGATGCACTTATCTGTATGCACGTTGATCTTGCCAGCCGAGTCCTGTGACAGGGCCTCGTAGAAGCACATCTGGATGCAGACGTTACAGGTCGGGTTCTGACAAGTTTCCGCGTTCACGTTGGCGTGGATGCGGTCCTTGGCGAACTGGTCTGAATAGTCCGTCGCCGCGGCATCGGATGCAATGCCGTACATCGACTTGATATCCTCGTAGCCGTGTTCGTCCATGAACCGGTCTAACCCGCGGATGATGTTGGGCAGCCATTTCATGCCTTTGATCATCAGCACCGAGCCGACCTCGACGATATCCGCTCCGGTCATGATGAATTCGACAATATCGCGGTGATCGAAAACGCCGTTGGAGCCGGCGATCGGAATGCCGACCTGCTTGTAGATGTTGTGCACGTAGCGGAGCGAAAGCGGCTTGGTCCAGGTGCCGCCTATCCCCGCCGTGCCACCAAGGCGCGGCTGGGCGGTGTCGATATCGACCGCGAAACCGGTATAGCGGTTGGTCGCGGTGACCGCCGCGGCGCCGGCCTCTTTCACGGCCTTGGCGATTTCGACCGGCTTGGACTGGTCGGGTGTTAGCTTGATGACGACAGGAATGTCGACCGCCTCGCACACCGCTTGGGTGACGTTGAAGGCGACTTCCGGGTCTTGGCCGATCATGGATCCGCCGTGCACGCCCGGCATCAGAGCCGGATGCGGACAGCCGAAATTCAACTCAACCATTGGCAGGTCGCAATCCTCGATGGTGCGGCAGATATCCTTCCAACCGTCGACGTCCTTCGCGCCGGCGCTGCCAATCAGGTGGGCATCGCGTTCGCGGGCATAGGCACCGACCTCTTTCAGATAGGGGATCCAGTCCTTGTAATAAGTGCTGGAATAGCCCGACCGGCTGTAAAACTTGAAGTCGCGCGGCACCTTGCCTTTAATAATGTCGCCACGGTCGTTCATGATCGCGTATTTCGAGTTCATGGTCAGAACGGCCATGTCGTCGATATCGGTCAGCGTCTTGATGATAGCGCCGGAGGCACCGTAATCGAACGCCTGTTTCATCAGGTCTGGGCTGTTGGTGGTTTCCAGCGATGCGATGACGACCGGGTTTTTGAACGGTACACCGCAGAAATCCAGTGATAAGTCGGCCATGTCGAATCCTCCTTCGCGTTTGGGACGCGATTTGACTGTTTATGCGCCCCGATTGTGCCCCGTTTAAGGGCTGAATGCCAGTAATAGTATGTAGTATACTACGTATTTTTCCCTCACATTGACGCCCGCAGCGCCTCAGTCGCCCCGGAATCGACGGATTTGCCGTCCGCCGCGGCGACCACGCCATAGACGTCCCTCATAGTGGCGTCTGAGATGATGCCGTCTCGCCAGTCGCGCAGCACCAGTGCCGGGTCGCGTTCGAGCGGCTGGCCATAACCGCCGCCGCCGGGCGACTGGGTGACGAAGCGGACCGTATCAGTCCGGCGCAAGCCGAACTTCGGCGCTTCCTCGGTTTCGCCGTCTCCGTGCCGGAGATGCATTTTCCCAGGTGCGCCATTGCCGCCACCGTTTATTCCATAGCCGGTTTCGTAGTTAAGACCTTCGCCGCGGAACGAATGGGTCGCCGGGGTCATGATATCGACCTCGTAGTCGCAGCCCGAACCGCCCCGGTACTTGCCGCTGCCGGCAGCATCCATGCGGAATTCCTGACGATGGAACATCACCGGGTACAGCTGTTCGTAAACCTCCACGTTCGGCATGGTCAGACCACCAAGGGTGCAGACGTGACCAATCTGGTTGAATCCGTCGCGCCCGTCGACTGCGCCGGAACCGGCTGCCGCCGCGCCGTGATAAAACACGTACGGATGGCCGCTTTCTTCCTTGCCGACGGAAATGCCGAACACGTTCTTGGCCCATCCAGCGCAACCTCGGTCCGGATCGGCCTGCGCTAGTGCCTTCCACACCGCGTGGATGATTTCATGTGCGAAGAACACGGTGCACATGGTCGTCGGCGCGCCTTCGTTGGCGTTGATGATAGTGCCTTCTGGCGCAATGACGTCGACGCAGCGGAACGCGCCCTCGTTGTGGGGCAAATGGGGGTCCAGAAACGACGCCAGCGCCGTGAAGATCGCAGAATAGGTATTGCCCAGCGACGAATTCTTGAAGCCAAGAATCTGTTCGTCCGTTCCGGTGAAGTCCACCTTCATGTTCTCGCCGTTGATCGTCAGCTTGACGCGGACGGTCACATCTCGGATTTCAAAACAGTCGTTGTCGGACCGGTCTTCCGCCTCGTAGACGCCGTCGGGCAGCTTGGCGATCTCGGCCCGGACTGACCGATCGGCGTGATCAAGCACGCCGGTGAAATAATCCATCGCGTTGTTGACACCGAGTTCATCAACCAATGCTGCAACCCGCTCCATGCCGATCCGGGTGGATCCGAGCATTGCCCGAAGATCGCCGTCCTGCAGGTGCGGCGTGCGGGTATTCAGCATCAGCAACTTCCAGACGTCTTCGCGGGTTTTACCCGCCTCGACCAGCTTAAGCACCGGCAGGCGCACACCTTCCGACCAAGCATCGGTCGCAACCGGGTTGTAGGCGCCGGCGGCGCCCCCCCCGATATCGGACTGATGGGCACGGTTGCAGGTCAACCCAACCATCTGGCCATCGACGAATATGGGACGTGCGATCACCCAGTCCGGCAGATGATTACCACCCGCTTCCCACGGATCGTTCAGCAGGTAGACATCGCCATCGGCCAGCTCGTCGCCAAAATCGCGCAGGATCGCGCGCACGCCGAACCCGCCGCTGCCGGTATGGATCGGTATGCCATCAGCCTGGCTGACGACCTCGCCGGTGGGTCCAGCGATAAAGCAGGAGAAGTCATGGGCCTGGCTGAAAATCGGGCTACGCGCGGTTCGCACCATCACCCAGCCCATCTGGTGGGATATGTGATCGAGCCGGTTCTGGGTCAGCGCCAGAATGACGGGGTCGAGGGTTGTTGCTGGGACTTTTGCGTCCATCGGATCACTCCTCCGTCTCGAAGGTGACAGTGTAGTTATTTAGCGCATCGACCGTGACGCGGTCGCCTGGGCCGACAAGAATGGTGGTGGTCGCTTCCTCAATGATCGCCGGGCCGAGGACACTTTGCCCGTGGCTGAGATCGGCGCCTTGATAGACCGAGGTTTCGAGGAATTCACGCGCGGATTCAGCATAGACCTTCCGGGTTTCGATGGGCGTGACCACCTCGTCTACGGCATCGAACTTCGGATCTTCCAGCGGCGGCAGCTTGCCGATGCCGACAACACGCAATTTCGCGACATTGATCCGGCTTTCCGGGTTTGTGTGCCCGAACTGGCGATCGTATTCGACCTCGAAGGCGGTGCGGATTTCGTCAGGCGTCGCGGCGGGGTCCAGCGCGACGCGCACATCCCACTGCTGGCCTTCGTAGTGCAGGTCCAGCTCGTAGCCGAATTCAGTGTCCTTTTCCTCGAAACCTTCGTTCTTCAGCGCTTCGAGTGCCTGCTGCCGCAGGCGGTCGTAGCCTTCTGCGATAGCCGGGATGGCATCGTCGTTGAGCTCGCGCATAACGACGTGGACGAAATCGCGGCGCACGTCGGCGTGCTGCATGCCAATAGCGCAGAATGCCCCGGCCTGGCGCGGAATATAAACCGCCCGCGCGCCGAGCTTGCGCCCGACGCTGGCGCCGTGCATCGGTCCGGCGCCACCACAGGCAATCAGCATGAAGCGTCCGGGGTTGTAGCCACGCTGAATGCTGATCCTTTCGACGGCATGCAGCAGGTTCTGTTCGACGATCCGGATCAGGCCGGCCGCCGCCTCCGTGCGGGAAATCCCGGCGGGTGTGGCAATTTCGGTGTCCAGCGCCTGCTCGGCCAGCGACATGTCGAGCGACACCGAGCCGCCCGCATAGGGCCCGGGCCGCATGCGCCCCAGCACGAGGTGGGCATCCGTTACGGTCGGCCGCGTGCCACCGTATCCGTATGCCGCCGGTCCGGGCCGTGCGCCGGCGCCTTCGGGCCCGGCATACATCAGCCCGGCGCCGTCGATCCCCGCAATGGTCCCGCCACCGGCGCCGACGGTATGAATATCCACAGACGGGGTGACCAGATCGTAGTCGTTGACTGACAGCGAATCCGTGATCGCTACGCGCCCTTCATGCATCAGCATAACGTCGCAGCTGGTGCCGCCGATTTCCATGCTGACGAGATTATTCTCGCCAATACCGGACGCAAGATGCTGCATCGCGCCGACGCCCGCGGACGGGCCGGACAGCAGCAGGTTGACCGGCTGGCGTATCAGCTGGTCAAGCGACGCGGCGCCGCCGTTAGACTGCAGCATAAGCAGCTTGGTCTCTAGCCCCATGTCGATCAGCTTCTGTTGCAGCGCCGTCAGGTAAGACGCGACCCGGGGCATGACGTAGGCGTTCACCGCCGTGGTCGACGTCCGTTCATACTCTCCCATGATGGGCACGATGTCGGACGACACGGAAATCCAGTCACATACGCCTTCTTCGCGCAGCACGTCGGCAACGGCGTCTTCATGCGCAGTATTGATGAAACTGTTGAGCAGGCACACGGCGATAGATTCAACGCCTTCGTCGCGGAACACTTTGCAGGACGCCCGCACGTCATCGAGATTGACCGGCTCGACCTCGTTCCCCCGAGCATCGATACGACCGCCGACGGGCTGGCGCAGATAGCGCGGCACCAGCACCGGCGGATAGGGGGTACGGTGATCCCAGGGATCCTTGCGCAGGCCGCGCCGCGCTTCGAGGCTGTCGCGGAAGCCCGCCGTGGTTAGCAGGCCAACCGTCGCGCCCTTGCCTTCCAGCAGCGTGTTTGTCGCGACCGTGGAGCCGTGCAGGAAGAACTGGCAGTCGCCGAGGAATTTTTCCATCGGCTGGTCGAGTGCCTCGCAGGCAGTGGTCAGGGCGTTAATCACGCCCTCGCCGGGATCTGCCGGCACCGACGGCACCTTGAAGACTTCCGTCCGGCCCTCGCTGTCGGCCACGACAAGATCGGTAAACGTGCCGCCGACATCGACGCCGACCCGCCATGGCGGCGCTTCAATTGTGATGGTCATCTACGCTTCCGATCCCGTCCTTGTTTTCTAATTACGCAGTACACTCCTTATTTGAGGATGGGGTGTCAAGAAACCCTATACCAATCATCGATATAAGGTTTCTGATTGTGTGTAGATTCAGAGCGTAGCGTAAATACCGTTATTGCTTTTGCCTTGCCGTACACCAACGAGTTCTTTGCTCTGGAATGCGGCCGGTCGTCGAATTTCAGCAAATTATTACTCGCCCGGCCTAGAATAGCGCACACACCGCGCTAATCTCTTACTCCGCTGCCTGCAGCGCCTTCTGCTCGTCGCCGTACATGCGCCGGATCACCCGGCGCATCGCCAGCAGGCCTTCGTCGGCCGGGATCGTGCCGCGGGGATTGGCATCGCGGTTGGGTGCTTCGGGATCCATGTCGATGGCGCGCTGCTGTGCTTCGTAGACGTCAAGATCTTCCCTCAGAACGCCGTGCATCTGTTCGACGAACAGTTCACGCATGTGTTCCGGTACCTTGTCCTTGTGACCCGCGACGGTCCAGAACTGGTGGGTCGTAGTTTCGGTTTCGGGCGTCATCGCGTGGTAGACGACAAAGCCCCATTTGCCCTGATCGTTGTTACGCGTTTCGCGATCCGCGCCGACACCGGTATCGACCGAGCCGTTATTGATGTTGATATAGGCAGGCGGAATAAATTGGCTCATCTGCCAGCGGTCGATATTGTTCTCGTAGCCGCCGTATTCCCGGAACGCGAGCGCGGGTTCGATATCTTCCATCCAACGGAGGACCCGGACCGAATCGCCTTCCTGATCCGTCGTAAGGTTAGCCAGTTCGGCAACGGCCTTATTGCCAGTGGTCGACCCGTGCACGTAGGTCAGGTGCGACAGATCTAGCAGATTGTCGAGCACCAACCGGTAACCGGCCTTTACGTGAGTCTGTCCCTGAGCGCGGATCCAGTCCTCTTTTTCGTTGTTCTTGTGGTAGTCGGGCAGTTGTGCTTCGTCGGCGAGCGACGGATCGCCGGGCCAGTAGAACAGCCAGCCGTTGCGTTCCGCCACCGGATACCGGCGCACGGTCGCCCAGTCCGGCGGATTCTTCGATCCAGGCAGATGCGTGCAGACGCCGTCGCAATTGAAAACCATGCCGTGATAGCCGCACTCGATCTCGTCTCCGATCAGGCGGCCTTCCGAAAGGGGAAGATTTCGGTGCGGACACCGGTTTTCCAGCGCAACAGGCGTGCCGTCTTCTTTTCGGTAAAGGACGACGTATTCGTTCAGCAGGACCCGCCCCAAAAGCTCGCGCCTAATGTCCTTCGACCAGGCCGCGACGTACCAGCAGTTCTTGAGAAACATCCGACTTCTCCCGGATCAAACTATTTCATCAGTATACCCCGTTTTATTGATCGGACAACCCGCGACAAAATTCGCAGTATACTGATGGTGTCGCACCCCATATGTTTCGCGGATGAACAACAAAAACACAACGGCTGCCGCGAGCCCGGTCACCGGGTCGGTGACCAGCCTTTGGAACCGGCCCGGTTATCTGGTCCGACGGCTCCACCAGATCCATGTTGCGATCTTCCTTGAGGAGTGTGCCGCTTTCGGGATCACGCCAGTTCAATACGCAGTGATGACGGCCCTTTTGAACCGTCCGGATTCCGACCAAGTGACCGTCGCCAGCGACGCGGGCATCGACCGCACGAATGTTGCAGACGTGCTTGCCCGCCTCGATCAGCGGGGCTTGGTCGCACGCTCAACCAGCAAGACGGACCGGCGCCAGCGTATCGCCCGGCTAACCCCGGAAGGCGAACGCATGGCGCGGGACATGGAACGCGTCTCACTATCGGCGCAGACGAAATTCATGGCCCCGCTCTCAGCCGAAAAGCGCACCCGGCTGATGGCACTGATGACCGAACTGGTAGAAGCCAACAACGAATTCAGCCGCGCGCCCACCCGCGGGTCACACTGACCGGACAGATAAAAAGGGCGGCCGAAGCCGCCCTTTTCTAGAGACTGCAGCATCTCCGTTACATATGACGTTTTGCTGCCTCTTTCAGCAGACCATACATTTTTTGGACGCCGGCATTCTTGTGCTGGCCGAGGAACTGATCACCCAGCGGACGGACGGTATCCATGAACGTCTTCTGGTCTCCGGCGGACAGGCGGATAACCTCCGCCCCGTTATCCTTCCAAAGCTTCTCGGCACGCTTTCCGAAATCAGCGGCGGTTTTCGTGTTCCAGTCGGTCATACCGGTCAACGTGGTCAGCACAAACTTGCGCTGCTTGGCAGAGAGTTTCTTAGTCCAGATATCGCTCAGCATCACGACGCTAGGAATCATGCCGCTTTCCACGACCGTGATCGACTTCGTCACCGTGAAGAATTTCGAACCGCCCATCACGATGATCGAGCTGCGCACCGCGTCGATCGTGCCGCGCTGCAGCGCCGGCAGCACTTCTGTGTAGGGGATAGGAACCCCCGCCGCGCCGAATTTCCCGACCAGTGTGCTCTCCATCTTGGTTGCCAGAACTCGGATTTTCTTGCCCTTGAAATCCGCCAACGTGCGGATCGGCTTTTTACTGGCAAAGGATGTCGGCCCGTAAACATACATGGATGCCATATTGATCCCGCGGCTCGCCGCTAGTTTAGAATACGGAGTGAAAAAGGCCGGATCGTTAAGCGATTTATGAGCGTGAAAGACATCCGTGAACAGACCGGGCGCATCCGGCACCTGGAAAGCCGGATTGATTCCCACCAAGAAGCCCGGCGGGGTGATCAGTGTCTCGAGCGTGCCGAACTGAATGCCTTCGATCATGCGTGGAATCTTCCCGATCTGGCCGGCTGGGAAGATGCTGACCTTGATCCCCATATCCTTGTTGCCGCCGATCCGTTTCTGGATTTCCTGCGCAATCGCGTGCTGCGGATCGTTGATCGTGCCGTAGCCAATCTTCATTTCCATCTGGGCTGCGGCAGTCCCGGCGTATCCCGCCACGACGAGGGCCGCTAATACACCCCTTACTTTCCATGTTCGCATCCTGTTTCTCCCTTTATTTTATGAACCAATTCGCAGACCGGGATATTGGTCTACGGAGTAAAAACTGACAAAATAGGCCATTGGTCTTTACCAATTAGTATGCTGACGGTGGCTTCGAGAAGTCAACGGTGTACGTTAATTTCCATGTGCCGGACTGAACCGGTCTGGTGAAAATGCTTGTAAGAGGGCCGTCATGGGCTATATGGGTCAGCCTCTGAAACGCCGCGAAGACAACCGTTTCCTGCGCGGTGCCGGCCACTATGTTGATGACATTGCCCTGCCGGGCATGACGTGGTGCGCCTTCGTCCGCTCGCCGCACGCCCATGCCGAAATTCTCAGTATCGATACGTCCGCCGCCGCCGCGATGCCCGGCGTTCTGAAGGTCCTGACACACGCAGATTGGGAGGCCGCCGGTCTCGGCGAACTGACCGTGGTCCATCCCATGCCGTTCGGCGACGGACGGCCTATGAATGAAATCTCGCGTCCAGCCTTTGCCTCCGGCCGGGTCCACCATGTCGGCGACGTCGTCGCCGGGGTAATCGCCGGGACCCGTGCGCAGGCGGAAGACGCCGCCGAAGCCGTCTTCATCGAGTACGAAGTTCTCCCGGCCGTTACCGACGTTGCACGCGCGCTCGACCCACAATCTCCGGTACTTCATTCACAGTTCGGCAGCAATACGGTGTTCGACATTGAGAAAGGCGACCGAACGGCAACCGAGCAGGCGCTGACAAATGCCCACCGTGTGGTAGAGATGACACTGCCCTCGAATAGGATCGCAGGCAGCCCGATGGAGCCACGGTCGTATCTGTGCGACTTCGATACTGCAACCGAACGCTATACATTTTACGCCACAACCCAGACACCCCATTACCTGAAACGCTGGCTGGCCGTCTACACGTTGTTCGTACCGGAGCACAAAATCCGCGTCATCGCACCGGATGTGGGCGGCGGGTTCGGGCTGAAGGTCCATTACTCGGTGGAGGCGCCGACCGTCGCCTGGGCCGCCGGCCTGCTGGGCCGCCCGGTAAAATGGACCGCCACGCGATCCGAATGCCTGATGTCGGATTCGCAGGCGCGCGATCACTACACGGTCGCAAAGATGGGATTTTCGAAGGACGGCGATATCCTGGCACTGCAAGTGGACACTATTGCCGCGCTGGGAGGATACCTGTCGAACTTCGCACCCAGTATTCCGGGTAATTCGTATCCACAGACCCTGACCGGCCTATATCGCACACCGGTCGCACATCTTCGCGTACGGGGTGCCTATACGAATACCGTACCGGTCGACGCCTATCGCGGTTCGGGACGGCCGGAAGCAACTTGGGTGAACGAGCGCCTGACGGAGCAGGGCGCGCGCGAACTGGGGATCGACGTCGCCGAGATTCGCCGCCGGAATCTAATCCGGGCAGAAGAGTTTCC
The DNA here is from genome assembly GCA_002471575.1 of Alphaproteobacteria bacterium UBA7314. Taxonomy (GTDB): domain Bacteria; phylum Pseudomonadota; class Alphaproteobacteria; order MPNO01; family UBA830; genus UBA830. The sequence goes on along the minus strand of DKQG01000012.1, from coordinate 62,324 downwards.
CTTTCCGACCCCCGGCGGCCGCACCTATGACTGCGGCAATCCTCCACTGTTGCTCGACAGGCTGATCGGGCTGGCGGACTACGACGCGTTGCGGGCCGAACAGGCCCGTCTTCGGGCAGGTGGCACTCTGATGGGGATCGGCATGTCGTGCTTTCTCGATAAATCGGGGACCGGCAACAGCGCCAACCTAGCGTCGCGCGGCGGCATGCACGGCGGATACGAAAGTGCCATCGTCCGCGTTCACTCCGACGGCCGGGTGACGCTATTTTCCGGCAGCCACAGCCACGGTCAGGGACACGACATTACCTATTCGCAGATCGCCGCCGACCGCCTAGGGATCGATGTGGACGACATCACCTTAGTCGAAGGCGACACCGACATGGTGCCGTTCGGCAACGGCACCTGGGGCTCAAGGTCACTTACGGTCGGCGGCTCGGCGATGATGCTCGCCGCCGACCGCATCGCCAACCGCGCAAGGCGCATTGCCGCCCACATGCTGGAATGCGCGGAAGAAGATCTAGACTACGCCAGCGCTATCTATTCCGTGCGGGGAACCGACCGGCAGATCACCTTCCGGGACGTTGCGGACAATGCCTATCACGGCGCGCTACTGCCGTCCGGGCCCGATGGTACTGTGACCCCGGGGTTGGAGGAAACCGTGTTCTGGGAACCGCAGGATACGAACGACCCGCAGGCGATGCACCTGGCGGTGGTCCTGGTGGACGCGGACACTGGCAAAATTACCCTTCGCGATTATTTCACGTCGGACGATTGCGGCGTGGTGATCAACCCGATGATCGTCGAAGGCCAGGTACATGGCGGGCTGGGCCAAGGTATCGGTCAGGCGCTTATGGAGAACGTCGTCTACGATCACGATGGCGGCGGACAGCTGATCACCGGCTCGTTCGCAGACTACTGCATGCCGCGCGCCGACGACCTCCCGTCCTTTAACCTGACCTTTATCGAAACGCCCGCCCCTTCGAATCCCCTGGGCGTGAAAGGCGGCAGCGAAAGCGGCACCATCGGCGCGCCCGCCGCGATCGGCAACGCCGTCGTCGATGCGCTGTGGCATCTGGGCGTGCGTCATGTACCGTTGCCCATCACGTCGCAGGCCGTCTGGAAGGCGCTCGAAACGGCAAAACAGGAGGGATTAAACCCATGAGCAACAAGACCGTTGGCACCAACCCGGCATCGGTCGCCTCGCCGATGAAACCGCATTATTCCAACAGCATCCGGACCGACATCGGGCCACTGCTCTTCATTGCCGGACAGGTCGCGCTGGATGCAGATGGCAAGCTAGTCGGCGAGGGTGACATCCGCGCCCAAACCACGCAGGTGCTGGAAAACATCCGTGCCATCGTCGCAGCCAATGGCGGCACCATGGCCGATATCGCGCAGGTCACGGTATACGTTTGCGACATTGAGGCCTTTGATTCGGTTTCGGATATCCGCGAGAGTTATTTCCCAAGCGAGGGTCCGGCCTCTGCCATCGTCGAGGTATCGGCGCTGGCCTGGCCAGAATTCCTGATCGAAATCGCGGCGGTGGCGGCTTTACCATCCTGAAGCAGGGCCGGCAGGCCATCGCCGTCGATCAAACCACGGTCGGATAGTGCCTGCGCGGCCATAGCGAACTGATCCGCCGCGGCAGGACGGTCCCATGCCTCCAGCCAGTTTTGCTCGATAAACGCGTGAATTGCCGGCTGCCCGAGTGCGGCTTCGAACAGGATGCCGAGTAGCGACGCCAGTAACTCTTCTTTTTCCCTCACAGCGTTATCGACGCAGCGGGCGGCGTTCGCCTCGGCAATCCGCCCCGTTTCCGGACCGGCGCCGAGTCCGAAATCCGGTAAGGCCCGGCGATCGGGTGGCGCGATCAGCCAGTGAGCAACCTCATGGATCAGGACACTGGCTTCGCTTCTCGTGCGGACTGCCCTGCCGTCCCAGCTGAACGCTGTGGCGGGAACAGCATCTATGGCAGTCATCCCAGCCCGATCGACAAGTGCACGGGCGGCACGCCGGTGATCCGGCGTGTCCTGCGGCACCTGCAATTCGTCGGCGATCGCGGCAACCCGAGCGAATGCCGCTGCCGCCACGGAACCTGACTCCAGACGTTCTGCAACCGCTGTCAGGGCGAGCGGCAAGATATCGGGTTCGATCGGGGTCAAATTCATGATTCCCTATTATACGACGTTTTCTTGCATACAGTGCTAGGGACAGCGGCAGTGTCGATATCGCGATTACGACGATGGTTACGGTCATCGGCTGCGTCAACGCCGTGCTAGCAGTCGGGACCGGCAAGGGAATTGGTGCGATAAGCAACCGTTTTCTCGATCATTATACGCCGTTCGATTATTTCCCGCGCATATCGCTGCAGGCGACGCTGTATATATATGCGCTTCGATATATATGCGCTTCGCGTCTTTACTAGCATCGCCGCAACGATCTACCCCGAGTTCGTCGCCAACCATACGTTGCATGCGGAATCTCCTCATTATCAATAGACCGCGGCGACACGGACTCTCGCCACCATTTGAGTGTTGCCTGAACATTACGAAAGATTTATTTGCGTCGGACTGCCTACCGCCCCTACATAACTTCCGAGGTAATACGTAGGCATAGATAATGCGCGTACTAGTTATAGAAGACGATGCCGATGTCGCGTCGTACATCGTGAAGGCACTGGGCGAATCCGGGCACAATCCCACCCATGCCGCTACCGGGAAGGACGGGCTGTTTCTATCAACCACGGAAGATTATGACGTGCTGGTGGTCGACCGGATGCTACCGGCGCCCGACGGCTTGACCATAATCCGAACCCTACGCGCCTCCGACAATTACACGCCCGCGCTCGTGCTCAGCGCCTTGTCGGAGGTCGACGACAGGGTGAAAGGCCTGAAAGCCGGCGGAGACGACTACCTGACCAAGCCGTTTGCCGCCTCCGAACTTCTCGCCCGCCTGGAAGCGCTGACACGTAGATCCGCAAACACGACCGGAAGCGCGGAAACGATCCTGGCCGTGAGCGACCTAGAAATCGACCTGTTGGCGCGGACCGTTACGCGCGCGGGCAGAGAGATCGACCTGCAGCCACGTGAGTTCCGGCTGCTGGAATATCTGATGCGCAACGCCGGCAACGTTGTCACCCGGACGATGCTGCTGGAACATGTGTGGGATTACCACTTCGACCCGCAAACCAACGTTATCGACGTTCATGTTAGCCGGCTCCGTCAGAAAATCGACAAGGAGTTCGATACACCGCTGATTCAGACCGTTCGCGGCGCCGGATATGCGCTCCGCACCACCCCACCATGACCCTGCCGCCGCTGCTGCGCAGCGCCTCGTTCCGGCTCACCCTGATTTATATCCTGTTGTTCGGCAGCTCCGCCGCCGTGCTGCTTGGGTTCCTTTATTGGGCAACGGCGGGCACTCTGTCGGACCAGGTCGACGCGATCATCGAAGCCGACATCAAAGGCCTAGCCGAACAATACGAACAACGCGGTACCCCCGGTGTCGCCGCCATCATATCCGAACGTGTGAGGAATGACCCGGGCGGGCGCACTGTCTATCTGCTGACCGATCCGTTACGCCGCCCGCTCGTGGGTAACCTCAGCAAATGGCCGACCGTCGCCCCGGACGCGAGTGGGTGGATCGAATTCGAACTGCAGGATCGGGATGCGCCGGACGACGAAGTTTATCTAGCTAGGGCGAGGCCGTTCGTTCTGCTGGGCGGTCTAAACCTGCTGGTGGGGCGCGAGGTCCGCGAACTGGTGCGCACCCGTGACATGGCGATCAAAGCGGTGATCTGGGGAAGCGCGATCACTCTGGCTCTGGCACTGGCCGGGGGAATCGCGATGAGCCGTAGTACGACGCGACGGATAGAAGCCATCAACCAAACCAGCCGCGAAATCGCCGACGGCGCGCTAGACCGGCGTATCCCGACCCGTGGCACGGATGACGAGTTCGATCGTCTGGCGATACAGTTGAACGAAATGCTGGACCGGAATCAGTCGCTGATGGAAGGCCTGCGCCACGTCACCGACAATATCGCTCACGATCTGCGGACGCCCCTTTCCCGCCTCCGGCAGACGCTCGAAAGCCTCGACGAAAACGGGCTGAGCAAAACGGGACGCACGACCCGGATCGACCGCGCCATCGCCGAGGCCGACGGACTGCTCTCGGTTTTCAATGCCCTACTGCGAATTACGCAAATAGAGGCCGGCGGGCGGCGGGAAAGTTTCGCGACGATCGATATTGGAGAAGTAATGCGCGATGTAGCGGAATTATATGAACCCGTTGCCGAAGAAAAGAATCTTTCCTTCTCTCTCCGTTGCGACGAGACAACCGGCATCGAGGGCGATCGCGATCTGTTGTTCCAGGCCATTGGGAACCTTGCTGACAACGCCGTCAAATATGCGCCGCCAGGCGGCAGCGTCACCATGCATGCGGCCGACCGGACCGTGACGGTGTCCGATACCGGACCCGGGATCCCGGAAGAAGCCTTTGAAGAAGTGTTCCTTCGGTTTCATCGGCTGGAGACGGCACGCTCCACGCCGGGCAGCGGCCTCGGACTAAGCCTCGTCGAGGCGGTCGCAAATCTCCATAACGGCGAAGTCAAGCTGGAAGACAATTGTCCGGGACTGAGGGCGATCCTGACTGTCGGGTGATCGTTCCTAATCCATCGGCATCAAGCCAGCGTAAACGACAGTAGGAGATTTTAGTGATTCAAAACACCCGCATCCGGAAACTGAACGGCGCAGATCGCCGAGAGAACGGCTCTTACGTCTTGTACTGGATGCAAGAAGCCCAGCGCACGAGGAGCAATGCGGCACTCGAAATGGCGATCCGCGGTGCGAACAAGCACGGCCTCCCCGTCGTAGTTTGTTTCGGGCTGATGGACGGGTATCCAGAGGCCAACGCCCGGCATTACGCGTTTATGCTGGAAGGACTATCCGACTGTGCGAAAAATCTGGAAACACGTGGAATCGCGTTCGTCGTCCGCAGGGGCCTGCCGGTCGATGTCGCTATCGGCATGGCTCAGGATGCAGCGGCGGTGATCTGCGACCGCAGCTACATGCCGTTACAGACCGGCTGGCGCAAGCGGCTTGCCAGAGAAGCGGGATGTACCGTAGTGCAGGTGGAAACGGAGGTGGTCGTTCCGGTCGACGTTGTATCTGGCAAATCGGAATACGCTGCGCGTACAATCCGCCCAAAGATTCAACGGGTATGGGACGAGTATCTCGTGCCGCTTGATGAGACTAGGCCGGAGGCCTCCGCCGACGGAATCGACCTTGCGGGAGACATCGACGTTTCCGATCCGGCGGCAGCGCTGGCAGCCCTCGACCTCGACTGGTCGGTCCGCCCGGCGACACGGTTCAGGGGGGGAGAGATAGAAGCGCGGCGCCGGCTTGATCATTTCGTGGATGTGGTTCTCGACGGATATGCTGGCGCCCGTAATGAACCGTCAGCAGCGCAGACATCCTTCCTCAGCCCCTATCTTCACTTTGGCCATATCTCGCCGGTCGACATGGTACTGGCCGCACATGACGCCGACGCAGGATCGTCAGACGACCGTGGCTCGTTTATCGAAGAACTGGTCGTCCGCAGGGAGCTGTCGATGAACTACGTCGCGTTCGAACCGAAATTCGACACCTACGACGCCCTCCCCGATTGGGCGCGGAAAACTCTGGAGCAACACGCAGGCGACGAACGCGAGTATGTTTACTCGGCGGAGGAACTCGAAGCCTGCAACACCCACGATGCGCACTGGAACGACGCCATGCGGGAAATGGTGCATACCGGGTTCATGCATAACTACATGCGTATGTACTGGGCGAAGAAAATTCTGGAGTGGTCGGCCACGCCGCAGCAGGCATACGTAACCACTCTGGCGCTGAACAATAAATACTTCTTGGACGGTCGCGACCCGAATTCATACGCCAACGTGGCTTGGTGTTACGGCCTCCACGACCGTGCCTGGACCGAACGCCCTGTCTTCGGAAAGATCCGATACATGAACGCCAATGGGTTGAATCGGAAGTTCGACATGAACGCCTATACCGAATTCGTAGACAGGCTAGTAGAGAAGGAGCGTCGCTAGACGACTTTCCACGGCGGGACCGGTGTGATTTCTCGACCAGAAAACCAGCGAATGCCCACGTGCTTGGCGGGACGAGACGGCGGCTGGGAAATACGGCATGGGCCGTATTCTCCCTCGGCTCGGGCCAGTCCGGCAGCAATTCGATCAACGGGCCAGCCGTAATATCAAGACCGACCAAGATTGTTACCAGCCGCGCAAAGCCGTGCCCCTACGAGAGCCATATTGCGGATCGCCTCTCCCGAGTTGGCGGAGAAACTACCGGCATCGACGGCGAACACGATCACGTTCATCTCGACGCTGGAGGGCGAGACCGGCATTATTTATTCTTTCAATTCACATTTAATGTACCTGCCGTGGGTGTAATCATATTTAGGTCATGAATTAAATATGGAATACACACGGAAATTCATCGCAAAAGCGGGAGCAGAACGATGAAAATCGGATTTTTCACCATGCCGGTGCACCGTTTTGACCGGAATTACACTCAATGTCTGCAAGAAGACCGCGAAGCCATCATCCTCGCCGACAAGTTGGGGTATTCCGAAGCCTATGTCGGCGAACACCTGACCGACGCCGCCGAGAGCATCACCAACGCGATGCTGTTTCAGGCGAGCCTGATTTCGGACACCAAACAGATCAAGCTGGGCACCGGGACAACGAACCTGTCGCATACACACCCGGTCCTGGCCGCCGCGCAGGCAGCCATGATGGATCACCTGCTTAGAGGCCGTTTCATTTTCGGCATCAGTCCAGGCGCGCTGGAATCGGACGCTGAAGCGCTGGGCATCCGTGGCATTGATCGCAACGAGATGTTTGCCGAAGCCATCAGCCACATCCTTGATATTTGGCAAGGCGAACCGCCATACAATCTGGAAGGCAAGCACTGGAAGATCTCTACCGAGAACACCCTGATGCCGGAAATCGGCCTGGGGCCCATTGCGAAGCCCTACCAGAGACCACACCCGCCGATCATCTGCACCGTCGTCGCGCCGTTTTCGAAGGGCGTGATCGAAATGGGCAAGAAGGGCTTCCTGCCGATCTCCGCCAACTTCCTGCTCGACAAATGGGTCAAAACCCACTGGACCAACTACGTCCGTGGCTGCGAGGAAGGCCGGCGCGATGCCAATACCGCGGACTGGCGCGTAGCGCGGTCGATCTTCGTCCATGACGATCACAAGACGGCCATCGACTACGGAAAGGCGAACGAACGGAGCCCCTACCGGTTCTATTACAATCAGCTTTTCACCAAACTAAAGAAGGGAAATCGCCACGAGGTTTTCAAGCCGGAGCGCGACTTCCCCGACGAGAATCTTAATCTGGACTTCATCGTCGACAACCTGGTCATTGCCGGCGACGTGAACAGCGTCGTCGATCAGATTCTCGCTTTCCGCGAGGTCACCGGCGATTTCGGCACCCTGCTCTATGCCGGCAAGGATTGGGAAGACAAGGAGCTCGGCAAACGCTCGATGGAGCTTATGGCCGAAAAGGTCATGCCGGCCGTCAATGCAGCGATAGGGCAATCGGAAGCCGCGGAATAAGATTTCTGCTACAATCTTCGGATGACGATCGCAGATGATAAACCACTTTCCCTAGTTCACGTTCTTTCGAACCGGATCGGTCGCGCCTTTCATGGCGAGATCGAGACCAAATTCGGCATCACGATTTCCGAATGGCGGGTGCTGATGACGCTGACCTCGGAAAAGGGTGTTTCGGCCGCCGAGATCACCAATAGCTGGGCTATGGAAAAAATGATGGTAAACCGCGCGATACAACGGTTGGTTGACAATGGTTGCATCACCCGCGAGCGTGATCCGAACGACCGTCGCCGCTATCGGCTGGCGCTGACAACTAAGGGCAGGAAGCTGTACGACAAGATCGCACCGACCGCCAACAAGCGATACAACGAACTTATGTCCGCGATCGACAGCGACGAGACGGACGCCCTGGTCCGCGCGCTTCAGAAGATCATTCAGCGGGCCGAACAGCTTAACTAGACAGGGCGAATCCCTTGTTCCCCCATAGCCCCACCTGATACGATCAGGCGCAGGGGGAACTGATATTGGAAAACTCCGATTACAGCAGCATCATCTATGTCGTCGAAGACGGCGTTGCGAAGATTATTTTCAATCTGCCACAATACGGAAACGCACTGGACCTGAGAGGCGTCCAGGAAACGCTGGATGCGCTGTTTCATGCCGAAGCCGATGACGCCGTCGGCGCAGTTTTGTTCACGGGGGCCGGGAATTCGTTCTGCGCGGGCTTCAATCTGAAAGAAATCCCGGATGTCAGCAACGGCCAGACAGGCATCTCGTCGCATTTCCGCGAACTGGCCATGTGGTGGCACCAAGTCTTCCACATGATTGTCCGGATCAAAAAGCCCGTCTTCTCGGCCGTGAACGGCGCAGCGGCCGGTTCGGGCTTGGGCATTACGCTGTGTTCGGACATGGCAGTGTGCACCGACGACGCGCGTTTCCTGTGCGCTTGGCACTCCATCGGCCTCGCCAACGACGCGTCAACCAGCTATTCGCTGGTCAAGATCGTCGGCTTTCGCCGCGCGATGGAACTGATGTACACTAATCGGACCCTGTCCGCCGAAGAAGCGCTCGACTGGCAGATCGTCAACCGGGTCTATTCCAAAGCCGATTTCAAGGAAAACGCGGCGCAGATCGCCCGAGACCTAGCCGCCGGCCCCACCCATCTGCAGGGCATGGCCAAGGAAAGCTTCCACATGGGCTGGCGACGGTCGATCGAGGAGGCAACCGAGTTCGAAATCCAAAATGTCGGGGAATCGGTCATGCATCCCTATTTCAAGGAGGCGCTGGAAAAGTTCCTCGACAAGAAGACGCGCACCAACAACGAAGTCGTCAGTCTGCCTTAGACGAAGACCTGCTTTCACAGGGTCACGCCGGCCCTCTTCCCCTCCCGGCCACCCACGGGATCATTCTTATGGGTGGCCGGGAGGGGAAGAGGGACGGCACAGAAGACAAAATCCGCTAGGAAGTACGAATGCTCGGCATATTCTCGAAACGCAACCGGCCGCTCCATATGGGTCGCTTCCCGATGGAGAAGATCAAGCAGGTCGACGAACCGACCACGCTGATCACCGGCGACATCAAGCGCGTCCCCAAACGCGCCGGGTTCTTTGTGCGCGCGTTTTTCGGCGATCTCGGCCCCAAGGCGAAGAAGGAGATCCGCCGCTTCATCACCAAGAACCCGCTCAACGCCGCGATGGGACACGTCCACTGGACTCAGGTACCGATTCACAAGGGTGAGCCCTACACCGATCCGGCGGAATTGCCCGACGACCCGGAGCTGATCGCAAAACACATCAAATCGCTTTGCTATTTCCTCGACTCCGACATGGTTGGCATATGCGAATGCCCCGACTGGGTATGGTACAGCGAGGATTTAGACGGCGAGCCGATCGAGGCGAAACACAAATACGCCATCGTCGTCGTCAACGACCAGCGATGGGAAACCCTCGATTCCTCATCGGGCGACGACTGGGTATCCGGCGCGCAGAGCTACCGAGCCTATCTGAAAGGATCGACCACGGCCGTCATAGTTGCCGACTATATCCGCCGGCTCGGCTACGAAGCCCAGGCGCATTCCAACGCTGATGGCGACGTGATGCAAATCCCGTTGATGCTGCTCGCTGGGCTGGGCGAAATGAGCCGGATCGGCGAACTGGTCCTCAATCCATTTATCGGGCCGCGGCACAAAACCGCAGTCATCACCACCAACCTGCCGATGGCGACGGACAAGCCCATTGATTTCGGGTTGCAGGACTTTTGTTCCAAGTGTCAGAAATGCGCCCGCGAATGCCCGGCGCAGGCGATCCCGTTTGGCGACAAGGTACTTTACAACGGCTACGAAATCTGGAAACCCGACGTCGAGAAATGCACCAAATACCGGGTGAGCAACGCCAAGGGATCATCCTGCGGCCGCTGCATGAAGATGTGTCCGTGGAACAAAGAAGGGCTATTGCAGCATCGGCTTGCCATGTGGGCGGCGATCAAACTGCCCTGGTCTCGGCGGTTCCTGATCTGGCTGGATGATAAAATGGGGTACGGCACCCGCGGCGATGTCAACCGTTGGTGGCTGGACCTGGAAACCCAGAAAAAAGACGGTCAGTCGTTCCATTCGGACAATGCCAATGCCCGAGATTTGTCGCTCGACCGCGATACATCGATGGGGAACGTCAAGGTCGCGACCTACCCGGTCGACAAACTGCCGCGTGCCGACCAGAAGGAACCGGTGCCGGTAGACCGAAAGCAAGGACTGAAAGACACCAAGGCAGCGGAAGAAGCGCTGCGCCGCGCTCTGAAAGAACGCCAGGACGCGGAAAGGGCCAAAGCGCGGGTCTAACCGCCCCACTCGGCAGCCGTGTCGGCAATTCTCAACATCATCGCGCCGGTCTTCGCGCTGATTCTGGTCGGCTATGGCTTCGCCCGGACGCCGAAGTGGACGCCCGGCGCTACGCGCTATTTTAACAACTTCGTGTTCTACGTCGCCTTGCCGACGTTGCTGTTCGGCAAGCTGGCATCCGGCGGAGTGTTTAACGGCGTCGAACCGCTCATCGTCGCCGCCTATTTCGGCGGCGGGCTAATTTCCATGGTGCTGCTGATGGTGTTCTCCCGGCTGGTATTCGACTTGTCGCACGAGGAACACGCGCTTATGGGAATGGGCGCGGGATTTTCGAACACAGTGCTGCTGGGACTGCCGCTTATAGTATTGACCTTCGGCGATGCGGCACTCGGCCCAATCACGACGATGATCGCATTTAACACGCTGATCCTGCTACCGACAACCATCATCCTTATCGAGATAGCCCGCGGCCGCCGCGATCAGAAAAGCCTTGTGAAAATCACGCTGGCGCCGCTGACCGCGATGATCCGCAACCCAATCCTGATCGCTATCGTTACGGGTGCAGCGTGGAGCTTTACCGGTTTCGGCCTCGCCGTGCCGCTGGAACGGTTTATCGATCTACTGTCCGGCGCCGCAGGACCCTGCGCTCTTTTCGTTCTCGGCACCAGCCTCGCCGAATACAGACTGACGGGACGGCCCGCCGAGACCGCGTCCGTGACCGTCGCAAAACTGATCGTTCACCCGGTGCTGGTATGGTTATTGTGCACCGAAATCTTTGCGCTGGACGTGTTGACGACCAATGTTGCGACGATGATGGCGGCGATCCCGGTCGGCGCAACGGTGTTTACCGTGGCCCAGCAGTACCGGGTATTCGTTGGTCCGGTCACATCGTCGATCTTGATCTCGACCGTGATTTCAGCCGGGTCGCTGGCCGTGGTGATCGGGCTGCTGACTTAGCCTTTTTCGGCCAACCGGTCACCGGCAGCTTCGAGCATGGGCCAGATTACCTTGCCTATCAGATCGATCCCGACGCCGCACTTGCAACCCTTGCAGCCGACACAGGCGTCCAGCCCCAAGTCTATGGCGTTGTCTAACGCCGACGATTTGCCGGCCTCCGACGTCAGTGGATCGATACGGATGCGCTGCAGCTTCAGAAGCGAGAACGGATTGCCGGAAGTATACCCCTCCGCCGGATCGGGCCTGTCCTCAACCGCTTGTTCATCCGGCAGACCGCCGTCGAAATTGCGCGCATGCATCGGGCATTCGTGCAGGCAGGCATAGCATTCAATACATCCCGTCAGTGCATGGTAATCGTCGGGCGCGCTGACATTGAGGTCGTTGCCCTGCCCAGCCGTCGCAAGCCGGCCCCGCATCTGGCGCGCGACGCCATCGCGGCGGACCACCAGATCGCTCAGCGCCGGCAACGTCGCCATCGGGCTGATCCGATCGCCTTCCTTGATGCGGGCACGACAGGCGATCCTTGGACGACCGTTGATGTCCACCGTGCAAACGCCGCAATTTCGGGCACGGCACCCATAGCGAAACGCCAGATCGGGCATTCCGTTCGCCTGCGCCTGAAGCAAAACATCCAGAATCATGGGCTTTTCGCTGTCATCACGCGGAACGTAGTCGTATGCGACGATCTCTTGTTCACCATCGCGACGGGTAACTATCTCGACCTTCATGCCTGCGTTGCCTCTCCGACGGCAGCGTCCGCGCCGCCCGGCATCACTTCCTTCGCCGTGCCACCGGCGCCCATGACGGCAAGGTACTTCTTCTCCAGCGCCCGGTCCTGCATGCCGGCAGGCAGCATGCGCAGCCATTTGACTGCGGCCTTGCGCTTCGCATCCTGGATCTTGAATGCGATGATCTGTTTCAAGGGCGTCCGGTCGCGATTGACCCGACGCACCCGCCAGCCGCCGCCGGGGCTATGCGATACAACCGTGGAATACGGTTTCGAAAACGCTGAAATCTGCTTGCCGTCCATTCGGACATGTCCGCCTAGGCTTCCGTCCCGCTCACGGGATGCAAGACAGACCCCTCGCGCCGATGCAATCAGATTGCGCAGTTCTTCGAACTCAATGAAGGCCTGGTTCCACTCTGCGTAACCCGGAACTGCCACGTCGTCCAGTTTCGCATCGAGATCGGAAAGGACCCGCTCCATTTCAGCGATGCGGTCCGCGGTCCGAACCGGCCCGATGTTGATCCACGCCGCTTTCTGCAGTTCAAGTTTCAGCACTGCAGCCGCGCTATCACCTTTTTGGCCGAACCGTCTGCGGATGTTCTCTATCATGGGCGTAAACGCTTCCTCCCGCGTGTCTCGGGTCGCGGACTTACGCGCCAGATGCGCCGCGGCCTCGCCGGCACGCCGGCCGAACACGGCCCCTTCGGTTAACGAGGTTGAGCCGAGGCGATTGGCACCGAATACCCCACCCATCGCCTGGCCGGCCGTAAATAAGCCAGCCAGCCCCGCTCCGGCCGATCCGTCGCCATCGCCCGCGACCGATGCGCCATGCTCATCGGCGCGAATACCGCCCATCATGTAATGCGCACTTGGGCGCACTTCCCAAGGTTCCTCGCAATTTCCTGCCGCCTTGCTCATTGCCTGGCGGGCCACCTTGTAGGCCGAAGGCAACGCAGACTCGACAAACCGCATGAAATAGGGGCCCGAACGTGGCGGTCGCTTGTTCGCCGTCATATCCAGATAGGCGCCACCATTGGGGCTGCCGCGGCCGTCCTCCACTGCGCGCATGATCGCCGACGAACAATCGGCTCGCGTGCGCAAGAACACACCATCCAGAATGACCTTGCCGTTCTTGTCGCGCAGAACCCCGAGATAGCTTGCCGTCACGGGTTCACCGACCAGTAGCCCCTCATAAGAGGGCGGCGACGCCAGGCAGAATGGCAGGAACTGGACCTGCTCCATATCCACCAGGTCAGCACCGGCGCGCGCGGCAATAGCGTAGGAATCGCCGGTGTTGCCTCGCATCGTATCCGTCTTGGGGAAATACAGGGTCGACAATCCACCGGAAGCAATCACCACCGAAGATGTCTTTACCGCGATCAGCCTGCCCAATGCCGCGTGATAGATAATCCCGCCGACAACGGATTTGTCTGTACCGGCCTCCGCCTGATCGGTTACCAAATCGAGGAACCAGCTATCTTCCAGGTAATCGATGCCTTCGCCCTGCACAATCATGTTCCAGTTGGCATGGCCGAACGCGATGCCGCTGTTGCGGTGCCCGACCGACCGCCGACGCGTATGACCACCCATCGGCAGTGGCAGTGGTTTTGGGATATCTCGCTCATCATCAATTTCGGGACGCAGACCCTGCCGCCGATAGATATCATAAGCTTCCTTGCTGTCGGCGGCGAAGGCATCGGTAATCGCATTCAGCGGCAGGTCACCACCGGCCATCTTCAGGTTCTCCGACAATATCTCCTCCGAGTCGTCGTCGGATCCGGACTCGCGCACCGTCGCAAGGCCCTCGGATATTTTTGTGTCGGACGCGCCAATCGGGTCTTTCGACACCACCAGCACACGGGCACCGGTCGCGGCAGCCGCCTGAGCGGCATGGCTCCCGGCCCCGCCCGATCCTACGACAACGACATCGTAGTCGCACCAGTCCACTTCTATCGGCATTGCCTGTGTGTTCCTGCCCAATCTAGGTATTTTTCGCCAACGCTCAAAATACAGCTCCTGTCCTGAGATGGAAGCACACAAGCCGGTCATTCCATCGTAAATATTTTGTGGCCGGGGCAAAAACCGGAAAATCAAGCACCCCTCACCAGATCGATCAGGGCCGCCGGATCATCTGGCACGGCATCGCCGCGCCAAGCGACATACTGATCGGGCCGTATCAGCGCCAGGTCGGCTTCATATAGCGCTCGGATTTCCGGATCGGTGTCCGAAAAAACGGTGAGAGGCACACCCAAGTCAGCAGCCGCCCTCTCCAGTCCGGAGGTGTCCGCCTCTGAGCCTCCGAGGCGGAGCAGTGTAAAGCCCTGGCCGAAATGGTCGAACAACGCGGACCCGTCGGCGAGCCAGCGATGCGGCGCTCGGCCGCCGGGCCACGCGGTCGGTAAATAGGTAAACGGATCACTGACCGGGATATCGCCCGGTTCGGCACTGATGATAGGGGATCCGTCGTACCTGGCACCCAGCTGTATACCGATACAGTAATATTCCTCCGCAAGCGCCTTTTCGGTGCGGGTTCCGAGATCGGCGCGCAGCGCCTCGCCTTCGGGCGTGTCGTCCTCGATCCCCGCGGGAACCGACAACGCGGATTTGTCCTGCGCCAAGGCATAGGACTGAGCAAGGTTGCGGATCGCGACCGGCCGCCTTTCGGATTCATAGCTGTCGACCAGGCCGTCGCCGGCCCAGCCCTGATGCCAAGCCGCCAATTTCCAGCCTAGGTTTTCGGCATCGCCGACACCGGTATTCATCCCGAAACCGCCCGTGGGCGTGAACAGATGAACGGCATCGCCGGCCAGTATCACCCGTCCGCGCTGATATTCGTCAGCGACCAGCGACAGGCCTGCCTGCCAAGGCTTGGAAGACAGCACCTCCACCGGGATTTCCTCTCCAACGACGCGCCAGATATAGGGACGCGGGTCCAGGGTTGCGGGATCTTGACCCGGTTCAAGTTTGGCCCAGGTGAGAAAATGCCCTTTGCCATCCAGCGCAACGATGGACGCGCGGCCTTCGGGGTTCATGGAATGAAACTGCCACGGTGCATCGGTCTTCATGACGTCGTACAACGCGGGAGCGTGGAAATAGACCGACAGCATCTGGCCCATCATAAAGTCCACTTCCTCGCCCGATTTGCCGTCGTACTCGATACCGAGACTGCGCCGCACCGTACTGCGTCCGCCGTCGCACCCGACCAGATAGCCGCAGGAAACGGTTTCGATCTCGCCGGTATCGACGTTCTGGATTTCGACCGTCACGCTGTCATCCCCCGGCGCGAACGAAATCATTTTCCAGCCGAAACGCATATCGACGGCATCCGTCGCATCGAGCTCTTCCTTCAAGACGCGTTCGACATACATCTGCGAGGCCCGCTGCAGCGGTTCGGGGCCGATTTGCAGATCGAGAGACCCCGGGGTCAGACGTTCGCGCACGCTGGGAATTCTAATTCGACCAATTTCATGCGCGTTGATCCGGGTTACGAAAATCGCGTCGCCGCAATGATTCACAGGAAGCCCGACATCGCGCACCCTACCGGCGATGCCTAGCCGCCGGTAGATTTCCATCGTTCGCGCATTATTGGTGTTACCCTGAGGATGGTTGGGCGTCGAGATTGGCTCATTGACTAGCATGCAAGGGACGTCTCTCCACGCCAGATGGAGGGCGAGGTTCAGGCCGACGGGACCGCCGCCGACGATTACGATGGGTGTTTGTGTCATTGGATTACATCCGGATAGAAAGTTGCGGTGCCATAATAACAGCGTGGGGGTCGGCTTGCGAAACATCTGGGTTTAGACCTGCACGCGCCAGCGGGCGATGAGCCAACCATCATCGGAACCGACCAAGGCATCTTAATAATTGCTGAACGCGTCGACTTCCGTACGTGCGTCGATATCGGTTCGTAAAACCGAAAAGCTGGATAGAACATCGGAGGCTTGGCGGTCCTTGGCAAATTCTATTTCTCCCACCGTTACAGGTGCTTGCGGCAGGCGAGATCATACACATGCCGTGGCGATTCTTCGCACAACGCACTCAGCTATTCCCTGTTCAGATCTAGCCAGGCCTTGGTTTGGGGCTATTTAGGTGATGCCGGCCTGCATGACAAAATGGCCATCCAGCGCAAACAAGGCGATGAACTTTGCGCTCTTAATCTCGCCGGCGGGTCTGTTGGGATGTTGAACTCATATGCTATCCTGCTCCGAATTAACAAGACGATATCGCAGGGACATGAAAAAATGAGCAACGGGAAAAGCTACGACTACATCATCGTGGGCGCCGGCTCGGCGGGCTGCACGCTAGCGAACCGGCTGACGGAGAATCCCGATACGCAGGTCCTTCTGATTGAAGCCGGCGGCAGCGACCGCAGCCCGATCATCCGGGTGCCGCTGGGCTGGGGCAAAATCCTGTTCGAACGACTGTTCGACTGGGGGTATTTCACCGAGGAAGAGGAAGAATTCAATAACCGCAAGGTCGAATGCGCACGCGGTAAGGTGCTGGGGGGTTCGTCGTCCATCAACGCCATGGCCTATGTCCGCTGCCACCGAGAAGACTACGATCGCTGGTCGCGCAACGGTTGTGCCGGCTGGTCATACGCCGATATCCTGCCCTATTTCATCAAGGCCGAGGACTGGGAAAAAGGCGATCAGCCGCTGCGAGGTACCGGCGGGCCGCTGACCACCATTGAAAACAAATTTCCTGACCCACTGCACGAAGCATGGCTGAAAGCAGGGGAGCAGGCCGGGTACAGCCGCACGCCGGATTACAACGGCGCCCAGAACGAAGGGCTGGGCACCCTGCAGTCGACCATTCGCAACGGCAAGAGATGCAGTGCCGCGGTTGCCTATCTTTATCCGGCCATGAAACGGCCAAACCTGACCGTCATCACCAAAAAACTGGTGCACAAAGTGGTCCTAGAAGGGAATAAAGCAATCGGCGTCGAATATTCCGCCGTCAGTGGCGGACCCCTGACCTCCGTTCGCGCCGATCGCGAAGTTATCGTATCGGGAGGCGTCATCAATTCGCCTCAGCTTCTGATGCTGTCAGGTATCGGCAACGCCGATCATCTGCAAGAACACGGTATCGATGCTGCGATAGACCTAAAAGGCGTCGGCCAGAACTTGCAGGATCATCTCTCCGTGGGCGTGGAATACGAACGCATCGGAGACGGGCCTTTCGTTGGCACGCTGCGCTGGGACCGTCTTCTTCTATCGATGGCCCAGGCCTACTTCCTAGGCACTGGGTTTGCGACGGAGATGCCGGGCCCGCTGACCGGCTACATCACGACGAAGGAAGACCTGCCGCAACCCGATCTGCAGTTGCTGGCGCGATTTATCCCACCGGAGTCGCAACCCTGGTTCCCCGGGTACAAATCGAAGCCCAAAGACGCCTTCATGGTGCGCCCCGTGGTGCTGCATCCGAAAAGCCGGGGCGAACTGAAACTGGCATCCGCTAACCCGGCAGATCACGCGCTGATCTATCAGAAATTCCTGTCCGAACCGGAAGACTGGAACCTGCTGCGCGAAGGCATCGGGATCGTTAAAGAAATCGCCGGCCAGAAGGCGTTGGACGGTTTCCGTGGGCCGGAAATCCAACCAGCGGGCGAATCGATCGACGAATTTATCAAGCGGACCGCCTGGACGGTTCACCATCCGCTCGGCACCTGCAAAATGGGGCCGAATACAGACGAATGGGCGGTGGTCGATCCGGAAATGCGGGTCCATGGCGCGCAAAACCTGCGCGTCATCGATGCATCGATTTTCCCCGACATGCTCGGGGGCAATATTAACGCTCCGACCATGGCGTTCGCTGACCGGGCCGCCGACCTAATGATGGGGAATGCCCCCCTTGCCCCGATGAACATCGCAGCCTAGCTCATATTCTAACCTGCTTCGGCCCATCGGAGGGCAAACCATCACCTCTAATATCAATGTTGAACGTGTCGACCACGCTGGTATCCGGGTAAAAGACGCCGAACGCGCGATCGCGTTCTATCAATTGCTGGGCTTCGAGGTGATGACCCGCGTCGATTTCGACCCAGTCGTCATCATTCGCAATCCACAGGACGTGGAAATTAACCTGGTGGTCAACGCGGCCGAAGAAAACGACGGCAGCAACGTCCTGATGGATGTGGACACCAAACACGCAGGCATCACCCACCTGGCGCTGCGCGTCTCGTCCATCTTGGATGCGATGCAGGTGCTGAAAGACAACGGCATCCAGATCACCCAAGGGCCGGTTATGTTCGGCCACGACGGACACGTGTCGCTGTTCGTACGCGATCCAGACCGCAACGTCATTGAGCTTCGCGCGCGTGAGGAAAACCTCGGTGCGATCGAGGGCCTGGAAAAATACGAAAACGTGAACTGAGCCCGACACCGCCGGGCCTAGCAGTCAGTCTACAGCCACCATTGCAGGACGTAATCGTAAGGGCCTTCGCGGTTGACCAGGTCCACTCGCTGCAACGCGATCCGATAGCTGTCCGGCGTCTTTTTCAGCAGGTGCCGGTATTTTCCGGAAAACGTGCGGATCTGGTACCGAAAGTACTCCGCGCAATGAAACCGCGACCGCACAATGATGTCGCCGTCGCCGTTTTCGCTCTCGATGATAACGTTAGACACGACGTGGTTGAGGCGGTTATGCGGCGCCTGGCTGTGTGCGCGGGGATGCGTATTACGCGCATTCCGCATAAGCATCAGTCCCTGATCCTCCCAAAAGATATTGGGCTCTCCGTCGCCTTCCACCTGGTCGGCTTCAGCCGGCATCCAATACCAGCCGTTGACGCCGAAAAGCGCCATCCATTCGTCGATCCGTTTCTCGTCGAGCATCTCGGCCTGGCGATACAGAAACTGCTCCACTGCCTGCTGAGTTTCGATGTTTATATCGGCAACCGCGGTAGAGTCGGCAGCCGCCAGTATTTCGCACGCCTCCGTCATGACTTCGCTCCTTCATCGGCGGTCATATAGTCGCGCCACGCATGCATCATATGACGCAATGGCAGCTCGCTCATGCTCTCGGGCGCCGAATAGGAAATGCCTTCGCGCTCTTCGTCCTGACCGGCCTTGCGGTGGAAGCTGACCCACTCGCTGGCGGATGAATCGAGCCCATGCTGACATTTCCACCAATTGAACAGATCGTCCGCGTTGATCAGCGTCGACGGCGAATTAACCAGGTAATAGTACGCCAGCGACCGGCGGTAGATCGTTTCGGGCGCATCCTTGAGCCGAAAATGCCAGATTTCGGTCAGCGTTTTGTCATGCGCCAAGGGACGGATGGTGCGAAGCTGCTGCAACGGCGGCTGAACCGAGTTGCACGGATAGACCAGCATGTGATGGATGTTGATGCCGAGAATTTCTTCGGCCTTTTCCTCGCCATAGGCCTCGTACATTCTGCGAATGTATACGTTAGTGTCCGGATCGTCCGGCCGCAGCCCCATATAACCCTCGAGGCTGCTGTGTCCGTTGCGATACCCGACGGTGCCAAACTTGGTCCAGCCGTCATGACCCAGACGGGCGAAGTCGGTCAGGAACGAAAGTTCAAGCGGCGGCTCGTCGCCGTCGGCACGAATTTTGGCTTCAAGCTGCTGTGCTGCCTTACCCGTGGACTCATGAGTAACGCCGGGATGCGAGGCATCGAGCTGGTTTTCTAGGAAAATCTTCCAGTTCGACTGCTGCACCATACGGAAGCATTCGCCTACGATTTCCGTCTCCTTGCCGGGCGCACGGTCGATCAGTTGATCAAAGGCAGCCGCGGCTTCGCCCAGATGGGTTGCAAGATCAGGGCCGTCCTCTGACAGGTTGGCGAACCAGAATCCGCGGTAGTTGTCGACCTGCGCGGGACGGGCCATGTGAAATTCAGGATTGTCGAAGTCGAGATTGGTGCCTTCATACTCCCGCTTGGCTGGCATGCCTTCCAGCTTGCCGTCGAGATGGAACGTCCAGGCATGGTAGGAGCAGTAGAAGTGATTGCCCGTGTTCCCTCTCCGCGCGGTGCAGATCTGCGCGCCGCGGTGCGGACAACGGTTATAGAGAACGTTAACATCGCCGTCCCGACCGCGAACCATAATCACTGGCTGGCGGCCGACCTGTGCAAGATAATAATCACCCGGGTTTTTCACCTGACTTTCGTGACCGATATAGATCCAGGTACGCTCGAAGATGCGCTCCATTTCTAAATCGAAGATCTCGGGGTCGGTGTAGGCCTTCCGGTGTGCCCGGTCGGGCTCCACCAGTCCGGCAAGCTGCTCAGTGGTCCAGGTCATGATCGCGCCTCCATTTTTTTCCAGGACATCCGTTATTGCGTCGCGCTCTAGGCAACCAGCTTGGAATGAATTGAACTAGCCTTATATAGAGATAAATATCCCTATTACGCAGATAATTAGGTGTTCCTGAGGGTTTCGGACGGGAGTTCGCCGAACCTATCCTTGTAAGCCCGCGCAAATTTACTGAGATGCGTGAAGCCGCATTCGAGCGCGATATCCGTGACGGATTTCGCCCCGCCTTCACGGCTTAGCCGAAGGCGCGCCAAGTCCAGCCGTACATTGCGCAGATAAATCATGGGCGGCACGCCGTAGTATTTTCGGAACCCCGCATGCAGCGACCGTCTGCTGACGCCGCTCGCCGCGACCAAGTCATTCAACCGGATCGGGTTGGCGGAATGCGTGTGAATGTATTCCGCGGCGAAACGAACATGACGCGGCCGCACCGCAGGCACGGGATTGGTCAAAAGATGGGAATAGTTGTTCGGTAGCGACTTCAGCATCAGGTCGAGAATGATCCGTGCGGCCGTTTCGCCGTCCAGCCCGGCGAACACCGAATCCGTCTTGTCAAGATCCCGCCCTACCACCTCGATCATGTCACTAAGTGTGCCGGCAGCACCCAGGTTTTTCCTTGGTCTCGCATCGAACCGCAGGGGATCGCGGACCGGCATTCCGGTCAGCCGCTCCAGCGCTGCCTCCATATCCGTCTGATGAATCTTGATCATCAGTTGCCGGCCATCGGTGCGCCAGATTTTCGCGTGCGGCGTGTTGGCGTTGATCATGTAGATCTCACCCGGCCGAAACGGCGCTGTCGCGGTCTCCCGGCCGACGGCCATCTCGCCCGCCAGGTTGATTTCGCACAGGTAGATATTCGCCATCCGCGAGGCGTGGATTGTCGCCTCGCCCTCGCCGAACATTGAATAGGCCATCTCGTGTAAGGTGAGCGGCCCGAGATACGCGGTCCGGAACCGCACCGTAACGGGACGTTTCCTAGGGGATTTATGTTCCAGCGTGTGGGCCGTGATGTTCTGCCCCACGATTTCCCGTGTCTCTTGCGTATCGCTGGAGACGAAATAGGGTGTCCAGTGCCCTTCCATTCCTGGTGCTCGATCGGGGTTTGCGGTTGAGTCCATAATACCGGTAACCTTGGCCGCAAATGACTAATGACGCAAACGCCAACCCCTCGCTCACTCTCGCCGAACGCATCGCTGACACGCTGGCCGTAAATGGCGTCCGCCGCATATTCGGCGTACCGGGCGGCGGTTCGAGCCTGGACCTGATCGACGCCGCCGCCGACCGGGGTATCGAGTTCGTATTGTGCCGCACGGAAACCGCGGCCGCGATCATGGCTGCCGTCACCGGCGAACTAACGAGTATCCCGGGCGTCGTGCTGACCGGAATCGGCCCAGGTGCGGCCAGCGTCGTGAACGGTATCGCCTATGCGTCACTGGAACGGGCCCCCGTGGTGGTGTTCACGGACGCACACGACCAAACAGCCACCGCGCCTCCCCATCAGATTTTTGACCAGCCGTCCCTGTTTGGACCGATCTCCAAAGCGCAGGAACGATTATCCCCGCCAGATGGCGCGACCTCTTTTGAACGCCTGTTCGAGCTAGCCGCCGCAGAACCGCCGGGCCCGGTGCATATCGACCTTTCCGCGCGAGATGCCGGCGCAAACAGCCCGGCACCATCACCCTGGGATCGGGCCTCCTTACCTGTCCCGGAAACCGCGCCACTGGAAAACTCGTCGGAACTGCTGGCATCGGCGAGACGCCCCGTTCTTATCGTCGGACTGCAGTGCCGCCACGATGAGCGCGCAGACGCGGCAAATACGCTCGCCGATTCCCTTGGCTGCCCTGTGATGACCACCTACAAGGCAAAGGGCATCGTACCGGAATCCAGTCCCTTGAATGTAGGTCTATATACCGGTGCAAAGCTCGACAACTCGGTCCTGGCAGAAGCGGATCTGATCCTTTTCTGTGGCGTCGACCCTGTAGAGATGATCCCTGGAAAATGGCCACATTCGGCACCGGTAATCGTCTTATCTGAAACCCCCCGTCTGGCCTGGCCGTTCGAGCCAGATATCGAGATCGCCGCGCCAGTCGCAGTCAGCGCGAACTATCTGGCCGGCAGGTCGTCGGCCTCGACCTGGACCGGAGAAGAGATCGGGTCACAAAAAACGCGTTTGCGCGAAATTGTCGCCAACAGTGCGGCCGCCGGGCGCTCTCCCGACGAAATCATCGACGCGGCAGCCGCTGCCGTACCGACGAACGCCCGCCTCGCCGTCGATGCCGGTGCACATATGTTCTCGGCGATGTCGCGGTGGCCGGCGAGCGCGCCGCACGACGTGCTAAAATCAAACGGGTTGTCGACTATGGGCTACGCGGTGCCGGCCGCACTGGCAAGCTGGTTAGAACAAACGGACCGCCCAGCTGTGGCGATCACCGGCGACGGCGGGATGATGATGTCGCTGGCCGAATTGTCGACGGCGGCGCGCTTGGGCGCGAACCTCACGGTGATCGTCCTTAACGATGGTGCATTGTCGCTGATCGACATCAAGCAGCAGCGCCAGCAGCGCCCGCCCCTCGGTGTCCGTTACTCGAAGTCCGATTTCGCGACCGCTGCCCGAGGCATGGGCTGCGATGCCTGGACGGTCGGCGGACAGGATCCGCTGGAATTCGCGCTTGCAGAAGCCTTCGAAGCGAATGGCCCAACGCTGATCGATGTCAGCGTCGATCCGTCGGGCTATCGCGATCAGCTGACCGCGCTGCGGGGGTAGTGTTAGCCCCTCGCCATCGCCTTGGCGAATGAATCGCGCAGGCCCACCGTCCGGTTGAATACCGGCATATCCGCCGTGCCGTCCGGGTCGGTGCAGAAATAGCCTAGGCGCTCGAACTGGACGACCTGTCCGTCGGTCACGTCCGCCAGCATCGGTTCCAACTTACAGTCGGTCAGGACTTCCAGCGAGTCCGGGTTGAATGTCGACAGGAAATCCTCGGCCGCATCGGGGTTTTCATCCTGAAAAAGCGGGCTGTAAAGCCGCACTTCGGCATCGATGGCATGCGCAGCCGATACCCAGTGCAAAGTGCCTTTGACCTTGCGGCCATCGGGCGAAGCACCGCCCCGGGTTTCCGGATCGTACGTGCACCGCAACTCCGTCACTTCGCCGGCGCCGTTCTTGATTACGTCGGTGCAGGTCACGAAATAAGCCGAGCGCAGGCGGACTTCACGGCCAGGGCTGAGCCGGAAGAATTTCTTCGGCGCATCCTCCATAAAATCATCCCGTTCGACCCAAATTTCCCGGCAGAACGGTACCATCCGGGTGCCCGCTGTCTCATCGCGCGGATTGTTGGTGACTTCCAGCTCTTCGACCTGTCCGTCGGGATAGTTTTCGATAACCATCTTCAGCGGTCGCAGGACGGCCATCCGTCGCAGCGCGCGGTCGTTCAGCGGATCGCGGATGCAGTGCTCCATCATCGCTGCTTCGACCGTGCCTTCGCTCTTCGATATTGCGAGACGCCCGATAAAATCACGGACTGCCGACGCCGGCACACCACGTCGTCGCAGACCGGACACCGTCGGCATCCGCGGATCGTCCCAGCCGGATACATGACCCTCCTCGACCAACTGCGTCAGCAGGCGTTTGGAGAGAATCGTGTGCGTCATGTTAAGCCGCGAAAACTCGTACTGCCGCGGCTGAGCCGGAACCGGCAGGTTTTCGATCAGCCAGTCGTAGAGCGGGCGATGATCCTCGAACTCCAGCGTACATAGCGAATGCGTGATACCTTCGATGGCGTCGGTCTGGCCGTGGGCAAAATCGTAGGTTGGATAGATACACCAGGCGTCGCCCGTGCGCGGATGCGGCGCGCTGACAATCCGGTAAAGCACGGGATCGCGTAGATTAATATTGCCAGCTGCCATGTCGATTTTCGCCCGCAGGACACGCTCACCATCCTCGAACTCGCCCGCCCGCATGCGCCGGAACAGATCCAAGTTTTCGTCCACTTTTCGGTCCCGGTAGGGGCTGTTCTTCCCCGGCTCTGTCAAAGTGCCCCGATAGTCGCGCATTTCTCCGGCGCTCAGGTCGTCGACATAGGCCTTACCTTTGCCGATCAGATGTTCGGCCCAGTCATAAAGCTGCTCGAAATTTTCGGAGGCGTATCGAACCTCTCCATCCCAGCCGACATCCAGCCATTTCACATCGGCCTGAATGGCATCGATAAATTCCTGATCTTCTTTGGCGGGATTGGTGTCATCAAAGCGCAGATTGCAGTGCCCACCAAATTCCGAGGCAATTCCGAAATTTAGGCAAATCGATTTGGCGTGACCGATGTGGAGATACCCATTCGGTTCGGGCGGAAAGCGAGTAACCACACTGTCAACCGCCCCGTTGGCCAGATCTTCGTGGATTTGGTCCCGGACAAAATCCCGGACTGGGCCATTGTCCGTGTCTATCGTATCGTTGCTCATATCGGGCGAGCGTATAGCACGTCGGCTGCGTCGCGCTAAGGGCGAATGACATCAACCGCCGCGGGCGGCAGGTGCGCATACGGGACCGGTCAGGATCTGCGCAGACCGTAACCGCCGTTACCCGGGCGTCAGCGGTCCGTTTCTGTCTGCGGTTCGGATGGTCCAACTGCTTTCGCAGTTGCCCATGCAAGAAAAATAAACGCCAGCCACCAGGACTGCATCAGGCCGTAAGCCACGCAGTAAATCGCCATCACGCAGACGATAAACCCCGCCATTGGTCCGTCGCCGCGCAATACCAGTTGGGTCCGAATAAGCCTCCAGACCGCGAACATGAAAGCGATCACGCCGAACAGCCCCAGTTCCAGCCAGATCTGGAGTGCAGCGTTGTGCGGGTGCAACGGTAGGTTCTGATCGGGATGGGTGATCGGTTTATCCGACCAGGGGACGACATAGTGGATCGGACGAAGATCAGTACCCCCCGGAATGGCCCTCGACGTATCGAGCCCCCAACCAAGCATCGGACGTTCGACGATACGATCAAGCGTGAAATCCCAGATATGCAGCCGATGAATGAAAGAATTCGGAAAATTGGGAATGCTGCGTGCGATGGGCTCAGGATTGTTTGCAAGCGGGTATACAAGGATCGGCATCGCGAGTATGGCGAGCGGAAGTGCGACGGTCAGAAATTTCGCTGTCTGGCGGGTATACCGGGCGTAGAGGAACCAGATAAATAGCCCAGCGACAAGTCCGAACAGCGCGCTGGTGCTGTCGGAGGCAAAAACCGCTGCAAAGAGACCGACCAAAGAGAGGAAGACATATTTCTTTGCGCGTCCCGTCGATATCGCGTGACCCAGCAGCGGGAAGGCAGTGACAACCAGGATAATCACCGCGGCGTTGGAAACCGGTTTCCAGACGAGCAAGAAGTCTTTCGTCTCCTGTCCTGGAAACGCCGAGACAAGCGATGTCTTCAGTTCGCCTTCAAAAATCACCAGGGGCAGCACTATCAGCAGCGAAACCAACCACGCCCTACAGCCCAGTTCGGCAAGATACCGGCGATCCGCCTCGCTCCACCGGTTGACGACATGCACCAAACCACCGAGGAGCAAAAGGAACAGCGCAAGTTTCACGGCGCGCTCGAGCGACTGTTCCGGCGTAATCGACCAGATAGCGCTGACCGCGCCCGTAACGAGTAACAGCGTCCACACATTGAACGGTTTAAACCTCAGGCGGGAACGTACGTAAAAAATCCCGCAGATCACTGCGATGACGAGGGCGACCACCGTTCCCTTGGTCAGAAATATCAGTACCGGAAGATAGACGAGGGACTGTAGCGTCAGCAGGGCTAAATCCTTCTTAGCCAATGCGGTAAATCCCCGATTATTAAGTGCAGAAATCTAGCAGCGCCGGAGCAAAACCCTCGCGGACATCGTGCAGATTTTATCATTCAAACATGCCCGAATCCCGGTATATCCGCAAGCAATGCACAGATTTTCCGACCTGTGTCGGCCCATGTTGGCCTTGGTTCGCGAGAACCAAACGCATCCGCTAGGATGGGGCTGGTCTTGTTCCCACCGAGAGGTCACTCGTGCTAAAAACCGGCCCGGCCGCAGGCATTCTCTGGATGTGCATGGCGACGCTGATCAGTTCAATTTCCGGCGGTATGGTGCGCGAACTTGCCGGCCAGATACCGACGATGGAGCTGGTGTTTTTCCGCAACTTGATTGCCCTGATCGTGCTGATACCGATTGTCCGGCGTCAGGGCGTCGGTCTTCCCTCGAAATCCCAGCTCCCGGTCTACGCGCTGCGGGTCCTGTTTGCCTATTCCGCGATGGTATTGCTGTTCTACGCGCTGGCCCGCATGCCGATCGCCGATGTCTATGCCCTGCAGTACACGATCCCGCTTTTTACGATTCTGCTGGCCGTGATCGTCCTCAAGCAGCACGCGGATATTCACAGCTGGGCGGCCTGCTTAGTCGGCTTTTTGGGGACGTTGATCGTAATGCGGCCAGGCATCATCGAAATCACGCTCGCATCGCTGGCGGCCTTGACCACAGCCTTCATGCACGCGGGGTCAAACACGACCATCAAGATCCTGGCGCGCCACGACAATCCCGAAGCGATCACGCTTTGGACCAATTTCGGCATGCTGCCGCTAGCGCTGATCCCGACGCTATTCCTTTGGGTTACGCCGACCGCCGAACAATGGCCACTTGTCATAGGCATCGGCGTGGTCAGCAGCATCGGGGGATACTGCTTTACCCGTTCGGTCTCGGCGGCGGATGCGAGGATCGTCCAGCCGTTTCAGTTCTCACGGATGATTTTCGCGGCGGCGATCGGGTGGATAATGTTCTCGGAACTGCCCGACCTATGGACTTGGATCGGAGCGGCGGTGATCTTTGCGGCGTCGTATTATATCGTCTATCGCGAAGGCCGCGCCCGACGGGCGGAAACGGCAGAGAAAAAATCCGCATGACGCATGCGATCCTTGTCGGTAAGCGCTACGTGATCGACGATACGAGCGCCCACAACACAGCGGCCACGCCAAGCGGTCCGATGAGTCGCGGCCGATCGTCTGTTAGACGTACCATCGCGCGTGGTCCCGGGACGTGTCTGATTTATCGGATATGCCGGCGTTGATCGCAGACGAACACGTGCTCGAAGGCGTGACGGAGACGCAGTGGCGTTTCGTGTCGTGGAGCAGATCCGAAGCTATGACTAACGCCGCAGTCCTCTAGTCCTCCGGCACTTGTCTAAGATGCGCATCGCGGCGCTGATAGAGCTCATCATCGGCATAGCCCATGGTTTCCGGGCGGCCCTTGCCGAGCATGACCTGAAACCACACCGGCTCCAGGCTGTTATTGTCGTAGCCGTGGATCACGCCGGGCGGACAGGTGATGCAGTCCCACGGCCCCAGCCGCACCGTCGACCGCGTACCGTCCTCGTCTTCGACGAAGGCATCGAGATGCCCCTTGAGGACGAAGAACGTCTCTTCGACCTCGTGCGTGTGCGGCGCGTTTCCCTGCCCCGGCTCGACATACATGATGCTGAGCGTGTGGGCGCGGGCCGGAATGGCGTCGATATCGTCATGCTTGCCGGACCCGCCGGCGCCGATGTACCGGTGCTGGGCGCGTTTCCAGCCTTCGATCTTGGCGTCCTCGAACGCCTCCCAGTCTGCACGGCGCTCCGCGAAGCGGGCAACGTATTTGTCGACGATCTCTTCTTTCGGCACGCCTTCGAGTTCCGGCGGACGGGGGTGTCTGGCAACGCTCATATCGATTTCTCCCTCTCTGTTTCTCAAGGATAGCGCCGCCCGTAGCGCTGCGCAGCCCCCAATTTGACCTTAGTAGGAATCCATGCACCAATAATTTCTCGGGAGCGAACGAAATGGGACAAACATTATGAAACCGGCCCTTTTCAGCCATTTGGTGCCGACCACTGTTCAGGAAGCATTGGAGATGATGGGCGATCACGCGGCGGAGGCACGGGTGCTGGCCGGGGGCCAGTCACTGGTGCCGATGATGAATTTCCGACTCGCCCGGCCTTCGGTTCTGGTGGATCTGAACCGTATTCCTGACCTTTCTTATATAGACGACCGGGGCGATTATCTTGCGGTTGGCGCGATGACGCGCGAACGCGCGATCGAGAACTCCGCACTCGTGCGCGATGCCTGTCCTCTGGTTTACGACGCAACGCTGAACATTGCCCACCTGCCAATCCGCAGCCGCGGCACCATAGGCGGCAGCATTTCCAACGCCGACCCGGCGGCGGAATACCCGGCCACCATGCTGGCGCTCGACGCGGTAATGATCGCGAAATCCGGCCGCGGCGAGCGATCGATCCCAGCCGCCGAATTCTTCGAAGGGGTGCTGTCCACAACCCTGAATTCCGATGAAATCCTAACCGAAATCCGGGTGCCAAAAGCACCGGCAGACAGTGGCGCCGCTTTCGTCGAGATTTGCCGGCGCCACGGGGACTTCGCGTTGGCAGGCGTCGGCGCACAGGTAACGATGGACGGCGACAGCGTCGCGGCCGTTCAACTGGCCGCATGTGGTGTCGGGCCTGGTCCCGTGCGGTTGACCGAAGCGGAAGCGGTCCTCCGCGACAACTCGCTGACAAACGAAATCCTGTCACAAGCCGAACAGGCAGCATCTGCCCAGGTGGACCCCGACGGCGACGCGCACGCCAGCGCAGCGTATCGCCGGAAACTGGCCGGCGTCATGACCAAACGCGCGGTGCAACAAGCTGCCGGTCGTGCAGGGGGTGGCGTATGACCGACCGCACATCGGTGACCATCACTGTAAACGGCATTAGTCTGACCGGTCTGGCCGAGCCGCGCATGCTGCTGGCCGATTTCCTGCGCGACGAACTGCGCCTGACCGGAACCCATGTCGGCTGCGAACACGGTGTCTGCGGTGCCTGTACCGTCATCGTCGACGGCGTCGCCGTGCGGTCCTGCCTGATGTTCGCCGTGCAGGCCGACGGCGCGGAAATCCGGACCATCGAGGGGCTGGCAACCGACGGCGAGATGCACCCCTTACAAAAACTGTTTGCCAAACACCGGGCGCTTCAATGCGGCTTCTGCACCCCCGGAATGCTGATGACCGCCATCGACCTTGTCGACTCGACGGACGATCTGACGGAGGAAGATATTCGAGTCGGTATGTCCGCGGCGTTGTGCCGCTGCACCGGTTACGAAGGCATCGTCAACGCGGTGGCCGAATACGCCGGAAAGGTGCACGGAAAAGAGGGCGTCCGATGAATGACGACGTCCGCAAGCAAACCGGCGGATATATCGGCCAGTCGGTGCCCCGGCGCGAAGACAGAAACCTGCTGTTGGGCCAGGGGGAATTCGTTGCCGATATCCAGTTGCCAAATATGGTGCATGCCGCTTTCGCGCGATCTCCGCTGCCCCATGCGACGATCGGCGACGTGGATACAGAGGCCGCGCGGGCGGTTGACGGCGTTTGTTTCGTCGCCTCCGGTGCAGATGTCTGCGCCGAACTGCCGCCGATAAACGGCATGCAGGTGGTCACGCCGCAGGGCTGGCGCGACCGGGTCGATACCGACATTCTGATCCCGGACCAGCCGCTGGTCCCAGAGGATAAAGTCCGCTACGTGGGCGAAGCATTCGCGCTGGCGGTCGCCGACAGCCGTTATATCGCCGAAGACGCGCTCGAACTGATCGAAGCAGAACTGATCCCCCTGCCGCCCCTGGCCGAAGCGGAAACAGCGCTGGCCACCGGCGCGGTCCTGATCCACGAACATCTCGGGCGCAATGTCGCCGCGTTCCTGCATACGAAAAAGGGCGACGGTGCCGCGGCGATGGATGCCTGCCCGAACCGTTTGAGCCGGCGCTTTGTTCATCACCGTTACGCGGCCATGCCGATGGAAACCCGCGGCGTTGTCGCGGAATACGACGGCCGGACCGATACGCTGACCGTGTGGTCGTCGACCCAGATCGTGCATTGGGTGCGGCGGGAGATTTCTACTGCGCTCGACATGCCGGAAGAACGCATCCGCTGTATTGCGCCGGACGTCGGCGGCGGATTCGGGGGTAAGGGCCACGTTTATCCGGAAGACATCCTAGTGGCATGGCTGGCCAAAAAACTGGACCGTCCGGTGAAATGGGTGGAGGACCGGCACGAACACATCCTCAACGCCGCCCATTCTCGGGACAATATTTACGACGTCGAGATCGGCTTCGACGACGACGGCAGAATCCTAGCCGTCACCAGCTCGTTCCTTGTGGACTCCGGGGCATACACCCCGGTCGGGGCCGGCATCGCGGGCAATTCCATCGCCCACATGTTAGGCCCCTACGACATCCCTCATTACGAAACAGACTGCAAGATCGTGCTGACCAACCGAACTCCCAACGCGCCCTACCGTGGTGCCGGGCGGCCGGAAGTCGGCTTCGCCATGGAGCGCGCGGTCGACCTGGTTGCCAATCACCTCGACCTCGATCCGGCGAAAGTACGGTTCCGCAACATGATCCCCGCCGACGCCATGCCCTACGAGGTCGGCCTGACCTACCGCGATGGCGTCCCGATGGTATACGACAGTGGGGACTATCCGGAAGCGCTGAACCGCGCGCTCGACGCGCTGGGCGGGCTGGACGACATTCGCGCTCGACAAAAAACGGCGCTGGCGGAAGGCAAATATCTTGGCCTCGGGATCGGCTGCTACGTCGAAGGCACGGGCGTCGGCCCGTTCGAGGGCGCGTCGGTGAAGATCGACTCCACCGGCAAGATCATGGTCGCCGCTGGCGCCTGCCCGCAGGGACAAGGCCACGAAACCGTCTTCGCGCAGTTCGCCGCCGATATGTGGCAGGTGCCGATCGAGGACGTTTTCGTGACCGTCGCCGATACCGGCCAGGTGACGCAGGGCTATGGCACTATCGCCAGCCGCAGCACAGTCACCGCCTCGGGTGCCATAAAGATCGCCTCGGATACGGTGCAGGAAAAAGCCTTCGCCATTGCCGCCAACATGCTGGAAGCCGGCGAAACCGACCTCGAAATGCGGGACTCCGGCATCGGCGTCAAAGGCGTACCGGACATGCATGTCACCTGGCGCGATATCGCCCGTGCCGCGAAGCCCGGCTGGGATAATCAGCGCCCGGACGGCGTCGAGGCGGGCCTCGAATCCACATCCTATTACGAGCCGCCGACTGTGACCTGGGCCTATGCCGCAAACGTAGCGCTGGTGTGGATCGACCCGGAGACCGGACAGATCGACATTGAAAAATACGTCGAGGTCCACGACGCGGGGTTACTTGTGAATCCCAGCCTCGCGGACGGCCAGGTGAAAGGCGGACTGGTGCAGGGTCTGGGTGGCGGATTGCTGGAAGAACTGGCCTATGACGACCAAGGCCAGTTGCTGACCGGGAGCTTAGCTGACTATCTGCTTCCCACCGCCTCCGACGTGCCGCCGAT
The DNA here is from genome assembly GCA_002471575.1 of Alphaproteobacteria bacterium UBA7314. Lineage (GTDB taxonomy): Bacteria > Pseudomonadota > Alphaproteobacteria > MPNO01 > UBA830 > UBA830. The sequence goes on along the minus strand of DKQG01000012.1, from coordinate 30,519 downwards.
CGAGGTCGTCCACATGGAAACCCCGTCACCGCTCAACGCATTCGGTGTCAAAGGCCTCGGCGAAGGCGGCGCCATCGCGCCGCCGGTGGTGATCGCGAATGCCGTCTGCGACGCGCTACGCCCTTTCAAGGCTGAGCTGAACTCGACGCCCGTGCGCTGGGGCGATGTAGCAAATTTCTTCGACGGGGCTACGGCCTGATGCCGGCTGACATCATCCAAACATCGGCGAGCACGTCGTCCAAATCGGCGGATGCGTTGATCGAGATCGATGGCGTCGGGAAGACTTTCACCGGGCAGGACGGCGAGAATATCATCGCGCTGGAAGACACCGACCTGAAGATTGGCCGCGGCGAGTTCCTGTCCATTGTCGGGCCCAGCGGTTGCGGCAAAAGCACACTGCTGAACCTCGTCGCCGGCCTACTGGAAACGACGCGGGGAGAAATCCGGATCGACGGCGAACAGGTGAACGGACCCTATACCGATTTGGGCTTCGCCTTTCAGAGCGATCTGCTGCTGGACTGGCGCACCGTGCTGCGCAACGTGCTACTGCAATGCGACATGCGTGGCATGGATTCGAAACAGCATACGGGCCGCGCACGGAAACTGTTGAAGTCCGTCGGCCTGGAAGGGTTCGAGGACAAGCGGCCCTTCGAATTGTCGGGCGGCATGCGCCAGCGCGTCGCCCTGTGCCGCGCGTTATTGCTCGACCCACCCATGTTGCTGATGGACGAGCCTTTCGGCGCGCTGGACGCGCTTACCCGCGAACAGATGCAATCTGACCTGCTGGATATGTGGCAGGAAACGCAAAAGACGGTCCTGTTCATCACCCACAGCATTAGCGAGGCCGTTTATCTGTCGGACCGTATCGTGGTGATGTCGGCACGGCCAGGCAAGGTACGGGAAATCATCGACGTCGACATCGACCGGCCGCGAGATCTCAGCGTGCGCGACTCGGCGGAATTCGGCGCAATCGTTCACCGCGTGCGCCTGCTGTTCCAAGAGATGGGCGTCATTCACTAGAACCGGACGGAGAACCTTCGCCATGGCGGAAAAGGAAGCAAAAAAACTGTCTTTGTGGTCGGCCAACGCGCGCGGCTGGCACGTCGACGCTTTCTGGATGTTTCTGTCGCTGGTCATCGTGCTGGTGCTGTGGGAAGCGCTCGTTGCTGTCTTCGGCTTTCCGGCCCATCTGCTACCGCGACCGCTCGCCGTCGTCTATTCGGTGATCGATCACTGGGGAACCATCGTTGAGAATGCCGGGGACACGACCGTCGCCGTTATGCTGGGATACGTGCTGGCCGTCGTGTTCGCGGTGCCGATTGCCATCCTGATAGTCATCTCACCACAGGTCGAACGGCTTCTGTATCCTCCGCTGGTCGCTACGCAGAGCATACCCAAGATCGCGCTAGCGCCGCTGTTCATCGTCTGGTTTGGATTTGGTCTGGAAACCAAGGTGGCGGTCACATTTCTGATCTGTTTCTTCCCTATCGTGGTCGACACCATCGTCGGTCTGCGCAGTATCGATCCATCGTTGATACAACTTGCTCGATCGATGGGCGCGCCGTCGTCGCGTGTGTTCTTGAAACTGCGTCTGCCCGGCGCGCTGCCGAGCATGTTCGGCGGCCTGAAAGTCGCCTCCGCGCTGGCGGTCGTTGGCGCGCTGACCGGCGAATACATCGCGTCCGATTCCGGGCTCGGCTACATCCTGCTGAGCGCGTCGGGCGAAATGAACACGGCGTTGTTGTTCGGCGTGCTGATCGTGCTGTCTGTCCTCGCCATGATTTTTTTCTACGCCATCGAACTACTCGAAAAACTACTTATCCCGTGGCACGTCTCACAACGTAGCCACGCGCAATAACAACAAGAAACGATCAATCTGAGCGACTGCGACTTCAACAAAATCACAGGAGATACCGATGAGATCGACATTAAAATCACTTATAGCAGCCGGCGCTCTCGCGGCGGTGGTGACCGGACCGGCCCAAGCCGCTGACGATGTGACGCTGCGGCTTGACTGGGTACTTGGCGGCTATCACGCCGTGTGGCACTACGCCAAGGAGAAGGGCGTGTTCGCCAAGAACGGCATCAACATCAATCTGCGCGAAGGCCGCGGGTCGATGACGACGTCGCAGACCGTCGGCAACCAGTCCGACGAATTCGGCACCGCCGACGGCGGTGCGATGATGGTACTGCGGTCCAAAGGCCTGAAGACCAAGATGGTCGCGGGCTACCTGCGGACCGGCCCCAGCGCCCTGATTTTTCCGAAGTCCAAGGGCTGGAAAAACTGGAAAGACGTGAACAACGCCAAGATCGCGGACTCCGCGGGCGGCAGCACGATCTTCCTGTTCAAGGCGGTGCAGAAAGCGATGGGCCTGAAAGGCAACAAAACCATCCTGGTCGCCCCGCCCGCCAAGGTCAGCTCCGTGCTGTCCGGTAAAGCCGACGGCACCAATTCATTCGGATTCCTGCAAAAGCCGATTATGGAATCCAAAGGAACGCCGGCCGAGTATTTCAGCTTCGCGGATGCCGGGGTCAACGTACCGGGTCTGGCGATCATCACCCATGAAGACCTAGTCGCAAAAAAAGGCAACCTTGTGGGCCGGATGGTCGCCTCGGTCCAGGAAGCGATGAAGATCGTGCAGGAAAATCCGGAAGCAGCCATCGATGCGCTGCGCAAGGCCAAGCCGACCCTCAACCGGGACGTCCACCTTGCCATCCTGAAATCATCGTTCGACCTGTATCACAGCGCGGCGAGCAAGGGGAAACCGCTGGGCTGGATTCCGCCGAAGGATATCGAGAACGCCCAGAATATTCTGGTCGAGTACGAACAAATCAAGGTCAAGGCCCCGACCAGCAACTACTTCACCAACCAGTTCATCAAGTAGGAGTAAACGTCATGGCGGAAAACATCGCGCGCCATCCGCGACCGCCTGATTTCGAGGGCGTCGACATCGAGGACATCGCCAACCGGCAGATCGCCCATTTCAGCGACCGCAAGCCGGACTGGGCCGCCTTCGCCGACGCCCTCATCGATGGTTATCGACGGGCGCAGCATCGCTTCATTGGCAACACCAGCGGGAAGGAAGACGACACCATCATTCCCGCCGGTGCCTTTACGCTGAGCGTGATGTATGTGCCCGCCGGCGAAGGCAACGCCGCGCACACCCACGAGGTCGAGGAAGTCTTCTTCGTCCTGCAGGGGCACCTGATGGTGTTCTTCGAGGACGAGGACGGCAAGCGCATTGAACGCCACCTCGGCCCGTGGGACTGCGTGTCCTGCCCGGCCGGCGTCATCCACGGCTATCAGAACGATTCCGTAGAGCCGGTCTACATGCAAGTCATGCTGGGCAAGGGCAAAGACCCGGACCGGATGGGCTACGCAGACGACGAACTGTTCAGAAGCCGCAACGCGCATCTGGAAAAGTAGGGCTTATTCCGCTTATACGGGACCACACCGGCCCTCTCCCCCTAGTTAAAGCTCAACCCACCGTCCGGCTCGAAGATCTGGCCGGTCATGTACTTGGCCTCCTCCGAACACAGGAACAGCATCGGCTTGGCCAAATCCTCGATCCTAGTCAGGCGCGGCAGGCATTGCTGGTTTCGGAACATCTCGAACACCTCGTCCGGCGCCGACGGGCGCGGCACCTCGGTCTTGATGATACCGGGCCAGAACGTGTTGACCGTAATGTCCCACGGCCCCAGTTCGCGCGCCATCGACCGGGTCATCCCGATCATCGCCGATTTCGACGTGATGTAGTGGAGATAGTTGGCGGAGCCGAGCGCCACCGTGCCCGACGTCACGTTGACGATACGTCCCCATTTAGCTTCCTGCATGGCGGGCACCACGGCGCGGGCGCCGTAGAACGAGCCGGTCACGTTCACCTGCATGGCGGCGTCCCATTCGTCGAGCGGCAGTTCCCAGAACGGCGCCATGGTGATGCGCGAAAATACGGCCGCGTTGTTGATCAGCACGTCGACGCGCCCGGTGGCGCTGAGCGTCGCCTCGACCATTCCGGAGACGGAATCCATCGACCCGACGTCAGTTTCGAAGGCCAGCGCGCGGCCGCCCTCGGCCTCGATCTCGTGCTTGACCGCCATCGCGTTCCCAGCGTTCAGCTCGGCGATGACCGGCACCGCTCCCTGGGCCGCAAAGTGTCGGGCATAGCCGCGCCCAATCCCCTGCCCGCCGCCGGTGATGATGACGACCCGGTCCTTCAGGCTGTGATAATTGGCCGTTACCGTGATATCTCCGCTCATGCCTTTCCTCCTTATCTTGCGCGCTCTGGCGATTTTGATACACGGTAGCATTGCGGGCATACTTAGGGGAAATAGCACAAAAGATCACAGGAACAGGCCACAGGAGGAGACAGGCAATGACCGACAATATTCATACGACGTGGCCGTGGATCGGCGGCAGGCCGCACCCGACACCGGAGGCGAAAACCGAGGACCTGACATCTCCGTGGGACGGCGAACTTGTCTCCCGCGTCGCCATGGCCGACGCCGCCACCATTGACGCTGCCATCGCCAGCGCGCGCGAGGCGTTTGAAGCCAACCTGCACGTCACCCCTGCGGAACGCGCCGTGTGGCTGCGCGCCGCCGCCGACGAGATCGAAAAGGAAAGGGACACCATCGCCGACATCACCATGCGCGCGCTGGGCAAGCCGCGGCGCGCCTGCGGCGTGGAGATCGGCCGTTCCATCGCCTTTCCGCGCCTATGCGCCGAGGAACTGCTGCGTATGGAGGGCGACGTGCTGCCGCTGGATGCGCTGCCCATGGGCAAGGGCCGGTTCGGCTTTACCCGCCATCACCCACACGGTGTGATCGCCGCCTTCACGCCATTTAACGCACCGTCGAACTTGCTGATGCAGAAGCTGGCGCCCGCTATCGCCATGGGCAACGCCGTGCTGATCAAGCCCGCGTTTGAGGGCATCGGCGAGGCGCTGCTGATCGCCGAATGCTTCACCCGCGCCGGCGTGCCCGACGGGCTGGTCAACGTGGTCGCCTGCCGCCGCGACGTGACTAGGCATCTCGTCGCGCACCCGGACATCGCGCTGGTGACGCTGACCGGCGGCACCGCGGCGGGCAACGCGCTGGCCAGTGCGGCAGGTGCCAAGCCTTTTATCGGCGAACTCGGCGGCAATTCCGCCAACATCGTCTGCGCCGACGCCGACCTAGAAGACGCCGCGAAGCGCATCGTGCCGTCGGCGTTCGAGGCCAGCGGCCAGCAATGCATTTCCGCCCAGCGCATAATCGTGATTCAGTCCGCGATGGATGACTTCTTGCCGCATTTCATTGCCGCGGCAGAAGCGCTCACCGTCGGCGACCCGACGCTGGCGGAAACCGACGTCGGCCCCATGGTCAACGCCGCCAATGCCGACCGGGTGGAAAAGATGGTCGCCGACGCGGTAGCGGCAGGCGCGAAAGAGGCCCTGCCGTTGAAGCGCGACAGCGCCATCATCCACCCGACCATCCTGGTGGAGCCGCCTCGCGACGCCGGCGTGGTGGCCGACGAGATCTTCGGCCCGGTCGCCGTGGTGATTGCCGCCGAGGACGTTGACGACGCCATCGCCATCGCCAACGATTCCACCTTCGGTCTGCAGTCGTCGTGTTTTACCTCCAGCCTGGAAACCGCTTTCAAGGTGTCGGAAGAGCTGCATGTCGGCTCCGTCTGGATCAACGAAGGTAGTCGCTTTCGTATGGATACGACCCCGTTCGGCGGTGTCGGCGACAGCGGATACGGCCGCGAGGGTGTGAAATACGCCATGGAGGAGCTCTCCTACACAAAGTTCACCGGGATACGCTTTCCAGGGCGGGAATAAGGGGCCGCTGCGGCCCCTCACACTCACCTTGGAAAGCTGGTGACCGGGAAGAAGAGGAGATGGACATGACGCTGGCAAAGTGGGAACGAGGCGCGTTCCAGATGACTGGGATTAGGACTAACTTGGTTTGGTTCGGAACAGATTTGGACAAGTACAGGAACAGGTTGTGCGCGACCTGTCGTCAGTTCGCAGGCAATCCAGTGATTACCTTCGTCACGTCCGCTGCCCCCGAGTCCACCGCAGCATCGCGTCTCTGATATCTATCGGATAGCTCAGCTGCACTTGTGGCTATTGGTAAGGTAGGGCAGGCGCCGAGCAAGGCATGTGGGCCGGCCGACGAGAAGAATGAATGTTACGGAAAAATGGTGGGCGATGCTGGGATTGAACCAGCGACCCCTTCGATGTCAACGAAGTGCTCTCCCGCTGAGCTAATCGCCCGTGTGCCCCAAAAGGCAGCGCGTTTTATCGTTTCCGGGGGCGGTTGGCAAGCGCCACTATCGCGCGCCTGCATCTTGGGAGGCGCGCCGGCCGTCTGGCGGCCTCGTCCTGTAGCATGCGGTCAAACCCCTGCACCAGTTCGCGCAGGTGGAAGGGCTTGGACAAGCTCTTGGCGTTGCGGTTGGCGCCGGTCTTCTGGGCTTTCAGCGCCACGGCGGCAAAGCCGGTGATTAACAGCAACTTGATGTCGGGCAGATGCGCGTTGACGCGCTGGGCGAGCTCTATCCCGTCTATGCCGGGCATCGCGGTATCGGCCAGCAGCGGGTCGTATTCCCGCAGTTCCAGGTGGCGATGGCTTACACGCCGTCCTCGCAGGAAGTCTCCTTAGGGCCGGCCTTGCAGAGGGCTCTCGAGAGAAACGTGCGGAGCAACGAATCGTCTTCCGCGAGCAGGATACTTGCGATGGGTCTTTAGTCCGCGCCTTTGTGTGTCGCCGCCACTCGGGAAGGTCATCGGCCGCGGATACTAGTGCTAAACCCCGCCCCCTAGAAAAGCGTAAACATCCTGAAATTGCGGGTTAACGATGTGCTAACCATTATATTTTCAGTTTGGAATATCCGCCGCTGGCGGAATTATATCATGCGGCGCGGTAACGCGGTTTGGCGTTTCCCCCGCGCGGATGACAACACGTAGAGTTTGGTCTAAATCAGGGTTATGTCAGTGAAAGATCCCGCGTCAGCGTCTCCGGCGCCCGTGCCGCCCTTCCTAATCGACCATCCGGATGCACAATCCGTGCCGCTGGTGTTCGCCTCGCCGCACAGCGGGCGCGACTATCCGGCCGATTTCGTCGACGGCGCTAGGCTGGATCCGGTATCGCTGCGTCGGTCGGAAGACGGTTTCGTCGACGATCTGTTTGCCGCGGCGCCAGAGTTTGGCGCGCCGCTACTACGGGCGACGTTCCCGCGCGCGTTTATCGATGCCAACCGTGAGCCTTTCGAACTCGACCAGGGAATGTTCTCCGACAAGCTGCCCGATTACGTGAACACGGATTCCAGCCGCGTCGCCGCCGGGCTCGGCACCATCGCGCGGGTGGTGTCCAGCGGACAGGACATTTACCCTCGCAAGCTGACTTTTTCGGAAGCCGCGGAGCGCATCCACGCCTATTACCGGCCCTATCACAAGGCACTCGAAACCCTGATCCACGAGACGCGCAAGCGGTTCGGCTATGCGGTGGTGGTGGATTGTCACTCGATGCCGTCGATTGGCGGCCCGCTCGACCCGGACGTCGGGCGCGGCCGCGCCGATTTCGTGGTCGGCGATTGTTTCGGTAGTACCTGCGCCCCCTATATCACCGACGCGATCGAGCGCACGATCGCGGGCTTTGGCTATGCGGTCGCCCGTAACAAGCCGTTCGCTGGTGGCTTCACGACGCGGCATTACGGCAAGCCACGCGACGGCGTACACACGGTGCAGATCGAGATCAACCGAGCGCTGTATATGAACGAGGTGCGGATCGAAAAGAACGCAGGGTTCGACCGCGTTGCCGCACAGATGACCGACGTGATTGTCGCGCTCGCCCAACTGACAGCGCAGGACCTCGCCGCTGAATGACGGACGGCGACCGCCCCTTCGACAACCGCGACGCTAAGGCGGACGACATCGCCGCCTTCGCGAAAATTTACAAAAATTACCTGATCCACATGATGGCGACTTTCGTGTAAGCGCACCCAACGCGGCCAGGATGGAAGCACGGTTCCGCCGCATAACGGCCGACGGTCTGCACTAGCTGGCGGCCGCGGAGGCCGAAGGCATTCGCTGCTATGATTGGGCAGCCTCATATTGCTACCGCTTGGCCTATCGTTTCGCAGTCGAGGACTCGATCTGTATCGACTTGGCGGCAACCGGCCGCGGATACGGCGCTGCGCTGCTGGAAGCAGTGAACGAACGGTGCGCGGCGCTGGACAAACGCCAGTTGATCTCCGTCATCACTGGCTCGACCACGGCACCGTCGCTGGGACTGCACATCCGGCTGGGTTTTCGGGTCGCAGGGTGCAAGCTGGCAAAATGGGCCAATGCAGTGCTGATGACTAGGCCGCTGTGCGATGGGTACGCAACGCCGCCGGTATGACGCCCGGTTTATGCTGTGGTGCAGCAATTATCGGATTGTGGCATGGGCCTGCGAATCCGATTCCAACATATTGAATTTAAAGAAAAAAGGCCGATCCGAAGAGCGGCCTAAGTTTAATAGGGAGGAAAAGTCCAAGAAAGAAAAAAACACAATTCGCTTGGACAATCAAACTGTGTTGCGTTGCAATATATTCCCTGATGCACCTGTATACAAGGGAAAATATACAAAAATTAACGCTTTTTCGGATATTTCATAAAAGCGTCATCGTTAGGTTCCGTGCGTTTTGGGTGCATTGCACCATCTCTGCCCGTCCCGCCGGCTGAAAACGGCGCGGTTCTTGCGTTCCCAAAGACATGATCCCGCCTCAAGGAAAATTCATTGCGACAGCAATCCTGTTCGCAAGATTGTTGGCGCCGCTGTCCAGAAACGCCGCCGGGGACGGAAATTACCATTCCGTTTCAGATATCTGCAAGGATATGATCGCCGGCTTCGAGTCCGCTATGCGCCTGCCGGCCGACATCCTGCAGGCAATTTTGCTGGCCGAATCGGGTCGCTGGGACAAGGCCGAAGGGGTCCGGAGCATAGACGTCGGCTGCATGCAGGTGAACCTGATTAAACACCCGAAGGCGTTCGAAAAACTAGACCAGACGCCCGACCCGGAAGCCAACGCGCAATATTCGGCGAAGCCGTTTTCGAAACTGCGACGCGCCAACGGGTCGATATCACGCGCCATCGTGCATTATCATTCGACGACCAGCGAAAAAAAATACCGAGCCTATACACCCAAGGTCATAAAACTGTGGAACCCGCAACACTGCCCGCTTTATGCCGAGCAACGGCAGAAGAAGCTAGCCACCTAGCACGCGAAGCGGCAGCGGCGGGACACCGCCCGCAACAAACGCCGCTCTCGGTCAGCCGTCGTAGGTGACGTCGGCCGTCATCGCCAGCGCGCCGTCGCCGGTCATCGCCCACAGCTTGCAAGTTCCGTCGTCGCCGGGGGCGCCGTGGACCGAGAAATCCATTGTGTCGTAGATGGGCGACACGGCGCGCAGATCCAGCGATTTCATCGTCGCACCGAAATTTTCGCGCCGGAAGAGGTCAAGCATCAATGTCATGGTCAGGGGCCCGTGAACCAATAGCCCAGGGTAGCCCTCGACGTCGCGCACGTAATCCTTGTCGTAGTGGATCTTGTGGCTATTCATTGTCAGCGCCGAATAGCGGAACAGCAGGACCGAGCCAGGGTGAATGGTGCGGGTCCACACCTGATCGCCGGGCGCAGGGCGCGGCGGCGGCGGCGGTGCGTTCGGGTCCGCCGGTTCGCGATAGACCTGGGTCCGCGTCTCGCTGGTAGTCAGCCGGTCGTCCTCGCCGAAGACTTCTTCGGTCGTGGTGACGAAGCACATCTTGCCGGAGTTGCCTTCCTTCATCGCGATGTCGGCGATGGTAATAACCTTCTTCACCTGCTCGCCGATGCGGATGGGGGATTCAAATTTCATCTTCGAGCCTGCCCACATGCGCCGCGGGAACGGCAGCGGCGGCATGAAATCGCCCTTAGCGCGATGGCCGTCTTCGCCGGTTGCCGCTAGGGCCACCAGTTCGTGAAAGTAAAAATAGTGCCAGGCCGGCGGTAGCGGATCGCCGTCCACGAACAGCGGGTCGTCGCGGTCCAGCGTCAGCGTGAAATAGTTGGCGGCATAGGCCGACGCGACGCCGTACTCGGTTTCCGACTTGCCGATCCACCCGCTGAAATCCGTTTCTCCGCTCATGCACCGAATTCCTTCCTGATTGCTTCCGTATGTGCACCGGCCAGCGGAATATCGCCCAACTCGCGGACGCCGTTGTCGATCAGCGCCGGGGGCGCGACCATGTCGACCGGGCCGGTGGGCGAGCCAACCTGAACGCGGCGCAAGGCCGGGTGATCAGATAGCCCGGCGACGTCGTTGACCTCGCCGAACGCGATGGATGCCGCCCGCAGGCGCCTCACCAGTTCGTTGCGGTCGGTGTTATTGAAGATGTTGTTAATGACGGCGTCGAACTCCGGCCGGTTGGCGCAACGCGCCTCGTTGCTTTCGAAGCGTGGATCCTTTGGCAGATCCGCATCGAGCAGAACAGTTTCGCAGAGACGCCCGAATTCGCGTTCATTCTGGATGGCGATCAGGATCTGGCCATCGTCCTCCGTATCGTACGCGCCGTAGGGATGGATCGACGGGTGGTTCAATCCGACCCGCGGCATGATCTTCTCGCCGTAGTCGTAGTGAAGCAGCGGCACCGTCATCCAGTCGGCCATGCCGGCGAACAGCGATGTCTTGATCGACGATCCTTCGCCCGTGGCGTCGCGTGCGATCAACGCTTCGAGCACCGCCATGTAGGAATACATGCCGCAAGACACATCGCAGGCCGATACGCCGACCCGCCCCGGTCCTTCCGGCAGGCCAGTAATTGAACACAGACCCGATTCCGCCTGTACCAGCAGGTCATACGCTTTCATGTCGGCGTATGAACCTTCTTCACCGTAGCCGGAAATGTCGACGGTAATCAGCCGCGGGTTACGCTTGCGCAGCTCGTCCGACCCGAAACCGGCGCGGGCGGCGGCACCGGGGGCAAGGTTTTGGATAAACACGTCCGCCTGATCGAGGATGCTGTAGAGGAGTTCGCGGTCACCGTCTTCCTTGATGTTTGCGGTCAGCGATTCCTTGCCACGGTTCAACCAGACAAAGTAGGCGCTCTCACCATGGACGACCGAATCGTAGGCTCGGGCGAAGTCGCCTTCCGCGCGTTCCACCTTAATGACCCTGGCACCCGCATCCGCCAGCCGCGACGCGCAGTAAGGCGCAGCGACGGCCTGTTCCATCGAGACGACGAGCACGCCCTCCAGCGGTTTAAGCGCATCCCGGGCCATCTATTTTTTCCTCGGAAAAAACAACGCACCGTTCCCCTTCCTCTTTCGGCTAGCCACTGGGTCGCCCCTATGGGTAGCCGGGAGGGGGAGAGGGCCGGCTGAGTCTGAACACCGAGTGTTCATCAATAGGATTTCGGCAGACCGAGCACGTGTTCGGCGATGAACGATAGCACCAGGTTGTTCGAAATTGGCGCAATTCTGTAAAGCCGCGTCTCGCGGAACTTGCGTTCAACATCGTACTCTTCCGCGAACGCGAATCCGCCATGCGTCTGCATGCACATATCGGCGGCTTTCCAAGAGGCTTCGGAAGCCAGGTATTTCGCCATATTCGCCTCTGCACCGGCGCGCGAACCACCTTCGTAGACGCGGGCCGCGTGTTCGACCATAAGGTTGGCGGCTTCGGTCTGCATGTACGCCTCAGCGATGGGGAACTGAATACCCTGGTTCTTGCCGATTTCGCGGCCGAAAACCTGTCGGTCATTGGCATAGTCAGTCGCCTTCTGGACAAACCAGCGGGCGTCGCCGATACATTCGGCGGCGATAAGAATCCGTTCGGCGTTCATGCCGTCGAGGATATAGCGAAAGCCTTTGCCTTCCTCGCCGACCAGCGAATTTGCCGGGATCACAAGGTCGTCGAAAAACACCTCGGTCGTCGCATGGTTGATCATCGTCCGGATCGGCTTGATCTCCAGCCCATTGCCGAGCGCTTCGCGCATATCGACGATAAACACCGACAGACCGTCGGTGCGCTTTTTAACTTCTTCCTTCGACTGCGTTCGCGCCAGCAACATCATCAGGTCGGAGTGTTCGACGCGCGACGTCCAAATTTTCTGGCCGTTGATAACGTAATCGCCGTCGCCGTTCTTTACGGCCGTCGTCCGGAGGCTCAGCGTGTCGGTGCCGCTGGTCGGTTCGGTAACGCCGAACGCCTGCAATCGCAGTTCGCCGGAGGCGATTCCCGGCAGGTATTTCTGTTTTTGTTCGTCCGAACCATGCCGCAGCACGGTGCCCATGGTGTACATCTGCGCGTGGCAGGCGCCGCCGTTACAGCCGGACTTCTGTATCTCCTCCATGATGACGGCCGCCGCCGTAATGCCGAGCCCGGATCCGCCGAATTCCTCGGGGATCAACACGGATAGGTAGCCAGCTTCGGTCAGCGCCTGGACGAATTCAGTAGGATAGGCCCGTTCTGCGTCAAGCTTGCGCCAGTATTCGCCGGGGTACTGCGAGCAAAGCTTCTGCACTTGTTCCCGGATATCTGCATATTCATCGGTCATAATGGCACCCTTGATAGAACAAACGTATGATTTTACACATATGTAAAACGCCGTTGTAAATCAAGCTCCCAGCGGACACAAGCAGTCGGATTTGACCCCGTCAGCGAACACGAGGTGGCGGGATTCGGATATACTCGGCGGATGGTCGATTCTAACCTGCCCCAAACCGAATCCGCACCCGTCCGGCGGCTGGACATGCCGGCGCTCTCGGCGGGGCACCGCGGCGCCGTCCTGGTATCGCCGGATGGATCGCTAGAACCCGTAGCCCCGGCGGCGGCGGTCAGGCGGATATCGGACGGTCTGGTGCCCATGGTGTGCCACGCACCGGCAACGGCGCGGAGGCTGAATACGTCACCCTTTCCCGCACTCGACCTGCTGGAACTCTATGCCTTTGTCCGGCCGGCCAAGTTCTGCCGTCCGACACCGTCGGGTCTCGCCGATGCGCTGGAACTCGATCCACCAGAAGGGCTGGAAAACGAGGCCCGGTTGCTACAGCTTGCCGGCGGCGTACTGCTGACCGACCTGATCCGGATGGAACCGGGCCGCGACCGCGACCTGACCACCGAAACAGCACGGATGATGGAAGCCGGGAAATGGGGCTGGAGCCCGCTGGTGCTCCGTGCTCTCGCTGCGGAAGTTACGCCGGCCTTCGACGGGCTAGCCAACAGAGCGCTGGAAGTTTGGCGGCGGCTGCCGGAATGGTCAGAGTTCGCGCCGGAAGGTCAGCCCAGCAATATTCCCGTGACTTCTGACGAAGCGCGAACGCGCCTCTCCGATCTTGTCGGCGACGACGCGGAAGACCGCCCGCAACAAGGCGATTACGCCTCGGCGGTTTCACAGGCCTTTGCCCCACGCTACGAGGAAGGTGCGCCAAACGCCGTTTTGGCAGAAGCCGGCACCGGCGTTGGCAAGACCCTAGGCTATATCGCCCCGGCCAGCCTGTGGGCAGAACGCAACGACGGTACCGTCTGGATCAGCACATACACCCGAAACCTGCAGCGGCAGATCGATTACGAGTTGAACCGCCTGCATCCCGACCCAGTGATCAAGAACCGCAAGGTCGTCATCCGCAAGGGCCGGGAGAACTATCTTTGCCTGCTGAATTACGAGGACGCGGTAACGGGATTGCCCAGCCGGCCGCAGGACGCGGTCGGGCTAGGCCTGATGGCGCGATGGTTGACCGCGACCCGCGACGGCGACATCGGCGGCGGCGATTTTCCCGCCTGGCTTGTCGACCTTGCGGGTGCCCGCAACACGATCGGGATGGCCGATAGGCGCGGTGAATGCATCTATTCGGCCTGCGCGCATTATCACAAATGCTTTGTTGAGAAGACCGTCCGCCGCGCCAAGCGTGCCGACATAGTGGTCGCCAACCATGCCTTGGTGCTAGCACAGACCGCCACCGGCGGTATGGATGACGGTCAGATACCGACGCGGCTGGTATTTGACGAGGGCCATCATCTGTTCGATGCGGCGGACAGCGCGTTTTCGGCCCAGCTCAGCGGGCAGGAGGGTGCGGAGCTTCGGCGCTGGCTGTTGGGGCCTGAAGAAGGACGCAAAACCCGCACCCGCGGGCTGCAACGTCGGATCGAGGGCGTGGCATTGCTTGACGAGCGCATTGGCGAATTCGTCGACGCGATTGTCGACGCCGCCCATATACTGCCGGGACCCGGCTGGAACCAGCGCATCGCCGGGGACACGCCACGGGGAGATGCGGAGAACTTTCTCACTGAACTTCGCCAGCAAGTTTACGCCCGGGCAAAGGACGCACGATCGCCCTACGACCTGGAAACCGAAACCGACAGCCCGGTGCCAGGATTGCTGGATGCTGCGGAAAGCCTGCGAGAATCCCTCAACCGGCTGATTCAGCCGATGCGCACACTGTCGGAGCGACTGATGGTTGTTCTCGAGGAGAACGCCAGCGATCTGGACACCGCGCTTCGCAACCGGATCGATAGCGTCAGTCGCGGTCTGCGCCGACGCGCGGAAGGAGAACTGGAAGCCTGGCGGTCTATGCTCGAAGCACTCGCAGACGGCACGCCGGAGGAATTCGTCGACTGGTTCTCCGTCACCCGGTCGCAGGGGCGCGACATCGACATCGGTATGCACCGCCACTGGATTGATCCTATGCTGCCATTCGCCAAGGCAGTGGCGGAACCGTCGCATGGAATCGTCTTCACATCCGCGACCCTGCGCGACGGCACCGGAGACGCCGAGGTCGACTGGATGTCAGCAGAGGAGCGTACTGGCGCAATTCACCTCGAAGAGCCGCCGTATCGTGCGCAGGTTTCGTCGCCCTTCGATTATCCTGAACAGACACGCGTCCTGGTGGTAACCGACGTACGCAAGGACGACCTGACCCAAGTCGCAGCCGCTTATCGCGAGCTTTTTCTCGCCTCCGGCGGCGGCGCGCTGGGCCTGTTTACCGCTATCACCCGCCTGCGGGCCGTTCACGAGAACATTGCGCCATTAATTGAAGACGCGGGCTATCCTTTGCTGGCCCAACATGTCGACCGCATGGATACTGGCAGCCTTGTCGAAATTTTCCGCGCCGAGGAACGGTCCTGCCTGCTAGGAACAGATGCCATTCGCGACGGTGTCGACGTGCCGGGGCGCAGCCTGCGCCTGATCGTGTTCGACCGGGTACCGTGGCCGAGGCCGTCCATTCTGCATCGCGCCCGACGCAAGGCGTTTAAGCGTTCCAAATACGACGACCTGATTACGCGGTTACGACTGAAACAGGCCTATGGCCGGCTGGTTCGCAGAGTGAAAGATTGCGGCGTTTTCGTGATACTGGATCCAATGATGCCGTCCCGCCTTTCGGGAGCATTTCCCGATGGGATGGAAATACACCGCGTCGGCTTAGCCGACGCGGTGGCAACGACGCGGGATTTCCTCTCGCAGCCGGAATGACTTAACCACAGTGCAGTAAGACATGACCCGCCATCTAACTACTGAGAATAACAAATGAGGATCTGTACGCCCCGTAGCGCAATGGCCCACACCATGGTCATGGCATCCGCCGTCGATGCGGAAATGACTGACAGCGAACTTCTGCGGATCGGCCAGCAGATCAACTGCATACCTTTATTCGGAGAATACGAACCCGATAAACCCGCTACCGATGCGGCAGCCATAACGGCGGCGTCGACGCAGCGATCGACCAAACAAAGGCAGCCCTGCCCACCCGCTTGCGCAAGACGGCCTATGCGTTCGCCCGCGAAATTGTCGCTGCGGACGGACATCGAACATTAGTTAAGTGGTTACTGCGTTACCACCGCCGAAATCATATATCGCCCTCCCGATCACCTCGACCTGCTGCAGACCTAAATCTGGCAGGTGCTGGGCCTCCTCCCAAAGTCTCCAGAACTGCATAAATTTTTGGGTTTCGGGGAATGGGAAATCGAAGCCCCGCTGTAGCAGGTCGAGGTGGCCAATTTCGAAATCCTCAGGCCGTCGCGGGCGCGCCATGTCGAGCATGCAGAAGCATTATATTGACAGCCCGTCGACCTGAACGAAGGGAGCCGCCTTCGCGAGGCGTTTGGAACACGCTTGTCCATTCGGACAAAGCGCCGCATCCCGTTGCCAGATTTGTCGCCCCTGATTAATTAGGGGACATTCAACAACACTGCAGCGACACCTATGGCAAGCTTTCGCGTTGACCCTCCCCTTAAATCGATCCGCATGTGGTTATACGTCTGCTGCGGGCTGGTCTTTGCCATGGTGCTGCTCGGCGGGATTACGCGGCTGACGGAATCCGGCCTGTCGATCGTCCACTGGCGCCCGGTGACGGGCTGGCTGCCACCGATTTCGGACCCGGCGTGGGCCGCGCTGTTCGATGCCTATCGCGATTCGCCGGAGTTCCGGAAACTTAATTTCTGGATGGGGCTCGAGGATTTCAAACGCATCTTCTGGCTGGAATACCTGCACCGTCTGCTAGGCCGCATTCTCGGCGTGGTATACCTGTTGCCGTTCCTTTGGTTCGTAATCCGCTATCGACTTCCTGCTGGTCTGACCGGACTGCTTGCAATACTGTTCGTACTTGGCGGCGCGCAGGGCACCCTCGGTTGGTACATGGTCAAATCGGGTCTCGTGGACGAACCGTCGGTGAGCCAGTACAGGCTGGCCGCACACCTCGGTCTTGCGGTTGCGATATACGGGATGATGCTCTACATCGCGGCCAGCATGCGCCCTCAAGCCGTTAGCTCCAGCGCATCGGCGGGCAATAGCGGATGGCTGCCGGCTCTTGTATTCGTCACCATGATCTGGGGCGCCTTCATGTCGGGCCTGGACGGCGGGGCAGTTTTCAACACCTTCCCGCTGATGGACGGACGTCTGTTCCCGCCCGGCGCCCTGTCGATGGTGCCCGTCTGGCTGAACCTGTTCGAAAATATCGGACTGGTGCAGTGGCTGCACCGCGTTCTCGCTATCGTCACGGTCGTGGCGGTCCTGTGGGCGTGGTGGCGCGACCGCCAAGCCGGGTCGGCGGCGCTCAATCTGCTAGCAGCGTTTGCGCTTCTGCAGTTCGGTCTCGGGATCGTGACGATCCTCTCCGGCGCTTCGATATATATCGCCTGGGCCCATCAGGGCGGCGCAATGGTCCTGTTCTCGGCCGCCATCTGGCGTTGGCAGGAAACCCGGTCCAAAACGGAGGCTTGACGCAGATAGCCACCGGGCGTAAGACGCTTAACCTGTGGTGATTTGAGCCGACCGGCTTGCGGCCACGTAAAAAGCATCGCTAAAAGGTCGGGAGGTTCCTGAAAACCCCGGCTTTTCGGTCGGGGGTTTTTATTTGGGCAATTGCCTGGGAGCATACGATGGCGGTAAACAAACCCGTTCAGGATAGCTGGCGCGCTCAGACGCTGGCAGTGCGTGGCGGTACGCGGCGCAGCGAATTCGGTGAGACCGGCGAGGCGATATTCGCGACATCCGGCTACGTCTATGAATATGCCGAGCAGGCTGAAGACGCATTCCGGGACCGGGTCGACAGGTTCATCTATTCTCGGTTCTCGAACCCGACCGTCGACATGTTCCAGGACCGCATGGCGCTGATCGAAGGCGCGGCTATGGGCAAGGCGACGGCGACCGGCATGTCCGCCGTGTTCGCATCGATGGCCTGCATGGTTGAGGCGGGCGATCACGTGGTGGGCAGCCGCGCGCTGTTCGGATCGTGCCTCTACATCCTGACCGAGATCCTGCCGAAATATGGTGTGGAAACCACCATCGTCGACGGTACGGACCTGAACCAGTGGGAAGATGCGCTGAAACGGCCGACGAAGTTTGCCTTTGTAGAAACGCCATCCAACCCCGGCCTTGACATCATCGACATCCAGGCGGTCTCCGACCTTGCCCACAAGGCCGGTGCCAGGGTGATCGTCGACAACGTTTTCGCCACCCCGCTGCTGCAAAAACCGCTGCAGCTTGGCGCCGACATCGTCGTCTACTCCGCGACCAAACATATTGACGGACAGGGCCGGTGCCTAGGTGGCATAGTGCTGGGAGGCGAAGATTACTGCGAAAACACACTAAAGCCGTTTCTCCGCCATACGGGCCCCTCGCTCAGTCCGTTCAACGCCTGGGTGATGCTGAAAGGGCTTGAAACTCTGGATCTCCGGATCAGGCGTCACTGCGAGAACGCGCGGGTAATTGCGGATTACCTGGAAACGCGGAGCGATCTAGCAAAAGTCCGGTACCCGGGCCTGAAAAGCCATCCGCAGCACGATCTCGCGGCACGTCAGATGTCTGATTTCGGCAATGTGGTGGCATTTTCGCACGAGGGCGGAAAAGAAGCGGTGTTCAGGTTCATGAACGCGATGAAGCTGATCGACATTTCCAATAATCTAGGCGATTCCAAGAGCCTGCTGACCCATCCCGCCACCACGACCCATCAACGGCTGACTCCTGAGGACCGAGCGAGCCTCGGCTTGGATGACGGAATGGTTCGCCTGTCCGTCGGGCTGGAGAATCCGCTAGATGTACTGGACGACTTAGAACAAGCATTTGCCGCCGTTTGAGCGGTGAATACGCTAGTATCCGCGCGATTTCACTGAACGATAAAATCGACTACAGTAACGCCCTGCACAACCTGGACCGCGACACATGTATTCAGCCGTTACCCGAGAGATTCGCGTCGACGTAGAACCGATCTACCTCGACGATCAGTCGGAACCCGAAGACGGGCAGTTCGTTTGGGCATACAGGGTCCAGATCGAAAACGAGAGTCCGGAAACGGTACAGTTACTGACCCGCTACTGGCATATCACGGACGGCCACGGCCGGGTGCAGGAAGTGCGTGGAGCAGGCGTTGTCGGCGAGCAGCCAGTTCTCAGTCCGGGTGAAAGCTTCGAATACACCAGCGGCACTCCGCTGTCGACGCCGTCCGGGATCATGAAAGGCACATACCAGATGAAGACTCCCGGCGGCGAAAAGTTCGAGATTGAAATCCCGGCCTTTTCACTGGACTCGCCTCACGAGCCCTATCAGCTCAACTAGCAAATCTCACCGCACCGGATCAGAGCCGTGCTCGATTTCCGCCCCGTTCTCTATATTATCGGTATCCTGCTAACGACTCTGGCGGCGGCGATGTGCGCGCCCCTGGTTGCCGACCTGGTAGTGGGCCATCCGGATTGGCAGGTATTTGCTGCCTCCGCCGCGCTGACCGCCTTTATTGGCGTTACCCTATTGTTGACGACAATGGCGCCGCCGTCGCGGCTTTCTGTCCGTCAGGCCTTTTTTCTGACCACGACCAGCTGGCTGGCAATGACGTTTTTTGCAGCCCTGCCGTTTGCCTTCGCCAACCTGGAACTGGATTTCACAGACGCGTTTTTCGAGGCGATGTCGGGTCTGACCACTACGGGATCGACGGTCATCACCAGCCTCGATACGACACCCAGCGGTATTCTGCTATGGCGGGCGATCCTTCAGTGGCTGGGCGGGATCGGCATTATCGTCATGTCGATCGCGATCCTGCCGATGCTGAAAATCGGCGGCAACCAGTTGTTCCAGACAGAATCCTCCGACAGCTCGGAAAAGGTGCTGCCGCGGGTCGCCCAGATCGCCAGCGGGGTCGGGTTCGTTTATCTCGCCCTCACGGTCGCATGCGCCGCGTTGCTGTGGTTTTCGGGCCTGAAAGGATTCGATGCCATAGCTCATGCCATGACGACGATTGCGACGGGCGGGTTTTCGACCCGGGATGGATCTATCGGCGCGCTCCTGAATCCGGGAGCGGAGGTGATCATCACCTGCTTTATGCTGCTGGGCGCGTTGCCGTTCGTTCTGTATCTGCAGGCGCTACGCGGCAAACCCCTGCTGCTGTGGCGCGACAACCAGGTTCGCTGGTTTTTCTTCATCGTCGCTTTCTTCGTGCTGTCGGTAACTGCCGCCCATCACATAAACAACGACATCAACATCGGCCGCGCGCTTCGCGAAGCCGCCTTCAACGTGACGTCGATCATGACGGGCACGGGGTATGCATCGGCGAACTATGCCGGTTGGGGCTCTTTCGCGACCGGGGTGTTCTTTTTCATCATGTTCATCGGCGGCTGTGCGGGATCGACCACTTGCTCGATCAAGATTTTCCGCTATCAGATCCTGTATCAGACGGCGAAGGTCCAGATGAAGCACCTGATTCGTCCGCATGGGATATTCATCGGCACCTTCAACGGCCGGCCGATTACAGACGAGGTCGAAAATTCAGTCATGAGCTTTTTCTTCCTGTTCATGCTGACGTTTGCCGTGCTGGCGGGACTGCTGCACTTCATCGGGCTCGACTTCCTGACCGCAGTTTCCGGGGCGGCCTCGGCGATCTGTAACGTGGGGCCGGCACTGGGTGACATTATCGGCCCGACCGGCAATTTCTCGGCCCTTCCGGACAGTGCGAAATGGGTGTTGGCGGCCGGCATGCTGCTGGGCCGGCTGGAGCTCTTCACTGTGCTGGTGCTGTTCGCCCCCTGGTTCTGGCGCGGTTGATGGCGATAAGCGTCAATACCGTTACGTCGACCCTGCATAACCTGATCGCGTTTGATACCACGTCGCGCAATTCTAACATGCGGATGATCGATGTCATCGCCGCCGAAATTCCGATGTCCTGCGCCGTCATCGTCGGCGAGCCCACAAATATGCAGATAGCCAACACCCACAAGGACATCTGCGCCAACACGACGACTATCCACGGCCGCGAGGCCTATTCAAGCTGACCGCCGGACGACGTCAACGCGATCGAGGCGGTAGCGTCTTTCGTCACCTACCTGTATCGCCAGTGCGACGAACTCGCGGAGACCGAACGCGACGACCGGTTCGAGCCGCCTTGCACAACGTTCAACGCAGGAAAGATAACGGGTGGCGATGCCGTCAACATCATCGCCCGCGAAACAAAGCTTAACTGGGAGTTCCGTCCGATCCCTGGTGCAGACACGGACGCGTTCGCCGCACGGGTTAACGACTGGGTCGAGACCGAACTGCTACCCCGCATGCGGGCGACTGACGCCAACGCTTTCGTCGAGACGGGTCGCGACGTTCTGGTACAGCCGTTCGACACACCGGACTCCCTAGCCGAGCGCATCGCCCGCAAGGCGTCCGGCCTCAACAGCGACGTTGCGGTCTCCTTCGTGACCGAGGCAAGCCCATTTGCCGGCGCAGGCATACCTGCGGTTATCTGCGGCCCGGGAGACATCGCGCAGGCGCGTCAGCCAGACGAATTTATCGATCGGGATCAGCTCGCCGCCTGCCTTGCATCCCTCGACCGGATGACGTCGGCCCCAGCCTAGCGCGCAGGCTCTTTAATCAGGATTTCACCAGATAGATTCCTAACAGCCGATCAGCGGATCCAGTCTTTCATGTGGATCCGGATCTGTTTTTCGAGCGCGACGTTCAGATCCGCCATCATCGATTCGGTTATTTTGAACCAGACCTTTTCGCGCTCGATCAATGAGATATTCTCGGGCACCGACCGCGACCGTTTGGCCTTGGATTCCACCGTCACCCGAACCTTCCCCGACTCGTCCCGAATCTCCACCATCATGTCTATCACGGCGTCATAACGTTCCGACTGATCGCGCGTGAACAGCCCTTTGAAGCCTTCGGAGCGTTTCAGCGGCACCTCGACTACGCTAGCCCGGCGCACGACTACCCGCGCCACGCCGTAGGCACCGGCCGCCCGCAGACGGTCGCGTCCCCAGTTGATAGCGACGGCGGCAGGCGACACGGGAAATTCATGCTCCACGTTGGGACGCGCAGCGGGCGAAACATACTCGTTCACGACCTCCACCCGGGCGACATTCAAGATAATCGGCTGAAGGTGAGCGACTGATATCTGCGGAAAACCGGATTTCTGGGCGTCAGTGGCGCATCCGGCAACGAAAACGGCAACGAACGCCAGAAAGGTTTTCCTGAAAGATGTGAGGCCCATACGGTCCCTCTTGTTTGCGGGTACGGCGGTTGTATGTTCCAGATCGGGATAGACATCAACCGTCGAAAACGCGATTGAGCTCTTTTTCGGAGAACCTATAGTCTCGGCCGCAGAATTCGCACGACACAACGACATCATCGTCGATTTTAAGGGTCTCTATTTCAGCACGCGGAAACGACTTCAACATGTTTTCCACCCTCTCCGCCGAGCAACGGCAGCGCATCTCCAGTCCGTCGGGATCAAACACTCGGACGCCGTCTTCGTGGAACAGGCGGAACAGCAGGTCGTGGGGGTGAAGCCCTGCATTGAGTAATTCATCATCCCGGCTGCTGCTCATCAGGACGACGGCACGGCGCCAAGCTTCTTCGAAATCTTCATCCGCCGCATCGCCGGACTGAAGCACCATGCCCTCCGGCGGCATCTTCTGGACCAGTAGGCCACCGGACCGCCAAACACCATCTTCCCCCCTGCCAGATGTAAGTTTCACCACGCCATCGAACTGATCCGACTGATGGAAATAATTGTGCGCGCAATCGGCTAGCGTCGCGCCCGTCAACTCTACTATCCCCTGGTAACGGTCCGCTTCCGCACCCTGATCGACCGTGAAACTTAGATACCCGCCGCCAAGCAGATGCGGTACCGGCCCGTCGCGCCATTTATCGCCGAGCGCTCCGACCTCATCAGCCCGGAACTGGGCGAAGCCGCGCAGAGCTCCGTCGCTCGTCAGATCAGCGACGATGATCCCGACCGGCCCGTCGCCTTTAGCCTGCAGCGAAAACAGCCCGTCGAATTTGAAGATCCCAGCCACCAGCGCCGCGAGAGCCAGCGTCTCAGCAAGGATCGCCGCAACTGGGTCGGGATATTGATGCGCAGTAAGGATTTCCTGTGCCGCCGGACCAAGACGAACGAGCCGTCCGCGGGCGACGGCATTTTCAAGCT
Organism: Alphaproteobacteria bacterium UBA7314; assembly: GCA_002471575.1. Classification (GTDB taxonomy): domain Bacteria; phylum Pseudomonadota; class Alphaproteobacteria; order MPNO01; family UBA830; genus UBA830. Next base: position 7,610 of record DKQG01000012.1, on the reverse strand, counting down.
GAAACGGCTGGACGATATCGTCAGGGATTACCCGGTTTTCCATTGGTCTATAAGGACATGCACCAGGCAAGAATGCCTTTTTGCGCGTGCAGGCGGTTCTCAGCTTCATCCCAGATGACGGATTGCGGTCCGTCCAGGATCTCGGCCGTCACCTCTTCGTCCCGGTGCGCCGGCAGGCAGTGCATGAAGATCGCATCCTTTGCGGCGCAATCCATCAGTCGGCGGTCGACCTTGTAGGGCGATAACAGATTGTGGCGTTTCTCGGCCTCGGTGTCTCCCATCGACACCCAGGTATCGGTGACCACGCAGTCAACGCCGTCTATGGCTTCGTCCGGATCCGTGGTAGATACGATGGTCGCCCCTTCATTCCGCGCCCAGTCGATCGCATCCTGCGGCGGCGCCAGTTCAGACGGACAGGCGAGACGCATTTCAAATTCAAACCGGGCCGCGGCCTCGATCCAGCTACGCGACATGTTGTTGCCATCACCGCACCAGGCAATGCGCTTGCCAGAAATGTTGCCGCGATACTCCTCGAACGTCATGATATCCGCCATCAACTGGCAGGGATGCGAATGATCGGTCAGCCCGTTTATGACAGGCACTTCGGCGTGGGCTGCCAGTTCGGACAGTTTCTGGTTTTCGTTCGTCCGCATCATGATTGCATCGACATAGCGCGACAGGACGCGCGCGGTATCCGCGATGGTCTCGCCTCGCCCGATCTGCATTTCATTGGGCGTCAAGACGACGACGGTCCCGCCAAGCTGTTTCATCGCGATCTCGAACGAGACGCGCGTCCGGGTCGACGGCTTCTCAAAAATCATCGCCAGAGCCCGGCCGTCAAGCGGCCGCGACGCGCCGTTCAGTTTTTCGCCCCGCTTGAACGACGCCCCCATATCGATGATGCGGCGCAATTCGGCCGACGCGATTTCCTTAAGTTCCAGGAAATGCCGTGGCGCGCTTTTCATGACCCGAACTCTTGCGCACAGGTCTCGATGATGCCGACTGCTTCCTTAATATGCGTCTCTTCGACGATCAAGGGCGGCAGGAACCGTACGACGTTGTCGCCAGCCGGCACTGTCAGCAATCCGTGATCGAACGCCTTCGCGACCAATTCACCGTTCGGCACGCCGCACTTCATGCCCCACATCATCCCGACACCGCGCACGCTATCGATAACGGACGGATACCGCGACACAAGGCCCTCGAGTTCGGCCTCCACGAGGTTTCCCATCTCGATGACATGATCGAGAAACCCTCCTTCAAGTACCACGTCGAGAACCGCATTGGCACAGGCCGCCGCCAGCGGGTTGCCGCCGAACGTGCTGCCATGGGTGCCGGGTACGATACCCTTCGCCGCTTCCGCCGTCGCCAAGCAAGCACCGATCGGAAAACCGCCGCCTAGCGCCTTGGCCGACGACATGACGTCGGGCGTCACGCCCGACCATTGATGCGCCCAAAGCTTGCCCGTACGGCCGATTCCGGTCTGGACCTCGTCGAACATCAACAACAGCCCGGCCTCGTCGCAGAGCAACCTCAGATCCTGGAGATACCGGTCGTCCGCCGGACGAATACCTCCTTCGCCCTGGATCGGCTCGACCATGATGCCGGCGGTTTCGGCCGATACCGCGTTGCGGACCTCGTTAATATTGCCGAACGCCACGTGATCGAACCCGTCGACAGCGGGGCCGAACCCCGCCCGGTGCGCGTCGTTCGCGCCAGCGGCAATGGTCGCAAGTGTCCGGCCGTGGAAACTGCCCTCGAACGAAATCATCCGGTAACGTTCTGGATTGCCGTTGGCACTGTGATACTTGCGCACCAGCTTGATCGAAGCTTCGACGGACTCGGCGCCGGAATTGCAGAAGAACACGGTGTCCGCGAACGACGTTTCGACCAGACGCTCAGCAAGCTTCTGCTGCTGCGGAATGTGATACAGGTTGGACGTATGCCACAGCGAACCCGCCTGATCGGTCAGCGCCTTCACCAAGTGCGGATGATTGTGACCAAGCGCTGTTACGGCAATCCCGGCCCCAAAATCTAGGAATTTTCTCCCGTCAGACGCATACAGGTGAGGACCGTCGCCTTTTTCAAAGGCTATGTCCGTGCGCCCGTAGGATGGCATAACTGACTGGTTCACCGGTTTTCTCCCGCGCCAAAGCGCCTGAGTCCAATCGGCCCGTCGCCGGGCCGAAAAAAGAGCGGGAGTATGTTTAGGACGACCTGCGCTGTCAACGGCGGTATTCGGGCGATTCCGTGCGTCATATTAGCCCTTGATGGCGTTGCCGCGGTCCTCAATACTTGATCTGCGCCTTTTCGGCGGGAGAAGGAACAATGGACGGCGACAACAGGCTGATAGCAAAAGTCGACGGGCATACCGGTACCGACCGCGGCTGGCCGGCTGACGAGACGCGCATACCTGACTGGATCTACACCGATCAGGACGTCTATGAGCGCGAAATCGAGAAGATTTTTCTCGGCCGCCACTGGAATTACGTCGGGCTCGAATGCGAAGTACCGGAACCAGGCAATTACATACGGTCCTATGTCGGCCCGTATCCAGTGGTTGTGACTCGCAACATGGATGGCGAGCTGCACGTCTTCGAGAACCGCTGCGCCCATCGGGGCGTCGAATTCTGCCGCGAATATCGGGGCAGCGCCAACAGCTTCATCTGCCCCTATCACAACTGGACCTACGACCTGAAAGGCGATCTAACCGCCATCCCGTTCCGGCGCGGCATAAAGGGAAAAGGCGGTGCGCCGAGAGATTTCGACATGGCGGAGTTCGGTCTGCGCCGGTTCCATGTCGCAACGCGGGGCGGCGTCATATTCGCGACCGCGTGCGACGATATGGAATCCATCGAGGATTATCTCGGCCCGGAAATCTGCGCCGAATTCGACGCCACATTCGACGGAACGGAATTCAGGCTGCTGGGCGTTCACCGCAACATCCTGCCGAGCAACTGGAAACTCTATCAGGAGAACCTGAAAGACCCCTATCACGCGACCCTGCTGCATACCTACCTGACCACGTTCGGCCTGTTCGTATCGTCCAACGAATCCAATATCCCCACCGATAAATTGGGTCGGCACGGTGGTCTGTTATCCCGGCGGTCGAACGGTCGGCCCGACGTGCCGGAAGAAGACCAGGCGAGCATGCAGGCGTTCAAGAAAACCATGGAACTGAATGACCCCCGCGTACTGGCGTTTTTCCCGGAGGCGGATTCAAAGTGGTCGGGAGCGGTGCTGACGATCTTTCCCACCCTGACTGCGCTGCGCCAAACCAACATCTTGAACACCCGCCTGCTGGTGCCGCGCGGCCCGAACGAGTTCATGATGCTGTGGACCGTTTTCGGCCGCGCCGATGACGACGAGGAAATGACCCGTCACCGTCTGCGCCAAAACAATATCTTCGGACCTGCGGGTTTCCTTGGCATCGAAGACAACGAAGCCCTGAAGTTCCTGCAAGACGGCGTCCGCAAGGCAATGCCGCGCGAGGGGCTTGCCGTGCTGGGCGAAGACAATGAACCGACAGAAACCATCATCACCGAACGCGCGATCCGCGGCATGTACCGCTATTATCGCGACGTGATGGAGTTCTGAGAATGGCAACGATGCTGGACAGCAAGTCAGCTGTGTTGCGCGACGCCCGTCTGGGAATAGAGGAATTCAACTACGCCTACGCGGAAACACTGGATGCAATGGATGTGGACGGCTGGGTGGAATACTTCACCGAGGACGCTTTCTATCACGTGATAGCGCGAGACAATGCAGAATCCGGCCTGCCGCTCGGCCTTATCTACTGCGAAGGCAAGGCAATGATGAGGGACCGCGCCTACGCCCTACTGAACACCGAAATGTTCGCGCCGCGCTATCTGCACCTGTCGATCACGAACACCCGCGCGCTGGCGATCGATGGCGACGAAATCCGGGCATCGGCCAATTACACGCTGATCGAAACGCTGGTCGAGGAGACGAGCCGGATACAGCAGGTCGGAAAATACCGCGACGTTTTCGTCCGCGAAGGCGGCAGACTTTTGTTGAAAGAACGCATCTGTATCTACGACAGTGTCATGATTGACAACTGTCTGGTTTTTCCCGTGTAGGATTGCACGGATTCGCCCCAGCTCTCTCCCGCTCCCAGCCACCCGACAGGATCAGACGCCGGGTGGCTGGGAGCGGGAGAGAGCTGGCACCGGAAAAAGAGAGAGAGACTCCAATGGCTTTGATACCGCTGGCCGACAAAGGCAACTTTTTTCATATCTACGACTTTTACGTGAAGCCTGGTATGGGCGAGGAATTCGTGCGCCTTTTCGAGGAGTTCGACTATTCCGACGGAAACCCGATGCACAAATCGCCCCATCAGGTGAAAGACGGCGTGATGCTGCGGGACACCGAAGACGAAAATCATTTCTGGCTGATCGGCGAATGGGCTAGCGTCGAGGAGCACAAGCGTATCCTAATCGAACTGCAGGAAATTGCGCCGGAATTTGTCAAGCATATCCAGGATCTGGAAAAAGGCGCATTCGTGCCTAAATATGGCGAGGTCGTATCGTCAACGCCGCAGCATATTCTCGACGCGGCAGAGTAGGGTTTTTCTACCTGTCCTTAACTCTTTCCCCGTTGGTGCGAGAGGACTCTAGTTTGCGAAACATACCGACGCTCATCCCCTCCCCCTTGAGGGGAAGGGCTCAGGAGCTAAGGACCATATTTTACCCGGGGCCCGATCAATTCGACGGCCCGAAAGACTCCTCGAAAAACCGCAGCCAGTTGCCACCCATGACCTTTTCGACATCAGCGTCGTCAAAGCCATGCGCTTTCAGGCCATCGGCAATGTTCCCGAAATCGAGATTGCCACCGAACCAGGACGGCATCGGCGGGAAACCCGCGTCCGAGGCGGAGCCTTCACCGTAATCAATGTCCTTGGTCCAGCGGCCGACCCGCATCCATTCGACCACGCTGTCCGGCTGGTCCTTCAGGTGGTGCGGATAGAGAGAAAACCCCAACATGCCGCCACTTTCGCCCAGCGCCTTCAGCACATCGTCTGATTTGTTACGCTGCGCGGGGTGCCAGAACGCCGGGTGGGCATGGGTGATGGCGATCGGGCGTTCCGACATTTCGATGGCCTCCGGGGTGGACCGTTCGCCCGAATGGCTCATGTCAACAACCAGCCCGACGCGATTCATATTTGCGATGACCTGGCGGCCCATACGGGTGACGCCGGTATCGTTTTCTTCGTAACAGCCGGTCGCGAGCAGGCTTTGATTGTTATAGGTCAGCTGCATAAACCTCGCGCCAAGCTGGTGGCAGATTTCTACCAGCCCGATATCGTCCTCGATCGGCGAACAGTTCTGAAAACCGAACACGATAGCGGTCCGCCCATCCGCATGCGCCCGACGCACGTCTTCCGCCGTCCTGCCCGGTACGATCAGATCTGGGAAGCGTTCGAACATGCGGTTCCAGTCGGCCATGTTCTCGACCGTCTCGCGAAAATCCTCGTGGTAGCAGATCGTGACATGCACGGCGGATACGCCGCCGGCGTTCATTTCGCGAAATATCTTCTCCGACCAGTTGGCGTACTGGCAGCCATCGATAAGGATCATGTCTGGTTCCGGGTATTCCGTTTTGTACCCCCAGACTATACGCATCCCGTGCGCAACCCTGCTAGGGTCGCTCCACACAATTCACGGATTGCCAATGACCGACGCCAGACAGACAGAAAACCGCCTCGCCGCCATCGGCCTCTCCCTGCCGCCGCGGGAAGGACCGGCCTACGACTACGACCCGTTCAAGCGCAATGGCGATACGGTCTACCTGGCCGGTACGCTGGGCAAGGAAAACGGTGCGGTTCAGAACTTGGGGAAGGTCGGCGCAGAAATAAACGAGGAAGAAGCCGCTCGCCAGATGCAGATCTGCGCACTGCAGGCGATGAACTGGCTGCGCGAGGCCGCCGACGGCGATCTGGACCGGGTAGCGGGCGTTTTGCAGCTAAAATGCTACGTCGCCTGCACGCCCGAATTCGACGGCATATCGCGGGTCGCTGACCATGCTTCGAAGGTGTTCATAACGGCATTTGGCGACGACGGCCGCCACCCGCGCAGTGTCCTCGGCATGATGCGACTGCCGCAGGACGCGCCGGTCATGATCGATCTGGTGGCGGGGCTAAAGGAAAATGAATCGGGAGAAGTTGGATGATCACAGAACAGGACATCACCGGCACCTGGATACTGGTCGCCCGCGGCAACGACGATCCGGAAGACACCCGCGTTTCCATCGAACGCTACGGTCCGGATCCGAAGGGCATGGTAATCATTTCGCCGGACGGCTGGATGAACGCCTCGCTCTGCCATGGCGAGCGGCCGCCGCTGTCGGGTGATCCCGCTTGGCACACCGACGCACCCGACGCCGAGCGGCTTGCTGCTTACGACACCTATATTTCCTATGGCGGGCGCTGGCGTCTGGAAGGCGACACATTCATCACGCAGGTTCAATTCGCGCTGAACCCGGGATGGGTCGGCGGCGAACAGAGACGCGGCGTGGAGCTGACGGCCGATGGCGGGATGAGATTGCTGCTGTCCCGGGAATGGCCTGACGGCGCCGTCGTGAATGCCTGGGTCCAGTGGCAGCGTGTCTGATCCACAATAAAAATGATTGATCTTCTTATTTATATGCTGTGACCTGTCTCCAACAACAACAAATATGAAACACGGGAGAAAACGATGAGACACACACTCGCAACCGGAATTCTTGCTGCCGTCGCGGTGGCATTCGCGGGCACGGCAGCTCAGGCGCAGATGCCAACCCTGACGATGTAATCGGCACAGCCCGGCGGCGGCACCGACGTGGCCGCAAAGAACCTGGCGGAAGTCGCCGCCCGCGGAAAGATCGCGAACATCTAGGTGCAGGGCGGCAAGACCCTGACCAAATCGATCCTGCAGGTCGCGCAGGGGAAAACGGATATCTTAGCCACGCCTTTTATTCTCAATTTCCTGATGTCCCGCGGCCTCGGTCCGTATTCGGGTCTGGGCAAGGAAAAAGGCAAGGAACTCGCCGATAACCTGCGCCTGCTTTATCCATACCATCTGGCTCACTTCTATCTGATTTCTTATCAGACCACCGGGATCGACAGTTACGACAAGCTGAAAGGCAAGACGGTTCATAACGGACCGCCTCGCGGCGGCGCGCTGGTAACCGCGCGGAACGTAATCCGTCTCAGCAGCGGCCTGACGGAAGGCAAGGGCTACAATGGCAAACAGATCGCTTGGGGTCAGGCAAACGCCATTTTCCTTGACAGGTCCGTTGACGCGGCCGTTCGACCGGGCACAAACCCAGCTTCGTTTATTCCGATCATGGCGGCTGCGGGCAAGCTCAATCTCGTCTCCGTCCCGAAAGCCAAGTTCGAGGGCAAAGGCTGGCAGAAATACCTCAACGCACCGGGCATGGCACCTGTCTTATTTTCGGTGAGCGAGCTTGCGCATTACGGTGATAGCGTTCGCGTAATTTCGGATGACAACATGTTCCGAACTGCGGCTAACGGCGGAGGCGATCTCGTGCATAAAAAGATGGACAAGAAGCTCGCAAAAGCACTGACAGCAGCCTTTATCAAGAGCGTACCG
>DKQG01000027.1 GCA_002471575.1 Alphaproteobacteria bacterium UBA7314 | reverse complement strand
GCCCCCGTCCCCGACACCTCCGCCATTAAGACACCCACTATCAGAACGTACCACGCTTCTGATTTACCAAACGAATTTATATTGCTGTAATGGGTTCAGACCCTAGTCGAACATGGCAACACAGTCGATTTCGATATCGATGCCTGCCCTGTGAAGAACACCGCCAAAGCAAGTTCGTGTTACTTTTTCTCCCGCAAAATATTCTCGGAAAGTTTCATTGAATTTTGGAAAATCGGCCACATCACGCAGTATAACACGCATATTGACGATATTTTTCGAAGTTGCACCCGCATCTCCGAGTATAATCATAAGATTGTCCAACGTTTGACGTGTTTGTGCTTCGATATCTCCTGGCACAACCTCACCCGTGGATGGGTCGAGCGACCCCTGTCCAGACAGAAACAGCATGTTGCCGTAGCGGATTGCTTGTGCGAGTGGTGAAACAGCTTGTCCCGGCGTAAAACCAGTGGTGGGTGCCTTAGACGACGTGATAACTTGTTTTGGCATGTGAACTCCCTAACGAAATTATAGAGGATACAGAAATCTTAGAATGGTTCGGCACCGGTCTTGAACCGATTGAAGCATCCACGACATTTGATGCGTCTGCGCGATGGCCGTCAAACCATCTCTATAAACGGCGCGCGCAGCCCGGCTTTCTCAAGGCGTGGGAGCAACTCCCGACCGAATCTGGCCAGCCCGCCCTCATAGTCTAGCCAAGTAAGTAGAAAGCCATCTACGCCGGCGTCGGAGAGATTTTTGAAAAGCTCTGCGACATGATCTGGGTCCCCGACCAATGGATACCCATAAAACCCTGCTTTGAGCGAGAAACTTTGCTTTGACGCTGCCTCGGGCGAAAGCTTCGTTGTATCAATCTCGCTGTTGTTCAAGATATTCTGAACCGCCGCGTCGTCACCTTGCGTAACGACATAGTCATGGACGTATTCTTGCGCCTCCTTGGTTGTATCTTTCAGAACAACGTAGGCAGACATCCAGATCTGAATATCCTTCCCAAACTTTGTGCTGGCTTCACTTCTGCATGCATCGACTTGCTTCTTGATCGCCTCAGGAGCTGGATCATGGGCAGAAACGAATGCGATATCACAGTGCTTCGCAGCAAATTCTCTACCGCGAGCTGACCGGCCTGCGTTCAACAGTGCCGGGCGGGTTTGGATGCCACGTGGCTGGTTATATGCTCCTTTGATATCAAAATATTTTCCGCGATAATCAAAGCTTTCCTTCCCTTCCCAAAGTCGGTCGAATATCTCCATCCATTCTTCACCGACTTCGAAGCGGGCATCGTGTCCTTTCAGCTCTACTCCAAAAACTTGCAGATCCGGAGGATTCCAACCAAGCACAAGGTTCATTCCGGCTCGGCCATTGGAAATGAGGTCGACAGTTGCTTCCGCCTTCGCTGCGAATACTGGATGAATAAGTGTCACATGGAGCGTACTTATAATACCAATTCGCTTGGTGACGGCGGCGACAGCGCCCGCCCAAGTAAATGTTTCCATCAAGTCGCCGCTGTAGTGGCCGTCTCCACCGAAAGATTTCCAATGAGCCGCCGAGACAAAAGCTTCGAAGCCGAGTTCCTCGGCCATCTCCGCCAGTCGCAAGTTTGAGTCCCAAGTGCACTGATAGCGATCGGGGTGAAGCGTCAAAGCGGCACCATTACCATTGATGCCGAATACACCTAATTTGATCCGATTTTTCGAATCTCGAATCGGGTTAAGTCTGGAAGGTTTACTGTCTATCATATCCGTTGTCATATAAAAAAGAGCACATGGCGGCCTCGTCTAAGAGAAGCTCTGGCCTATCTGACTCGAGATATTAAGCCGTAGGTTCTCTGCCTCGCAAGTGCCGCTGATTCACGGTTTTCCGTTCGAAGCCGGTTACACCACCGGTGAAGTGAGGGCAATCACCGGTCATATAATGACGCAGATGATAGAAAAGTACTTGCGAGAGGCGTTAAAAAAGGCGCTAGGCGAAAGCCGCAATCGTCAAATTGACAGACGCCAGAGAGAACAAAGGTTGATCAAATGTCAGTTAAAAGTGCTTTCCCAATCTAAAAAGTAGTGCCTACCCTTTAAGGACCCAGCAGAAACGCAGAGAGGCACGCAAAAAGTAGCTATTTGCGATCCGTTTGGAACAAGCTGCGTTAGGGTTAGCTCTGAACAAGCACTCCGCGTCATCAAGTATTAACCCCGCCACGAGTTAACGAACCCGGCACTTCGACTTTATCTTTAGCCGCTAAATGGGCCTCGATGTGGTCAGCGTTTTGCAATGGCTAGATCCACAAATGAACATCATTCGTAAATTTTTAGACTAGCGTTAATTGAGTATCTGGCGGGGATCCATGAACGAGAGTAATAACCCTTTTGACAACATCACCATTGACGACCGTTCGTTCATCCGGCTCGATGATACTTCAGACGAGCTTTTTTACCAGACGCCAAGGTTTGTGACCCATATTGATGATCCAGCTTGTGCCGCCCTTACCGACTATTACGCAACGCACCTGCAGAATGGCGACCGGATTTTAGACCTGATGTCGAGCTGTGTTTCCCACCTTCCTCATGATCTCTCCCCGAGAACAGTCATTGGACACGGGATGAACGCGGAGGAATTGAGGGCCAACCCTCAGCTTGACGACTATTTCATTCAGAACCTAAACAAGAACCCGGTGCTACCATTCGAAAGAGATAGCTTTGATGCCTGCCTGATCGCGGTTTCTATCCAGTATTTGACCGACCCTGTTAGGGTTTTTTCGGAAATTGGCCGTGTTCTGAGTCTCGGTGGACGCTTGATTGTTTCGTTTTCTAATCGAATGTTTCCCACCAAGGCAGTTGCAATATGGCGATCACTTGATGACGTTGGGCATCAGAACTATGTGGCGGTTTGCATGGAACAATCCGGCATGTTCGGCGCCGCGGAAATGGCTGACCTGTCACCTAGTTCGCGGTTTGGCGATCCATTGTTTTCTGTGGTAGGGCAGAAGTCCGTCTAACCGGGCCTAAACTCGCCACGAGTTAACGAATCCGCCGCTGGAAACAGAGGCGTGACTGGGTGGGCTTCATTCTCACGCTGATACGAATGCCGGACGTGCCTATCTTCGTCGGAGTACTCTTTATGAACAGCGGTGAGAACTTTCCGCAAGATCGCCTTAAATCGATGTATTGGTTCAAAAAAGCAGCTGCGCAATGCCACCACATAGGAATGAGCAATCTGGCGTTTGCATACAAAAAAGATGATGACGTTCCGCAGGAATTTGTCGAAGCCTATATTTTGTAAAGCCTTGCGGCGTTGATAACATCGGACACTAAATCACCACGTCAGTCGTGGCGCGACGAAACAGCGCCATATCATTTAGGAAATGACCATTATGCGTCTGGGAATCTGGACACCCCTCCCTCACACCGTCCGGGTAGAACCGGAGATGGCGATCGCGATCGAAGAACTTTCGAACCAGGGCAAGGGAGGAACAACCGATCGATCTCTCGCTCTGGCACTCGCCGTAGTCAAGCGGGCCGAGGCACTCGGATTTGCGACCACCCTGATCGCCGAACGCCACATTGGTCCAGACCTAGAGGCATGGATAATGGCGACGGCCATGATCGCCGAGACAGCATCAATCGAGTTGATGGTCGCGGCCCATCCCGGAATCATTCACCCCCAGCTTGCGGCCAAGATGGGGGCAAGCCTTGACCGCATAAGTGGCGGACGGTTCTCGATAAACGTTGTCAACGGCTGGTATCAGAAGGAGTTTGATGTCTTCGGCAATGGCACCTGGCTTGACCGCACCGAGGAGCGCTACTGCCGGATGGGTGAGTTCATGCAGGTGCTCAGGGGTCTCTGGTGCGAGGAGTGTTTTGATTTTGATGGCGATTATTTTCAGCTTGAAGACGCGGTGCTGCCGATCAAAACCCTGCAAACACCAAACCCACCTATATACGCCGCTAGCAGCGCAAAGCAGGGCATGGAGCAGGTGGCGCGTTACGCCGATGTCTGGTTCGTTGGCTATGAACCGGGTTTAGACAACGCGCCAGGGAACATGGAACGCATCGCCCACGATGTGGAGCATATGCGTTCCCTCAGCGCGACCCTCGACAGGAAACTCAGATTCGGCATCAGCGCGCACGTAATTTGCACCGAAACTCGCAAAGAGGCCATCGAACTTGCCCGATCTCTTGAAGCTTACGGCAAACGCGACCGTATCTCATTGGTCGCAGCCAAGGCACTCGGTGCCGGATTGGTCGGCACAGCAGACGATATCGTCGAACGCCTCCGCGAACTACACCGGATCGGTGTCGACACCCCGATGCTTCACTTCTACCCCATGCTCGACGGGCTGGAGATATTTGCGACAGAGGTTATGCCCCGACTGCCGACATGAGCTGATTTTCACTGAGGTTGTCTGATAATGCAATCACGGCCCAAGGGGAATGACTCACCCTGAACTACCGCCTAATAGACTCGTCTCGCGCTGATGGCATAGACTCACCTTCTATACTTTGTGCGCCTAAGTCAGGGAGTTTGGTTGATGAGTAAATTCTTAATACAGCCGCATGGCCGTCTCAACGATTGGGTCGCGGAGGAGAGGGGGTATTTCGCTGATGAGGGTCTCGACTACGTTCTCAACGCAGAGGTGACAGACAAGGCAACACCACAGTTGGCGGAAGCGCTCAGTCCGGATGCACAAATTAAGGAAAATCTTTTTGGCGCCTTTGAACGGTATGCCGAGGGACACGGCCGCAAGGGCGGTCAAGCAGATGCTGGCGACGTGAGCTGTGCATGCCACTGGACGGTCAACCAGTCAGCCAAACTCCAAGACGGCGTAATGTACGGAAAGGCCTATAGTGTCTGCGAAGCGGCGGTTGTCGTACCAGCTGAATCCATAGTGCACGAACCGGAGGCGCTTGCCGGCGTGGATGTCGCTGTCGGTTATCATTCAGGCAGTCACTATTCCGCGCTACAGGCGTTAGAGGTGTTTCTCGATCCGAAAGAAATTACCCTGAAGTTCGTAGGCACATCATGGTCGCGGGTCGATGCTGCGGTTGCGGGTAAAATCCCTGCAGTAAATGTCTGGGGGCCCCAGCTTTATTTATTGGAACAGCACGGTTTCAGGCGAGTCGTTTCAACGACTTTCATGATGGGGTATATGTTCCCCACCGATATCAACCCCGAAGATGTCGAGAAATATATTAGGGCGCTGATACGGGCGCAGGCGGACATCGATGCGGAGCCGGAGAAATTCAAACACTATTTTTTGAACGAGTTACCGGATCGTTATGTAAACACCGTCGACGTTCGCCGGTTCGGCGTCGGTGAACGGATCGTACCTCAAATCTATACGCGGGAAATGTTCGACAATACGCAGGCCTGGATGCACGACCGCAATCTGTTCGATGTCGGCGCGGAGACCGGGGTCTCATACGACACAGCGGTTTATCGCTGACTGCACGCCGTTTCGAGAGGTTACTGAACGCGTCGCGGATTTCTAATTCTGCGGCGTATCGTAAAAATTCCCTGCACCGATATCCAGCGGAGAAGGGTCTGGCTCACGCTGTACGCCAATGGGATCGCCGCCATCTGCCACCAACCGGATTTGGGCGGTTAATTTGCGGCGAAGCATCGAGACGCCGATGTCGCTCGATCCGAGACGTTCTTCGCTGTGCAGCGTGATGGGACCTTGACCTTTCTGGATTTCCCAGTCACCCGGCATGACCCAGCGTTCGTCATCGTTCATGTCCGACCATTTCTTTTCAAGAACCGGAGCCGTGACCAATGGAACGCCCTCGAAATCCAGCGGCATTCTGGTGATATGAAACGTGCGGTGATGTGTATCGTCGACCGGCACCAGCCAGCCCATGCTTTCGGCCACGCCTTCGGTGAGCTGGATATTGGGAACGCTCCTTAAACTCGGAAACATTACATGCGTGACCCGGTCCATTTTCCGGCCGTCGGGAAACTCCCGATGGGCGGTATATTGCATGCCAAGATATGTTTCGTGCCAATCAACCTTAGGCATTACGGCCATCTCGGGGTTGAACTGCGGACCGGAAAATGCCGTGTGAAGAATAACCACGTGAAACGGATCCATGGTGTTTTCCCAATCCTGCAACCAGTTCCACGGGATGATCTCCTCCGTATCGTCACCGCCAACACTGTAACTGGCGGCATCGGGTACAATTTTTTCGTCTGGACGGATGTTCTCAAATGGTGCCCACCGGGGTAGGGAGGGTTTTTTCTCTGGTGGTCCCAAATAGGCGAAGACCAGCCCGTAGCGTTCTTCCACCGGATACCAAGGCTGTCGGCAACGAGCGCGAAATGCCGGCTTGTCCGCGACTTCGCAGGGCTGTTCCAGGCAATTCCCCTCGGCGTCGAACAGCCACCCATGATAGGGGCATCGAATTCCGCGTTTCTCGACCTTGGCAAACGCCATCGGCGCACCTCGATGGACGCACCGCGGTGTGATAAGTCCTGGTCGGCGTGAACTGTCTCGGAACAAGATGAGATCTTCGCCTAAAACCCGAACCTCTATCGGGCGTTCGCCGAGCCGTTCGGACAGCTCGACTGGGTGCCAGTACCGACGCATGAATTCACCACAGGGGGTGCCAGGGCCGACTTCAGTTATTTCCGAATTGTGGATTTGCTGATCTCGTCCGTAGGCGCTTCCGGAAAGCTCATCTGTTAGGCCTTCAGTCATGATTAGTACTCCATTTATGCCATCTGACGCTTCGGATTTGATCAGCCGGGTCTGCACAGATTAAGTAATGGCATGGAACCCGGTCCATGCGAAGTGGTTTCGTGATACTGAACATCATTTGGTTGGTAATAAACAAGGGCCGTGTGTGTGCGTAACGGTACGCCTACGATCCGAAACCACCAAAATCAGCAGCCTGGTTTGCATTCTGGTGTGAGCATTTTTCGCTCGCAGTTGCTTATATCGCCACTACCTCGACTTCAGCGCCGAAATGCGATTGGCCCACTGCAAACGGGAAGATGCTCAACGCTGAAGCTGGCACCACCGGGGCTCCGGATGTGATGGCGTTGAACCCCTCCCATCCATCTCTAGTCCATACGACACCGGCGGGCACGTCGTCGGTTACGTGTGCTACTCCTTCTAGCCTGCCGCGTTCATTCGACAGTTCGATCGCCCCACGATCCGATATATCTCGCGCCCGAGCATCCTCGGGCGAGATCCATACCTCTAGCGCCTGATTGTGTTTGGCCAGTCCAGGCAAGGCCTTGCCATGGTCGTAGAAGGAGTGGAACTGGGTCAGGGTGCGCCCTTGTGTCAGCGTAAGCCGGCCGTTTTTGGGCACAGCGGGGTCTTCATAGGTAGGTAAGGGGGAAATTCCGGCCTCGTCAGCACGCTGGGAATAAAACTCGACTTTACCCGACGGCGATTGGAAATTGCCGTCGGCAAACGCAACATGGGGAACATTCAATTCACCGATACCACCGGCGTCGCGTAGCGCAGAAATCGTGGTGTAACCGGTCAATGGAGTATCCAGCATGGCGTTGAGCATCCCCTCCTGCGACTCCCAGGGGAAGTAACCCTCCAGGCCCAGACGCTGGGCCAGTTGGCTGAACACCCAGTAGAGCGGCTTGGTTTGGCCTGCGGGCTCTAGTGCCCGATCCATCAGATAAAAATGGCTATTCGTGGCTTTGTACCCGGTCTCTTCAAGCCACACCGTCCCCGGAAGCACCACGTCGGCGCTCAGCCGTGCGGTATCGTTCATGAACACATCGAAGCACACAACCAGCTTGGTTTTCGCAAGGCCATCCGCTACTGCGTTTGAGTCGGGAAACGAAGACAGCATGTTTGTGCCCATCAACAGCATGACATCGAGATCGCCGCGACCAAGCGCCAATGTAATTTCGGGCATCTGTTGTGGGATGGGGACATCCGGGCGCTTGGGATTGTCGACAGCGGCGATGTTAGCGGCAGCCGGTACCATTGCCCCGTGCCGCGGCCCCATGCCGCCTCCGGCGACGCCAAGACTGCCGGTTAGCCCGGGCAAGCAGGAAACCGCACGGGCCGCAGCCCAGGTGTTGTCGCCCTTATGCATTGAACTTCCGCCAAGAAGGATCATGGCCGCCTTGGTAGAGGCATAGGTTCGGGCCAACGCGACGATTCGGTCGGCATCGATGCCCGTGATTTCGGCCGCCCATTCAGGTGTGTAGGGTGTCACATGTTCGCAGAGCGCATCGAATCCTACTGTATGGTCGCGGACGAAATCCTCATCATAAAGTTCTTCCCTTATGATGACGTTCATCATGCTGAGCGCCAGCGCCGCATCGGTTCCCGGGCGGATCAGGTAGACTTCGTCGGACTGAGAGGCAGCCTCGCTCTTGCGGATGTCGATGGTAATAATTCGCGCGCCACGTTTCCGCGCCTGCACGATATGGCGCGCGGTGTTCGGCTGACTCGTAAAGCTAGCGCCCCACAGAACTATAAGCTCCGAATTGGCGCTCATATCCTCTTTTGTGCTGGTGGTCAGTGTTCCGGTCAGCCCGATGCCGAATGCGCCGAGCCCCCAACAGATCATCGACGGACTCCAGTTATGACAGCCCAGTAGACTCGCGAACCGGCCCGCGAGCTGGTTCGACGCCGCGCCGCCCAAGGTAAAGGTACCGTGCCCGATCCAAATTCCTGTCCGCTCGCCCGTGGCATCTTTGATGTTGTCCGCGATCAGTTGGAGCGCTTCCTCCCAGGATGCATCCCGCCATTCATCGACACCGCGCTGTTTGCGGATCTTCGGTCGCAGCAGTCTTTTGGGATTGTCGATGACCTGATGCGCATTCTGGCCGCGGACACAGAGAAAACCCTGGCTGTCCGGATTGCCCTTGTCGCCTTTTGTTCCGACGAGTTTTCCATCCTTCACCTCTGCCAGCATACCGCAGAAAGTCGGGTGACAGCTCATGGGACACATAGTTTTGACGGTGCGAGTTTCAGACGAGTTCATGAGAGAAATCTTTCCTTATGGCGTTGGCAAGGTGGCTTTTTTGTTGAATACGCTGGGGCCAGCTTATCGAGATAGGCCCGGCAGCTAAAGCGGGTATTGATGACTTTGAACAGATCCATTGTTGTCACCTCCTTGCTCTCTCCTAGCGTTTCTATCCAATCTGAGTTGTCGATTAAACACAACCGACGCCACTGATGGAGCGCTTAATTGAACAAATAAAAACTCCGTCAAGACCAATCCTTTGGCCGCCTGTCGCGCAACCGATTGATCTTCGTCTGTCGGCGAATTACCCGTCACTCCTAGCGATTGACGAGCGCGGTGGCGGCGACGCCGCACGCGAATGAGAGTACGCTCGATATGAGCACGAAGCTGCAAAGCGAGGTACCGGTGCCATCCTCACCCACGATCACTAGCTGGCCCAACAGTGCACCGAAAAGAAACTGCAGAAAAACCACAACGCCGGAAGCCGTGCCTGCCAACGTGGGGTCGGTGGCAATCGCCGCCGCCTGAGCCTGGGGCATGACGAGACCCTGACCAAGCGTTAATACCGCGCAACCGCCGAAAAGGATGATTGGCAAAAGGCCTAAATATGCAATTAGGCCACTCATCGTCAGAGCAGCCAGGACGGACATCAAGGATCCGTAAACCACCAGCGTATTCGCGGTGACCCGGCCGCTTAGCCACCCGGACAGGTAGTTGCCTAGCATGTATCCGACAGGACCCAGCATGAAATAAAGGCCGTATTCGGTTGCCGAGCGATCCAGAGTGTCAGACATCAAATGGGTCGAGCCGGCAATAAGGGAAAAAAATGCACCTGTTCCGAATGCCGGGCAAAGGGCGAACAGCGTAAACTTCGGATCGCCTATCAGGGCACAGTAGGAACGGATCATTCCGATTGCTTGATCAGGGTCCGGTTTCCCGGTTTCGCCGATGATCATGACCGCGACGATGATTCCGAGAATGCCAAACGCCGCGGGGACGATTTGAACTGACTGCCATGACAGGGCGTCCGTCAACAGGCCTCCGATGGGAGGAGCAAACATTGGGCCGACCACGTAGGCGGCTGTCAGGTAGGCAATCATTTGTCCCAGCCGGTCGGCGCCATAAACGTCATGCGCGATCGCTCGCGCGAGAACCATGCCGGAAGCCGCACCGATTCCCTGGAGGACGCGCCCCAGGATCAGCACCGATACCGACGGTGCTGCCGCCGCGAGCGCAGCACCCACGGCGAACAGCCCGATACCCAAAATGAGTACCGGAAGCCGGCCAAAACGGTCGGACAGACTGCCATAAACAAGCGTACCGGCCGCCATGCCTATCATGGACAGGCTGAAGGCGAGTTGAGCTATGCTGGTATCCACTGCAAACGCGGCTCGCACATGCGGCACCGCGGGCAGAAACAAATGGATGGAGAGCGGTCCCACTAGCGTGATCGCGACAAGCGCAAGAAATAGCGCCGCACCCGGCTCCTGAGGGGTGACCGATCCTGGCTGCGAATATGCGCTCAACGGATTATGACCAAATAGATGGAGGCATCCGCGAGTAAAATTCGAAAGGTGAGCTCCGCGATAACGATTGCCCGTTCTAATCTGCCGCCTGGGATTCACCCGCCGCCGTCACCGTATTCCAGCAACTAGTCTCGATCATCCGGTTGGTTTCCGCATGGCGGAAAATGTTTGGCGGATCCCGACCTTCGGCGACATCTCGTACGGCTTCGCGCAGCTTGCGCCGGTTTGCAGCGATCCCGGCGTCGACCAATCCCAGGTTCTCTGCAGCATGGACCGCGATGCGACGCTGACCTTCCTGTGCCTCCATGTCGTCGGGTTTGCGCTGCTTGTCTTCGTAGGGTCTTTCGCGGAGCTGACCCGGTCGGATATCTGTCAGCGTATCGGTACCTGCCACCCAGTCTGAATCCGCGATCCCATCCTTGGCCGGCCAGGCGCAGATGCAAATACCGTAAACAGTCTCGTTGTCGTTCGGAACGCACCAGATAACCTCTGTCGCCTTCTCCCGCCATATCGGCTCATTGCCGCGCTGGTGGATATTCGCGACCAAAACGATGTTTGGCAGAATGACTTCGGAATGACGTTCAAGATGATTGCCGTTTGGTAGATCCTTGTCCAAGTTGTAGCGCATTCCGAGCGGCGTTTCTTCGAAGCCGATCTCCGGCCACGATCCGAGGGTGAGCACACTATTGAACTGGTCACCGGAAATCATTTCGTGCAGTACGATAAGGTGCCACGGATCTAGGGCATTTTCGACGTGCTGCAACCAGTTGCAATCGCGAACGTAGCCCAGGGAATGGTCCCCCCAAAGCTTGAGGCCTTTAAGAACGACATCGTTCCGCCCGCGGGTATCGAGGATATCGAACATTGGGAACAGAGGCTTCGCATCGGGCGGTCCCATGTAGAGAAACACTAGTCCCCCATATTCGTATGTGGGGTAGGCTGGTTGCCAGACGTCCATTTTCTCCGTGAATTCGGGTTGCTCACACGCCATCTCGATACACTGGCCTTCCGTGTCGTAAAGCCATCCGTGATAGCAGCAGCGAATGCCGCGTTCTTCGACGCGACCGTACTCAAGCGACGTGCCGCGGTGCGCGCAGTGGAGGTCCAGGCAGCCAACCCGGCCTTGACCGTCGCGGAAAAGCACCAAGTCTTCGCAAAGTATGCGAATCTTGTACGGCAGATCACCCACTTCCTCGGACAGGCAGGCAGGCTGCCAGTATCGGCGCAATAGTTCGCCCATCGGTGAACCGGGCTCAACATTGACGAGGTCGTTGTCGGGTTCAGGAACCTTGTATCCGTAGCGCGATTTCATGAAAGTTTGCTAACGAGTGGCCGCTGCTGCCCGTTAGGCCCTAAGGCGATGCTGTCTGCTTCGAAATCCGCACAACTGACCATTATGCAACAGCCTCGGAGCGTTCACTGATGGTTGTTACGGAAGTCCATCCATGGGTTTCTATCGCCTTATTAGCGGTCTCGTCGCGGACGATGTTCAGCGGATCGCGCCCCTCTTCCACATCAAGTACCGCTTTCCGGAGGGCACGGCGCAGTAGGACGATCCCCCGATCGGAATGAGCCAGGTTTTCTAGCTCGTGTACAGCGATCGCGCGTTGGCTCTCCTGCGCTTCCATATCGTCAGGCCACCTTTGCTTTTCTTCATAAGGGCGATCGCGAAGGTTTCCCGGTCGAATATTGGTCAGGGTGTCGACACCGGCCTTCCAATCGGGATCCGGTTCTCCGTTCTTAAGCGGCCAGGCGACGATCGAAATACCGAAAATGTGCTCGTCGTCTACCGGGACGCACCATGAAATCTCGCGGCACTTTTCCTTGTCCTTCGGCACGTCGCCTTTCTCGTGAATATTGGCGACCATGAACAGGTTTGGTAGGATACATTCCGTATAACGGACAATATGATTTCCGTTCGGAAGATCGCGTGCGGATCTGTAGCGGACGCCGATGTTCGTTTCCTCGAAGGCGATATCCGGCCAGTCTCCGGACGTCACTGCACTGCCGAACTGATCCCCGGAAATCATGTTATGCAGTATCTGGAGATGATACGGATCGACGACGTTCTCGTAGTGCTGTAGCCAATTGCAATCGCGCACAAAGCCGATCGAATGATCTTCCCAAAGCCGCATACCCCTTAGTTCAGCATTTTCCCAAAAAGTTGGGTCGATGATGTCATAGAGCGGCAGCAACGGTTGGCGATCAGGCGGGCCCATATAAATGAAGACTAAACCGCCATGCTCCTGAACGGGATAACCAGGTTGGTGAATGTTCATCCTCTCCGCGATGCCAGGGGCTTCGCAGGGCATTTCTACGCACTGGCCTTGGGTGTCGTATAGCCAGCCGTGAAAGCAGCACCGAATGCCACCCGTCTCAATGCGGCCATACTCGAGCGAGGTTCCGCGATGGGCACAATGAAGTGCGAGGCAACCGATATTGCCAGATAGGTCCCGAAAGACGACCAGATCCTCGCACAGGATCCGTATACGACGTGGTAAATCGGCGAGCTCCTCAGACAGACAAACCGGCTGCCAGTAACGCCGCATGAGTTCACCCATCGGTTTCCCCGGGCCGACATGGGTCAACGCCATGTCCTCTTTGGGCTCTTGTTGGCCATATGCCGACAGCAGTGTCATGGTTTACCTCGATAAATCCTTACCCGAAAATCAGAGAGCCGCCGCCCTCAGCGAACGCTTAACGCAATTTGGTCGAACTCGCTCTCCTGGATCGTATCATCGAGACCCCAGCGCTCAACTTCCCGCATAAGTCCGTCGAATTCGTCCCGGCTTATCGGCTCATTGACAAATCTCTCGCCACGGCCGAACTGAGCATAGTTCCATTCCTGTTCCACGAACTCGGGGGGATTGGAGTAGTGCCACAGTCCTAGGAAGCGAGACATATCCGCCTCGATTGCCTCTTCGGCCCGCTGTAGTCCGCGGAAATATGCCTGGAGTACGGACGCGGGATACCGTTCATCGACCCACCACAACGTCTTGAATTCGCCGCCTATCACCTTGCGGAAGCCAAGTTGCTCGGCCATGTCGAGCTGCGGCGGAAGCAGGCTCGCAGCCTCGAACTCACCCTCCAACAACGCCTTCAAACGTGCACCAAACCCGCCGACATTGACTGGCTTGATCCGTTCAAGGGGCATGTATTGCTCAAGATGCCACGGCACATTGAAGTGACTTCCGGCGCGAAGCCCAACTGCAATCGGGACGTCTGCGAGGTCGGCCGGTTCTCGAACGTCCGAGTCGGCCCGCACATAGATGCCCCAGGGCGACACGCCATGTACATCGGGTACAAATTTTCCCATACCCGCGCCGGCATTTGAGATGCTTCCCCATGCGCAAGCGGAGCCGATGGCTTGTTCACCATTTATGAAGGGCAGGTCTTGCGGCCGTTCCTTATAACTGTCTTTCCAGCGAACCATTTGTCCTTTCAGTACGTCCCAGAGAATCTCCACTTCCAGCCCTTCGTCGCTCCAGAAACCCTCCTCCAGTGCCACATATTCATTCAACCTCATTCCAGTCGGGAAGACTTTTACATTTGTCTTAGAGTCCATCGCTGTATTCCTCTCTCCGGGCCCACGTCGCGTAGGTACCAAAAATGTCACTTTCGTAATTCGAAATCGATTTTATATTACGACATCAGGGTCTTCAATAGCGAATCGAAATGGCTGGTAAACTCACGAGATGACAAAATCAAAGACAAAACGGCCAAAAGCTGACGCGGAGGGCGGCACTCCGTCTGAATCGCGACGCACCGGCGTCCGCTCGGTTGAGGTTGCCGCCCGCCTGATGGAAGTGCTGACCAATGCGCCGGCCGCGCTCAATCTCAAGGATCTCGCCGCATCGGCCGAGATGTCGATGAGTAAAGCGCATAGATATCTCGTTAGTCTGGGCCGTTCGGGCCTGGTCGATCAGGACGCGGTCACGGGCCGGTATGATTTGGGCAGGCTTGCTCTCTCCATGGGTTTGACAGCCCTCGGGCGCATAGACACCGTTCGATTTGCCATGGAAGCCCTTCCGTCACTGCGAGATAACGTCCAGCACACGGTTGTTCTGGCGATTTGGACTGAGAACGGAGCGACCGCGATTCGTTTCGAGGAAAGTGCGCATCCGGTGCGAATGAACATACGCCCCGGTTCTATATTGCCGGTAACGCAGTCTTCGATAGGTCAGGTCTTTGCGGCCTATATTCCCGAGACCGTGGTCGCACCGATTATTGCACGCGAGCGAGAGACGTTTGGCTCGGCAGTTCCCTCGCAAGACCGCTTTGAACGTCTGTTGTACGAGGTGCGACGACGTGCCCTGAACCGTAATGTTGGAGTTTATGTACCAGGGGTAAGCGCGATGGCTGCCCCGGTTTTCGACTCTTATGGCCAAATCGTTGCGGTTATCGGCGTGCTAGGCCACAAGCCATCGTTGAATACCTCATGGGATGGTCCT
>DKQG01000017.1:26927-43966 GCA_002471575.1 Alphaproteobacteria bacterium UBA7314 | reverse complement strand
ACCATCCCCGGCGTGCAGTAACCGCATTGGAATGCGCTGTTGTCTACAAACGCCGCTTGCACGGGATCGAGATTCCCATCCTTATCAGCCAAGCCTTCAACGGTCCTCACTTCGCGATCTGCAGCCTGCCAGGCAAACGTGCCACAGGAAGCCGCCGGCTTTCCATCCAGCAGGACCGTGCAGGCGCCGCAGGCGCCGAGATCACAGGATAATTTCGTGCCGGTCAGATATGCGCGCTCCCGCAATACATCTATCAGCATTTCCTCGGCACGAACGTGAAACGAAGTTTCGGTTCCATTCAACCGGAATGTTACGAAGACAAAATCGCTCGACATTTAATGCATCCCGCCGGTTAGAGTTCGGTACGCGCGCGCGGCGATCACGCCCACCATGCGCCTTCGGTAGGCCGAGCTGCCCATCGGATTTCCTGTCGGCTCCGGCAGGTCGGCCGAGAGCTCTTCCGCCTCCACCGCGCCGTTACCGGTCCGAAATACCGGTTCCGGAAATGCGCATCCGATGCCTACCGCATGCCGGTCGCCTTCGACCGACACGGCGGCGCTGACCATAGGTTTCAGACTTCGGTCGAATAGGAGTTTTCGGTTGGGGACGACCGGAACATCGACCCTCTTCAGTAATCCGCCTGCCGGGAACTCTGCTCCGGCGCTGTCCGCCGGAAGGCAAACCTCCCCCTCCGCAGAGGCAAACACGAGCTCCGCCCCCAGAACACCGAGAATGACCCCTCCGTCGTAACCTGCTTCCCGGGCCAGAATATTGCCGCCGACCGTGCCGGCCATCCGCACCCTGACATTACCGATTGTCATCCATGCGGTCTGGAAATCGGGCAATCTGGCGGCAAGAACCTCGCTGGTCTCAACGTCCCAGTGCGTCGCGAGCGCCCCTATCCTGACGACGTCACCCGCATCCTCTATCGCGCCTAACCCGTCTATCGACGAGATGTCGATCACGGTATTCCACTTGTCACCGCCGCGCATACGGCGCACCAGATCTATTCCCCCCGCGATAAAAGTTGCGTTTGGCTGGTCGGAAAACACCTCGATTGCTTCTTCGGGCGTGCTGGGCCGAACAAGCCGGAAAGGTGAAATAGCCCGGTGAGATCTGGATATCCACCCGGCATCCGTTGAATGAGTGTACATGATTTATCGACCGCTAATTTAAAACACAAGCCGTCACGGCATCGGTATTTCCTGTTCGTTCTCCGGCACGTTCCAGCCGCGCCGCGTCGCGGGGCGGTCGAGAATTTCCAGGTACCAGCGCCTCACGTTTGGAAACTCGTTCAGATCGACCGACTGCCAGTCGAAGCGGGCGATCCAGGGCCAAACTGCCATATCGGCAATCGTATATTCGTCGCACGCAAGGAAGCCAGATTTGCTCAGCCTTTCGTTCATCACGCCGTAAAGGCGTTTGGTCTCGTCATGATAGCGATCCTGAGCATAAGGTGCCTTGTCGGGATTGTATTTCGTGAAGTGGTGACACTGGCCAAACATGGGCCCAACTCCGCCCATCTGGAACATCAGCCATTCCACCGTGGACCATTTGTTTTCCAGATCAGTGGGCCAGAATTTTCCGGTCTTGTCCGCGAGATACATCATGATCGCGCCGGACTCCATGAGTGACTTGCCTTTGTCGTTGTCGACGATCGCCGGGATCTTGTTGTTCGGGCTGATCTTAAGAAATTCGGGCGTGAACTGCTCGTCGTTGGCTATATCGATCGCATGCGTCGTATACTCAAGCTCGCATTCTTCAAGCATCAGCGAGACTTTGCGGCCGTTCGGGGTAAACCAAGTGTAGAGATCGATCAAGGAGTAGTTTCCCCTCGGTTCAGCGTTTGGATTATCGGATTTTATGTCAGTCGGCAAGTTCGACCGCGCGGACGTCGGCCGTAATATCCCATGCCTCGCTGGCTTCGAAGTTGAGTTCGACCTTCACGCCGTTCGGATCGATGAGGAAGAGCTGGAACAGTTCCTGGTCGTCCAACTGCCGATTCGTGTATTCGATGCCCTTCGCATCGAGATGCGCCATCATCTCGGCCAGTCCGGTCGCCCGAAAGGCGACGTGATCGACAACGCCCGACCCCCTGATCGCCGTTGATTGCTGTCCCAGGTATTTTTTCCGGTTCTCGGACACGTCCGCGCCGCCGATGGTAAGATGCAGCACGTCCTCGCCGCCGAGATACAGCCAGTGGACAGGCATCTTGAAATCGGGATGCGGACCCTCTTCCATCCCCAATACGTCGGTGTACCAGTCCACCGTACGATCCAGGTCTTCTGTCTGAATCAGAAAGTGTTCGAGGTGGGTCAGCGGCATGGGAGCTCCTGTCGGTATCTCTCAATATTTTCGAGATCGTAACCGATTTCTCGAGGATTCCAACTGTGCGATAGATCAGTTATACCTGCGCCGAATGTCGCATGGAGATACCCCAATGACCGCCTATTGGCTGGCGAGGGCCAAAATTAACGACCACGACGAATATATGAAATACGCTACCCGGGTGCCGGGGATTCTCGAAAAATTCAACGGCAAAATCCTTACCCGCGGCGGCAATCGCAAAACGCTCGAAGGCAGGGATTATTTCGAACGCTTCGTCGTCATTGAGTTTGAATCAATGGAAGAAGCGGAAGCCTGTTTCAACTCCGACGAATACAAGGCAGCCGCTCAGTTCCGGCGCCAAAACAATGTTGGCGACAACGAACTGACCATCGTGGAAGCCGGTGACTTGACGCCGACCTCCTGAATTTTCGATCCAAACCCAGGAGTCAAAAAATGACGAACTATGCCATCGAGCCAATGGAAATCCCCTCTGTCGCCATCGCCGATACGGACGAAACGTTTCCCGTGCGCCGGATATACTGCGTGGGACGGAACTACGCCGAGCACGCGCGCGAAATGGGGTCTGACCCGGATCGCGATCCGCCGTTCTTCTTCATGAAACCGAACAATACGATCATCCCGGACGGGGCCGATTTTCCGTATCCACCCAAATCTGAAAACTGTCACTACGAGATGGAACTGGTGGTCGCGATCGGCAAAGGGGGCAAGGATATTCCACAGGATCAGGCTAACAATCACATCTTTGGATATGCCTGTGGTCTGGACATGACACGCCGCGACCTGCAAATCGCCATGCGTGAAAAAGGCCGCCCCTGGGAAGTCGGTAAGGCATTCGACGATTCGGCCCCCTGCGCCGAGATCCAACCGGCATCCAAGGTCGGTCACCCTTCGACCGGCGCGATCTGGCTGAAGGTGAATGGGGAAACCAAACAAAGCGCGGATATCGCCGATCTGATCTGGAACGTTCCGGAAACCATCGAATACCTGTCTAGTCTGTTCGAATTGCAGCCGGGCGATCTGATCTACACCGGCACGCCGGCGGGCGTGGGACCCATCGTGTCAGGGGATCTGATGGAAGGTCATATTGATGGTGTTGGCGACATAACGATCAAAGTAATCTGATTTCTATCTTTACGCCGTATCCCGGTTCGCCACGAAAACAGGTACCAAACACATCAGCCTTTCGTCGTGGCATCGATAAAGCCGTTGCACTTCGGGGCGCCGGCCCGTTCTGGGACGACAAGAAAAAAATATGGGAAGGTGAAGGCATGGTCATAATGCGTGCTGGCTCTCTCGACGAAGCCAAGGCAATCGCAGCAAGCGATCCGATGCACTCAAGCGGCGCGCGCGATTTCACCGTCCGTCCCTGGCTGATGAACGAAGGCACTATGACCGTGAAAATCCGTTTTTCAGACGGAAGCCGCGAACTAGTCTTGCCGACGCCCGGTTCTAAGGAGAAATACGGATGCCGGCCTTCGGGACCCTACCGCGCCCCAGATACGTTCAACACCGTTCCGCTGACATAGCTTGCCTCACTCGATAACAACCATACAACGGCATTGGCAACCTCTCCCGGCTGGCCGACCCGCTTCATCGGCAACGTCGGTGCAATCGCCTCGACGCGACCTTCCGGCTGGATTTCTGTGTCGATTACGCCCGGACTGACGGCACACACACGAATGCCTTCGTCGGCGACTTCCTGCGCCAGCCCAAGAGTAAACGTATTTATCGCGGCCTTGCTGGCCCCATAGTGGACAGACGCGCCGGCACCTCCTAGCTCCGACGTTCGCGACGACAGATTGACGATCACACCACCCGCGCCGCCGTGCTTTGTCGACATGCGCTTCACCGCTTCGCGCGCGCACAGAATATTGCCGACGAGATTGATCAACATGTGTTCGGTCAGCTCCGTGCCGTCGATGTTGTCGATGCGGCTCAACGGTTCCAGAATGCCTGCAGAATTGACCAGTCCGGACGGCGTCCCAAGCTCGGCCTCGCAGGTTTCAAACAAACGAACGATATCGGCTTCGCTGCCGATATCGGCCTGAACGATCAGCGCACGCCGGCCCGCCGCCTCCACCTTGCCCGCGATTTCACGTGCACGGCTGGCATTCGACCGATAGCTGATGCAGACGTCCCAGCCTGCCTCCGCCGCTTTCAAGCTGGTCTCCGCGCCGATGCCGCGACCTCCGCCGGTCACGATCAGGATGAAGGTCATTTAATTTTCCTTGTATCGGTGTCCGCACTGAGCCAGCGGCGCGCCATCAAGTCAACGCTGCGAATTTGACCGCGGTCGCTGCGCCAACGAAAATACAAAAAAGAGAGGACCGCAATATGGCATCAAAAACGGGGAACGGCCCGGGCATTCGCCTCGCCGCAGACATCGGTGGTACGTTCACCGATATTGCGGCATTCGATCCGTCAGACGGTCGGCTCGTTTTTGGCAAAACCCTGTCGACTCCCGACAAGCTGATAGAGGGAATCGTCGATGGCGTAGACAAAGCGGGAACCGCATTTCCCGAAGCAAATCTTTTTCTTCATGGATCGACGGTCGCAATCAACACTATGCTGGAACGCACCGGGGCGAAAACGGCGCTGCTGATAACCGAAGGGTTCCGCGACATATATGAAATTGGTCGGGTAAACAGGCCGGATGCCTACAACCTGTTCTTCCAGAAGCACCAACCGCTGGTCGAACGGGCGTTGCGGTTCGAAGTGAGCGAACGCCTCTATGCGGAAGGCGCCATTCACAAGTCATTGGACGAAGATAGCGTACGCCAGACCTGCGCTCTGCTGCGCGAAGAAGGCGTCGAGGCCGTCGCCATCTTGCTGCTGCATTGCTATGCCAACCCTGCGCATGAATTGCGGGTCCGCGAGATCGTCGAGGAGGAACTACCAGATGCCTTCGTTTCCACCTCCCACGAACTGAGCCAGGAATACCGGGAATTCGAACGCTGCTCGACCGTGGTCGCCAACGCCTATATCGGCCCAAAGGTCGAAAGCTACATCGCTGGAATCGACGATCGCATCCAGGAAGACGGGTTTGACGGCTCGTTCTTAGTCGTCCAGTCGACCGGTGGGCTGTATGACGGTGACCAAGCAAAGCGGCAATGTGTCCGCATGCTCGAATCCGGGCCCGCCGCCGGCGTCATCGGCACCCGGGCGCTGTGCGACGCCATAGGGCTTGAGAACGCCATCGCCTTCGATATGGGCGGCACGACCGCGAAGGCGGGCGTCATCCACAACGGTGAAGCGCTTACAACGGGCAGTGCGTTGATCGGAGGGTACGAGCGCGCCCTGCCGGTGCAGATCGCGATGATGGACATCTTCGAGGTCGGGACCGGCGGCGGATCCGTCGCTCGGATTGCCGACGAGGGCGGCCTGCGCGTCGGACCTCAAAGTGCGGGCGCACAGCCCGGACCGGCCTGCTACGGACAAGGCGGCGATATCCCGACCGTTACCGACGCAAACGTCTATCTCGGCAGACTTTCGCCGGACCGGTTTCTTGGCGGCGAAATGCCACTGGAAGTGGACGCCGCGGGCACCGCAATCGACAACAAGGTAGCTGGCCCGCTGGGCATGGACACAGCAGATGCGGCCCAGGGGATTCTCCGTGTTGCCGTCACCGCTATGTCCCACGCGGTCAAGGCTGTCACCACGGAACGCGGGCTGAATGCCGGCGATTTCGCGATGGTCGCTTATGGCGGCGCGGGGCCGCTTCACGCCTGCAACATTGCCCGTGAAATGGGAATACGCGACGTGTTCATCCCCCATTCACCCGGTCATTTTTCCGCGTTCGGCATGCTGTTCTCGGACCTGCGGTACGACTATGTCCGGTCCCGGTTCACGCGGCTTGCGGATATGGATTTCAGCGCCATCGAAAAGGTATATCGAGAGTTGGAAACGGAAGGTATCGCGGAAATTGAAAACGTATCAGCGGTACCGGAACGCATCGTCGTCAGCCGGGCGGCCGATATGCGATATGTCGGCCAGGAACACTCCGTCACCGTTGATCTGGCGGCGGATCTGTTCGCCAACGAAGACCGAGCAGGCATAAAGGAGCGTTTCGATGCGGTTCACGATCTGCGCTACGGCACCTGCGCGCCGCAGGAGCGCAGCGAAATCGTCAGCCTGCGGGTGACGGTGACTGGCATGCTCGCAAAGCCTGACCTCCAGCGCATCAAACAAGGGAACGAGGCCCCATCTCCGGATGCTCATACCGGCGTACGGCAGGTCCGGTTCGGTGACGAACGGTTGGCGACCGACACTTGGGACCGAAGCCGTCTGGTGTCGGGCAACAAGATCGCGGGCCCGGCACTGGTGGAAGAACACGCCTCGACGACGGTGCTGCACCCGGGCGACGGGCTGACCGTCGACGATTATGGCAATCTGAAAATCTCCATCGGGAGCGACGCATCATGAAAAAGACCTCTACCGGCCCCGATCCCATCGTCACCGAGATCGTCCGCAACGGCATGATCGCGATCACGGAAGAGATGAAATCAAACCTGATGCGTACCGCCTACAACATGATCATATACGAGGCGCTGGACTTCACGGTCGGGCTCTTCACGGAGAAAGGCGAAACGATCTCCATCGGTCTCGGCCTTCCTATGTTCATTCGCGGCATGGCGGAGACGATCAAGGCAAAACTTGAACATTACGGCGTCGAAAACATTAACCCGGGCGACATCCTGCTGACCAACGACGCCTATATCACGGGCAGCCACCTGAACCATTTGACCTTCTCCATGCCTATTTTTCTGGAGGACGAACTGATTGGCTTCGCCTGCTGCATGGCACACTGGCCGGATATCGGCGGCACCCTGGACGGCATCACGACCGACATCTATTCCGAAGGCCTACAGATACCGATCGTGAAGTATCAGCGCGAAGGCGTCGTGAACGAAGAAATCGTGGACATCATTCGCGCCAATGTCCGCTTGCCCGACCGGGCTATGGGCGATCTGCGGGCACAACTGACGGCGATCACCACCGGTGAACGACGATACCTAGAGCTTGTCAAACGATACGGCAGGGCGCAGGTCGCGGCATCAATTTCCGACATCATGGATCAATCCGAACGGGCCGCCCGCGCTCGCACGTTATCCATCCCCGACGGCGTTTACGAAGCCGAGTCCTTTATGGACGACGATGGGGTCAGTATTTCGGACCGCATTCCGATCCGCGTGAGGGTCATCGTAGAGGGCGACGAGATGACGGTCGATCTGTCGGACGTCGCCGCGCAGGTTCAGGGCTTCTACAATTCGGGCATCACCACTGGCTATGCTTGCTCGCAGGTCGCATTCAAATGCATAACATCGCCCACCGACTACCCGATCAATGATGGCTCGTTCCGAAACCTGAAAGCTGTCGTCCCGCCAGGGCGTGTGGTCAGCGCCGTCAAGCCCGCCCCGATGCGTTGGTGGATGACGTTTCCGATGACAATCGTCGACACCGTGTTTAAGGCGCTGACGCCCGCGATACCCGAACGCACGATCGCCGGGCATCACGCGGACCTGGTTATCGCCATGCTCAACGGCATCAATCCGAAGAATAACGAATTCTACATCGCCTTTATCGGGCCGACCGGCGGCGGCTGGGGCGCAAAGCAGAACGAAGACGGGGTCAGCGCCACCGTCTGTATCAATGACGGCGACACCCATAACAGCCCGGCCGAGCAGCTTGAATCGAAGTATCCGTTCCTTATCGAAAACTACGCACTGCGCAAGGACTCTGGCGGCGCCGGAGAATATCGCGGCGGGCTTGGCTGCGAAAACACCGTGCAGGCACGCGCCGATTTCATGCTCAACGCACAGGTCGAACGCATGCACTGCAAGCCCTGGGGACTGAACGGCGGCAAGGAGGCGGCGGGTAACGCTGTCGTCCTGCGCGCCGACGGAATCTGGGAAGAGGATTATCCGAATGCAAAGCTGCTTACGGCCCGCATCAAGCAGGGCGATGCGTTCGCGGTGCGCTCGGGCGGCGGCGGCGGCTTCGGCGATCCGCGAAAACGGCCGGCCGAAACCGTTGCGGACGATGTGCGTCAGGGATATGTCAGTGTCGAATCCGCGCGGAAAGACTACGCCGTCGTCTGCGACGCCAGGGGCAACCTGGACGCCGCTGCGACCGAAAAGCTACGCGCAGGCAATTAACCAAATCAATCCAATGGCAGAGAGATCATACCGTCCGCCAGCTTCGGCTCGAACCAGGTCGATTTGGGCGGCATTATCATATCCGCATCGGCCACGGCTATTAGATCCGCCAGACTGGTAGGATAAAGCGTGAAACCAATTGCCATTTCGCCGGAGTCGACGCGGCGGGCGATTTCCTCCGGGCCGCGCGACCCGCCTACGAAATCAATCCGTGTATCCGTTCGCTGATCGGCGATCCCTAGCAACGGTGACAGGATCGACCGCGACAAGAGCTGCACGTCGAGGCTTTCAACCGGGTCATCGATCTTCTCCGGCTCTATCGGCGTTATCAGCGACCATTGGCCATCGAGATACATGCCGAACCTACCGCTGCCCTGCGGCCGCACCGGTTCCGCAACCGGCTCTACGCGGTAGTATTGGGACAAGGAGTCGAGAAACGCGCCCGAGTCCAGACCGTTCAAGTCGTTGACGACGCGGTTGTAATCAAGGATCTCGACTTCGTCGTCCGGGAAGCTGACCGCGAGAAAACCGTTATAGGGCTCGGACCCATCGTGATTCGGGTTCGCGTTTCTGCGGGCTTCGGCGACACGCGCCCCGGCGGCCGACCGGTGATGTCCGTCCGCGATATAGAGCGCATCCATGGCGTTCACCGCATCCGCGATTTCGGTGACGAGAGCGGGGTCAGATACCGTCCATAATTCGTGCCGCGCGCCGTTGACGTTCGCGGCGACGGCATCGGGTTCGTCCGCGCTGGCAGCATCCAGCAAAGCGGCGAGCCCAGCATCCGCCCGATGAACCGTAAGCACCGGGCCGGTGATGGAGTCGATCGCGTCGATCTGGCGCACCCGGTCGTCTTCCTTCGACGGCCGGGTCAACTCGTGCTTTTTAATTCGGTTTTCGGCATAGGCATCCACCGATGCGGAAACCGCAACACCGGTCTGGGATTTGCCACCGGCCGTGATACGATAGACGTAGAAACAGGGCGACGGATCCCGGACTAGCGCTCCTGAGCTCTCAAGTTTTTTGAGATTCGCCGCCGCCGCCTCATACACCTGATCCGAATACGGGTCGGCGCCCGGTGGAAGGCAGATTTCGGCCCGGGACACATGAAAAAAGCAGAGCGGTTTACCATCCGCCAGCGCACGGGCTTCCTCTATGTTGACAACATCGTAGGGGGGCGCAGCTATCTCATCCGCACGCCCGGGTGCGGGCCGCATGCCGGCGAAAGGCCGAACCAGATCCGCTTTGTCTGAAGCCATAAACACTGTCACGAATTTGTGTGAACGTCTCTTGGGCCACCTTACAGGGAATCGGCGCCAGCACGCCGTTGGAAATATTCCCACGCCCGTTTGACAGAAAAATCGCTGAGGAAGATATCTGCGCAAAGATCGATTTCGCCATCTGACAAATACTCGATCTCCTCGCTCATATTCAGCGTGTCCTGCAAGAGCTGAGCATTTACCTGCAGATAGATTGACGTCATCACCGCGCCCTGCACCGAAGTTCCTGTGACCGCACAGCCGTGCCCGCGCATTAGGACGACATTGTTGTCGCCAAGCCCGTCGGCGAGATCCCTGCCCTGTTCCATATTGACGACCAGCAAATTCGTATCGCCGAAATTCCTGCGGATATCCCAGACTGGCAGTTCCTTTCCGATTGACGCACCGACATGCGCGACCGGCTTGAGGGGAACCGGCGTCACCCCGAACGGAATAACGGCGTGGGAGTGATTGTGAACCACCGAGTTCACTTCCGGCCGGGCTTCGTAGATCGCGCCGTGAATATGCCGTTCCGCATAGGGTGTCCGGTCGTCGCCGATCGCTTCCCCGTCCAACGTGAATTCCATGATATCGCCAAGGGTCACCAGTTCCGGGCTGCGGGACCGGCTCATAAGGTATCGTTCGGGGTTTTCCGGATTGCGGATACTGACATGGCCGTAAGCGTCGACCACCTCTTCGCGGGCCAGAATCCGGTTGGCCACCACAACTTCCCGCATCGTGTTTGTGATTTTGTCCATGTGACGTCCCTCCGGCTTAGTTTTCTAGCCCCTTCATATCATGGGGTCGGAAAGGCCGCGAGTCGCCCTTGGCCATGTTCCGCGCTACAATCGTCAACGTTGAACAGGGGAGCTTCTTATGGCCAGAGATTTCGAAGATCATTGTTGGAAAGACGTCGTTTCTCCCGACGTATTGAGAATTTACGAACCCTATCGTCGCGACGTCTATGTGGGCGAACGGCCGGCCCTCCTGGCGATCGACCTATACAATTTCGTGTATCGCGGCGATCCGGCGAAATATCCCGAGGAACTGGTCGATGAATTCCCCAATTCATGTGGCAAATTCGCGTGGGATGCGGTGGAACCGACAAAGAAGCTGTTCGCCGCGTGCCGCACGGCCAGGCTTCCGATCATTTACCTGACCGGGTCTGTCCGGAAAGGCCGGGTCCGGTCGACTAACCGGCAGACCGGGTACGACGTGGGCAACGACATGATGGATATCCACCCCGCCTTCGCACCGCAGGACGGCGATATTGTCATCCGGAAAGAAAGGGCCAGCGCCTTCCATTCCACGCCGCTGGTAGCGCAGTTGACCCGGCTTGGCATCAACAGCCTAATCGTGTGCGGCGAAAGCACGTCCGGCTGCGTGCGCGCCTCGGTCGTCGATGCCTACTCATACGGTTATCACGCGACCATCGCAGAGGAATGCGTTTTCGACCGGTCGGAAATTTCGCACAAGATCAATCTGTTCGATATGCACCACAAATATGCGGACGTAATGTTTCTCGACGACATCGTTGCCCACATAGAGGCAACCTACCCGTCGGCCGAGGCAGCGGAATAACAGTATGTCCACGGTAATCGACAAATACGATACTCGGGCGAAACTGGAAGCGTCCCTTGAAACGCACTGGAAGACCTTCGCGACGCGGAACGCGAACGCCCGCGTTTGGGCGCTGGAGACCGAGGTCGACGAAAAATACGCCCGCAACCAGCGCAGCTAACTGGGAACCAGCGGCAACGCGGAGCATACCGACCCGAACGCGCTGATGAGCGCTCATTTCACGTTGACGGTTCTGCAGCAGCCCGCAGGACACAAACAGCCGATGCACCACCACGACGAGGAAGAAGTCTTTTTCGCTCTGCAGGGACGTCCGACGATAATATGGGAATGTGCCGGCGAAACCGTGAAACGGCAGCTCGACAAGTGGGACATGGTCTATAATCCGCCGAGACAGGTACACGGCATCATCAACGAAAACAACGAAGATTGTTTCTTTCAGGTAATGCTAGGCAACCCGACGCCGGAACGTCCAAAGTACCTCGACCCCCAATTGAGACGCCTTCAGGCGGCGGACCGGCCGGACGACGAAATCCGCGCGAATGACTAGCCGCGCACCGGTTTAGTCTCTGACGATGTCGTCCACAATATAGAGCATCGAACTGGCCTCTTCCGGATCTATGTCGGGGTCGGCATACTTCGGCTCCCCGCTAGGCTCACCGGCCAATCCGGCGCTCAGTCCCGTGACCTCCGTTATGGCGTCCGGCAGCGCTTACAGGTAGATCGGCTTCAGCACTCAGGCATTCATCCCCACTGCCAGATATTTTTCCCGATCGCCTTTCATCGCATTTGCGGTAAGAGCAATCACCGGTATTTCGGATACTGGCGCAGGCATCTCGCGGTGTGCATCGTGCCCGGTATCTTATTTCGACCGGTCGAGTCCGATTGTCTGCGGAAGCGAAATCGACCGATTTCCGGGCAAAAAATGCCACGGAGATAGCCCCCGAAGTCAGTAAACCAGTGTTTTGCCACGAAACTGGAGTTACCATCGACCCATATTGCGTTAAATGATCGACTGAATTACCGCAAAAACCGTTAAAGCTTGCTGAACCGCGACGAACAACGGATGTTAGATGAAACAGGGGAGAAACTAGGAATATGAGCGCCAAATTGCCACTTACGCTCGCTTGCGGAGACTACGAAATCGTTAAGGCGTTGAAAGAAGGATCCATCGCGCCAGACGGGATCGAGCTTAACGTTTTGACGGACATGGATTCGTCTTCTCGCCATTGGCGAATGATCCGCAACGAAGAGTTCGATGTCTGCGAGTTGTCGGGGTCGTCATATCTGATGGCAAAGGACCGCGGGCAGGCGTTTTCCGCCATCCCGGTCTTCCTGCACCGACGGTTCAGGCACGGGTTTATCTTCGTAAATACGTCGAAGGGCATCTCCGGACCCGCGGACCTTAACGGCAAACGCATTGGCCTGAAGACCTACCAGGCGACAGCGATCCTCTATCTCCGGGGATTGCTTGCCGACGAATACGGGGTCGACCTGACCGGCATCGAATGGATCACCGAGCTGGAAGAGGAAATACCTTTCGAGACCCCGACCGGCATAAACATCACCCAGGCGCCGCCGGGGTCCGATATTTCCGAGATGCTGGCGGAGGGCGACGTCGATGCCGTCATTCACCCGGACATTATTCTGCCCATCCTGCGTGGCGATGACCGCGTAGGCCGGCTGTTCGAAGATTACCGAGCGGAAGAGGAAGCCTATTACAAACGCACTGGCATCTTTCCGATCATGCACGCCACGGCCATTCGCGACGAAATACTTGAAGAACATCCCTGGGTCGCCAACAACCTGGCGCAGGCGTTCGAACGCGCCAAACACGCGGCGTACCGGCGGATGAGTAATCCGCGGATCCTGCCGCTGGCCTGGTTCTTGGACGAGTGGGACGCCCAGCGCGCATTGCTGGGAGCTGACCCCTGGGAGTACGGCCTCACGCCCGCCAACCGGAAAAACCTGGAAATGCTGATCGGCTATTCCAAAGCGGGGGGGTTGATCACCAAACTCGACAGCGTGGACGATTTTTACATGGACGTGATGCTGGATTCCCGCGGCCGCGGAGAATGGGCCGGGACCCCGTAGGTCCGTTCCTAGCGGGGCGCTTCCGTGCCGATCAGGGTGGTCCGCCGCAGCAGACGGCGCTCTTCATGCGGGAAATCGGTACGCGCATGCGTGATGCACCGGTTGTCCCACATCACCAGATCGCCCGGCCGCCAGACATGTTCGTAGATGATCGCCGGGTCTTCACCCACAGCGAATAGCTCTTCGAGCAGCGCATCGCTCTCCTGCCGGTCGAAACCCTCGATGCGCGCCGTCATAAGTCGGTTAACGTAAAGCGCTTTTTTCCCGGTTTCGGGATGGGTGACGAAGACGGGATGGGCGAAATTGCCGATCTTGGAAAGATCGAGATCGACCCCCGGTCGTTCGGTCCGCTTGTAATCATGTACTTGCAGTGCCTTGCAACTCTCTAGCCTGTCCCGCGTCGCGAGTTTCAGTTTATCATACGCCGCGTACATATCGGCGAACATGGTATTGCCACCCTCGGACGGTAGATCGACGGCATGAAGCAAGGTCGCCGTATGCGGGATTTCCGCATAACACATGTCGCTGTGAAACCACATTTCCCCGTCATGGGCCAGACCGAGGGGTTTACCGTTCACCCGGACGTTTGAGACGATCATGATCTCGGGCGGTAGGTCGGGGATGATGTCGCGCACCGTCTGGGGTGGCATGCGTGGTCTGCCCGGTTCGCCCAGCTGTGCTGTGAAATCGACAAGCTGCTGCGGGGTCAGGTCCTGATCCCGGAATACCAGAACCTGATTGTCGTACCAGGCCTGCAAAACCGCATCGACCGTGTCCGTCGAAAGCATTTTTGTCAGGTCCAGTCCGTTGATTTCCGCTCCTAACGGCGCATCGAGTTTTTTCAAATTCAATTTGTCAGCAGTTGTCATCCCGATCCCCGCCTCAGTCTTCTCTCATCATGTCGATCATCGCCCGGTGCAGCGCGGTTTCGGCGTCACCGAAATGTCCGACAATCGTGTAATGATGACAGTCTGGCGCAGGAATTTCCTCCACTGCAAGGCCTTTCGCGCTCCACGCCGCACAGAGTTCGGTCTGCTGACGCTTGAATTCGTCCGTTTCGATCTCTCCGACGGACAGGATTAGGGGAATATCGACCAGTGGGTCGAGATACAGCGGACTGTTATTTGGCACGTCATCCGGCGTGAGACCAAGCGCATCGTTCACGAAACACAGCCGGATCGGCTCCATGTCGTACAGCCCGGAAAGGGCGCACGCCCCCTTGATCGGATTGCGCGGCATTTCGCCATCGACGCCTGCCCAGTTCGTCGTCAGCATCATCGCGGTCAGGTGGCCACCCGCGGAATGACCGGCAAGAAAAAGCCGGTTCCGGTCGACGCCGATCTCGTCCGCTTTGCGCCAGATCCAGACGATTGCGCGGCGGCATTCATCCACCATCTGCTCCAGCGTGCCTCTAGGCGCGAGCGTATAATTCAGCGTGACAAAGCTTATCCCAGACTCGAGAAAGGCGGGCGCGATGTAGCTCGTATCGCTCTTGTCGGAGAGCTGCCAGTAGCCGCCGTGGATGTAGATCAGCGCGGGGCTGCCATTACGCCTGTTCGACGGCGGGAAGACATCCAGTGTTTCGCCCGGGCCGTCTCCGTAGGCGATATCCAGTCGCCCGGGGATACGGTTGCGGACCCGCGCACTCTCGTTTTCACGGTGGGCGATCACCTCCGGCACGTCAGGCCACAGGGGTCTCAGGTCGTATTGCGCATTCAAGGCATCCTGTCCGTAGCCCCGGTAAATCTCTTCCAAGTTCTTCCTCCCTCATTCCCGGTGGACAACCGGTTTGCAGCGCGTATGTTCGTCTCGCGATGACGTTAACACTCTACAATACGCTGTCCCGCGACAAGGAAGAATTCGTTCCCATCGACCCCGACCGGGTGACGATGTACGTCTGCGGACCGACGGTCTATTCCTACGCCCATATCGGAAACGCCCGGCCCGCGGTCGTGTTCGATGTCCTGGTCCGGCTTTTGCGTCACCAGTGGCCGAGGGTGATATTCGCCCGGAATATTACCGATATCGACGACAAGATTAACGCCGCGGCCGCGGAACAGGGCGTCGACATTGGCGAGATCACAGCAAAATTCGAAAAGATATACCTGGAAGACATGGCCTCGCTTGGGGTCGCCCCGCCGGATATCGACCCGCATGCGACCGATCATATCCCCGAGATGATCGCGATGATGGAACGACTGATCGAAGAGGGCCACGCCTATGCGGCAGAGGGCCATGTTCTGTTCAACGTCCCGAGCTATTCGGATTACGGGCAGTTGTCAAAGCGCGACCAGGAAGGGCTTCTTGCCGGCGCCCGAGTCGAGGTCGCGCCGTACAAGAAAGACGCGTCCGACTTCGTCCTCTGGAAGCCGTCGACGTCCGACCTGCCCGGCTGGGACAGTCCTTGGGGGCGCGGCCGTCCGGGCTGGCATCTGGAATGCTCCTGCATGATCGAGAAGCATTTGGGCCGGACCATTGATATTCATGGCGGCGGTGTCGACCTGGTGTTTCCGCACCATGAAAACGAGATCGCGCAATCGACCTGCGCCCATGGCGGCGAAACCTTCGTGCGGTACTGGTTGCATAACGGTTTCGTCAATGTCGACAACGAAAAAATGTCCAAGTCGATCGGCAATGTGCTGCTGGTGCACGAATTGCTGAAACAGGCACCGGGCGAGGCGATCCGACTGGCGCTGCTCAACGCTCACTACCGACAGCCCTTGGACTGGACCGACAGGGGTCTCGCTCAGGC
Source organism: Alphaproteobacteria bacterium UBA7314 (assembly GCA_002471575.1). GTDB lineage: Bacteria > Pseudomonadota > Alphaproteobacteria > MPNO01 > UBA830 > UBA830. Next base: position 27,779 of record DKQG01000017.1, on the reverse strand, counting down.
AAAACGGATGCTCGACCGGCTATACGGCGCGCTGCGCACACTGGGAGATATAGATACCGACCCCGATGCCGTGCCGAGTGCCGAATTTCTGGCGGCACTGAACGACGACCTGAATACGCCGAAGGCGCTGGCGACACTGTTCGACTTGGCCCGCCAGGCCAACACCGCGTCCGATGTCGGAGAGAAGAGCCATATCAAGGGCGCCCTGCTGACGTCTGCAGACCTTATGGGATTGCTGCAACATTCGGCGGACGATTGGTTCGCGGGGGGCAACGGGGAACACGATGGCATAGATGCAGAAGAAATCGAACGACTGATCGAAGCCCGGCACAACGCCAAGGCCGACAAGGATTACGCCGAAGCCGACCGGATCCGGGACGAACTGGCGTCCCGGGATATTTTTTTGGAGGACGGTCCTGACGGAACCAAGTGGCGGCGTACCTGATGGACAATGCGAGAAACATAGTGGTCGTCGTGCCCCCCCTGGTGACAGCTTCACCGCCTCGCCGAGGGAACCAATCGTCACCATCGGCGTCGCGGGCGGCTTGAAGGCCACGCTACTTTTCGAAATCTGCTGACAAAGACGCGCCGCCGCTTGCATTTCCAACGGCGGTCGCCTTTTCTTCTGTGATGACCATTGGGGCAACACTAGCAACGGCGGCAGCCGCCTATCCGGCCAAACCGGCTTTTATCGGTTCGCACGGCTCGCTCTCCTTCGGCGAAGCGGACCGCCTCGCCAATCGGTTCGCCAACGCGCTGATAGCGAAGGGGGTGATACCGGGCGATACCGTCGCGTTTATCGGCCATAACAGCGTCGAGTAGGCTGTCGCCTATTTCGGCGTCGCCAGGGCA
>DKQG01000017.1:0-26537 GCA_002471575.1 Alphaproteobacteria bacterium UBA7314 | reverse complement strand
TCGCCGGTTTCGTTGCGGGCGACGACGACACCGACCCGGGCTGCGAAGGTCTAATCGATACGCCGTCATCCGCCAGCTATACTTGCGGCACCACAGGATTTCCGAGGGGCGGCATGCATACCGCCCCGTCGCGCCTGACCTGGGTCACGATCGCCCATGAGTTTTTCGACCTCACCCCCGCAAAAATTATGGCGGTCGCTGCCCCCATGGGGCATGCCGCCGGCGGCTTCAGATGGTTACAGCCGGGCGTATGCGCAGCGGCCACACAGGTGGTCCTGCCCGGCTGAGACGTCACAGCATTTATCTACGCCGTCGAAACCAACGGCATCACGGCGACATTCCTCGTTCCAGCGCAGATACACATGCTGATCGAGCATCCGGCGTTCGACGCGCGCGCTCTATCAGGCCTACGGAAAATCGTTTACGGCGGCGCACCTGCGCCGCTGGGCCTGATCGAACAGGCGGACGGCATGCTACCCGGCTGCGAATTCATCCAGAATTACGGCATGACCGAGATCGGCCCGCTGGTCACCTCGTACAGGAAAGACCGCGGCAAGTACCCTGAAGCGATCGGCCATCCGACCGGACACACCGAGTGCGCGATTTTTACCACCCCGTGCACGGAAGCGGCTATCGGCGAAATCGGCGAATTGTGCTTTCGCGGAGCGAGCCTGATGAACGGGTATATTGGCGATCCGGAACAGACTGCCGAATTCTTCCGCACCGGCGACGGCTGGGGCTGGACCGGTGATCTTGCGGTCCGAACGAAGACGGCGTGATCTCACTGGTCGGCCGGTCGAAGGACATGATCATATTTGGCGGGTTGAATATCCATCCGGCGGAGATCGAACGCGTTCTGATCGACATCCCAGGCGTCTCGGAATGCGCTGTATTCGGTCCGCCGGACGAGCACTGCTGTTAACGGTCATGAACCGGCGGGCCGTGTGCCGATAAAAAATGACCCGACGGCCCGCCATACGATCTCGCCGTCGGCGTTGGAGCCGCTAAATTCCAGCTTGATGATTCCCCGATCGGGTTTCGATTTCGATGGACGAGTGTCCAGAATCTCCGTCCTCGGCGTAATCGGCTCGCCCGCCCGGACGGGTTGCAGCCACTGGAACGTTTCGAAGCCCGGCGATGCCAGCCCGGCCGTATTTTTCATGACGTCGTCCAGAAACGGCGTGATGCAGTCCAGCGCCGTCTGCCAACCGCTGGCGATGACGCCGCCATAAGCCTCCGCAGCCTCTGAATCCGGCTCTGTGTGCATCGGCTGCGGGTCGTGGCGTTTGGCGAACTCTATAAGCGATCCCTCTTCCAGGACCCAGGCCGGGTAGGTCCAGGTTTGTCCGGTTTCAAAGTCTTCGAAGTATCGGTCGGGCATAGGAATTCCTGTCCGGGAAAGATCAGGTTATAATCCCTGCGGTTTCGCCGCGCTGCAACCCTAATATTGCGGTGCAGAAGATTGCTTGACCCAAACGACGAAGCCGATAGGTGCCCGACAACAAACGTGATGGAAAAATGTCCGAAAGTCAGGAAATCATTTCTTCGGTCGAAGGGTCGGTCGGCCGCATTCACCTGAACAACCCCAAAGCGCTCAATTCGCTGACGTCGGGTATGTGCGAAACGATGCACGAACTTCTAGACGCTTGGCGCGACGATGACACCGTCGGCGCCGTGATCGTGACCTCGGAGGGAGAACGTGCATTTTGCGCCGGTGGCGATGTCCGCCAGGTATCCTCGACCGGACAGGAAGACCCCGTGGCGGCGCGGCGCTTCTTCCAGATCGAGTACGCCATGGACACCGCGATCGCGGAATTCCCGAAGCCTTATATCAGCCTAATTGACGGGATCGTCATGGGCGGCGGTCTTGGTATTTCAGTCAACGGACGGTACAGGGTCATGGGCGACAACATTATGGCAGCCATGCCTGAAACGGGCATTGGGCTCCTGCCAGACGTCGGCGCGACGGCCTTTCTCAACGCCTGCCCTGGCCGGACCGGGCTGTACCTGGGGCTGACCGGTGCCCGGCTCGATACAGCGGACGCGATATACGCAGGGTTCGGTACCCACCATGTGGCAAGCGACAAGCATCCGGTCCTGCTGGACGCCCTGATCAATGCCGACTACGCGGGTGACCGGTTCGCGGCGGTAGACGCCGTTCTCGAACAATATTCCTCGCCAGCAGGCGATTCGAAACTAGAAGCGCTTCAGCGCGATATCGACCGGCTGTTTGCCGCCGACGATATGGAAACCATCGTCGCGGCGCTGCAGGAAGACGGATCGGACGTCGCCAAACGGGCGCTGGACGCATTCGGTCACATGTCGCCGACAAGCCTGAAAATGACCGCGCGTCAGATCACCAGCAATCCCGGCATTTCCACCCGGGACTCGCTGATCCTCGAATACCGTCTGGTCTGCCAAGTCCTGCTGCGACACGATTTCTACGAAGGCATCCGCGCGGCGCTGGTCGACAAGGACCGGAACCCACAATGGAAACCGACGACGCTGGCGGAGGTCACGTCGTCCTACATCGACGAACATTTCAAATCGCTGGGCGACCAGGAACTCGTCCTAAACTGACACCTAATTGCCGACAGGAGAATTCCATGGCTTACGAGAACATTATCGTCGAAACCCGGGGCAATGTGGGCCTCATTACGCTGAACCGACCTGAAGCGCTGAACGCGCTGTCGTCACCTCTGATGGCGGACCTGACTGAGGCGCTGGACACTTTCGAGGCGGACGACAGTATCGGCGCCATGGTACTGACCGGCAGCGAAAAGGCTTTTGCGGCCGGCGCGGACATCAAGGAAATGCAGAACAAAACCTGGATGGAAGCCTACCGAGAAGATTTCATCACCGCGGGCTGGGAACGCCTGACCCTTTGCCGCAAACCGGTGATAGCGGCGGTCGCAGGCTTCGCCCTTGGGGGGGGCTGCGAAGTTGCCATGATGTGTGATTTCATCCTTGCCGCTGATAGCGCAAAGTTCGGCCAGCCGGAGGTCAACCTCGGGATCCCCCCAGGCGCCGGAGGCACCCAGCGCCTGACCCGCTTCGTCGGCAAATCTAAGGCCATGGAAATGTGCCTGACGGGTCGCTTCATGGATGCGGAAGAGGCAGAACGGTCCGGGCTTGCATCGCGCGTCGTGCCGGCGGATGAGCTAATCGACGAAGCGGTGAAGACCGCTCAGGCTATTGCGGACAAATCGCTGCATGCGAATATGATAATTAAGGAATCCGTCAACCGGGCCTATGAAACGACCCTGTCGGAAGGGGTCCGGTTCGAACGCCGCCTGTTCCATGCCAGTTTCGGCACAGACCAGCAGGTCGAAGGCATGGCCGCGTTCGTTGAAAAACGGAAGCCGGAGTTCAAAAACGGCTGACCGGGTTCGCCTGCTGCGCCGGTGGACGAGCGAATGGTATCGCCCGGTAACTACCTCGCGGCCGACTGGTCCGGAATTAACCTCTTAGCGTGCAACAAGGCAGCGGTAATTGCCGCCTCGGCGGAAATCATCTCCCCGCGCGAAGCGCTGATGACCAAAGCCGTCCTGGCTGGCAAGCCGATCAGCGACGTGATGGGCGCTTACTACGAAAAATGCTGGACTAGATCCGCAGCAATCCAGCGACGATGCCACGCACGCCGCAATCCAGAAAGTCGACCTTCGTCAGCTCGACGCGCCCCGCAACGGGATCGCCCTCGCGCAGCAGAACCGTCAGCCGGGCTGCCAGCCGCACTATCACCGAGGCTTCCATCCTGAGACGGCGGTTTTCAAGCTGTACCGGCAGGCGGCGCGCGTCTTCCAATAACCGGTCGCAACCGTCGAGACAGCGGTCGATGACCGCGCGGAGACCCGGGCTGGTGGCATCCGCATCCAGGTCACCGGCTGTCACCCCCTGCTCGGCCATCCAGTCGCCGGGCAGGTATATCCGGTCCAGCGTCCGGTAATCGTTTCTCAAGTCCTGCAGGTGATTGAGCACCTGCAGGGCGTTGCACAGCGCATCTGACGATGGATAGCCGGCAGGGTCTTCACCATGCAGATCGAGCAGAAACCGGCCGACGGGCGATGCGGACAGAGCACAGTATCCCATCAGGTCGTCCCAGTCGTTGTAGCGCAGTTTCACTGCGTCCTGCTTGAAGGCGTGAATAAGGTCGACGCTGTGGCGAACCGGCACGCCGGTATCTTCGCTGCTTTGAGCGACGGCATAGGATTTCTGCAGGTCGGGATCGCCCATCACGTTGCAGGTCAGGGCCTTTTCAAAGCGGTCGAGCCGGCTTAGCTTGTCCTCAGGCGTCAGTTCGCCGTTATCGGCGATATCGTCCGTCGCCCGGGCCAGGTTATAGAAAATCGCAACATGCGGCCGAAGTTTCCGGGGCAGCAGAAACGACCCGACGGGAAAATTCTCATCCCCCGCTCCCTTGCCGGTGGGTATTTCGACATCGCTAGCAGGTGTCTTGTTCATTCCGATGGCTTACCTGTAAAGAGCGTGCCAACTACGGTCCGTGCGTCCGGCCCTTCCATTCGCCTCCCCGGCCCGCCCAGTGGCGCTCGGCCGATTCCATGGTCATAGCCACATACGATACAGCCGATTACGGCAGCGGCAAGCCATACCACGGGTTCAGACCATAGGGGTAGAGCGTCTGCGCATAAGAATAGCTAACAGCAAGCCAAGCAGCGCACGCCCCCCAGCGCCGCCGCCCCGCTTGATCGCCAGCAACCGCCTCTTCATCCTGAAGAGGACGATCGAAGTTTATTCGTCATTTCCGCGCAGACCGGGGTCTTTTGGCCATTATTCAGTCGCTTAAATTAGATCCCCGCCTGCGGAGAGGGGTGGAGGGATGACGGAGAAGTATTGCCCCGTAGAATCAACCACCAGTCATCAGTCCCCAGACCAGTCTTACTTCCATCAGTGCGATGATGGCGATGATCAACAGGTTGAACACCCTCGGACTGACGCGCTTGGTCAGGCGCATGCCGAGCGGGATAAAGATCATTACCGGCAATATGGCCAGAAGGCCCTGCACGATGCGTTCTTGGTCGTACAGGCCAGCAACGCCGACGCCCAACACATGCGTTACCGAAATCGACATAAACAGCAGCGACGTGGCGAAGACGTAGGTTTCCCTCAAGAACCCCATCGCGTGCGCCCAGGTCGCGATAAAGGGGCCTGACATGCCCACCGCTCCCTGGCAGATGCCCGCCCCGCCGGCGATAACCGGCGAAAACACTCGCGCGGCTTTCCCTTCCGGCTCGATCTTCAGGTTGAACAGCACGGTCATTAGATAGATTGCGATCCACACTGTAAGAACGATTGTCAGCGTCCGTTCGTTCAACGTCGCCAGCACCCAGGTACCTAGGCCGACCCCCAGCGCACCCGCAAGAAGGGGTGGCCAGATCTGCGGGATTTCCTTAAAGCGGTGGCGCGCCAGCCAGACGATCTGGAGATTTGAGAACGCGACCGGGATCGTCGTCACAACGATTGCGTGTTCTACGCCGAAGAATACCGCGAGGATGGCGATGCTGGTCGGGGGCAAGCCGAGCCCGGTCATGCCCTTCGCGAAGGATCCGATCGCCAGCGCGGCGAAAATGATAATCAGGGATTCCGGCGTCACAGTCCCAATCCTTCCCACACTAACTTGATTTCCATCACCACGATCACGGCGACCACAGCACCGGTGAAGACCTTTGGGCTGGCGTAGCCCATTACCCGCATCCCGAGGAACTGAAAAACGAACAGCGGAACAAGGGCGATACAGCCTTCGAAAAAGCGCTGGGTGGTGAACATGCCCAAAGACAGCATTGCAATGATCTGAACCAGGTTAAACAGCCCAAATACCAGACCGTTATAGAACACGTACCCCTCCTTGGGCAGGCGGAACGACATGATCAGCGTGGAGAACAGTGGTCCAGACACGCCGGCCGCCCCCTGCACGAAACCGCCGACCATGCTGGATATAGGCGTGCAGATCTTCCCGATGACGCCATCCAGCTTGAACGACGGGTTGAATACCAGTAAGGCCAGAAAGGATGCCACCGCGACGGCCAGCAGCAGGATGATGATACGATCGTCGGTTACATCCAGAAACCATACGCCGACAACGGTCATCGCGCAGGCGGGCAAGATCATATCGTATCTGAGCGGCGTGGTCTTTGCCTCGCGCCGGTGGCTCCAGACCAGCCACGCGTTGGATACCAGTCCCGGTATCTGCATCACCACGATGGCGTGTTCAGCACCCAGAAAACTCGCCATGAAGGGGACTGCGACTAGCGGCAGCCCCATACCGGTCAGGCCCTTGACGAATGCGCCAAGGGCCAGTCCCAATCCGATGATGCTCAAGGAATAGAGATCGGTACCGAATTCCATCCGCCTGACATAACAGGCAAATCGTGAAATGTCAGTCCGACAGCCCGTCCAGCACCTTTTCGTCTTCGGATTTAAGATCGAGGCCCGACGCCTTTGCCTGCATCGACAGCAGCGCGGCGAAATCCTCTTCCGTATAACCGTTACCGATGAGCATCTGTACGACTTCTCGGGCCGCCGTGGTCACCGGCATGGGCACGCCGTTGGCGCGCGCTGCCGCGAGACCGAGATCGAGATCCTTAAGCAGCAGCTCGGGCGTAAACGTTACCGAGTAATCGAGATTGACGAGCGACGGTGATTTGTACTTCGTGAACATCGAGCCCATAACGCTGTTGTTCAGGAAATCGAGGAAGGCGTACCGCGGCACTCCGGCCTTTTCCGCCAACACGGTGATTTCCACCATGTTTTGGATCACCACGCCTAGCATCACGTTGTGGCAGATCTTGATGAAACGCGACAGTTCACCTTCACCGACATAGGACGAACCGCGCCCGATGGCATCGAGATAGGGCCGCGCCTCGTCATAAGCCGCCTCGGGCCCGGAGACCGCAAAGGTCAACTTGCCAGCCTTAACCACTTTGGCATTGCCCGAAACAGGCGCGGCTAACATATGCACACCCATCTGTTCAGCCGCCTCGCGGACTTCGGAAGACGCCGCCTCATCGACGGAGGTCGAATCAATCAGCATCTTCGGCTTCTGGTCCTGCGCCAGCACACCGCCATCACCGAGCGTTACCTGCACGAAATCCGCCGGTCCGCCGACCATCGTGAACACGATATCCCGGTCTGCCAGATCCGCCGGGCTCTCGACCACGGTCGCCCCGTTGCCGGCCAGCGGCTCGGCCTTGGATTTGGTCCGGTTCCACACCGCGACGTCGGCGCCGCCCTCCAGTAACCGCTGCGCCATGGCAAAACCCATGCGGCCCGCGCCGATCCACCCGATTTTGTGTTGCGATAAATCCTGCACAGACATGATGCCCCCTCCCGAAAATCGTCCATTATTGATGCTTATGGATATATGTGCAATCGTTTGCACAGTTGTTGCATACTGTACCGCCAGCGCCGATAGAATAGCAAGGTATTGCACTCTGAATCCGCTCACGTGGAGAAGGCCGGAACGCCAACAAACGGGCAACGCAAATGTCGAACAGAAGCCGGGTAACGATCAGGGAAGTAGCGGAACGCGTCGGCGTACATCCTTCGACGGTGTCTCGCGTGCTCAACCCGGTGACACGTGGCCGGATCACACCGGAAGTCGTCGACAAGGTGATTACAGTGGCGAACGAACTCGGCTACCGTCCCAACCAAGCGGCACGGGGACTACGCACTAACCGTACAAGCACCATAGGCGTGCTGATCCCGGATATCACGAATCCGCTGTTTCCGCCGATCATCCGGGGGATCGAAGACGGCCTCGGCGCCAATGGTTATACTGCGATCCTCGGCAACACCGACAACATCGTCAGCCGAGAAATGGATGCTGTCGCCACGATGCGGGCACGCCAAGTCGACGGGCTCATCCTTGCGACCGCCCGGCGCGACGATCCGCTCATCGCCGAATTCCTGAAAGACAGACTACCGGTCGTCTTAGTGAACCGGACCGCCGACGCCGACGGTGTATCGTCCATCGTCAATGATGACGTACTGGGTATCTCGCTGGCCGTCCGCCACTTGAAGGAACTGGGACACAGGCGGATCGCTCATATCGCGGGGCCGCAGACCCTATCGACCGGCAATGCGCGGCGCGAGGGATTTCTGTCCGTCATGGGGGCGAAAGAACTGCTATCAGAGCAAAAACTGGTCGTGGAAACAAATGCCTTTTCGGAAGACGAAGGCCTGCGCGCCGCCGCCCAGCTCATTTCGGACGGCCAGGAATTCACCGCTATCGTCGCGGCTAACGACTTGCTGGCACTGGGTGCCTACGAGGCGATCGCCGATGCCGGTCTATCCTGCCCGGGCGATATATCCGTAACCGGCTTCAACGATATGCCCTTCGTCGACCGCCTGTCGCCGCCGCTGACCACCATCCGCATCCCGCATTACGAGCTGGGGCGGGAAGCGGCGCGGCGACTAATCGAGCTTATCGAAACCCCGGACTCACCGGCACGCGCAACTACCCTGCGGCCTGAACTGATAGTTCGCGGGTCGACGGCGGAGGTTTAGGTTGCTGTACACCTATAGCTGTCATCCCCGCTCAGGCGACGGTCTCTCTCTGCGTTTGTATCAATTAGATCCGCGCCGGTACAGGAATGACAAACTACTTTCGATATCCGGTTCTACCTCTACGAAACGAGCGTCGCCCAATTTGTTGTCTGGATGATCTCGCGGACCCGGTGGAGGAACGCGGCCGAATAGGCACCATCCATGGCGCGGTGGTCGAAGCTCTGTGCCAGCACGCCAACCGGGCGGATCGCGATGGATTCGCCGTCAGTGTTTTCGACCACCACCGGTTTCTTGGTAATCCCGTCGATCGAGAGGATCGCCACCTGCGGCTGGTTGATGATCGGCGCGGTGATCATGGTGCCGAACACCCCCGAATTGGAGATCGTGTAAGTGCCCTCAATAAAATCGTCGGGCGTCAGCCTGTTGGCACGTGCGCGCTCCGATACTTCGCGGACCGCGCGGGCCAGTTCCGGCAGCGACATGCGGTCAGCATCCTTCACCACTGGGGCCACCAACCCGTCGAAATCGAGATCGACCGCGATCCCAAGGTTAACACGGCGGTGCACCACCAGACTTTCGCCCTCGATCTGCGCGTTCACCCGCGGGAAATCCCGGATCGCCGTGCACACCGCGCGGGCGACGAACGGCAGGTAAGTAAGAGAGAATCCTTCGCGTTCCTTCCACTGGCGCGATGTGTTTTCACGTGCCCGAGCGACGCGGCCGAAATCGGCCTCGACCGCCTGCAGCACATGCGGGCTGGTCGCCTTGGACCGGACCATGTGCTCGGCGGTCATCTTGCGGAGATTGTTGAACGGGATCATCTCGGTCTCGCCGGTGATCTGCATTGGCGCGGGTGACGGGACAGAGCGCGCCGCCGTCCCTGCTCCGCCGACATCGAGATGGGCAAGCACGTCTCTCTTCTTGATCCGACCCCCGGCGCCGGTGCCAGCAATAGCCGAAGTATCAAGATTGTTTTCGGCGATCAGGCGGCGAACGGCGGGCGATAGCGGATTGCCGTTGGCATCGCGGTTTAAGGCTTTCACCGCAGCCGTCCGGACGGATGCCACCGCGGCCGGTTCGGGCAACCCAGCCCTAGCGGGCGCGGCCTCCGACGCCGCGGGAATTTCCTCACCCTCCTTGCCGATGATAGCGACGACCTCGCCCACCGGCACGGTGGCCCCGGCCTCGATACGGATTTCCAGCAGCGTGCCCTCGGCAGGCGCGGGGACTTCCATCTCCACCTTATCCGACGTCACATCGAACAATGGGGTCTTATTCGACACTTCGTCGCCGACCTTGGCATGCCAGACCGACACCTTGCCTTCCGACACGGTCTCGCCCAGCTGCGGCATAATCACATCCATCACCATCTCAACCGTCCTAATCGAGCTTTTCGACGATTTCGCGCACGATGCGCTCCGCCGACGGCATGGTTGCATCTTCCAGAGCATCCGCCGCGGGCAGCGGGATATGCGGCGTGGTGATACGGATCACGGGCCCGTCGAGATCCCAGAAGATCTCGTCCGCCACGATGGACGCGATTTCTGCGCCCCAGCCGCAAAGCCGGGGATTTTCCTCGACCGTGACCAGCCGGCCGGTCTTCGAGACCTCCGACAGGATGGTCTGCGTATCCAGCGGCACCAGCGACCGCAGGTCGATTACCGTCGCCTCGATACCGTGGTCAGACGCCAGCGTCCCCGCTGCGTCGAGTGCGCGCGGCACCATGGCGGCAAGTGCGGCGATGGTCACGTCGCCGCCGTCGCGCAGCACTTTGGCGGTACCGAGTTCTTGCACCAGTTCGCCGTCCGGCACCTCACCCTTTATGGGATAGAGCGATTTCTGTTCGAAGAACATCACCGGGTCCGGGTCGCGGATCGCGGCTGCCAGCAGACCTTTCACATCCGCCGGCGTCGACGGCGCCACCACTTTCAGGCCCGGCACCATCATCGCCCAGTTCTCCACCGACTGAGAATGTTGCGCGCCGAAGCGCGAACCACCGCCGTTGGCCGTGCGGATCACGAGCGGCATACTCATCTGACCACCGGTCATGTAGCGCGCCTTGGCGATCTCGTTTGCAACGATGTCCCAGCAGACGGCGAGGAAGTCGGAAAACATAATCTCGGCGATCGGCCGGAGACCCGTCATCGCCGACCCCATGGCGGCGCCGAGAATGGCCTGTTCAGAGATCGGCGTGTCACGCACACGGACCGAGCCGAATTCGTTCAGCAACCCGACGGTCGCCTTGAACACGCCGCCGGCGGCGCCCACATCCTCTCCGAGAAAAACGACGTCCTCATCACGGCGCATTTCCTGGGCGATGGCATCGGCCACCGCCTCGCGATAGGTCAGTTCCGCCATGCTGTGCCTCCATCGGCCCAGACATCAACGTCGACAAGCTCCAGTCCCGGCGCGGGTGAGGCCTTGGAAATTTCCGTCGCCTCGTCGACCTGGGCCAGCACCTCGGCATCCATGCCATCGATCACCTTCCGGTCGATACCGAACTCGGCAAGGCGGTTCCTGTACCTGGGCACCGGGTCCTTCTTAAGCCACGCCTCTAGCTCGCCTAGCGGGCGGTAATCGCCGGGATCGGCGCGGGAATGGCCGGAGTGTCGGTAGGTCAGGCACTCGATCAGCGACGGCCCTTCCCCCGCGCGGGCCTTAGCATACGCCTCCTGCGCCGTGCGGTAGACCTCGTCGGCATCGTTGCCGTCAATAACGATCTTGGGCAGGCCGTAAGACGCTGCCCGGTCGCCGGCGGGGTTTTCCACCGCCGTCACGTCTTTGATAGGCGTGTATTCCATGTAGAGGTTGTTTTCGCAGACGAACACCACCGGCAGCTTCCAGACCGCCGCCATATTAAGAGCCTCGTGAAAGGCGCCGATATTGGTTGTCCCATCGCCAAAGAAGCAGACCGAGACCTGGCCGGTATCTTTGTACTGGGACGTCCACGCCGCACCCATGGCGATGGGCAGATGCGCGCCGATGATGGCGTAGGAGCCCATGGCGCCGTGTTCGACGGAGGTCAGGTGCATGGACCCGCCCTTGCCCTGCAGTAGCCCACATTCGCGACCCATCAGCTCGCCCAGCACGCCTTCCATCGACGCGCCCCGCGCCAGCGTGTGGTGATGGCCACGATAGGTGCAGAACGTCCAGTCGTCCTTTTCCATGGCGGTGGCGAACCCGGCGGCGACGGCTTCATGCCCCAACGCCAGATGCGACGTGCCCTTGATCAGGTTCTGCAGGAACAAATCGTAGGCACGTTGTTCGACATGGCGGATTTCCAGCAGCGAACGCCACAGCGCAAGCCGCGTTTCCTCGCCAATGTCGTCGTTTTTGCCTTCCACCGCTACTTTGGATTTCGGCACAGCTTTAGACTTGCCGTTGGCAGCCTTCGGTTTGGTTGCCACTTGTGGCCTCCCTTATTCGTTCCCTTTTGTTCATCATCCCCGCAAAGCCGGGAGTCTCTCGGTGAATGTTCCGATGCCAAGAGACCCCCACCTTCGCGGGGATGACGTTCTTCTCTCTTTATCGCGTCAGTACTTCACCGAAATAGGCAGATCCTGGGCCGGGTAGAGACTGATGATCTGCGGCCCGTCGGGAGTGACGACCATTTCCTCCTCGATGCGCGCCGCACTGAACCCGTCCGAGGCCGGGCAGTAAGTTTCGAGCGCGAATACCATGCCGGTTTTGATTTCCTTGGGATCGTCCATCGAGCACAGCCGCGAAATGATCGGCCGTTCGTGGATCGCGACGCCGAGCCCGTGGCCGAACTGCAGCGCAAAGGCCTCCATCTCATCGGAGAAGCCGAACTCTCCCGCTTTCGGCCAAACGGCCGCGATCTCGTCGGTGGAAACGCCGGGGCGCACCAGGTCGATCGAGGCGTCGATCCATTCGCGGCACTGCTTGTAGGCGTCCTCCTGCACGTCGGTGGCCATGCCGACGTTGAAGGTGCGGTAATAGCAGGTCCGATAGCCGGAATAGGCGTGCAGGACGTCGAAGAACGCCTGGTCGCCGGGGCGCACCATGCGGTCGGTGAAGTTGTGAGGATGCGGGTTGCAACGCTCGCCCGAGATGGCGTTGATGGCTTCGACGTCGTCGGAGCCCATCTCGTAGAGCATTTCGTTAGCCTTAGCGACGATGTCGTTTTCGCGGACGCCGGGTTTTAGCTCTTCGCCGATCATGTGATAGACGGCGTCGACCATGCCGGCCGCCTGGTTGAGCAGGATAATCTCGTCAATGTTCTTGATCTCGCGCGCATCGAGCATGACCTGCTGGCCATCGCGCACCTCGACACCTTCGGCCTGCAGCGCCAGCATCATCGGCGGCTCGCAGATATCGACACCGAGCGGCATGCCGTCGAGCCCCGCGTCGACCAGCATCTGCTTGATCTCTTTGGCGGCGCTGTCCATCAGACCGGCCGCCGGCGGCACCGTGCCGCGCAGACCTAGCATGCCGGCATGGCAGTGATCTTCGGGCAGCCATGGCGCATGCAGACGGTGATGCGCCGCCGCCGAACCGAAATCCCACAGATGTGGATCTTCGTCGCCCATCAGCAGAGAATATCGGGCGACCTTGTCGCGCGACCATTCGCCGATGACCGTGGAAGTGAGATAGCGGATGTTGTTGTTGTCGAAGCACAGCACCGCGCCGAGATCGGACGCGGCCAGCGCTTCCTGCGCGCGGGCCAGCCGGTATTTATGCAACCGGTCGAAATCGACCCGCTTTTCGAAATCGACCCCCGAATGCCCAGGCGCCGGGATGGCGCGGTCCCAGTTGTAGTTGGGGTTCAGATCGTCATCGCCGGAAAAGACGGTGGTATCGGACAGATCCTGCGACATGGTGGTCTCCCTTTGGTCGGCGGTCGTTCGTGGTTGGCTGGACACCATCAACGCCCCAGCCCGCTTCGTGCTTCATGGAAGAATTTACATGTCGCGGGCAGGTCGTGCAAACGTTTGCACGACCTTATCTCACCGTTCCCACTTAATATCCAGCAACGGCGTCCCGTCGATGCAACCCAGCCCCATCACGTTGATCTCGCCGTCGCGCACGGCGAGGATTTCCTCCGTCTGGGCAGCGATAGGGTTGAGGCGGACAGGTGTGCGGGTGTTCAACACGCCGAGCGGGGCGTCGCGCACACCTCCGCATATGGGGAGATCAACCATGTCACGCCGGGACCGATGAACCGGCACAGCACCAGCGCGCCTTTCCGCCCGCCTCGAAGCCGCCAGCCCCAGCGCCTACTCCGGCGCGAGGCGGATGGTGCATGTTTCGCACGGTTTCTTGTTGTGGCGGTTGGGGCAGTCCTCCAGCCGCTTGTAGGGCATGTCTCTAAGCCCCTACCCCAGATCCGGTACCCGACGGTGGCCGGTCGCCTGCTCGTAGCCATAGGCGAGGCGCAGCATCGCCGCGTCTGAATACGGCCGGCCTAGGAAGGTAACCCCGGCCGGTAATCCGCCGTCGGTGAATCCGGCCGGCACCACCACGCTCGGCACGTAGATCAAGAATGTGTTCAAGTGCGGTGCACCCTTCTGGTCGGTCCACGGCGGGGCGGTGCCGTCGGCAACGGGAGTAGGTGTGTGTTCGACCGCCTTGTGGACGATGGCGTCTAGCTTGTTTTCGGCCATGACCTTCAGAAAGCGCGTCATCAGCTCTTCCCGCGCAACACAGTAAGCGGCGAATTTTTCGGGGTTTTTGTCGACGGCCCAGCGGGCATGCACCCCATGGAATGCGTCGCCGAATTTCGGATGGTTGCGG
Source organism: Alphaproteobacteria bacterium UBA7314 (assembly GCA_002471575.1). Lineage (GTDB taxonomy): Bacteria > Pseudomonadota > Alphaproteobacteria > MPNO01 > UBA830 > UBA830. Next base: position 12,260 of record DKQG01000017.1, on the reverse strand, counting down.
GCGTCGTTCATGGTTTTAAACGGTGCATTGGCGCTGCCCGCCATATAGACGGCGAAAGAATTCTCCTCGGCCTGCCCGTCGGTGGAGCGCTGTGCCAACAGATCCAGCATGCCGGGTATCTCGACCGGGTCAACTATCTCCGCCCCCGCGTTTGCGAGATCGGCGACCGCGCCGTCAAACAGCGCATCGACTGCCTTGAAATCGTCGGAGTCCGGCTCCGAGTGATAGCCCATCACGGTGCGCAGTATCCCAATGCGTTTGCCCACCATGCCACCGTCGCCCAGCTCGGCAACATAGGACTCCGGCGCCTTGCCCACGCCGCGCCCGGTAATTGGATCATCCGGGTCGAACCCGACCATGACGTCGAGCATGCGGGCCGCATCGGTCACCGTCCGCGTCATGGGGCCGAGCGAGCCATTGGTAGACGGCCAGCCCGCATAGACGCCGCCGCGGCTGACCAGTCCCGCGGTCGGGCGCATACCGACGATGCCATTCCAGATCGACGGCCGCCGGATAGAGGCGAAGCCTTCCTGCCCAACCGCCGCGGCGACCAGGTTGGCGGAGACCGCCGCGCCCGAGCCGCCGGACGAGCCTCCCGCCGTGCGCGACGTGTCGTAGACGCAAGCGGTCGAGCCGAATAGCGAGCCATGCGTGTCGCCCGCACCCATTTCGCCCAGCGTGGTCTTGGCGATAAACACGACACCGGCCTCGCGGAGCTTGGCAGTGACGAAGCTGTCGCGTTCCGGCATGTGGCCTTCGAACAGGAGCGAGCCCATGGTGGTAGGCATCTCCTTCACATCGCCTTGGTCCTTCATCGCCATTGGGATGCCGTGCAGCGGCCCGACCAGGCCGGACTTAGCATAGGCGGCGTCGAGCGTGTCGGCCTGTTCCAGCGCCTGTGGGTTGGTGGAGATAATGGCATTGATCTTCGGCCCCGACCGGTCGATTTTTTCGATGCGTTCGAGATACGCCTCGACCAGCGCGCGGCAAGTCAGCGTGCCGGCGGCATAGGCGGCGTGAATATCGGCAATGTTGGCGTCTATTAGGGTGAACCCGTTGACGGAATCTGGCAGGGTCATGGCGATGTCTCCTTGTGGGGGTGCATAATGGCAAACGGCGGTCGCTTGGTGAAGGCGGAGAGCGACGGCTTGCCGGGATGAAGAGATTGACCCTGCGCGCCGTCTTCCAACGTCATTCCCGCGAAGGCGGAAATCTCTTGGGCAGGAGATCCCCCGTCTCAGCGGGGATGACATCAAAGGCGTCACGCAACCGCCCGCGCAACCATCACCACACCGAGGCAAATCAGGCCGATCAGGACCCAGCGGCGGAAGATTTCGAGCGACACGCGGTTGCGGATGGCACGGCCGGACACCATGCCGGCTAGGGCGGTGATGGTTCCGATGATACCGGGCGCGATAACGGAGAGGGGCAGTTCGCCCCGCGCGCCGAGACCCAGGGCGAGGCCGATTGACGCCACTAGCACAGTGACGCCCAGCGCCTGGATCAGCGCGTCTTTCTGCATGGTGTCGTCGGTCGCTCCGGTGATGTCATTAGGGTCGTCCTCGCGGCCTGAGCGGCCTTTCGAGAAATCGAGCGACTGTAGATAGGGCACCACGGGAATTACAAAGATGGCGGTAGCGCCCGATATCAGCCCGGTCGCGAGGCCCATCAGAGGGCTGAGGCTGCGTTCCGAACTGACAGGCACGCGGTACTGCTTGCCGATGAGGCTGACGGCGGCGAACACGATCAGCATGGCGCCTAGTAGCCCGGCGGCGACGGCGGTTTCGACCCCGACAATAAGGAGAGCGGATATTAGCGAGCCGACGACCAGCGCCAGTTGCAGCGTCCACAGCCGGGCGATCACTAGCCTGAATGCGGTGCCGAAAAACGCTTGCCAGATATTGGTCAGGATGACGGGAATGATCAGGATGCCGGCCGCCTGCTCCACCGGCAGCCATGCCGCCATCAGCCCGATGCTGACCGTCGGCAGGCCGAGCCCGATACCGCCCTTCACCACCCCGGCGACGAAGTAGATGCCGGCGATGACGGCCAATTCCCAGACGGCGTAGCCCATGATTTCAGTGCCCAACATGAACCTGTGTTAGCCGGACAGACGGCCATTGACCAGAGTACCCGAGTCCCATGGCGTCGTTTCAATCGCAGTACCAGCCCGCTCCTCTACCCGGCCACCCACGGGATCATCCTTATGGGTGGCCGGGTAACCGCATGGTAGGCATGATTTTTCTACCGGGCAAATGCTGCGTGCATTCTGTATTATGTTGCTCCAGTGTTTCCTGATCGGATCACCCCTTTGACAGAGTCAACCACCCCCACCACCGCCGATGATGCGGCCGCCCGCAAGCGCGTGGTGTCCGGCTATGCCCTGCTCGTGCTCGCAGTCCTGACGTGGGCGGGCAATTCCACTGTAGGCCGCGCCACGGCGGAGGAGAACATCCCGCCGATGGCGTTTACGTTCTGGCGCTGGGTGACGGCCTTTGTGATCTTCGCAACCATATTCGGGCCCAGCACTTGGCGCCAGCGGCACGAGATCCTGGCCCACTGGAAGTTCGTCGTCTCCTTCGCGCTAATCTCGGTCGCCGGATTCAACGCGGTCTTCTACGTCGCGCTGCAGAAAGCACCCGCCGTACAGGTCAGCCTGATCCAGTCGATCCTGCCAGCACTGGTGCTGCTGATCGGGCTCGCGGTGCTGCGCGAACGCATCGACACAAAGCAATGGCTGGGCATCGTATTTTCCATCGGCGGCGCGGTGCTGATCGTCACCCGAGGCGATGCGGAGGTGCTGCGCACACTGCAACTCAGCGAAGGGGATTTGTGGGCGCTGGCCGCCGTATTCATCTGGGCGTGGCAGGCGTTCCTGATGCGCTGGAAGCCGCGGCGCATCGACATAATGCCGTTTATGACCACCATCGCTTTGATCGGCGTGATCGGGATCGCGCCGTTCTACCTATACGAACATGCCACCGTGGGCCCCATGCCGGTGACGCAAAACAGCATTCTGTTCGTGCTCTACGTCGCAGTGATGGCAAGTTTTATCGGCACCACTTGCTGGAACGAAGGCACCTATCGATCGGGCCCAGCGCGGGCGGGATATTTCGGCAACCTGTTCTTCATCTTCGCCAGCGCGCTGGCGATCGTCATCCTAGGTGAAGACCTGTTCTGGTATCACATCGCGGGCGCCGCCAGCGTGCTGGTCGGCATCTGGCTGGCGACGTTCCAGCGCGGCTCCACCCCGTCAAAGCCCGGCACCGAAAATGGCTGACCGGTCCGCCGCGGACGCCAGGGCGACCAGGTCGCAAGGCCGACTGATCGCCTATCTTATGCTGGCGCTGGTCGCCCTGCTGTGGGCGGCCAACACGAATATCGCTCGGGCCACCGCCGAGGAAGTTCCGCCCATGGCGCTGACGTTCTGGCGGCTGTTTCTGTCCGCACTCGTCTTCGCCCCCTTTGCATTGCATAATACTTGGCGGCATCGCAGCGCGGTGATGCAGCATTTCTGGCTGCTGAACTGGTTGGCGTTCCTGTCAATGGCAGCGTTCAACGGGCTGGTATATCTCGGCATGCAGTACACGGTGGCGGTCAACGGCAACCTGCTGCAGGGCTCGCTTCCGATCTGCATCATGGTTGCGGGTATCCTGTTCGCCCGGCGCAAGGTGACGGCGCGGCAGGGCATCGGGGTGGCGCTGGGCCTGCTTGGGCTGATGACCATCGTGATCCGGGGCGATATCGGCCTGCTGCTGGACATGCGTATCAACCCGGGCGACCCGCTAGTGTTTCTCGGCGTGTTCGGCTCGGCGACCTACGCGGTATTCCTCTACAAGCGGCCGGAGTCTCTCGACCTGCTAACCTTCATGTTCTTGACCATGGTGTTCGGAACTTTCCAGATACTGCCGTTCTTCTTGGTCGAGCATATCTGGTTCCGCTCCATGCCGCTAACGCAGACCGCCATCCTGACCGTCGGGTTCATCGCGCTGTTCCCGTCGGTGCTGGCGCAGACGTTCTTTGCCGAAGGGGTACGTCGGATCGGCGCGGCAAAGGCCGGATACATGATCTACCTGACACCGGTCTTCGGCGTCATCATGGCAACGGGCATCCTGGGCGAGCCGTTTGAGGCGTATCACGCCGTCGGCATCGCGCTGATCGCGACCGGCATCTGGCTCGCCACCTTTGCACGTGCGCGGAAAGTGGACGGCCCATGAAGAATTCACCGGTCATACCCTATATCCTGCTAACGCTCTGCGCGCTGTTCTGGGCCGGGTCGTCGGTGGTCGGCCGTCACGTGGCGGGCGAGATACCACCGCTCGCGCTCAATTTCTGGCGCTGGCTATTCGCCTTCCTGATCGTGCTTACCTGGACGTCGGGCGAGCTGTGGCGCCACCGGCAACTGGTGCTGCAGAAATGGAAGTATATTTCCTTTCTCGCGCTGTCGTCCGCCATCGGATTCGGCGCCCTGCACTACGTCGCCCTACAATACACAACCGCGATCAACGGCGCGCTGTTCCAGGGCCTGATGTCAATCTGCATCCTGATTACCGCGTTAATCCTCCTCGGCGACCGGTTCGGGGTGCGAGAGGGTATCGGCGTGGCAATGGGTTTCACCGGTGTTGCCGTGATCGTCACCCGCGGCGACGTGAACGTGCTGTTTGGCCTCACTTTCAACATCGGCGACATCATCCTGTTCCTTGCGACCATGTCGTATTCAGTCTACGCGGTGTTCTTGCGGCGCGCACCGGGTGAGCTGAGCTCTAGCGCGCTGATGGCGGGAATGTTCGGTTTCGCGGCGCTTTACATGTTGCCGCTGTGGCTGGTCGAGCTATACGTTTTCGGCCGGTCCGTGCCGATGAACCTGACCGCCGTGTGGTCGATCGGGTTCATGACGCTGGGGCCGTCGGTGCTGGCGCAGATATTTTGGGCCTATTCGGTATCCAGGGTGGGACCGGGCACCGCCGGGTATTTCATATACTTGGCACCAGTGTTCGGTGTAGTGCTGGCGACGTCACTACTCGGCGAACAGTTCTACATGTTCCATGCTGCGGGGATCGTGCTGATCTTTACCGGCATCTGGCTCGCCACGCGCAAGCAGGCGTAGCCTGAAAATGCATCAGCCCGCTCTTTCTCCGGGCCACCCAGTGTATTAACCCGTGAGTGACCAGCGCGGGGAATGGGCCGGCCCCATCGAATGACGAGGCGTTCTACGCCTCGGGAAGCACCACCCCGACCATGGCGTCACGGCTGACGATCTCGGCCAGCTTCTCGGCCGGCCAGTCCTCAGTGCCCTCGGGCTGTTTTGGCAGGACAAGATAGCGCATGTCGGCATTAGAATCGTGGACCCGGACGGTCATGTCGTCGGGCACTTCGGTGCCGAATTCCCTCAACACGGCGCGCGGTTCGACCACGGCTCGGGACCGGTAGCTTTTGGACTTGTACCAGTCCGGCGGCAGGCCCAGCAGCGTCCGCGGATAGCAGGAACACAGCGTGCAGACGATCATGTTGTGGACATCGTCGGTGTTCTCCACCACCACCAGCTCGGCGTCGCCCATGGTGAGGCCCATTTCCCCGACCGCGGCGGTACCGTCTTCCAGCAGCCGTTTCTTGAAGTCGGGGTCGGTCCAAGCCTTGGCAATCACTCGGCCGCCATCCACCGGATCGCGGCTGTCGAGAAATTCCAGATTGCGCCGTACGTCGTCGGCGCTGACGACGCCCTTCTCAATCAGGAGTTCCTTCATCGCCTCGGCCATCAGCTCATAATAGCCGGTCTCGTTCACATCGGGCGTGGTGCCGGGATGTTCGTGATCATGATCGTGATCATGCGTCCCGCGGTCATCGGTGCTCATGTCTCTATCCTTCAGCCTTTTCAAGCCAGTGGTCGTAAATTTCAAGGTCCAGGGTGTCGCCAGCCGGACCGTCGTAATTCTCCCAAAGATCGGTCTGCGCTATGCGCACGCGGTAAAGCTCTCGCTTTGGCGTGCCGTCGAAGCCGTAGGCCAGTTCCTCCGGGTTCTTGAAATCGCCGCAATAGCGCTCGATCACGCCGGTCTTGCCGCGCACGTAGAAGGGTGTGCGCCGGTGGCCCGGCGGATGCGAATTCTTGATACGTACCGTGTCGCCCACGTTGAACAATGGCATGGTCAGCTCCCTAGCTTCGCCTTGATCGCGTCCATCCGGCTCATAACCTCATCCCGTGTCAGGAGCCCCTTTTCTTCGAGAAGATTGACCATTGCCTCGGACCAGCGTTCGAAATAATCCTGTTCGTAAATCTCGGGTGGCAGGTCTTCAAGCGCGCGGCGCAGCTCGTCGATGCGCATGACGTCGTATTCGCGCATCGCCGCGGCAAGCGACGTGATCATCTTGGCCCATGGCTCCGCCTCGTGGGCCGATGCCTCAACCGGGCTGGCATCCATGCCGCCCATATCGTGCTGACGCTGGTTCACTACTGCTTCCTCGTTTTGATTATTTTGATACGGCTGGCCTCGTATTTCAACCGCCGTTCCGGGCGGATTTTAACGCAGCGATGCGGTCCCGGACTTCCTGCTCAGTCACCACACCCTTCTGCACCAGGATGTCGTGGATCGCCTGCATGCCCATCTCGAAGTAGCCCAGCGCATGATAGCGGTCGTATCCCAGGTCCTCGCGCGCCCGGCGGCCTTCGTGAAGACTGACCAGCCCGGCACCCTTGTCGCCGAGCGCGCCACGCAATGCCGTAGACAGTTTGGCCCAGTCCGGCGTTTCCCTCTGGTCGAGCGGAACTGGCCCCCAGTTCTCTCCACCGATATCGTTCACACTTTTCTTCATGCGGCACTCTCGCTATGTCTGGAACCTATTGTACTTAAGGAATACATCATGCGCGACCAATCGCTTAGAGCCCACGTTGCAAATTTGGAACAGCAGGGAGAACTGATCCGCATCACCAAGGAAGCGGATCCGCACGAAAACATCTCGGCGATCGGCTGGAAGGCGTATGACCGTCTCGGCAAGTCGACGCTGTTCACCAATCTTAGAGGTTTCCCCGGCTGGGAGGTGGTCAATCAGGTGATCACGGATCGCAAGAAATGGTCGATCGCGCTGGGCATCAGCGAAGAAGAGTTTATCCCGACCCTGGTGGAGCGAATCAAGCGCCAGATCAAACCGGTCGAGGTCGGTGCTGAAAAGGCGCCGGTTAAGGAAGTTATCCTGAAAGGCAAGGAGGCGGATCTCACGAAGATCCCGGCGCTATGGCATGCGGAGCAAGACCCGTCGCCATACATTGCATCTGGCATGGCGATCATCAAGGACCCGGAGACCGGCATCCGGAACATGTCCATACACCGCCAGCAGATCCAAGGGCCCGATCAGACCGGCTTTCTGATATGCCCCCGCCACGCGCTGCGCATCTACCAAAAGTACCAGCAGCGCAACGAGCCGATGCCGGTAGCAATGGTCATCGGCGCGCATCCGGCGATTTACTATGCATCCGGCTTCACGTCTTCCTATGGGCTGGACGAGCTGGAAATTGCGGGCTCCCTGCTCGACGACCCGGTCCGACTCGTCAAATGCGAGACCATCGACATCGAGGTCCCGGCGGAGGCCGAGATGGTGATTGAGGGCGAAGTCCTGCCCGAAGGCATGGTCGAGGAAGGTCCCTTCGGGGAAGCCACCGGCACATACGCGATGGAAGGTTCGACCGAGATATTCAAGGTAAAGGCGATCACCCACCGAAAAAACCCCATGTTCTACGCGATGCAGTGCGGGGCGCCGATGACGGATACCCAGTCCATCACCGGCACCTGCATCGAAACGGTCGTCACGGATCACCTGAAAAACGTGGAAGGCGGTCTCGACCTGCTCGACGTCCGATGCCTCGGCATATCCGGGCTGATGGCCATTGTCTTGAAATTACGACCGCGGGTGGAAGGACAGGCCAAGACAGCATTGATGGCCGCCCTATCAAGCCCCTACCTTCACCCTAAGATCGCCATCGCCGTCGATGACGATATAGATGCGTCGGACCTGCGCCAGATATTCTGGTCGATGACCACGCGGGTCCACGGTTCTCGCGACATCGTGAAAGTACCCAACACCCGCATCTGGTCTCTGGACAATGTCTCCGACATCGTGCCTGGCATGAGTGCGATGTACAGGATCGGCACCAAGGTGATCATCGACGCGACAAAACCCGCGGTCACACAGGAAACGGAACGGGAAAGATTTACCCCGGCCATGCCGTTCGGGTACGACCATGTCGACTTGGAAGCATTTCTTCCCTAGACAACATTTCCCAATGAAGCGCCGCGATTAGTTAAATTTTGTTTCGCTTGTTGTTCTGTCGGCTATCAAGCAATAAGGTATCTGAGGAATAAATTTCTAATAGCTGAAATACAGCGAGGCTCTCGTGAACCTGCCACAGGGACAGACTGTAAACAATGCGGACGGTAACGATCTACGGCCGGAAAAAAGCGCAGGATATTTAGTCCGAGACACCCATCTGCTATTTGCCAAAGCGCTTCGCACCCGGCTTCAATCGCACCAGATAACGCCCGGACAGTGGTATTTTCTGCGTGCTCTTTGGAATGAGGAAGGCCTCAGCCAGCGCGAACTGAGCCGCCGGGTAGGCACGACCGAACCCACCACGGTCAGCGCGTTGAGACTACTATCCCGGAGCGGCATGATCGAACGCATTCGGAATCCGAAAGACCGGCGTACGATAAATATCTTTCTGACCGACAAGGCACGTGACATGAAGTGCGAGCTGATGCCCGTCGCGATCGAGGTAAACGACATCGCAACCGCGGGGTTGTCGGCCGGCGAATTCCTTCAGCTTCGCGAATTACTGCAGAAAGTTCGCGATAACCTCGACACCGAAGAAGACTGACTGGGCGCCTGAAATAGATGGGTTGACCGGCAAAACGACCAAATACTAAGATTTCTAAGTAATTAGCCAGACTACTCTGAACCGTTGGCAGCCATGGAGAGGACATTATGAGCGATAATCCCAAATTCATCGACCGGACCGGGTACAAAAATCCCAAGGAACTGGACCTCTGGGAACCGCTGATGATCTCCAAGGAAGAGATCGATGAAGAAATTCATCGCCTGGCCGATCAGCCGCGTCCCGAAAACGGCCGCCGGCAATCCCTGATCGTTCATCCACGCTGGCAGGAACTCGGTGTCGGCCCGGGCCTGAACCCGGGTGTGCGCGTGACGCTGGAGGTGTTGAAACCCGGCGAACAAACCGCCCCCATCCGTCACAATTCCACCCAGGTGAATTTCTGCATCCAGGGCGAAGGGCATTCAATCATCAACGGTAAGAAAATCGGCTTCAACCAGTACGACGTATACAATTTCCCATCCATGGGAACGTATTGGCATGTGAACGACTCCAGGGATTTGCATGTTCGACTGACCTATTCGAATGCCGCGCTACTCGAAAAAATGAACGTCCACATCGTTGACGAAGAACCGCCGCCGATGATGGAGCTTGTCGAAGCGGCAACGAAGAAGGCTGCGGAAGAAAAGGCGCGTGCCGAAGCCAACGAAGCCGACGCCAGAACCAAAAGCCCCTACGGGACGTTCCAGTTGAACGACGACGGTGCCTGGCTGATGCCCTACGAGACGCTAATCAACCCGGAATCGGTGGACTCCAAGGCGCTGCACTGGCCGTGGAAGGAAGTGAAGGCGGAGTTAGACAAGCTGACAGCGCTCGGTTCCGACTACGTCGGGCGACGGCTCTATCTGCTGTTCAACCCGATGACAACGCGTTTCAATGGCACGACGCCCAATTTCTTCGCCACAATGACAGTGCGTCCGCCGAAAATCGTCGACAAGCCGCACCGGCATGTGTCGTCCGCGATGAACTATTATTTTCACGGTACCGGGCGATCTACGGTCGAAGGCAAGGTCTACGAATGGAAAGCCGGTGACCTAATGCTGTCGGCGCCGGGATGGGGCGTACACAACCATGCGTCCTATGACGAGCCTGTCTACGAACTTACCATCCAGGACCAGCCGCTGAATATCTTCATGGAAAGCCTGCTGTGGCAGGAAGACCTGAAACGGCCCTGGTCGGTTCTGGGGGCAAATTCAGGCTTCGAGACCAATGCGGAAGAACTGCGCGAGGCAGGCGAGTAGCTGCGAAAATCCTGTTACCCCGGCCTTGTGTCGGGATCCGAACATCAATCAATCTACGACAAATGGATCCCGGAACAAATCCGGGATGACAAACTGCTATGGGGAGACAGACGACCATGATGAAACTACCTAAAACCTTCCTTCGCGGTTCCATCCCGCCACTGATTACTCCGTTCCGGAACGGCAGGGTCGATTACGATGCTTATGCCGGTCTTGTCGAGTTCCAGGTCAGAAACGGCTCTCACGGAATACTGGTCAACGGCACCACGTCGGAACCGGCGTCGCTTACAGTGGAAGAACGCAACCGCGTCGTAGATGTCGCGATCGAGGCCTGCGCCGGGAAACTGCCCATCGTCGCGGCAACCGGCTCTCAGAACCTTCATGAAACATCAGCCTTGACGGAGCACGCCGAGAAAGCGGGGGCCGATGCGATTCTGATTGTCACCCCCTACTACACCCGCCCGCCTCAGCGGGGACTGGTGGAGTACTACAAGAAGCTGGGGAAACAGACCTCGCTGCCCTGGATGATCTATCACATTCCCGGGAGGGCGGCGGTCTCGGTTTCGCTCGATACTCTGGATAAAATTTCAAAAGCATGCCCCAACTTCGTAGGTATGAAACATGCCGTCGATGATCTCGGCTTCGCGTCTGAATGCCTGGACCATTTCGGAATGGATTTCCGTATTTTCGTCGGCTTGGAAGATTTGTCTTATCCGATGATGGCGGTCGGCGCCTGCGGTCTCATGAATGCCGTCGGCAATCTGCAACCCAAGAAGCTTGCCAGGATGTGCGAGGCAGTCTGGGCCGGCGATCTGAAGAAAGCGCAGAAACTCCACTACGACCTGTTCGAGATCAATCAGGCCGTTTTTTTCGACACGAACCCGATCGCCATCAAATACATGATGAAAAAACTTGGTATCATGCCGAAGAACGAACATCGCCTGCCAATGGCACCGGCGACGAAGAAGCTCGAAAAGCGGCTGGACGGCGTGCTGAAGCGGGCGGGATTGCTGAAGAAGCCCGCGCATAGAAAAGTCGCCTAACCGGATATCGGCCGTTTGACCGAAACTGCTTCCAGCTACGTCTATATCTTGGGCAGCCGGGACGGGGGAACATGGCGTACTTATGTCGGCTGGACCATAGATCTGGACATGCGGCTGGCGGCACATAATACCGGCAAGGGCGCAAAATCGACCCGAGGCAGAACCTGGGAGCTGCTTTACGCAGAAAAATTCAAGACCCGGGGCGACGCCCTAAGCCGCGAATGGCACCTCAAACGCGACCGCTCGTTCCGAAAAATTGTCCTGCCCGATTAGGTTCGGCGTCTCGCTGGGAAGAAAACCCCGAACGCGATAAAGGCCCCCGCGGCAGGCGCGCGGATCGATAAGGTCTCGCTTGTCTCTGCCGGGACGTTGTCGAGGATAATTCCGAGCCAATCGTGTCCGATGTTCCAGCGCGCGAAAATGGTATTCGCGTTGCCTCCCCCGACGGTCATATTCCGGTTTATCGGCTGATATGGTTCACCTGCGGAAAGTGTGATGGTTACGGTCAGATCGCCGAACAAGACGGACGACACATCCTGCGGGTCGCGCCGTAGATTGGCCGGCACATCGAAGCTAAGAATATTAGCGCCGCCACGATGAGAGGGATGCTTTTAAGCGTGCTGACCTAGTCAGTGGCACTGTCCATGTCGAGGCATGAACCGAAGCCGCTGGCACACGCAATGCCAAATCCGAGATGGGCGATAATATTGACGTCGCCCGTGGAAACGTCCGAGTTCGCAAAGGCAGTGCAATTCAGGAGCGAACCCGGGCTCTCAGCGGCGAAATTGTCCTGAAAGACAATGGCGGCAGACACGTTTGAAGCGGCGAGAAAAAGCCCGCAACGAAAACTTCGAACGCCGACCAAAACGACTTAAACAATCGATATCCGAGACAACTGATCCCATACTCCCGCGCCTGGGAGGATTCATCATGGTAGGCTGTACACCAAAAAGCGGAATTTCACGCATACTTAACTCTGCCCTTGAAGAGCTGCATCGCGAGTTCTCGAATTTTGGGCAAAAAAAATGGCCTCAGCCGCCCCCGGCTTTCGGCCTGACCCCTGCCGAATGAACTCAAACGCCCCAGAACCGGCTC
>DKQG01000057.1:12538-57440 GCA_002471575.1 Alphaproteobacteria bacterium UBA7314 | reverse complement strand
CGGCGGCCAAAGTGTATGATCGAGAAATCCAATACCGGTCATGGCGGCGTATATCCGTCAATTCACTAGAGAATTCGAATGAAAATAGCCGTCATCGGCAGCGGTATTTCTGGTTTGGCCGCCGCCTATCTCCTCGACCGGGTCCACCACGTCACGCTTTTCGAAAAGAACGATTACCTAGGTGGCCATACTCGCACGGTGACGGTCCGCCCAGACGGTGCGAATGCCGATATCCCGGTCGATACCGGCTTTATCGTGTTCAACTACCGGAACTATCCGCTGCTGGCGCAACTGTTCGCCGAGCTGGGAGTACCGGTTCAGAAGTCTGACATGTCGTTCGGCCTCACTGTGGATGATGGCTGGCTCGAATACGGTACGCCGAAGCCGTGGAATATCTTCGCCCAGAAACGAAATGTCCTGCGCCCGACCTATTGGCGGATGATGGGTGACGTCCTGAAATTCTTTCGCGAGGCGCCGGGGTATCTCGACCGCGGTACCGACGTCACGCTTGGGCAATGCCTGGATGAGCTGAAGATGGGCGACTGGTTCCGGCGCTTTTTCCTGATGCCGATGGGCAGTGCGATATGGAGCTGCCCGCCGGAAAAAATGCTGGCATTTCCTGCAGCTACCTTTGTCCGGTTCTTCAAAAATCACGGACTGCTTAGCCTGAACGACCAGCCGCAATGGTACACGATCACGGGCGGATCACACGAATATGTTCGCCGACTGACCGGGGCTTTCTCGGGCCGAATTGTGCGGTCGGGCGCGGCGCGGGTCGAACGGTCCGATAGGGCGGCCGGAGGCAACTGTTTTGTCACCGCGGAAGACGGCGCGCGCTACGCCTTTGATCAAGTGGTCCTAGCGTGTCACGCCGACCAAGCGCTTGCACTTCTCGAAAATCCGACTAAGGCGGAGCGGGATATTCTCTCAGCTTTCGGCTTCCAAAGAAACCGCACGGTCCTGCATGGCGACACGTCCCTCATGCCCCGGCGACGTGCGGCATGGTCCAGCTGGACCTACCTTATGGAACACCATGACCGGGCTGCGCCCGACATTACGATGAATTACTGGATGAACCGGCTGCAATCCCTCGACCGGGGGTTTCCGCTGATCGAGACGCTCAATCCCGTGCGGCCGCTGAACCCCGGATTGGTTTACGACACGTTCGAATTTGAACATCCGGTATTCGACAGTGCTGCCGTGGCCGTGCAGGAGAGGATCCAAGATATTCAGGGTGGCCGGAACACTTGGTTCTGCGGCGCCTGGCAGCGCAACGGTTTCCATGAAGACGGTCTTTGGAGCGCGGTGCGTGTTGCATCGGGGCTAGGGGCTTCGCCCGATTGGGCCGTCTAGCGCCTTGCGCCGCCTATCGACGGTCAAATAACTTCCAAAAAACATAATCTGATACTAACCTTCAAGGAACATAATCCGACACCATTCTTTCGGCGTACCGGTGTCTGATAGGCACGCAAACCGATGCGCGTCTGGGGCACAAAGACGAGGCGTAGCGACATGCTTTACAAGAAAACCGACGAAACAGTCCTGAAAACCCTGGAAGCAATCGAATTCGGATCCATTCGGATTGAACTCCATAACGGGCGAAGCTACGACTTTGTGGGGCGCGCCCCCGGGCCTGCTGCGCATCTCTGCATTCATGCCCCCGACGTGTTGTGGAACATGGCGATCGGCGGCGACACGGCGTTTGCGCGCGATTACCAGGTTGGAAAATGGGACAGTGACGATATCGGCGCACTGGTCGATTTCGCGTTCAGGAACGATGATGCCCTCGGCAGCCTGGTTTCCGGCAATCAGCTGAAACGGTCGTTTATTTGGCTCGCCGGGCAATTGCGACCAAATACCCGCCGACGCGCCAGAACGAACATTCATGCTCACTATGATCTCGGCAACGATTTCTATGCGCTGTGGCTGGACCCCACGATGACCTATTCATCGGCTGTCTTTTCACAGCCTGGGCAATCTACAGAGCAGGGCCAGCTGGCAAAGTACGACCGCATTCTTGACCGTCTCAATGGTCGCTCGGAAGACGTTCTGGAAATCGGTTGCGGCTGGGGCGGTTTTGCCGACCGCGCCATCTCTGCCCGTGACTATCGCGTTACCGGGCTGACGATTTCCGCGGCGCAGGCGGAATACGCCCGGAAACGGTTGAAGACGGCCGGCGCACAGGTAGACATCCGGCTCGAGGATTACCGTGAACCGCGCGGGAAGTTCGGATCGATAGTGTCGATCGAGATGTTCGAGGCCGTTGGGGAACGTTATTGGAAAACCTACTTCGACCAGCTGAAAGCGCAGCTCGACATCGGCGGTACAGCCGTGATCCAGACAATTACTATCGACGACGATTATTTCGAAGACTATCGACGTGGCGGCGATGCGATCCGAGACTGCATTTTTCCAGGCGGGCTTTTGCCCAGCGAGAGGCGCTTTAGAGAAGAGGCGTCGCGCGCCGGATTTCGGATCGCCGATACCTATAAATTCGGGAGAGATTACGCCGAAACGCTTGATCGTTGGCTCGCGACATTCGGGCGCAAACGGCAACAGGTGCGGGACCTGGGCTTTGACGACGGGTTTATCCGACTTTGGCGGTTTTATTTAGCTTCGTGTTCAGGGGCGTTTCGCAGCGGTCGCACTGACGTGATGCAGGTGGAGCTGCGCCATGCCTGACCGCCGGATGCTGCCGGTGATGCTCGTTGTGCTGGGTATTCTGCCGGGGCCTGCAATCGCAGATACCGCAATGTCGACAGCTGCACGCCACATCGCAAATCCGCAGAAGGTCGGCGAAGCTGTGCTCAAGTACCTGTTCTGGGATGTTTATCGCGTAGAACTGTTCGCAACTCCGGCGGGCTGGCGTCACGATGCCCCTTTTGCACTTACGCTCAATTATCTTCGCGATTTCGCGGGGGCCGATATCGCCGACCGGACGATTTCGGAAATGCGCGGGCAGGGGTTTTCCGATGAAAAGACCCTGGCAAAATGGCGAACCAGGTTACTGGCAATATTTCCCGACGTC
The DNA here is from genome assembly GCA_002471575.1 of Alphaproteobacteria bacterium UBA7314. Classification (GTDB taxonomy): domain Bacteria; phylum Pseudomonadota; class Alphaproteobacteria; order MPNO01; family UBA830; genus UBA830. The sequence goes on along the minus strand of DKQG01000057.1, from coordinate 54,412 downwards.
TCGAAAGGTACCCGCCTGACCGGCGTCCGTGCCTCAGATGGTAAAACGATCTTCTATCGCAACGGCACGAAGATAGGCGAGATCAATGATCCGTCTTTTACCCGCCCGTTCTTCGATATCTGGCTCGGCGAGAAAACGTCTGAACCGGCATTGCGGCGCGCCCTACTGGGCGAATTTTAACCGGTATGTCCGCGGCCCCGCCTGACCGGCCGCAACTTTTTCTCTATGGCGCTCTCGCGCTGCCACTCTCCTTTGCGGGCTTGCCGCTGTATCTACACGCTCCCGATTTTTACGCGACCGCGCTGCTTCAGCCCATTGCCGTGCTAGGGACCGTACTTCTGGCGCTCCGCGTGGTCGATGCTTTTCAGGATCCCCTGATTGGTGCGCTTAGCGACCGGTATTCGGCATACCGGCTTGAAATCGTCTTCGCCGGGACCGTTCTTTTACTCGTTGGTTTCGCGGGACTGTTCAATCCTGCGGTCTCGCCGCTGCCCGACGGGCTGACGCTTGTCTGGTTCGCGTTATGCGTTTTTCTGTGCACCACCGGATTTAGCATCGTCACGATTAATTATCAGGCACTCGGCGGTCTGTGGGAGGTGCCGCTTAGGGACCGCACCAAGGTGACCGGCATACGCGAAGCATTCGGCCTGCTGGGTGTTCTAACGGCGTCTATCCTGCCGGCAATTCTGCAGGCCAGATCCGACCCTGCCCAGAGCTTCAGTCTGTTGAGCATTCTCCTGCCTCCGGTTTTTTTGGTGGGTGTCTGGCTGTTCCTTTGCTGGTATCGCGCGGCCGGACCTGCTGCGGCCAAGCATCCGTCAGCCGTTGTTGCAGCGCCTGGGCTGATAGGATTGCTGCGTGACCCTTGGGCGCGCCGATTCTATGGGGTCTTCTTTGTCAGCAGTCTGGCAAGCGCCATTCCCGCCGTTCTGGTGCTTTTCTATATCCGCGACCGGCTAGAGGCAGAGCAGTCTACTGGCCTGTTTTTGGTGATCTACTTTCTCAGCGGCGCCCTGTTACTACCAGTCTGGCAGAGGATCGCAGTACGCACCGGAAAGGCGAAGGCCTGGGCGATCAGCATGGTGCTGGCGGTGGCGACTTTTTTATGGGCATTCACGCTATCCGCGGGTGACATCCTACCATTCGCGGTGATCTGCATTCTTTCGGGCAGTGCGCTGGGCGCTGATCTGGCGATTCCACCGGCCATCGTTGCCGACCGGCTCCATGCCGCGGGAGATCAGCCACGTGCGGCGCGCTACTTCGCCGCCAACGCTTTTTGCGCAAAATCTGCGTTCGCCCTGGCGACCGGATTGTCACTTCCGGCGCTGGGCATACTCGGCTACCAGCCCGGACAACCGATGGCGGCGGGCGTCGGACAGTCGCTGGCTGCGGTCTATGCCCTTGTCCCGTGCTTGATCAAGACCCTAGCGGCGATTTGGTTGTTCCGGGCCATGCCGGTTCTGGAAAACCGTGACTGAAACCGGAGACGGGCGTGGCTACCTGGGAATTCTGGCCCCCGCCATCGCGGCAAGGCGCATGAGTGCCCGTTCGCATACAGCGTCATCTGGCATGCCGGTCGACTTACAGTCGATCTCGGCCTGGATTAGTTCTGAGCGTGCGCGGGTCAGCGTCTGGGGCCGCCAGCGCTGTAGCTGATTTTTGAACCCGGTTTGCTGTTTGAAGAAGACCGGCGGGCGCAGGCCTTTCATTGCCTGATCCGGCGCTGCGCCGGCTGTCATTGCTGTCACCGCTTCTTCCAGTCGCGAGAGATGGCGGCTTGCCGCGCGTAGGATGGAAACCGCCGCAACCCCCTCGAACCGTGCCCGCGCCAACGCGACCGTCAATCCCTTCAGGTTTCCTCCGGCTGCTGCGAAAACCACATCGTCTAGGGTTACAGCGGCGGCGTCGCCGATCACCGCCTGTGCGTCCTCAAGCGTAATCTCCGACTGCCCCGCCGCATAGAGAGCCAGTTTGTCCAGCTCCATCCGGCTGACCATCCGGTCGGACCCTAGATTTCCCGAAATCCACGATACCACGCCGGCATCCGCTCTTAGTCCGGCATCGTTAAGCGATTTTCGTACCAGGTCGTCCAGACCGGCGCCGCCGTCCATATAGCAGGGAATCGCTGCGGCTCCGTCGGTCTTTTCAAACAGGCTGCGCAGCTTGGAGCGGGGATTGAGATCGCCTGCTTCGACAATAATCAGCGCCTCGCCGTCGGCCGCTAAAGCATCGGTCGCGGCTCCTGCAACGGCATCCGTCGCTTCCCTCAGACGGACCACCCGGCGCCCGCCCATCATCGACAGCGCGCAGGCTTCATCCGTCAGTCGGGACGGCTCTTCACGCAGCGCCGCTGGTGTGAATTCAACATTGTTGAATGGATCGGAGAGGCTTCCGGCGATGGCTTTGGCTGCTGTCTCTGCCCGCTCGCGGACAAGTCCAAGGTCGGGGCCATAAATCAACAACCCCCGGATGTCATCCGGCGGCGCTGCCGCGAAGGCGTCTGCGCGGGCCACGGGTACCTTCATCTTGTGACCGCCCGCCCCCCCGTTTGAACAAGCCAAACAGCAAGCCGTTCCTTTATGTCGAGGGCCAGCTGGCGAACAGCGCGACTTCGCGCATCGGCGCGCGCGCTCAGCGTTGCAAAATCCGATGTCAGAATGTTGTAGCTGTTGACCGACCGGGCCTGCCCCGAAAACAGCAGGCTGCCACCGGACCGGCTGACGACCGAAAACTGTGCGATCAACTTCAGGTTAGCCCGGGTCGCGACATTGTCCTTGCGGATGGCTAGATCCGTGAGCGACTCCGTCAGTTTGACGCCAAGAACGAACCGCGGCGATGGAACGGCGCCGCGAGGTTGCATCTGCTGCAACAGCTCGTTTCGCATCATCTGCCCGGTACGATCGGCGATAAGCGCGATATCGAAATTTGCGAGACCGGCGTTTGATGCCGACGATCGTTCTCCGTGGATCGGCTGGAAACCGCATCCTGCGACAAACATCAGGGCCGCCCCTGCGACGGCAAAGGCGCATCGCCGGGAAGCCTTGGCGGCATACCGGTTAATGAATGACATTGATGATCCGGTTGGGGACGTAAATGATTTTTTTGATCTCATCGCCATCAAGCGCTGCGGTAACTGTCGGCAGTGCCATCGCTGCAGCTTCCGCCACGGCCTGGTCGGCATCGTTGGCGATTTCGATCGTTCCGCGCATTTTTCCCCGTACCTGTACGGCTATCTTGACTGTTTCTTGGACCAAGAGGCTTGCGTCGAATGCTGGCCAGTCGGATTCGGCCACAAGCGTTTCGTGGCCCAGCATTTTCCACAACTCTTCCGCCAGATGGGGCATCATTGGACCGATCAGCCGCGTGACTGCTTCAAGCCCTTCGTGCAATACGTCCCCGTCGGTCTTCGGTTCCAGGTCGGACAGGGTATTTACCAGTTCGTGTATACGGGCGACGGAACGGTTGAAGTGGAAAGCTTCTAAATCTTCCGTTACGCCGGCGATCGCAGCGTGAATGGCCCTTCGGATTTCGGCGTTTTCGCTGATTGTCGGCTCTGTCGGAAGAGAGTCTGCAGAATTTTCTACTAGCCGCCAAAGCCGGTTGGCGAACCGCCAGGCCCCTGTGATGCCGGCTTCCGTCCAGTCAAGATCGCGGTCAGGCGGGCTGTCCGACAGCATAAACCAGCGCGCTGTGTCAGCGCCGTATGTTTTGATGATGTCTTCCGGGTCGATAACGTTTTTCTTCGACTTCGACATCTTTTCTGAGCGGCCGACGGTTAGCGGTTCGCCCGTTTCTGCATGGATGAAGGTGTTGCCGTCACCTTCCACAATATTGGCCGGCTCGACCCATTCGCCGGCTTCCGTCTGGTAGGTTTCGTGACAGATCATGCCCTGCGTAAACAGCCCTGCGATGGGCTCGTCCATCCCAGCGTGTCCGGTCTTCGTCATCGCGCGCATGAAGAAACGCGAATAGAGCAAATGCAGGATAGCGTGTTCAATCCCCCCTATGTATTGGTCTACAGGCAGCCAGTAATCAGCGGCATTGCGGTCTGTAGGCGCATCAGCCTGGGGCGCGGTGAAGCGCGCGAAGTACCATGACGAATCCACAAATGTATCGAAGGTGTCCGTTTCTCGGGTGGCGGGCTTTCCGCATTTCGGGCAGTCCACCGCCTTCCATACCTCATGACGGTCCAGCGGATTACCAGGCCGATCGAAGCTGACGTCGTCCGGGAGCACAACCGGTAAATCGGCTGCTGTTAACGGCACCACTCCGCAATCGTCACAATGGACAACCGGGATCGGGCAACCCCAGTAGCGTTGTCGGGAAATACCCCAGTCTCGGAGACGGAAATTTACTTCTCGGGTGCCATGGCCGGCGGCTTCGATGCGATTGGCAATCTCGGATTTTGCGGCTTCAACATCTAACCCGTCTAGAAAGTCGGAATTCGTGAGCCTGCCGGACCCCGTATAGGCCTCATCCCCGATCACGAAATCTTCGGTATCTTTCGGCACGACGACCGGCAGCACGTCGAGATCGTATTTCCGCGCGAAGTCGAGATCCCGCTGGTCGTGGGCGGGACAGCCGAAAATCGCACCGGTGCCGTATTCCATAAGAATGAAATTGGCAACGTATACCGGCAGGGTCTTGCCGTTGACAAATGGATGGCGGGCTCGAAGCCCGGTGTCGAAGCCGATTTTCTCGGCCTGTTCGATCACTGCTTCAGACGTGCCCAGCTTGCCGCATTCCTCGATGAATTCGGTCAGCACTGCACTGTCAGCCGCTAGTTGCGCGGCCACCGGGTGCTCCGGCGAAATCGCGCAGAAGCTGGCGCCGAAAATCGTATCGGGACGGGTTGTGTAAACCTCCAGCCGATCGTCGCGGTCCTCCAGTTCGAAAGATATTCTCAGGCCTTCCGATCGGCCGATCCAGTTGGACTGCATAAGCCGGACTTTTTCTGGCCACCGGCCGAGCGTATCCAGTGCATCCAGAAGGTCTTGCGCGTAGTCGGTGATTTTAAAGAACCATTGCGACAGCCGGCGCTTTTCGACCGGCGCGCCCGACCGCCAGCCTTTGCCGTCGATGACCTGCTCGTTGGCCAGGACGGTCCGGTCGACCGGATCCCAATTAACCCAGCCCTCGCGCTGTTCGATTAGACCGGCTTCCAGAAAATCCAGAAACATCTGTTGTTCGTGCCGGTAATAATCCGGATGACAGGTCGCTATTTCGCGCGACCAGTCGATCGACAGCCCCATCATCTTCAACTGGCGACGCATGGTGTCGATGTTGGCGTATGTCCATTCGGCAGGATGTACCTTTTTTTCCATGGCGGCGTTTTCTGCCGGCATCCCGAATGCGTCCCAGCCCATCGGGTGCAGAACGTTGAAACCGCGCGCACGTTTATAGCGCGCGACTACGTCGCCCATCGTATAGTTCCGCACATGTCCCATGTGAATGCGACCCGACGGATACGGGAACATTTCTAGGACGTAGTATTTGGGGCGGTCGCGGTCCTCGCCTGCGGAAAAACACTGACGGTCCTCCCAGGCTGCCTGCCAGCGGTCTTCGGAGGCTTTAAATGCGTAGCGCGAAAGCTTTTCGTCAACAGACATTGGGAGCGGTTTCCAGACAGTTGCAGACGAGCCGGAGCCGATGGTGGAGCGCGGGGCGCGCCGGCTCGTTCGTGGATCGCCTTATACGCAAAATCGCGCCCAATTCAAATATCTGGCGTTTAGGCGCACGATTGCCCGCGTGTTTCGGGAGCGGCAGTTCAGTTCAAGTCTGGCTTTGCTGCGAGGCGGAGTTGTCGGGCGCGGGTCAGTATTTGGTTTTCCAGTTTGGTGACGGTTTTCTTGCCGATCTTCGCGTTGGCCCACTGTCCGTTTCCGCGGTTCTGGCGGAAAAGGGCGACCCGGATGCCGTCGGCCCGAAGCTGGCGGTCGAGAATGTAGACGGTTATCTTGAAGCGTTCGTCTGGTGTTTCGAGAGGGGTGAACCAATCGGTTATGATTACCCCACCAAACGGGTCCGCTGATACCAGCGGCATAAAAGAAATGGTGTCAAGCGAAGCTCGCCAAAGGTAGCTGTTTACGCCAATTCCGCCTCCGCCTCCACTTCCACTTCCGCGGTTGGCTCCGCCGCCAAACAGACTCCGAAGATCTAGCCCGTCGCCGCCTAAGATTGATCCCTCAGGTTGGTCATAGTCTCTGTTGGACTGACCTGGCTCGGGTGTGTCGGGGTCATCCATAGGAGCGATCACGTTTTCGCAGGCTGCGAGTGCAAAGAATCCCATCAATAGAAGGGTGCTTGCCCACATGTTTAACTTCATCCCATCGGCTCCGCTCGATATTCAGCTGTCAGATCAAGTGCATATATCACCCGGTGACATCAGTATTGTTTGATTTTTATACACGCAATCGGCCCGCGAGGCCACGGTAAGAAGCGGTCTCGCACCGGCCCCATCGGTTCTTTGTATTCGCTAAGCTTGGCCGACCTCCCAGCCGCATTGAGATATGGGAACACACGGAATAATAGTGATATATTTACCACCCGCCCACCACCAGTGCGTATGTCCTCTAACAAAACGCACTTATCATATGTGACAAAAATAACACAGCCCTATGTTTTCTTGTCACACCCGTTTCATTTTATTGAAACTGTTAAACTCCTCTTGTACAAACCTTACACTTATTCGAGGAGATATTTATCGTTCTCGAAGAAGTCTTACGTCAAAAGCTGGAGCCCTCAGGCAAAGGCTTAGGTGCTCCGCCGCATGAGGCGATGGATCACAAACTGAAAATTTCCTTTTGGAGGGAAAAAATGAAAAAGCAATTACTGACGACTACCGCTATGGTAGCTGCCGGTGTTCTGGCCATCTCCGGCCCGGCTCTGGCTAAACCGAAACTTTCGCTCGGCGGCAGCACTGAACAGATTTTCGGTGTTGGCGAAAACTCCGCAGACTTCGACGGCGTGAACGGTGCCCGTGTTGGCTGGGACCAGATTTCCGATACGGAAATTCACTTTAAAGGCTCAGTCACACTAGACAATGGCATCAAGATTTCCACCCGGACGGAGCTCGAAGGTAACACCACCGGCGATACCATTGACGAAAACTGGATGCGTGTTTCCGGTTCCTTCGGTGAACTCCGCTTGGGTTCGATGGACGGTGCCGCGCAGGCAATGACCACGGGTTACATGGGTTCATACGCTAACAGCGTTGGCCAGAGCCTCGGCTTCGACACCCAAGAATGGGTTCAGCGCAGCGCGGCCAATGTTTCCACCAGCACGGTTCATCGTGTCGACCTGACCTCGGATGGTGAAGCGGTAGGCTACTACACTCCGCGGTTTTCCGGTGTCCAACTTGGTGTTTCCTACCATCCGTCAAGCAACGAAGACAACAACCCTCGCGAACTAAAGACTTCTGATCACGAAGGTTGGTCAATCGGCATTAACTACGTCGGCAAGTTCGACGGAGCAAAAGTTGGTGTTGCCGCTGGTTACAACGACATGTCGGAATCCACCGCTGGCACAACGGATCCCGAAGTTTGGGGTATTGCTGCCAAGGTAGACGTTGCTGGCTTCCGGGTTGCGGCAAGCTATGTCGACCGTTCTAGCCAAGAAACCACCGCCAACAATGTCACCACTGTTGCCGGCGTCGAGTCGATGGAACTTGGTGCAAGTTACTTCTTCGGCGCGAATGCCGTCAGCGTGAGCTACCTGAAAGCTGAAGGTAATGCCACTACGGCAGCTGGTGCTGGTGATGGTGACGAAACTGAAGCTGCGGTCTTTGCGTTTCGCCGGAATCTGGGCCCAGGAGTTAGCTGGAGCCTGTCCGCGATCATCGCTGACTTCGAGGACGGTGCAGCCGGCGCGGCCGATGCTAACTCGAACAGCGGTGAAGCGCTGGTTACGTCCCTCAAGGTCAAGTTCTGATCTAACGGACGTTTAAGATCTAAGGGGCGGCTTAGGCCGCCCCTTTTTTATGTCCGAACGCTTTCGTTATGCTCCATCACTCACTTGTTGCTGCCTTCAGACCGTCGCTTTTTCCTTTCAGCTAACTATCATAATTTTCCTATTGACCCGCCCATAGACAAGACAATCGACCAAAAAGAGCGGAATATTTCTGACTAGGCCGATTGGTAAAGTTCTATCGTCTCGGGCGGCACCCGACCATGTGTGTCTTCACGGGGCCGAAAATGTATCTATATTCAGATCAATGGCTCTAGAACCAGATATCTCAGAAAATTTGCTGGCGGTTCGCGGTGAAATCGAGGCTGCCGCCGAGGAAGTCGGTCGAAACCCGGATACCGTCTCGCTTGTCGCAGTCTCCAAATCACACCCTGCAGAATTCGCAGAGCTAGCTTTGAGGGCGGGCCACCGTGTGTTTGGAGAAAACCGGGTCCAGGAGGCCCAGAGTAAATGGCCGTCGCTTCAAGCTTCATATCCTGATTGCTCTGTCCACCTCATCGGACGACTCCAGTCGAACAAAGCAGTGAATGCCGTTGGGCTCTTCGACGTCATTCAAACCCTTGACCGCGAAAAACTTGCGGGAGCCTTGGCACGGGAGATGGATCGACAAAACCGCCGCCCCAATCTATTCGTCCAAGTCAACACGGGAGAAGAACCCCAAAAAGCTGGCGTTCTGCCGGCCGAAGTGGATGCCTTCATCAAAAAATGCCGGGGCGATTACGATCTGCCTGTCATTGGCCTGATGTGCATCCCGCCGATTGACGAAAATCCTGCCCTGCATTTTGCCCTGCTGGGTGCAATCGCTGAGAGAAACGGGCTCGGCCGGCTGAGCATGGGCATGTCCGCCGACTACCCTACTGCAGTCCGCTTGGGCGCAACTGAAGTCCGGGTCGGGACAGCGATTTTTGGGTCCCGCCCGTAAAGCGGCTAATGCATCCCTAAATCTTGATCAACCGATGACTAGGCGATCTGTTTCCGGGCGCCAGAGTTCGAGGATGTTCAGCAGGTCTTCCATTGCAAAGGCGATGCAGCCTTCGGTCGGAGGATATTTGGGTCCGCCTGCAACGTGGACGAAAACCGCACTGCCGGCGTACGGCACCACCGGGTTAGTATTATGGCCGGTCACCACGATTATATCGTAAAGCCCGTCGTCCCGGAAAAGGCGTTCGCAGCGACCTGGATAAGGCAGAGTTATCGCGCTGTTATAGGCTGGATCGTCTGGAGCATCGCACCAGCCGTCGGATGGTTCGATGGGTTCTCGTGGCAGAATCGTATTCGGTTTATTCAGCCGGTCTTGCCGATACATGACCCGGGAGAGTGCAAAGCATCCCGCAGGGCTGGCCCCGTCGCCCTCCGTCTTATCCGGTCGGATGCCGCTGCGACCGACGGCACAGCGATAAACAACGCCACCAAAATGCGCCTGCCCAGTTTCAGAAACTATAAGATCCATATCTGTTTATAAGGTGCCAAGACTGCCGAAAAAACTGTCTTCGGTGCGCTTTTGGTGTTGGCGCCCTTCTGGGCGATTTGGAAGGTCGAACCGGGTCGAGGTCTTTCCAGCATATTAGCTCTGAGGGGCCAAAGGCATGATTTATCTCTTGGGCGAGCTTTTAAGCGATGCTGAGGGTCAACGTGACCGCTGGCGAAACAGCCGAAGATGAAGGTCGTATTTCTGCGAGCCGGGCAGTTTTTCTTTGATCTTTCAGCATTCCATGATGGCTGATGGCCGAGGCGTTAACATGGCCACTATAAATTGCCCGCGAATAAAATTGGGGCCGCAGCTAATCTAGTCTTTCGTTATTACGCACGAAATGATTGGTAGCAGTCGATATGCGGTGATTCTGTTTTTCGATACTCAACAAATTCTATAGTGTAGACACTCGGCCGGCTGGGATTAGCCTGTAATGTCGGTGTCTTTACTCGCAGAAATCTCCGGCTAACGTGTTAAGCAACATACGATAAAGTGTTAATGACTTTTCCGGGTCTGCATGATCCGGGCTAAAAAGGCTCCAACATTTTTAATCACCGGCCCTGCGTTGGGCCCCAAACCGAGAGGACACCAACGTTATATGGTCAACGGGAAAAGGCTTCTTCTGGTCGAAGATGACGACGCTATCAGAGAAACACTTCGGGATCAGTTACAGGAGGAATTTTTCGTTGAGGAGGCGGCAAGGGCTGCGGAGGCGCTGAAATTGGCGAAGGCTTCCATCCACGAAATAATTATTCTAGATGCCGCTCTGCCGGACATGAATGGTCTTGATGTGTGCAAGCTGATGCGCCGTGCCGGGATTAATGCGCCGGTTATTATGCTAACCGGTGCAGATACCGAGGCCGACACCGTTCTGAGTCTGGATTGGGGCGCCAACGACTACGTGACTAAACCGTTCAAAATGGGTTTGCTGCTGGCCCGTATCCACGCTCAGCTGCGCCAGTACGATCGCAGTGAAGGCGCGATCCTCACCATTGGTCCCTACACGTTTCGCCCAGCTGCAAAGATCGTGATCGATACCGCAAACGGTGACCGCAAAATCAGGCTAACGGAGAAGGAAACCGCGATCCTGAAGTATCTCTTCCAGGCCGGAGAGACAGTTATCGGCCGTGATGTCCTGCTTAACGAGGTGTGGGGATATGATTCCGGTGTCACCACGCACACGCTGGAAACCCACGTCTACCGTCTTCGACAGAAAATCGAACGCGATCCGTCGAATGCTAAGATACTGATAACCGAGCCGGGCGGATACCGGCTGATGCCATAAGGCGTTACCGGCCGAGTCCTGCTTTCGCTAGACTTATTTTGCTGCTCGCTTAAATCCCTAGAGAGCCTTAATGCCTCCGCCGTCCAGCGACAGAACTTGCCCGGTGATATAAGCTGCCCGTTCGCTGGCGAGAAACACCACCGCATCCGCTACCTCTACGGCCTCGCCTAGCCTGCCCAGCGGCACGCCTTTTGCCGGATTACCCATGCCCGCATCTATCATCTGCTGCTGCCTTTCCGACATGATCGGACCGGGCGACGCCGCGTTGACACGGATGTTTTGGGGCCCATATTCGTTGGCGAGCCCTTTCAGTATCAGGTTAAGCGCTGCGTTTACGCTGCCCCCTGGCAGATGGATGTTAATCGGCTGCTTGCCACCGGTGCCGGTAATCGCCACAATCGCGCCAGATCCGCGCTCCGACATATGAGGCAGAACGGCCTGAAAACAGTTTATATATCCGAGGTATTTCACCTCCAATGCCTGGCGAAATACATTGCCGTCGATCTCCAGGAACGGACCGAACGCCGGTACCGCAACTGTGGTCGCGAGAACGTCGATCCGACCCATTTGGGCAACTACCTGTTCAGCTGCGTTCCCAACGCCTACGGTATTAGTAACGTCGACACTAATTGCGAGGGCGACACTCCCAACCTGTTCGATTTCATCGGCCAGTTCCCTTAATGCGCTTTCTGATCTGGCAGATATGGCGATTTTTGCCCCTTCTCGCGCAAAGGCTAGCGCTATTTCACGTCCAATTGCACCCGTAGCCCCAGTCACCCAAGCTACTTTATCCTTCAATCCCATATCCATTTTGTGCTTGTCCAACTTTATGAATTTTTTATGCTTCAGTCATTAATTCGTCGGCGGCGGCATCAGCCGCCGAATTCTGGAGTGAGGTTCCATCAGATCCATAACGCACACCCGACCAGTGTTCAATTTTGCTTCCAGTGCACCACGAGCGCTGCCCGCTGCAATAGCGCTTTAGGTAAACAACCTCAGCCCGTAGTTTTATTTATAAAACCTTTTCTGGCTAATACGTTATAGAGAAGTTTTAAATCTACATGGCGCATTTATCCCAGCGGTTTGCTAATTCATAAACGTGAGCGCACTGCGACGAGGACTATATGGCTTTGGTTGTTCTGAAAATCGAATGGTGCATCTTTAATGTTTGTCGATAGCGATTTTTTTGTCAGGTTTTGGGGTGTAAGGGGATCAATTCCCTGCCCTGGTCCTGATACGGCCATTTACGGCGGAAACACACCCTGCGTAGAAATACGATGCGGCTCTAGAGTGCTTATTTTTGATGCAGGGACGGGGATCCGCCGTCTCGCCAATACTCTTTCGGCTGACAATGTGAGGAATGTGGATCTTTTCTTAACCCACACCCATTTAGACCACATAAACGGTTTTCCGATGTTCAATTTTTTATTTGATGATCAACATCATTTGAAAATATGGGCAGGTAAGCGAGAGGGGTGGTCCCCCATTAAGGATGTCTTTGAGAAGTTTATGGCCCCTCCTGTCTGGCCGCTTTCTATAGAGGACCTTGGCGCGAAGATTATTTTTAGTGATTTTGAGATTGGGCAGGTAATTACTCTAACACCAGGAATAATTATTCGAACTGTCAATCTTAATCATCCGCAGGGCGCCGTAGGCTACCGCGTGGAGTTTTCTGGAAAATCTATTTGCTATGTAACTGACACGGAACACTTTAAAGGTCGCCGCGACCCAAACATTTTAAAATTAATTGAACGCGCTGATATTGTAATATATGACGCCAGTTTCACGGACGATGAGTACCCTAACTATGTTGGCTGGGGTCATTCTACATGGCAAGAGGGTGTCCGTCTTTGTGCCGCGGCAAGCGCACGACGCTTAGTGGTGTTCCACCACCTACCAGGACGGTCAGATAGTGAGTTAGCGGTAATAGACAGCTCAGTTGGATCACTCTTACCTGGTTCGGTAGTGGCCCGTGAAGACATGGTTCTTACGCCTTAGCAGAATAAAGATATTTCATGTCGTTTTCTAAAAGCTTTCGTCGCTTTTATATGGCTCTGCGTACAGTAATACCGGGGCCGTCTAAGGGATGGTTTATTCCTTATCGTTATGCCTCCACCGTCACTTCGCCCCATATGTATTCGGCGCTTGAACCCGTCTTTAAGTCTGTGGAGCGCGACTTTCGGGTATTTCTTGATGAGATTGATTCATATAAGGCCGATTTTGCAGCTATTGGGATTGATCCTCCACCTCAGCCTCGATGGGAGCAAGGATGGTTTCCGCGGCTTGATGCCGCCGCCGCTTATACAATGGTGCGGAAACATCGACCGGATCGTATAGTAGAAATTGGTTCCGGGCATTCGACCCGATTTTTTGCTAGGGCAGTGCAAGACGGCGGGTTTAATTGCGAACTTATCTCAATCGACCCTGAACCACGTGCAAACTTATCTGGTTTGGATGTCGTGCAAATCCGCTCAAACTGCCAACAAGTTGACGATGCAATATTCTCAGCGCTTACGCGTGGTGATGTACTGTTTATAGACTCGAGCCATATTCTTATGCCAGGCTCCGATGTTGATTATTTTTTGAATCATATTTGGCACATCATTTGCTCTGGAGTAATTGTTCACATTCACGACGTGATGTTGCCGGATGGGTACCCTGAAGCGTGGAATTGGAGGGGGTATAATGAACAATCTGCTATTGCACCATTAATTGCCAGCGCGCAGGCTCGTCTTTTGTTTTCCTCAAACTATGTAATGACGAGGATGCTGGAAGATTTTTATGCTTCCTCGGTCTTTAGTCTTCCGATATTGGAGGGTGCGGTAGATACGAGTTTATGGTTACTAAAAAAATAGCACCCATTTATGACTACTCATATCATATATTATCGGCTGCAGTTATTACGTGCCCAGTTTTTGTAGGTTGTGCGTCATTTGCTTGATAATCAAATTGTTTCGATCGCCCTTCAACGAATTAATCCCCACGAGTATAGAGGGGTATTGCTGGGACCAGAAATTCTCTAACAGGCTCTGCTTCAAATCTTTGACCGTGCTGGACGCATATTTTTCGTTAGAAAACGCGTTGGAGAAGTCTTGACGAATTTTTGGCAGGTTGTGTTCTAGCCCAGGGAACGCGAATAAACCCAATACTAGGGATGTTCTTATTAATACCGCAAGGTCCTCATAACTTGAATGCTGTATTTCAAATGGATCTATCGAATTACAAATTTCATCGACCATTTTTCCCGAAATACTGTAACCGTGATCCTGAATGGATGACAAAAGTACGGAGGCTCTGAACTGCAAATTAGGTATTAGCTCCGCATCATGGACAAACCTAGTAGAGCCAGTCTCTGAAAAATTTTTTTCCGGAATAGTTCCTTCAAAACGACGCGCCGCGTGGTAGGCGAAAAGTATCGCCAAACACATTCTGACGTTTTCAATTGGTATCGCTTGTTGAAATATACTGTGCTGTATTAATAGCTTCTTGAAGATATCAATTGTGTACAAGGAATAGCGATAATTAAAAAACAATGCGTTTTGTGTAAGAATATTATCTTCTAGTTGCCGCCATATTCCGTAAATTGATTTTCTTAAAGCGCCCTCGTCGAAATACAGGTCCCTCGCTAACTCAAAAATGAGTGAGTCCAGAACATTTCCGCTAAGATTTTTTCTTAAATCGAGCATACCTTAATGATGCTAGCTGTTGATAGTCGAGGTTATGATTTTGATAAACGCTCTGTCAGCGTCAGTTGGTTCCGCTGCTTTTTTTGAAAACAACTCGATCACGTCATTGCAGTTATTGCCCACGTAATACGGAATGCCAAAGGCAAATTTTATTCCGAGCCTTTTACAGACACCAGCTCTTGGAAACTTTTTAGGATCCATATCTCCTAGGTTTGAGATCCATTGTACTTCGCCGCTTTCCCATGCCTTTCCAGGCATGCCATACCCTCGCTCAAAGCTGAGTTTTTCGGTTTCTTCCCGAAATTGCTCGAACTCTGGGTCTTCATAGCTCCAAATTTTTGCAGTTGTAAGCTTATCTTCTTCCGAATTGCCCTTTGAATACACATGCGCAATCTCTGCATTATAGTAATTCTTCAATATATCTGCGAGTAATTGTAGCTTGTCACTGTGATTGCGGGCGAAATGTTTAACTCTCAGAACCTCCCTAAGTAGTATAGAAGCCTTTTCATTTAACAAAACATTATTTTCCTCATAGAATATTTGATCTATAAGGCTAGATAGCCACATCCGGCCATCTTCGTGGCAGTTTAAATATTTAAGTGCTAGCTGAATATTTGGAAAAACTAGGTTCCAAAAAAATTTAGGATAATTTGCAATTAAGTCGCGGGGGCTATTTATGTCGAGTTTTTCAAGCGATCCATTCTCTTCAAATTCGTCAAAGAGAGCGGTTGTTTTCGACGTGTAGTATATGTCTGCCATCTGTCCAATTAAATCGGCGGCCTGGACGAGGCGATCATAATCATTACTTTCGTATTTTTCCGGTAAAGGGAATTCAGTCCCCGCAATAAGTGTTGCGATTACTTCACCCTTCAGCAGGCGGTAGGGTCGAAGGAAATCTCTAGCAAAAACAGTACCTCTAAATACGTGAAAATTAGTAAGTTTTGCGTCAGTATCCTCTTCGGTAAGGTTGATTTTTTCACCATTTATACTGGTGAGCTGATAATCATCTTCATCATCTTTTAGGATATTGCGTATGTAACCGATGTCATGCAAGAGAAGCGCGACGACAAAATGGCGCCAATTTTTTTCCGAGACGTCTCCGTTCTGTATAAAACGGCCCTTAATTATATCGAGCCCACAGGTTACGACATAAAAAGTATGTTCAATGTCGTGGTATGCCGCAGACGATCGCTCTAAAACGGGAACAATTCTCTTTACGATGTCGACGACACAGTCCAAGGACTCGGTATCTGGTCTATCATTTTTTGAAAAAATAAAGTTGTGGTTTTCGACAATGCTCTCGACTAAGCGCTCCGAGTAGAAGTGCGCAATCTGGAATTGTGTAGGATAGTTTTGATGAACGGAATCATTAAAACTGATGAAGTGATTTTCCACTAAACCAACCTTTAAAAATTGATCCCGATACCTATTCCGACCATGAGAGGATCTATACTAACATTGCGAGCGTTAATCGTACCGTTGTTCATCTTCATATCGGTCTCTATAAAGTATTTTTTTACGTCCAGGTTAAGGGAAAATTTATTATCGAGGTAATAGTTGATACCCGCTTGGAAAATAAACCCCCATTCATCCCGATACTCGACATCCGTAATGCTCCGGCCCACCCTTTCGTCGAAAAACATGGTGTAAGACGCTCCTGCACCTATATACGGACGTAATTTTCCTGAAACCGCTGGGTGAAATTGGAAGGTTAAAGCTGTCGGCAGTTTTTTTACGGTGCCGACGTCCATATTTCCCAGCGCAGAACCGTCCAATTGTACATTGTACTTGGCAACGCCTAGCATCGTTTCAAAAGAAAACTGGTCTGCAACGAAGTATGTAATGTCGAGTTCAGGTATTAAATCGTTGCCAGTTTTAACTTCTCCGCCCATCTCCGCTGAAGTACCGTCAGCGTTCGTATCAATCGCCAATGCTCTAAGTCGAATTATTGTATCTCCAGCAGTTTGAGCAATAGCGGTTGGGCAGAACCCAAATAGCAGGAGGATCAACAACAACGCACTAGTCGAACGGACGAAAAACTGAGAAAAAAGTATTTTGCCTGCATTCATCGATAAAGACTCCCCGACTTTTCGCTGCGTCGTGGTAATACTGACGGCTGAGATATTTATCAAGAAGATAATGCTCGCCTAAATTGTGTTGTTAAACGCACAAAATAATGCCGCGAGTGCTGATTGCACCCTATTCGAGCTAGGGTGTTGCTGCGGGCCAAATTAGATAGTGTTGGATAGCCGGCCGTTTTGGTTTTCGCCCTACGCCAGGTCTGAAGGCGCGAACCCAAACTTTTCATCGAGGCGTAGCCCGCATCTAGACAGGTAAACTGCGACGCAGCGGACAATGCGGTGAGCCTGGCAGACTAATTCGTGTGCAAAAGATTAACTCATTTATAAGGATCGGCCGCGTCGCGCAGTCCATCGCCAAGGAAATTAAAAGCTAGGATCACGATGATCACCGGTACTACCGGCAGCATCAGCCATGGATAGA
Organism: Alphaproteobacteria bacterium UBA7314; assembly: GCA_002471575.1. GTDB lineage: Bacteria > Pseudomonadota > Alphaproteobacteria > MPNO01 > UBA830 > UBA830. The sequence goes on along the minus strand of DKQG01000057.1, from coordinate 37,503 downwards.
GCGCTACCACATTGATGTTCTGCGCTTCCGCTAAGAGCACTCCCCAGCTAGTAATTGGCGGACGTAGTCCCAAACCAAGGAACGAGAGTGCCGTCTCCCCAAGGATCATAGCCGGGATCGATAGGGTAGCGGACGCGATTAGGTGGCTCATGAAGCTGGGCATCATGTGCCGCCAGATGATACGCCCCGGCTTAGCACCCATTAGCCGGGCTGCGGACACGAAGTCTTCCTCGCGAACCGATAAAAGCTTCGATCTGACGGCGCGAGCAAGGCCCGTCCAGTCTAGTAATCCAAGGATGATGGTGATACCGAAATAGATTAGGATTGGGCTCCATGTGACTGGCAGCGCTGCCGATAGCGCCATCCAGAGGGGAAGTTCGGGGAACGAGCGGATGACCTCGATCATACGCTGCGTGACATTGTCGACCCAGCCGCCATAATAGCCTGCAAGACCACCGAAAAACATTCCGAGCATAAAGCTGATTACGATTCCAATTAGCCCTACCGTCAGCGATATCCGGGTCCCCATGACTATCCGGGAAAACATATCTCTACCCAGACGGTCGGTCCCCAGCAGGAACAGGGTGCCGTTTTTCGGTGGACAGATCAGATGGAAACGCATCTCTATCAGGCCCCAGAAATGATAACTATCGCCAAGACAGAAGAAGCGGATCGAATTCATCTGGCTAGAGTCTTCTCGGTATTCCCGTTTTAGGTTTTCCATATTGAGCTCGTATTTTAGCTCGTAGGTGAACGGCGCGCGGACGCGGCCATCGTGAAACAGGTTCACCGTTTGCGGCGGCGCGAAGATGTGATCGGTGTGTCGCGTGTGCATGTTGTAGGGCGCGATAAATTCGCTGATCAGCACCGAAAAATAGATAACGGCCAGGATGGCGCCGGACCAGACGGCCAGCTTGTGTTTGCGGAAGCGCAACCACATCATGCGCCATTGCGACGCCATGTAGATGCGTTCCTGTTCCGGGGTCAGTGCTTCGGCGACATGGGGATCGAACGGCTGGTCCGAGACCCAGTGTTCGAGGCTCTCGTCGCCGAAATCGCCGCCGCCCGACCCCGAACGCGAAGGACTACTCATCGCGTAGTCGCCCCGCCGAGCCGGATCCGCGGATCGAGAATCGCCAGCAGTACGTCGGAGATAAAGACGCCGATCACTGTCAGCAGGGACAGGAACATCAGGAACGATCCCGCGAGATACATATCCTGGCTTTGCAGTGCGCGCAGCAGCATCGGTCCCGTGGTCGGCAGCGACAGGACCACAGACACGATCACCGCGCCGGATATCACCTGTGGCAGAAGGTTGCCGATATCGGCGATGAACGGGTTCAGCGACATCCGCAGCGGGTACTTGATCAGTAGCTTTCGTGGTTTCAAGCCCTTGGCCCGGCCGGTGACAACGTATTGGCGCTGCAGTTCGTCCAGCAGATTGGCTCGCAGGCGCCGGATCATCCCGGCGGTACCGGACGTGCCGATGACGACCACGGGCACCCATAGATGTTCGAGGACCGAAACAAACTTGCCCCAGCTCCATGCTTGGCCGATGAACTGATCATCCATCAGGCCGCCCACCGAGGTGCCGAACCAGCGATTGGCAAGATACAGCAGCACCAGCGCCAGCAGGAAGTTCGGCGTCGCAAGGCCGAGAAAGCCGAGAAACGACAGGCTGTAGTCACCCCACGAGTACTGGTGCGTCGCGGAATAGACGCCGATCGGAAACGACACGGCCCAAGTGAACAGAATTGTTGTGAACGATACCAGAAAGCTGAGCCAAAGCCGGTCGCCGACGACTTCGGATACCGGCTGGTTGTGTTCGAACGAAAATCCGAAATCGCCCTGTAGCATGCCAAACAGCCACACCACGTATTGCTGCCACCACGGTTTGTCGAGGCCGTACTGTTCGCGGAGGAATGCGATCTTTGCCTCGTCCACGGCTTCGCCCTGGCTCTGCAGTTCGTTGATGTAGCTGGTGAGATAGTCGCCCGGCGGCAGCTGTATGATCACGAACACGATCAGGCTGATCGCCAGTAATGTGGGGATCATGATCAATAAACGGTGGGCGAGGTATTTAAGCATTCTGGCGGTCCTTACCGATTGGCCTGGCGCCGGTCGACGTTGTCGAACCAGAACGTGTCCGGCATATAGACGCCGAAATGGGCACCGGGGTTCCAGTTGAAAATGCCCTTTTCGGGTACGTTGCGCAGATTGCGATTGACGACGATCGGTTGTGGAACCGCGCCGACGAGCCCGATCGAATAGATCTGATCGGCATTGATTTCGAGCATTCGCTCCCAGATATCGCGGCGTTCCGCATTACTGCGGGCATAGCCCCAGGCGCGGTTGAGTTTCAGCAGTTCGAGCGCGTAACCGTCGGAAGGCCGCTCGCCGGCACGCGCCCGGGTCTGGAAAAACTGTCCCCATTTCGGCCATTGCAGTTGCAACTGGTCGGTAGGCGCGAACTCCTTCGGAATGGTATTTGCGTTGGGGAGGCCGAATTCGTGGCCCGACCAGATCGAAACTAGCGTTTCACCGGCGAAAATCCGGTTGCGGAAAACTTCGCGCTGCGACGGGCGCGTGAAGAGTTTGATCCCCGCCGTTAGCCAGGAATCGTGTATCAGTTCCAGCACGTCGGTCTGTTCGGTGTCTTCGCCCGCGGTCTCGACGATGATTTCCATCGGCCGTCCGTCGGGCAGCAGGCGGACACCGCGCGAATCCCGCTCCGTCAGACCGAGGCCGTCGAGCAGCTCGTTTGCCTGCTTCAGATCGAATCTGGCCCAGGCGTCGCGGTATTCCTTTTTGTACAGCGGGCTTTGCGGCAGTACGGTGTTCTGTCCCTCCAGCGCCAGCCCGTAATAGATGACCTGGTTTATTTCGTGCCGGTTGATCGCAAGAGACAACGCACGCCGGAATTTCACGTCGCGCATCAGTTTACGCCACACGTCGTCCTTGACGTTCATGTTTGGGAAAAGGGCCAGGTGCGCCCCTTTTGCCGTCTGCCACAAGTGGACTCTGAAATTTTCGCGCTTCTCCGCTTCCTTTAGGAAGGTGTAGTTGTTGAACGCAATGCCGCGCGCCTGAAAATCAGATTCGCCGGCGCCGGTCTTCAGCGGGATCACGCCGGCCGCGGCGACTGACATTGCAACCCGATCGGCGTAGGGTAGCTGGCGGCCGTTCTGGTCGATGCGATGGTAATAGGGGTTCCGTTCGAAAATGAACCGCTGCGCCGGTGGCTTGGTGCGCAGAACCCAGGGCTGTAGTGTCGGCAGTTTCGGATTGTCGTTCTTGTACTGATTGTCCCGTCGGTTGTGCAGAGCCGCCCAGTTCCTACGGCCTGATTGCTTCACCATCGCCGCCAGTTTTTCCGCGTCGGCGTAATCCGTGTGGAACTGTTTTAGGTAGTGGGCCGGGCGATAGATATAAAGCGGCGTTGCGGAGGCCAGTGCCGGCAAGAAATGCGGATTCGGAGAGTTCCAAGAGAAGCGTACGGTGTGGTCGTCGATAACCTCGAACTTCGCCAGCTCGCCCGCAATCACCATCTGTTTCGGGGCGCCCAGCGGCGACAGTTTTTTGTGGTTGGCGACATCCTCCCACCAATACCGGAAATCCTCTGACGTGAACGGAGTCCCGTCTGACCAGCGGTGTCCCTCTCGCAGTCTCAGCGTAAAGACACGCCCCTGCTGCACATCGACACCCGCCAAAATATCCGGTTGCAGCTGGTACTTCGCATCGTAGGTCATCAGCCGCGCGTAGCCGTACACGACCATGATGCGCGTATCCTTTGACCGTCCGAACACGACCCGCATGGTGCCGCCGTGCCAGCCCGGATACTCCAGGCGGACGATACGGGGGTTCTGCGGCAAACGTGCCGAGACCGGCGACAGTTTTCCGGCGGCAACATCTTTGGCGAACAGCGGCGTCTCTACTGGCGCGGCCACCTGGGCCGTCGCGGCGGTACAGAACGCCGACAGAAAGGTGAACAGGGTGGCCGCTCGAATCGTCATGCCACCAGCTCCCTTACGTTCACGGACGGGTCGGCGCGAACGAAGTGTTCCTCGCCTAGGTCGACCAGACCCAGATTGCCGCTGCCGTCGATCGTGAACGGCGCCGGCCACTCCGACGGAATGGACGCCTTACCTTCCAATAGCGCCGAAAGATCGAGCCGTGCATCGGGGTCGGGTTCCGGCACCGCCGATAACAGGGCCTTAGTGTAGGGATGCACCGGCGCGCGGAAAAGTACGTCGCGCGGCGCTGTTTCCACCAGACGGCCGGCGCACATCACGGCGATCCGATCGGCGATATAGTCGACGACCGCCAGGTTATGGGAAATGAACAAGTAGGTCAGCCCCAGGTCTTCCTGCAGGTCCTTCAGAAGATTCAGAATCTGTGCCTGCACCGAAACGTCGAGAGCCGAGACCGGTTCGTCGCAAAGCAGCAGTTCGGGTTTAAGTGCCAGCGCACGTGCGATGCCTATGCGTTGTCGCTGGCCACCGGAAAAACTGTGCGGATAACGGTTTAGATAGCGCGGATCGAGCCCAACCAGCGCCATCAGCTCCTGGACCATTTCGGCACGATAGGCGGGATCGCCGATATCGTGGATGATCAGCGGCTCGGAAATGATGTCGAACACAGTCATGCGCGGGTTCAATGAAGAGAAGGGATCCTGGAACATGAACTGGATCTTGCGTCGGTAAGGTAGGAGCTCTTTCTCGCGGAGTGCGATCAGGTCGACCTCTTTGCCGCCGTCGTTAAAGACGACCTGGCCGGAATCCGGTGACAACGCGCGCATGATCATTTTCGACAGGGTGGTTTTCCCGCAGCCGGATTCGCCGACCAGTCCGAGGCATTCGCCCTGGCGGACGAAAAAGCTGACATCGTCGACCGCCAGTACTTGTTGGGTTTTTCCGCCGGCAAAGATGCCACCCTTGCGCAGCGAATAGGATTTGGTCAGCCCAGAGACCCGCAGCAACGGTTTTTCAAGTTTTACCTGTTCCTCTTCGCGCTCGGCCAGCAGGTGACCGGTAGTATGCTGGATTTCGCGCAGCGGTACCAGGCGTTCACCCTCTTCCATGTGGAAGCGCGGCACCGCCCGTAGTAGCGCTTTAAGATAATCGTGACCGGGATTGCTGAAAATATCCTTCAGCGAACCGCGTTCCAGGACGCCACCATGATACATCACCACGATTTCATCGGCGACGTTCGCGACCACGCCGAGGTCGTGCGTGATCATGAGGACCGCCATCTGCAGTTCCGATTGCAGATCGTTCATTAGTTTCAGGATCTGCGCCTGGATAGTGACGTCCAGCGCGGTGGTGGGTTCGTCCGCGATCAGCAGCGCCGGGCGGCACACCAGCGCCATCGCGATCATTGCGCGCTGCCGCAGCCCACCGGACAGTTCGAACGGATATGTGCGTAGCGCCCGTACCGGGTCGGGAAATCCAACCAGCTGAAGCATTTCCGCCGTCAGCTCCATCCCCTGTTGCTTCGACACGTCGCGGTGAAGGAACAGCGCTTCTGAGATCTGGTCGCCCACGGTATGCAGTGGCGACAGGGATGTCATCGGTTCCTGAAAGATGATCGAGATACGCCCGCCCCGTATCTCGCGCATTTTTGCGCCATCGGTTTCTAGGTTCACCAGATCGGTAACGCTGTTGTTTCGGGGGTCGGTGAAAAGTATTTCCCCCCCGGTGACTTTCGCTGCCTTGGGCAGGATACCCATGATTGTCTGGGAGACGACGGATTTCCCGGATCCGGATTCACCAACCAGCGCGACAGTCTTGCCGGCGGGCACACGGAAACTGACGCCGTTGACGGCGCGTACCACTCCTTCCGCCAAGTGGAATTCGACCTGAAGGTCGTTGACGTTCAATAAATCCGTCATCGGGAACCGTTACTAGACGTGAACAACTCTGTTTTAACACCCAGAAGCTCAAGATTCCCCAAGGTGGTCGATGAGACAAAAAGATCCTCGCTACTGGCGGTTCTCGCCGCCCGTTCAACAATATCGGCGAAGCCTCCGAGAGTCGATTCGATCCGGATTTTAGCGCCCGGTCCTTTGAGAACAAGTTGCATCCAGCCATGCGAACCGTCGCGCCGGGTGGAAAAGTACTGCAGGCGCATTTCTTCAAGGTCCTGCCAACGAAGGGATCGCGAAAACGGCCCACAAACCGAAACGGATGTTTCATTCAGCTCGATGACGCTGGCGTGACGGATCACGACATTTGCGGCGTATACGGCGAACAGGAAAACTAGAAACATTAGCGTCCACGACAGCGGTTCTGCGATAGGCACGATGATTATCGGCCCGGCGGTCAACGCCAGGCCGACGCCTGCCCGGATATAGTCCGGCGCGATCGTCCTTATAGAATGGCGGTATTGCGTCATTGTGGAACCGGAAACAGTGCGCGTGCCGAAACCCAGTTAGCCGCCGTATGGCCGGTTGTCACATCGATGAATGTGTCGATGAAGGTCCAGCAAGTGTCATCATGCGCCAAATGATGGGTCAGCAATCCGGTTGCTTCGCCGCGATCGGCCAGCCCGCGGCGCTTTGCCGAAAGATGCGCGATGGCAGCCGACAGGGTCGTTTGATCTCCTGCATATCCGCGACCTCCGTCCCAGTCGACGATGTCGATATGCGTGTTGACGGCTGTCAAACCGGGTACCGGTTGCACGGCCTCTCGTGCCCTGAACGTCGAAAGTCCGTGGAAGCCCAGCCCTGGCAACAAAGCAGTGACGGGCTCATCGATCCGGTTCCAGGGCGGGACCATGGTCTCAGTCCAGCCGTCTTCGCCGAAAATGTCGAACATGCGTCCCCTTCCGTCGGCCAGTTCGCGGGCGATATCCCACAAGCCGCGGTCGTCGCCAAGTTCGGCTCTCTTGCCTGTCTCGTCCTTGTGATTCCGGTGCGCGTATCCGTGTTGCAGTATGTCAATGTCGTCGCCCGCCAGGATTTCGGCCAACGCTGGCTGCGCATTCGCGGGGACGACCGCAATCGCAACCGGTACCCCACTTTTCCGGCGGAGGTTGAGCAATCTGTCGAGCGGCGGCGTCGGCCTGACCGCATCGTCGTCGCGCCACCAGAACGTAGCGACGTCGCCGGCTTCCGCCCAGAGATCGAGTTCGGCCGTCAAATCTTTCCAGGTGCTCACGCGGTCGCCCGATTGTGATCTCTGAACCATTCGGCGATCAGGCGAGCGCTGGCATCCGCGCCGTCGGTATCCAGACCGGATGCGTCCGGCGGGGGTGCCGCGAATGCGTCGTCGACGGCCCGCGCTAGGGTTTCCGGATCCAGGGCGTCTTCCGGAATGCTGCGGATGCCGCTGCGATTCTCCAGAAGCCGCGCGCGAAGCGTTTGTTCGGTTTCAAGCCCGCCGGCATAAGGGACGATTACGCCGCGGGTGTGCGCTGCCATCATTTCCATTACGGTATTGTATCCTCCCTGACTGACTGACAGGGCGCAGTTCGCCATTAGGGTCGTGAAATCCGTGCGCGCGCGCTCCACGATGACGCCGGCCGGCGCCGCGGATTTCAGCGCACTGAGCACGTTCATGGGTAGAGCATGCCCGGCCAGGATGCGCCAGGTGCGATCTGACAGCGTCGTCGCCGGCCGCGCCGCCATGGCCGCGCGAAACAGCTCTTCCGACACCGCGCCGCCGCCGGCGGATACAATGACTTCGCCCGTTCCTACACCGCCGGGCGTTTTATGCGGCGTATCGACGACATAGCCGCTGTAGGCGACCCGGTCGACAATACGATCGGCGTGGGCGAAGGTGTCGCCGAACGGGATCAGCGTCGGATCGCCGTGGATTAGCACACGATCGTAATAGGTCTCGATTCGCTTCAGCATTTCCTCCACCCTTTCGGGTTTGGGCGGCTCGACCAGAATATCGCGGACCGACGAGACGATCAGCGGTGGCGCCCGTTGCGCCTTCGCGGTTTCCAGCAGCGCAGTCAGTTCACCCCGCAACTGGCGACGACCGAAGGGAAACAGCTCCGTCAGAATGACGGACGGCGCTTCGGCGGCGTATGCCTCCAGCAGAAGTGCGCGGCGCCGGTCTCGGAACGCATCGTCGATTTCGGCGTCGTTCTCGTCGATCAGGATCTTGAAGTATTTGTCTGCCGCGCGGACCGGGGGTAGCTGGATTAGTTTGGCGTCGGCGATGTCGAGCCCCGGCACGTCTTGACCACCGGAAACGACGGTTACTTCCATGCCGAGCCGGCGGAACGCCCGCGTCAGCGTCGCCGTCCTTTTCAGGTGGCCGATCCCCAGCAGATGCTGGACCCAGAAAAAAATTTTCGGGGCGGTCATGCGCCGCCGCCATCCAGCAAGCTGACGTTCAGCGCGGCGACCTCGAACCCACCATCCGCGTCGGCCTCGAAGATATGAGCGCTCGCCCAGTCCATTTTCTCTGGCGGCTTGCCGACCATGCTCCATCCGGTGGCTAGCGACAATGCGGCTCGGATGATTCCCTGATGGCACACGGCGCCGGTCGGTTGGCCCGCGGCGGCGACGTCCCGCGCCCAAGCGGCAACCCTGTCGCGGACGTCGCGCGGGCTTTCCCCGTTATGGGGGCGCAAATCCAGACCCCTTGCCGCGCGGATGGAAACCTCCTCGCCGTAGATCTCCTCCAGTTCGGCACGAGTGTGGCCTTCCCAGGCGCCCCAGTCCATTTCGATGATCGCGGGTTCCAGGCGGACGATCTCCAATGACAGGATCTCCGCGGTCTGTTGCGCCCGGTTCAGGGGGCTCGAAACCCACTCGAATTCACGGTACGTATCCGGCACATGCCATTCTGATACCTTGGCTTGGCCTTCGTCTGACAAGGGCCGGTCGGTGCGACCCTGCAGCCGGTGTTCGGCGTTCCAGTCCGTGGGTCCGTGCCTGATCAGCGCAATCTGGGTCATGCTGCTTCCGCCTTTCGACCGCTGCGCAATATGCGGTCCAGTGCATCGGCGGCCGCCGAGATATCGTTTTCCGCCGATGCGCGTGCAGCCGCGCGGGCCGAGTATGTCTTCAGTCGACCCGGTTCCGCCAGCAGCCGGTCCACCGTGTTGGCAAAGGCGGCCGTGTCTCCTACCGGGCACAACAGGCCGGTTTCGCCGTCGTGCACGACATCCGGAACGCCGCCCGTCCGTCCGGCGACGACGGGAAGCCCTGTCGCCTGGGCCTCCAGCATCGCCATGCCGAAGGCTTCGTTTATCGCCGGCCAGACCATCAGGTCTGCGGCGGCGTACAGTCCTGGCAGACCATCCGGTGCGGTAGTGCCCGCAAATCCTATGCGTTCTGACGGTACCTCGTGAAAGAAGCTTTCAACCGCGCCACGGGCCGGTCCGTCCCCGACGATTAGAAGACTCCAAGCTTTGCGGGACAGCATGCCCAGCGCTTCCGCCAACACACCGTAACTGGCCAGCTTGTCGCCTTCCCGCATCATGCCGACAGCCAGCAGGACAGGTGCCGCCGGATGGAAACCGAACCGGGCGATAACTTCTTTCCGGTGCTCGGCCTTGCGCTCCATCGCTCTTGCGAACGGCCTTGTATCGGTAAATGGTGCCAGCTTGTGGTAGCGGCCCGGATCGTCCAGCAAGGGTAGTACGCAGGCGGCGTCCAGTGCGGACAGCCCGAAAATGCCCCGGGCATTCCTGATGGCACTCTCCGCCGCGCAATAGCCGATGTCCCAGGGTCCGCCCGCCTGCTTAGGCGCATGCGATACCTCGGCTATAAAATAGGGGATGTTCAAAGCTTCGCTGACGGCGGGTCCTACCCAGTCGGGTGCCTTGTGATAGACGTGGTACGTGAACCATGCCTCGGGGCGCCTTGTGACGGTCTCGGTTTGCCAATTTTCGATCAATGCGCGGGCTTCACCGGTACCCTGTGTTGCGAGGTTCCGTTGTATTTCGGGATCACCTTTACCGTCTCGGCTGACGAATTCTGTCGCAACATCCACTTGGTGATGGCGTTCCAGCGCGGCGATCAGGTTGCGGGCCATCTCGCGGTCGCCGGACGGGACCGGCGACGACGCCGGCTTCATCGGGGCGTAAAAAGCAATCCGCACGGCGCTTAGGCGGCGTCGCGACCGGAAGCCGCTTCCGCCGCGCCCAGTTTTTCCGCCAGCCGGTCGACACCAGCGGTAAAGGAGAAAACGCTCCGCACACGTGCCTCGCCACTCTTTCCGAGGAAAAGGCGATGTTCGGCGTTTGCAGCGAGTTCGGTAATTGCTGTAGCCATGGCTTCCGGGTCCTCCGGTGGCACCAGAACGCCGGTTTCGCCGTCTATGATCAGCTCATGAATTGCCGACACGTTTGTCGCCACGCAGGCCAGCCCTTGGCTTTGAGCCTCCATCAAAACATTAGGCAACCCGTCGCGGTCGCCGTCTTTACTAATTCGGCTGGCCAGCACGAAAAGATCGGCCTCGCGGTATTGGTCTCTCACCTCGTCCTGCGGCAGGGCACCGAACCAGACAACGCGGTCGGATATGCCCAGTCGTTGGGCCTGCTTTTTAAGTTTGTCGCGCAATTCGCCGCCGCCGATATGCCAAAGCCGCCAGTTTATTGCGGACGGCAACCGGGCCAGCGCATCGAGCAATATGTCATGCCCCTTTTTTTCCACTGCACGGCCAACGCAGAGGATCCGCAGCGGATCTTCGGAATCGGTGCCGTCTCTGAGCGGTTTTCGGTCCGGCGAAGCCGGGAACCGATCGCCGTCTAGACCGTGATAGACCAGTTCAACTTTTTCCCCACTGAAGTCCAGCGCGGCAAGATGGTCCCGCGCGTATGCCGAGCAGGTCACAAGCCAGTCCGCATCCAACAGTTTTTCCCGCTTCTCCCATTCCGGCGTCGTCCAGATATCCTTTGCATGGGCTGATACAGTCCACGATCTGCCGGTCAGCGCGGCTGCATATCGAGCGACCGATGCAGGAGTGTGCAGAAAATGGACGTGAATATGATCGATATCCGGGGCCAATTCATGCGCCAAAACCAGCGCCTGACCGAACCGCCGGATCCGGTTGGGAGTCCAGTCGCGGAATAAGTCGCGCAGCCAGGTGCGTCGAACGACTCGGTAGGCAGGCTGCCTCCGAACGCTACGCCACGCCCGCCACACTCGCCAGGGTTCCCGGTACAGATATTCAGGCATATACCTTACCGGCGCCGTAATTTCGGCATGGACAGGATGTGTGTGCTTATCCGTCGGATGCCTTAAAGACACAATCTCGATATCAAGGCCGCGCTCTTCGAGGCCTCGAATTTCCTGCGCGATAAACGTTTCGGAAAGGCGCGGATACCCCTTTACAACAATGGCGGTGCGGCCTGTCATGACGGTGAGACCAGTCAGTTCGGGGCCGCGACGGCCGTTAGACGACGGCCCTGACCACCGGTAAGCCGACGGGCTAGTCTGTTGACATTGGGCAGGCCGTCCAGCAGCCCGGGTACGACGATGTCCGACGGCCGGTTCTGCTGCGGAAGGTGGCGCAATGCGGTCGCCATATCCCGGGCATTGCGGATGCTGTCGTCTTCCAGCATACGCACAAGGCCCAGTTCCTGGGCGCGATCTGCCCGGATGAACTGTTCCATACGGGGGACAGTGCGCGGAATTATCAGAGCCGGTTTGTCAAAGGTCAAGATCTCGCAGAACGTGTTGTAACCGCCCATGGCGACGATGCCCGACGCACCCTGGATCAGCGGTTCGATATTAGCTTCGAACGTGATCGCTTCGACATTCTTCAGCTTCGCGCCGCGCCGGGCAAATTCCAGCTGCTTTTCCTGTCGCATGAACGGGCCGTAAACCAGCAATGCCGGATACGGCGGTGAGGCATCGGATTCGTATGCCCGCAGCACCCAGTCGACCATCGCTTCGCCATCACCGCCACCGCCCGGCGTCACCAGCAGGTAAGGCCGATCGAACGGAATTGCGTGTTCGGCATTGGGCGCACCGCGGGCGCCTTCGCGCTCCAGGTATCCCGTATAGACCATCTTGCGGCGGACCTGGTCGGGCAGCGATATCTCTGCAAGCGGATCACAGATCTGCGGCAGGCCATAGACCCAAATTTCATCGTAGAGACTTTCTAGCGCAGGGACGACTTTCTTGCGTTCCCATTCCGGCGCCAGTAGGGACGGCTCGTCCATGACGTCCCGCAATCCAAGCACCAGCGGGGTGCCGCGGTCGCGGAGCATTTCAAGCGTTTCGGAGGCCTCGCCCCGAAGGCCCAGGGGCTCTTTGTCGACGATAAAAATATCGGGATCGAAAATTTCCGCGGTGTGCCTGATGATGGATGCGCGCAACGCGACCGTCTGATCGATATCAAGATCCAGGCTGTGGGACGTGTAATCCCCATTGCGCAGCTTGATAACCCCGGGCACCCGGACAAAGTCCACCCGCCGCTTGAAATCGAAATTTCCGATAATCGGCGAGCCAGACAGAATAATGACCGACATGTTCGGATTCTGGTCCACCAGCGCATGGGCTATAGCTCGACAGCGCCGAAGGTGCCCCAAACCGAAACTGTCATGGCTATATATTAAGGCGCGTTTCGGCGTCGTATCTGTTGACATAGGAATACCCAACCCCAAAAATTGCGAAGAATATTGCACAGCTTTGCGCATGTCCCAAACGGCAATTTAAGGCAGAATACTTGGGGGTTCAGCGCGTCCAGAACGAGGCGGGTGTCATAATGCGCCGAGATCCCTCCTTACAAGAGCGTTGCTGTAGGGTAGGTGGCTGTCGTACAAGAACGTTAAGTGGTGCAAAATAGGTCTCATTAAACCGGCGGGAACCACCGTGGAACCAAGTATTTATCGTTACATCATAAAGTTTTCGCTGCGTCAGCAGATCATCCTGACGCTGATGGCAATTGCCTCCTTCCCGTTCCTGTATGCGTTCTATCAGCTGCCCAAGATGATTATCGATGACGCGATCCTTGCCAAGGACACGGTATTTCCCGTCGAAGTCGCTGGTATTGAGCTCGACCAGACAGGTTTCCTCTGGCTGCTTTGCAGTGCTTTCCTGCTGCTGGTGATCGTCAACCAGGGCTTCAAGTACATCATTAATCTTTACGCTGGGATTACCGGCGAGAGGATGTTGCGGCGCCTGAGATTCGACCTCTTTGCGCGGATCCTGCGCTTTCCGTTACCGCAGTTTCGTAAAACTTCGTCCGGTGAAATGGTAACGATGATCACCGCTGAGGTGGAGCCACTCGGGGGGTTTGTCGGCGATGCGTTTAAATTGCCGGTTTTTCAGGGTGGTTATCTATTAGTCATTCTGGCGTTTTTGTTCGTTCAAAATTGGATCATGGCGCTGGCTGCTGTCGCGCTGTACCCGCTTCAGGGCTACCTAATTCCCAAACTGCAACGACGCGTCAATCTTATGGGCAAGGAGCGGGTCAGACGCGTCCGAGAACTCTCCGCTAGCATCGGTGAAACGGCGGCCGGTATTCAGGAAGTTCACACGCATAATACGGCCCGCCGAGAACTTGCAGTTTTTTCTCGTCGCCTCGGTGCGATATACGACGTTCGTCTCCAGATATACATCTGGAAGTTCATCATCAAGTTTCTTAACAACTCGATCAACCAGCTCGGTCCGTTCTGCTTCTATGCTATCGGCGGGTGGTTAGTGATCAATGGCGATCTTGAATTTGGTGCATTGTTTGCAGCGATTGCCGCGCACAAGGATCTCGCAGCACCTTGGAAGGACTTACTCAACTTCTATCAGCGTCAGGCTGACGCCAAAATAAAATACGAGCAGGTAATCGAACAGTTCCAGCCTGCGGGTATGATGGAAGAAGACCGCCAGCTCGGGGAACCAGAGGGCATCAATGCGCTGAAAGGAGATATCAGTGCTTCCGGGCTTTCGCTGGGTGATGATACCGGGGCTATTTTGGTCGATAGTGCGTCATTCACGCTTGATATGACGGAGCACGTGGCACTTGTCGGTGGCGGCGGATCGGGCAAGGAAGAGACTACGCAGCTTTTGGCCGGGCTTTTGGAACCGACAGGTGGCAATCTTCAGATAGGCTCTGAAAAGATAGAAGACCTGCCGGAAGCCGTGACCGGCCGCCGTCTCGCCTATGTTGGGCCGGCAGCGTATTTGTTCGCTACCACAATGCGCGACAATCTGCTTTATGGCGTACAGCACGTGCCACTTCGGGAGGCTTCATATGATGAAGAGGGTCGTCGTGCGCATGATCAATGGCTTGCTGAGGCGACCGCGTCCGGCAACTCTACGGACGACCCCAATGCGAATTGGATCGATTATGCGGCCACGGGAACGGGCGATGACGAAGAGCTTCTCAAACGCATATTCGACGTGCTGCAGATAGTCGGGCTGGATGATGATATATACACACTTGGTCTACGCGGCAACATCGACCCAGCCAGCCAGGCTGACCTCGCCAGCCAATTCCTTAAAGCTCGTGCTGAATTTCGGGATCGGTTAACAGATCCCGATATAGCCGCGCTCGTTGAAGGCTTTGATCCCGGAAAGTACAACGAGAACGCCACACTTGGTGAAAACCTTCTGTTCGGCACCCCCGTCGGGGATGCCTTTGACATGGATAATCTAGCTCGGAATAAGTACGTAATCTCGGTGCTCGAAAGTCAGGGTTTGATAGACGATCTTCTCGATGCCGGTCAGCAGATCGCGTCGACAATGACCGAACTGTTCGCAGATCTGCCGGCCGGCCACCCGTTCTTTGAACAGTTCAGCTTCATCTCCTCAGATGATCTACCGGAATTTCAAGCAGTGCTAACGCGTATAAACCGCGATGGGGTCGGAACGCTGCGACCGGAAGAGAGGACTATGATACTCTCATTGCCGTTCAAGATTTCGCCCGCGCGCCATCGTTTGGGGATCATCGATGAGCAGCTGCAGAATCGAATTCTCGTCGCCCGAGAGGCGTTTGCGGAAAACTTGCCGGAGGAGTACCGGGGTGGTATCGAGTTTTTCGACGTCGATGGCTTCAATACTGCAGCGACGTTGCAGGATAACATCCTTTTCGGGAAGCTCGCTTATGGACAGGCGGGCGGCGCCGAACGTGTCGGCGAGATTATGTCGGCGGTAATAGACGATCTTGACCTGCGGACCGCGGTCATGGAAGTCGGTCTCGGTTTCCACGTGGGAATCGGTGGCGGTCGACTATCTGGGGCCCAGCGGCAGAAGCTCGGAATCGCGCGCGCCATTATGAAGCGTCCCGATGTGCTGATCCTAAACGAAGCAACCGGCAGCCTTGATGGCGCGGCGCAGTCCGCTCTTTTGACCGCGATGCGCTCGGAGATGGACGGGCGAGGCCTGATATGGGCCGTTCACAGAGCATCTATGGCGCAGGATTTCCAGAACATTCTTGTGATGAAATCCGGCCGGGTGATCGAGCAGGGTAACTGGGACCAGCTAAACAAAGACGGTAACGAACTTTACGAGCTCGTGAAGTCTGAATAGTGCGACTTGATGTGACAAACCGGCGGTATCCAATTATGGTTTTTGAGACGTCTGCGAGGAGAATCCAGTGAGCCTGAATGAAGAGGTAGAGGTCCTGCGCAGCGTTCCGCTGTTCGCGAAAATCGAACCGTCAAAGCTGAAGCTGCTTGCTTTTACCAGCGAACGCCTGACCTTCCCGGCCGGTGGAGAGCTCTTTCATCAGGGTGATCCAGGTGAAGCTGCCTATATCATTTTGAGCGGGCAGGCAGATGTCGTAATTGATACTCCGACGGGTGAGATGGCAGTCGCGAAGGTTGGTAAGAACGACTTAGTTGGCGAAATCGCTATTCTAATCGACGTGCCGCGGACTGCGACAATTCGTGCGGAAACCGAGATCACGACCCTCGCGATCAACAAGGATTTATTTTTCCGAATGATCAGCGAATTTCCCGGGATGGCTGTCGAAATCATGCGCGAACTGGCGCATAGGCTCGAAGCCACAACCGCGCAGCTGCGCGAAGCCAGCAACGGGTAAGTCAGAAACTTGAGCCGGCTGGATTCCTTTATCCGCCGGGTGTCGGCGCAGCGAGACTGCCTGAATCTTGCAAAAGAGCTGATCGCTGATATTCCGGGTCCGATCCTCGAACTCGGGCTCGGAAACGGTCGTACCTATGATCATTTGCGTGAACTGTTCCCCGACCGCGATATATTCGTTTTCGACCGCCGCGTCGCCGCGCATCCGGACTGCATCCCCGATGATGATCACATGATCCTCGGCAATATTACCGAAACCCTGTCCTCGGCGGTTGGGAAGATCGGAGAGGAGGCAGCACTCGCCCATTGTGATATTGGGACCGGCGAAAACGAGAGCAATGCTCGCCTAATCACCGCCATCGCCCCCCTCGTCGACGCGCTGATGCTGCCCGGTGGCATCGTCTGCAGCGACCAAGAGTATTCGGTGGCGAGCTGGGTGGCTCAGCCGCTGCCAGACGGCGTCCGTGCGGGCCGCTATTTCATCAACCGGGTCGAAAGGTAAGGCGTATGTGGGTCGTGAAGTTAGAATTCGCTGTCGAGAACGAACATCTCGATGCCTGCCAGGCGGCATTGGAGAAACTGACCTCCTAATACTCGGCGCAACAACCGGCGTTCCATTCCGCCCGGCTTTTTGAGGACGAATATTCCGCTGCCCTATGACGCGCCTTAGAATTCGGCGTTCAGGATTACTGCGCAATCGGCAATCTGTCCCCGGCCATACCCCCATGTCCATATGGTCGGCCTGCGCGACCGCACGTCGGTCAAGGTCATCGCGCAAAGCGTCCTGCTGGATCAGTCTCGGCTTCAGGCCGCATAACCCGGCCGGCTTATTTCAGGCTGACGGTCCGCAGCCGCAGCGCATTACCCACTACGCTGACGGAAGACATGCTCATCGCTGCTGCGGCGATCATCGGCGACAGCAGAATTCCGAACACCGGAAACAATATGCCGGCCGCGATCGGCACGCTCGCGCCATTGTAGACAAAGGCAAAAAACAGGTTCTGGCGGATATTACGCATCGTCGCGCGGGCAAGGGCCCGAGCCCGATATATAACTTCCAAGTCGCCTTTTACCAACGTTATGCCGGCGCTTTCGAGCGCAACATCGGCGCCCGTGCCCATCGCGATGCCTACATCCGAAAGCGCCAAGGCCGGGGCGTCGTTGATACCGTCGCCGGCCATCGCGACCCGGGCACCGCCGGCTTGCATCTGCCGGACAAGATCGGCCTTGCCGTCGGGCAGTAGCCCAGCGTGCACCTCATCGATCCCGAGATTTTCCGCCACGGCGCGGGCCGTGATCTCGTTGTCTCCCGTCGCCATCACGATCCGAATGCCATCCCGCCGCAATCGCAAAATCGCGGCTGCCGCAGTTTCCTTAATCGGGTCTGACAGTCGCAGAATCGCAGCCGCTTCTCCATCGATGCCCAGGAACATCGCCGTTTCCCAGCTGTTGCGATGCTTATCGGCTTCGGCATCGATAGCTGGAATATTGATCCCGGTTTCGTCCATCATCGCGCGGTTGCCGAGGACCACGCTCCGGTCACCGATCCGTCCGGTCACGCCCTTGCCGGTTGTCGACCGGAACTCCGCAACGTCATCGAGCTGCAAGGAGCGGTCTTTCGCTGCGCCCACGACCGCGGCGGCAAGCGGATGTTCCGAGCCGCGCTCGACCGATGCGGCCAACCTGAGGAGGTCTTCAACAGTTTCTTTCCCCAACGCTTCGATCTGCACCAGCACCGGCCTGCCTTCGGTAAGGGTACCGGTTTTGTCGACCACGAGCGTATCGAAAACGGCCAGCTTCTCTAGCGCCTCTGCATCGCGGATCAGAATGCCAGCGCGCGCACCGCGGCCTGTTGCTGTGATAATTGACATCGGCGTGGCAAGGCCGAGAGCACATGGGCAGGCGACGATCAACACCGACACCGCAACAACCATCGCGTAGGCGAGTTGGGGCGCGGGTCCCCACACCGACCAGGTTAGGAACGCGGCAATCGCCGCCAAAACGACGGCGGGGACGAATATACCTGCTACTTTGTCGGCGATTTTTTGCACCGGCGCTCGGCTGCGCTGGGCCGCCGCGACCATATCTACGATGCGAGATAACAGCGTATCGGCACCAACATGCGTCGCCTCAATAATCAGCGATCCGTTACCGTTAAGCGTCGCGCCAATTACTGCATCGCCTGGACCTTTTTGGGTTGGCATCGGTTCGCCGGTGATCATCGATTCGTCGATTGCCGACATCCCGTCTACCACCCATCCATCGACCGGTACTTTTGCGCCGGGCCGGATGCGCAAGCGGTCTCCCGTTCTGACGTCCTCCAACGCGATCTCGACTTCGGCGCCGTCATGCCGGATCCGCGTTGCCGTCTTTGCCGCCAGGTCTACCAGGGCCCGCAGCGCACTGCCGGTCTGTTCCCGGGCGCGCAGTTCCAGCATCTGGCCAAGCAACACCAGTAAGATAATCATGGTGGCGGCTTCGAAATAGACGCTGACGGAACCGTCGCCGTGATGGAAACTGTCGGGAAAGACGTCGGGTGTTAGGGTGGCTGCGACACTAAAAAGGTAAGCCGCGCTGACCCCCAGCGCGATCAGCGTAAACATGTTCAGGTTCCAGGTTGCGACAGATCGTGCGCCGCGAACCAGGAATGGCCAGCCGCACCAAAGTACCACTGGCGTCGCAAAAATCATTTCGGCCCACGCGGCCACCCGTATGCTGAGCCAATCCTTGACCGGTAATCCAGTCATCGGCCCCATGGCAATTATAAGGACGGGCAGCGTGAAAACAGCACCGACCAGGAGGCGGCGGGTGAAATCAACTAGCTCGGGGTTGGGGCCTGCGTCGGCGGGCACTAGGCCCATTGGTTCCAGCGCCATCCCGCAGACATAACAACTGCCCGGTCCTTCCTGGACTACCTCCGGGCACATCGCGCATGTGAACAGGGCACCTGCTGGTGCGTTGGCCGCTGCCTGCAGGTGGGCGCCACTGAGAAAGTGGTCCGGGTCTTCGGAAAAACGTTCGCAACAACTCTGGCTGCAGAAATAATAGGTTTCGCCTTCGTAATCGTGCTGCGGCTTTCCCGCATCCATATCAACCGCCATTCCGCAGACTGGGTCGGTCGCGGTGCGTTTTTCGGTAATGGTTTCGGACATCTGGGTCAAGAAAGGTTCCCGAATGGGGGGGGCATTAAGTGATCTAGCGCTGCCCGGTTCGCAGGGCAATCTTTCTCAGAGTTCAATATCGGCCCAGACCGGCGCATGATCCGACGGTCTTGCCCAGCCGCGGGCATCCCGAAAGACACCGGCATCAGCAACTTTCTTCGCCAGGATCGGACTGACCCAGATATGGTCGAGACGGCGGCCCCTATCGCTTCCGGGCCAGGTGCGATTACGGTAACTCCACCAGGAATAGATCTTTTCGTCATTGGGGACGATTGTTCGGATTGCGTCGACCCAGCCGTGCGCTGCCTGCCAGGCGGCAAGGCCGTCGACTTCGACCGGCGTGTGGCTGACGACTTTTAGCAGTTCTTTGTGCGACCAGACGTCGTTTTCGTGTGGTGCGATGTTCAGGTCGCCGACCAGAATGCGCTTACCTTTTGGGGAGAGGTCTTTGGACCAGTTCGTCGCTTCTTTCAAAAAGTCGAGCTTGTGCGCGAACTTGTCGTTGGTCTGGGGATCGGGCTCGTCGCCGCCGGCCGGCACGTAGAAGTTATGCAGCTCCACTCCCCCGCCAACGTCGGCCGCAACATGGCGGCAGTCCTCGCGGGCGCACCAGTCACGCGAACCGCCATCCGCCAGAGGCGTACGTGCCAGAATGGCGACGCCGTTATATCCTTTCATGCCGCGGACATGTTGATGCGGGAATCCGATTTCTGCGATCGCGTCGGCCGGGAAATCCGACTGCTGCGCCTTGATTTCTTGTAGGCACAGGAAATCTGGTTGTAACTCGTCCGCTATGCGTTTCAGCATTTCCTGCCGCAACCGCACCGAGTTTATGTTCCAGGAGACGATCCGCATGACTTAGTGAATATTACTCCGCCGCGATCTTTCGGCCGGATCGGGCCGCAGCCCGTTTGCGGCAAGCATCACCGAATGCGTGCCAGAGGTTCAGCGATAACGCGTTGTCCTCGAACCGCCATTCCGCATGCCACTGTACGCCGACGCAGAACGTTTCAACTTCGGTATACCTGATGCCTTCGATTACGCCGTCCGGCGCCGATACGCATTCGATCTCGAAACCCGGCGCGACCTTGTCGACAGCTTGGGCATGCAGCGAATTCACCATCACCTCGCGGGCGTCGGTAAGCTTGTGGAACAAGCCGTTCTCGGCAGTCACTACCAAGTGTCGCTCGCTGAATTTGTGTTCAATGTCACCCTCGCGCGGCATTCGGTGATCGTTGAACCCGTCTATTTCGTGCACGCGGTAATAGAGTGTGCCACCCATGGCGACGTTTATTTCCTGGATTCCACGACAGGACCCGAAAACTGGCACGCCCTGTCTGACGCATTCACGGATCAGAGGCAGCACCGTGTTGTCGCGCGGCGGGTCGCGCACTTCGTCGTCGGGAAACGGCGGGCCGTCGTAGTGGTGCGGTTCTACGTTCGCGCGTCCGCCTGTCAGCATCAACCCGTCGAGCCGGTTGGCAAGATCGGCGAAGTCGTAATCGTCAGCCAATGCCGGAATGACCATCGGCACAGCCCCGGCCCCGTCGGACACGCCCCGAATATAGCGCTCGCCGACGCCATGCTGGGCCAGCGAATGGGCGGGCAAATAAATCTGGCTGGCGGGGATGCCGACAAGCGGTTTCGGATTGTTTTCGACCATGCGGAATGGCTATCACACCACCGCATTCACGGCAATGGAGACGCGTCGACAGAGGTTGGGTTTACTGGGTTTCTCGCTCGAATTTTGTTTCGTCGAAAACGAAAACACTCCGAGGGATCGCCACGTTGTATTCCGGTGCAACCAGGGTAACCGATGTCGACACGCCCTGAGAATCCGTCACCAACCATTTGCGCAGGCTGAGCGGTTTGTCGGTAAACGTCATTAAGAATTTTGCCGCATCAGGTTCGGCGGCCTGGACGATTTCCACCGACAATCCATTCGCGCTCCGTATCACACGGCGCACCGTGACGTCGCCGCTAAGGCGTATTCGGTCGCGGACCAGAAAGCTGGCCGGGGTGGTTTTCAGGGGAATGTGCCAGACGGCTTCGAGCTCGGTATCGACATGGGCTAGCCAAAACCCACTGGCGTAAACCTGAATATGCGATGGCCGAGTATATTCCAGCCGCAGTTTTTTGGGCCGTTCTAAATAGATGTTGCCTTCGGCGAAGCGGCTGCCGGAAGACTGTACAAATTTGCTGCGTAAGGACTCGAGACTATTCAGATAAGCTTCGATGCGAGCGATGTCTGTCCGGTCTCGGGCGGTAATATGGTGCTCGGCATACACCGGCGCAGTCAGCGCCGTAGACAGACCAAAAATCGCGATGATGCAGGGGTTATGCTTCATAGGCTCTATATAAGGCTGGATTGCGGCGAATGTAAGGCGGTGCCGTTGTTTACGGCAGGTTTCTAGGCTTCCCGGTTATCGATATCCCGGGCTAGCACCTCGCGCTTGCCTGCGTGGTTGGCCTTGCTGATCACGCCTTCCGCTTCCATGCGTTCGATGATGCGAGCGGCCCGGTTATAGCCGATCTGCAGATGCCGCTGGACGAAACTGGTCGATGCCTTGCGTTCGCGGCACACCACGGCGACCGCCCGATCGTACATTTCGTCGTCGCCGTTGCCGCTACTGCCGAAACCGCCCGATCCCTCGGCGCCCGATGGGATGAACGGGCTTTCATGCTCGCCCTCGGTCACTTCGTTGACGTATTCGGGCGCCGCTTGGTCGCGCAGGAACGTCACCACGCGTTCGACTGCTTCGTCCGATACGAACGGTCCGTGCACGCGGCCAATGCGCCCGCCCCCTGCCATGTAGAGCATGTCGCCCTGACCCAGAAGTTGTTCTGCGCCGCCCTCTCCCAGGATCGTCCGACTGTCGATCTTCGACGTCACCTGAAACGAGATACGGGTCGGGAAGTTGGCCTTAATCGTCCCGGTGATGACGTCCACCGACGGGCGTTGGGTCGCCATGATCAGGTGAATGCCGGCGGCCCGCGCCATCTGTGCTAATCGCTGAACTGCAGCCTCGACTTCTTTGCCCGCGACCAGCATCAAATCCGCCATCTCGTCGACGATGACGACGATGTAGGGCAGCGGGTTCATCTCGTATTCTTGCTCTTCGTACACCGGCTCCCCGCTTTCGGGGTCGAAGCCGGTCTGCACCGTTCGCATCAGCGTTTCGCCTTTTTTCAGGGCATCGGCGATACGCTGGTTGTAGCCGCTGATGTTGCGGACGCCGAGGTTCGACATCGCGCGATATCGATCCTCCATCTCACGCACCGCCCAGCGCAGGGCAACCACCGCCTTAGCTGGGTCGGTCACCACCGGCGACAGTAGGTGGGGAATATCGTCATAGACCGAAAGTTCCAGCATCTTGGGATCGATCATGATGAATTTGCATTGGTCGGGCGTCAGCCGGTACAGCAAGGACATGATCATCGTGTTGACTGCGACCGACTTGCCGGATCCGGTCGTGCCCGCGATCAACAGATGCGGCATACGGGCGAGGTCGACCAGGCTGGGCGCGCCGCCGATATCCTTGCCCAGCACCAGGGTTAGAGCGCCGGCATGCTTTTCGTAGTCCTTGGCCTCGACCAGTTCGCGCAATGCTACAAGTTCTCGTTGGGCGTTAGGCAACTCAATGCCTATCACGTTTTTTCCTGGGACTACCGCAACGCGGACGGACACTGCGCTCATCGACCGGGCGATGTCATCCGCAAGGCTGATTACACGGGACGATTTTGTCCCCGGCGCGGGTTCCAGTTCGTACAGGGTGACGACCGGCCCGGGCCGTACTTTGACGATGCGTCCGCGAACGCCGAAATCTTCCAACACGGATTCAAGCAGGCGCGCATTTTCCGCTAGGGCTTCTTCGTCTTCCTTGTTCTCGCCGGAGTCCTTCGGTGGCTCATCGAGGGCTTCCAGTGGGGGCAGGTTGTATTCGCCGGTTCCCAGATCTAGGCTTTGTTGATCGGCTTCAGCGGCGCGCTTGCCAGCCGCGGGTTTCTTGCGCCGCGCGGCGATGATCTTTTTCTTCGGCGCGAGCTTGTCGCCCGTTTCATTGACTGCAGTCTTATTACTGCGGCGGCCCAATGTCGGTTCGCGCCGGCCGTCGCCGAAGTCTTCACCGGCCTCTTCCACGACGTCTTCAGCGATGTCGTCGTCTCTCGCCAGGGACGGCGCCTGTATTTTGCGGAACAGCGCTATGGATGCTCCACCCAGTTTCCGGGCCATCTGGCCGGACCACTTACCGCCCACCATGCCGGCGCGGGCCGTCGTACCGCTGGCCTGCGCGGCGTTTTGTAATCCACCCGACCATTCCTGCCGCGAAATACCCAGTGCGGCCAATAGCGCAGCGACGGCCAGTATTTCCGAGACGAGCGCGACCGACCAGAGCGGTATGCCCGCGGCGGATGCCAACGTGCCGACATCCCTCAGCAAGACGCTACCGGTCACGCCACCCATGCCAATTTTGACAGGCCAAGCATCTGGTGCACCGACTGCGGCCAGCCCGACTGCCGATAAGAGCAAAGCAACCGGCACTGCAGTGACACGCAGCCATGACCGCCCCATATCGCGGTGACGGGCGATACGCCAGCCCCACACCATCAAGATCAGCCCGGGTAGAATCGCTGCCGCGCCGATGCTCTGCATAAGAACATCGGCAACCCATGCGCCGGCATACCCCAACGGGTTGCTGGCGTCACGTGAGACCGCGTGATTCCACGACGGGTCGGTGGAATCGTATCCGATAACCGCTACCGTCAGCGCCGCGGCGCAAATCAGGATCACCATTCCTGCCAGCTCCTTTGCACGGCGCTTCAGAAACGCAATCGCTTCCGATGACAGGAAGGCGGTTCGGCCGGCATTACGGGTTCTGGTAGCCATGATTGGTTCTCCGTTTCTATAAAACGTCCGCAAGGCGGGTCAGTGCCTCGGCCGTGGTGTCTTTATCGTGAACGAGGGCAAGGCGGATATAGCCCGCTCCGGGGTGATATCCGTCTGCTTCGCGGGCAAGGTATTCGCCGGGGATAACGCGTACGCCAGCATCGCGCCAAAGGCGCAGCGCGGCATCTTCGCCGTCGCCGACGTCGAGCCACAGGTAAAAACCACCCGCGGGCGAGTAGTAGCCAAAATTACCGTCCAACACGTCGGCGGCGACCTTGTATTTTTCAGCGTATGTTGCCCGGTTGGCGATGACGTGTTCTTCGTCCGACCAAAGGGCGGCGGCGGCCGCCAGCAGCGGCAGCGGCGGTGGCGCCCCGCCGTAGTCGCGCAGCCTGGCGAACCGGCGGATCAGGTCGGGATCGCCGGCGACGAAACCGGATCGTAGTCCCGGTGCGCTGGAGCGTTTCGACAGTGAGTTCATGATGGCGACGTTCTGCAGCGACCCGCCAAGCGCGGCGCAAGCCTCAGCTGCACCCGTGGGTGGGTTGCCGTAATACAGCTCGCTGTAGCATTCGTCCGACACCAGCAGGAAATCGTGCTCGCGAGCAAGACCGATTAGCGTTTTCATCGTACCCATCGACGCTATGGCACCTTGCGGATTTGCCGGTGAGCAGTAATAGGCGAGTACCGTACGGTTCAGGGTTTCTTCGGGCAGGGCGGAAAAATCGGGCAGGAAGCCGTTATCCTTTCCCGCGGGCACGAAGACTGGCTCGGCACCTGCCATCACGGCAGCGCCCAGATACACCTGATAGAATGGGTTCGGTATCAGGACGACCGGCTTTTCGCCGTTCTTTGTTGCTGGCACAGCTGTCAGGGCGATCATGAACAGCGCTTCGCGCGTACCCGACACTGGGACGACCATGGTTTCGCCGTCGACCATTCCATCCGGCAAGCTATATCGGCGGGTCAT
>DKQG01000057.1:0-12226 GCA_002471575.1 Alphaproteobacteria bacterium UBA7314 | reverse complement strand
CGCAAGCTATATCGGCGGGTCAGCCATCCGGCAATCGCGGCGCGGGCTGCTTCCGTCCCCTTCATCGGTGGGTATTTCGACCAACCTGCGGCTTCGCCAGCGACCGTCTCTGCCAGGAAGGCCGGCGGTGCATGCTGAGGTTCGCCAAGCGATAACGGTATCGGCGTCAAGCCGGTGGGCGGCGAAACGTCGCCTAATAGGGTGCGCAGACGGTCGAACGGGTAATCACCGATGGTATCTAGGCGCGCATTCAATCGCATATCCGCCCCCTGTGCGCGTATTGATCCGTTATCGCCAAGCGGTCCGTCATCGACTCTGTGTTCCTCCGAACGATCCCATCAATAGCCCGGATGAGAACAAATCATAAAAACCCTGTCGCCGCAAAACGTCAACATGTTCCGCCGAACCTCTCAGATTCTACATCATCATGGGCAGCTAAGATACTGGTCTACAAGGGGTGGCGTGATTCGGTTGATTCCGGATCCGGAACGAACATTTAAAGAACAAATCATCTGGTTTTGGGCGTAAAGGTCCCGGCGTTCAACGGGATAGCGAGCGGGTTTGCGATTGTCTTTGAGCCAAAAAATCGCCCCGCAGGGCGGCGGGGCGATTCTCTCCCGGGGTGGGAGATTCACCGAAGACAGGACGGATGGCAGTTCGCCCGGTCTCCGGCTCGCGGCTGGTCCGGCGTGGCGCGCCGGACCAGAACACTTCGTTTAGCCGGCGCGTTCCGTTCGGAAAGCACCGGCTAAATAGGTTTTAGAACAGCTATGAGCCGCGCCCGAATTCGGGGTACGCTTCCATGCCCAGTTCGGACTTATCCAGACCGGTCATTTCCTCTTCTTCTCCGACCCGGATGCCGATCGTGGCCTTCAAGATCATCCAGACGATTAGGCTGGATACGAAGACGAAGGCGCCGATGGTGACGATGCCGATAAACTGGGTCACGATCGAGCCGGATCCGAAGATACCGACCGCCAGCGTGCCCCAGATGCCGGCAACCAGATGGGCGGAGATCGCGCCAACCACGTCGTCGACTTTAATCTTGTCGACAAGCGGCACCGCGATGACCACCAGCGCGCCGCCGATACCGCCGATCAGGATGGCATAGGCATGATTCTGCAGGTCGGGACCGGCGGTGATCGCCACCAGTCCGCCGATGGCACCGTTAAGGCACAGCGTCAGGTCCATCTTTTTAAACATGATCTGCGTCAGGATCATCGCCACGATCACGCCAGCGGCAGCCGCCAAGTTGGTGTTGACGTAGACGATTGCGATCGCTGCGGCATCCGCGGCCGATCCAAGGGCCAGCTGCGAGCCACCATTGAAGCCGAACCAACCAAACCACAGGATGAACGTACCGAGGGTTGCAAGCGGCAGGTTCGCACCTGGCATCGGGTTGACCTCACCATTGGGGCCAAATTTGCCTTTACGCGCACCGAGGACAATGGCCCCCGCCAGCGCTGCCCAGCCGCCGGTGGAATGCACCAGGGTGGAACCGGCGAAGTCGGAGAAGCCCATTTCGCTGAGCCAGCCGGCGCCCCAGACCCAGGAACCTTGGATCGGATAGATGATGCCAGTCAGAACAACGACGAAGATCAAGAATGGCCAGACCTTGATGCGTTCGGCCAGCGTGCCGGAGACGATCGAGGCCGCCGTCGCTACGAACACCATCTGGAAGAACCAGTCAGACATCGACGAATAGGATGAATCCTTTAAAAGCGCCGCATTGGCTGCTTCCTTGCCTGCGTCGGCTGCATTCAGCAGCGCTAGCTCGGAGGTTGCCGGGTTGTAAAGGAAATCGAAGGCGCCGATCCAGCCGCCATCGACGTCGGTGTACATCAGCGCGTAGCCGATGAGGTAGTACATCAGCCCCGCGATCGAGTAGAGTGCGATGTTCTTCATGCAGATAGTGGCCGTGTTCTTCGCACGCACCAAGCCTGACTCGAGCATAGCAAACCCGGCGGCCATCAGCATTACAAGCACGCCGTGCACCAGGAAAGAAAACGTGTTGAACACAAAGGCGGTTTCAGTGTCGACGGCGGCGTTTGCCTCGCCCATCGCCAAGATGCCCATCCCGGCGAGAACGCTGGCGACAAGACTGAATTTGATGAATTTTCTCACGTGATTACTCCTTTTAGAGCGCTTCGCTGCCGGACTCGCCGGTGCGGATACGCACGGCGCTGACAAGCTCCTGCACGAAAATTTTTCCGTCTCCGATCTTCCCGGTATTCGCTGATTGCTGGATCGCCTCGACTACGGCATCCACCGCGGCATCGTCTACGGCGATGTCAATTCTTACTTTCGGAAGAAACGACACCGTGTATTCGGCGCCGCGGTATACCTCTGCGTGTCCTTTCTGCCGGCCGAAGCCTTTAACCTCGGTCACGGTCATCCCTTCGATACCGACATCCGTCAGCGCTTCGCGCACGTCGTCGAGCGTGAAGGGTTTTATGACAGCCGTGATGAATTTCATGCTCTATTCCCTGTTTGTTTTGAAATACGACCGCGATCGGGCCGGCAGCTGTGCTCAAAAGTAGTCTGCGCCTTTTAGTGTCTCCAAAATGTGCGTTGACGTTTTTTGCCATCTACTGCCTTCCGGGTGTGCAACGCAAAACACGTGCCATATTTTCCCATCAACTCGGTTTCTTGTAACCTATTGTTAGTAATGGATAATTAGATTTCCACGATGCCGCCCTAACAGCTGCGCTGAAATAGCGCTGATCAAAAAACACGCAACTGTAAGAAAAAGCCTATTATTTAGTCACTGCGCTGTTCCGCCGCTGGACAACACGACGTTGGGAGAGCATCTATGCAATATGACGACCGAACGCTTCGATATCGCCGTTGTTGGCGGGGGGATGGTTGGGCTCACGCTGGCGCTCGGCCTTGAGGGAGTCGGCGCACGTGTCGCCGTGATCGAACGCGCAAGCCTTACCGATATGGCGGAAGCGTCTTTCGACGGTCGCGGTTCCGCGATCGCGGCCGGATCGCAGCGAATTCTAGACGGCATTGGGCTTTGGGAATTGCTACAGGCAGACGCGGAGCCCATTCTCGACATTCGTGTTGCCGATGGCGCCTCGCAGCTTTTCCTGCACTACGATCATCGGGAAGTGGGTGAAGGCCCATTGGGCTGGATTGTTGAAAACGCCCATATTCGCCGGGCGTTCGCTCAGGCAGTGGCGTTGTCAGATGTGATTGTTTTCGAAAACACCGCGCTTGCCGATGCACGGTTTGAAGCAAGATCGACCACGCTCGAATTGGTGGATGGCCGGACTGTCGATGCCACGCTCGCTATCGCCGCAGACGGGCGTCAATCCGCTCTTCGCAAACTGGCGGGTATCGAAGCTGTGCGTTGGTCCTATCCGCAGACCGGCATCGTCTGCGCTGTGACGCACGAAGCGCCCCATCATGGGATCGCGCATGAACATTTCCTGCCCTCCGGCCCTTTTGCTATTTTGCCGATGACTCGGAACCGGTCCTCGATCGTCTGGACCGAACGGAATGATCTCGCGCCGGCGATACTGGAACTAGACGATGACGACTTCTCCGCCGAACTCAAACGCCGATTCGGGGGTTTCCTCGGCGACGTTCGCGTCGGACCGCAACGCTGGGCCTATCCACTTTCCGTAGTGCACGCGCGCGATTACGTTGCCCCCCGCGTGGCTGCGGTCGGGGATGCTGCACATGCAATTCACCCGATCGCGGGGCAAGGTTTCAATCTTGGGCTGCGCGACGTCGCGGCGTTGGCGGAAATCATCGTTGACCGGCTTCGGCTCGGCCTCGACCCCGGCGATACGGAGGCGCTGATGCGATATCAAAAATGGCGTAAGCCCGATAACATGATGATGATCGCCGCAACCGACTCGCTGAACCGGCTGTTCTCGAACGATATTGCCCCCGTCCGGATGGCTCGCGACACAGGCTTGGCGCTAGTCAACCAGCTGCCGCCGCTGAAGCGTGTGTTAATGCGCCATGCCATGGGGCTAGTCGGCGACCTGCCCCGCCTGACACGCGGCGAGCCGTTATAAGCGTTTTTTGATAGGCGTGATTTATAGGCTGGTGCGACTCTGCGTAAGTGAATCATGATCTAGGGTTCGCGGCTCAGGCCTTCCGCCTTCATCGCGGCGAGATAGGCGGCCCAGCGGTCGTCGTATTCCAATCCCAGCCGGTACAGGTACCCCCAAGAAAATATCCCAGTGTCGTGCAAGTCGTCGAACACGATCCGGATCGCGTAATTCCCGACCGGCTCCACATTCGCGATCCCGACATGGCCCCGCCCCGCGACCAGTGTCTTTTGACCCGGCCCGTGCCCCTGCACTTCTGCTGACGGGCTTTCGACCCGCAAATATTCCGCCGGCAGCGGAAACGAAGCACCGTCTTCGAAGTCAATTTCCAGGATTTTTTCTGTGCGCTTCACCCTGATATCGGTTGCGCGCGGTTTGCTTGCGGTCATGGCGCGGGGCGTCAGTCGTCGGCGTCCAACGGCCGGGCTTCGTCGATTAGCATGATCGGGATTCTGTCCCGGATGGGATAGGCGAGACGAGCCTGTTCGCTGATCAGTTCCTGCGCATCCGAGTCATAGGTCAACGGTCCCTTGGTCAGAGGACAGACCAGAATTTCGAGCAGTTTGGGGTCGATCCCCGTGATGTTGTCGCTCATGTCAGTAATCCCGGCCGGGCTTCAGTTTTTGTGCAGACTGGCTGTGTCATCGTTCGCCGCGAGGGACATTTCCAGCAACGCGACCATAACATCAGCGCGGTCGACAAGCGTCACCGCTTCTAGCAGCGCCTGTTTCTCGCTCGGCTGGAACGGGCACATCATTGCCAGTGCGTTCACTAGGCTGTCGGTAGGCGTATCCTTGATGGCTTCCCAATTCGCGTCTACCTGGTTGGCGGTGAAATATCCCCTCAGCGCGCGGAGCATGCGGTCCCGGTCGATACTGCGGCTGTCGTTTTCGGCCAGGTCTTCGCGATAGGGCGTCCAGTCGGGTACGATGGTCCGGAACCCGTCGCGCAGTGGCAGTTCCCGGTCGATATCGAAACGCAAATAGCCACTGAGCGTAACAAGGTAGCGCCCGTCTTCAGTCTCGCTGAACGACGTCAGCCGACCAGCACAGCCCGTCCGGTAAACTGCCGGCTGTGCGCCCTCGTTGCCGCCTGTGGGCTGGATCATCCCGACCATCCTGTCCCCCGCCAGTGCGCTAGACGCCATGTTCAAGTAGCGAGGTTCAAATATATTCAGCGGCAGCCTGCCGCCCGGCAGTAGCAGGACCCCGGTCAGCGGAAAGATCGGTAGTTCCACCGGAAGGTCTTCGAAAGCCGGATCGAAAACGCCAGTCATCGGATGCCGCGCGAGTTCATGAAAACAGGACTGCCGACATTTTTCGGCGGCCCGCAATTGTAGCATCGTCGGTTGGACTCATCGCGTCGAAAAACTTTATTAACTGTTTGCGGGCCGCCTCTTCGTTCCATGCTCTGTCCATTTTCATGATTTCTACAAGATGATCGATGGAGTCTTCCCGCCGACCGGCGCCGAACAGGCCAACTGCCAGGTCGAACCGGGCCTGGTGATCGCTGGGGTTGGCGGTGATCGCAGCTTCTAGTCCGGACAGATCGCCCACCGCGGCGCTTTGATTAGCAAGATCCAGCGCCGCCTGAGCCGCCGCGACATCGGCACTGTCAGATTGGTCTTCTTGTACCTGAGACAGTATTTCGGCCGCTTCTTCAAGATGGTCCATGCCGACCAGTGCGCGGGCCAGCCCGCCCATCGCATCCGAATTATCCGGTGCATGGCTAACGACCTGTTTGAAGATTGCCGCCGCACGTTCGAAATCCTCTGCCGCGAGGGATTCCCGAGCCTGTTCGATGGCCTCGGCGACCGGATCGCTTTGAGCCGTGCCAACGCTTTCAGCCAGCTTGTCGACGAAGGCTTTCACCTGACTTTCCGGCTGCACGCCTTGGAAGGCATCGACCGGCCGGCCGCCCGAAAAGGCATAGACCGTCGGCACCGACTGCACTCGCATCTGTTGGGCCAGCACCTGATTCTGGTCGATATCGATTTTTACCAGCTTTACTGCGCCTTTGGCGGCAAGCACGACTTTCTCCAGAACCGGGGTCAGCTGTTTGCATGGACCGCACCATGATGCCCAGAAATCGACGACCACAGGTGTGGTCATCGACTCTTCCAGCACGTCCTGCTGAAAGGTGTCGATCGTTACGTCCTTAATTAGGTCGCCCGCCGGTGCAGCATCGCCACTGTCCGGATTGAGTATCTGTTCCATCTTTTGAGCCCCTTGGTGGGAGGCGGGGGTCTACCCGCTAACCGTAGACCCAAAATGGCTTCTTCGTTCACTGCTGACAAGTCCTGTGGCATCGATTTTCAGTCTGGTTTCGCGGTCGCACAAGAAAGGTCAAGTGTGCGCGGATGTTGAGCCCCGGCTTCGAGATTGGGTCGTGGGTCAGCAGGGGCGATCGCAGTCGTCTGGTCGTTGACCAAGAGGTAGAAATAGGTGGTGTCCGCTGCCATCACTTCGGCATCCAGGACGACACTGATGTTCCCATCTGTGTCGTTGATGACGGCAAACGGCGCGACTACGCCGGTTTCCACGCCGAGCTCAGATCTTACGCGGTCAGGTTGTGTAAAGCTAAGCCAGGCCGACCCGATCAGGTCAGATAGTGCCCGGATGTTCACCCGGTGCGACTCTTCTACCACACAGCCACAATGCCCGCTTTTTGTCTGTGAAATACAACGTCTCGCAATGCGCTCCCGATAACGTGCCGTGCAATTCCTGGCATTTCGCCACCGTAAAGACGGCGCGTGTCTATATGTTTGCGTTTTGATACCCAGTTAGGACAGGCGCCGGAACAGATCGTCTGGCGTCGCCATGCCCGGCGTTATTTGGGTTGGCGCCTTCATGAAAGGTGCGTCTTTAGGCCCGATTTTAAACGTCACTTGCGTTCCCGCTGTCACCCTCATATATATACTGCCGCTTTCTCTGGATGCGGGTGTAGCTCAGGGGTAGAGCGCAACCTTGCCAAGGTTGAAGTCGTGAGTTCGAATCTCATCACCCGCTCCAATTTTATCCTCATAGTGTCAAAGACTTCGTGTTTATCTGTTCCCGTCGTCACAGAATGACTCACCGACGCAGAACTTGGTTGTTCGTTACACACCTCTCGAAGTCTCTCTCCGACAGCGCGTAGTCTTCGAACGGCTTCAATGCTGTTATCTGGCAGTGATTTTCCACCCAGCCTTTTGCGAGGAGGTGACTAACGCCAGTTTTTGGTTTTGTCGTGTATTCTGTTTCGCAAAAAACTTTTTCGAAAGCTGGCTTAGAAGTATAAAAATCGGGAAAGTCCGCTCACTGCGGGATACAGACGTGCAGGTTGTGTCGCATTTTTATGGGTTTACCGGGTGCACCTGATTACAGAAAGAGCCCCTTTAATGAAAATTTCCGTTTCAAATTAGTGGGTTAGTTAAAGTCTCACGACTTGACTGTTCTCAGCGTGGGGTCGTCGAGGGGTGAGGCGCAACCGGATTTAATGCAGGCAGTAGGCTTTCAAACATGGCCTCAACGCCAATCTGGTTTGGGTGATAATCGCCTTCGCTTTCCACTGATAGAACTTTATCGTTAGCCCGTCGGATAGCTGGCGTGTAATCCACAAAATCTGCTCCAAATTCGCGGGCCAAATTTGACAAACGTCGGGAGTATTGCAAGTACGCTTGCTCCGCCCGCGCACGTTCCATGGATCCTAATGGCAGCCCCGGCAAATAAAGTTGGGCCATGTCCGGGTAGTAGGCAAATATCACTCTGGCCTTCGCAGAATTGGCCATACGTACAATATCCCCCAGCGCTGCGCGTACCGGCTGCCAAGTCCTGTTAAGGGTTTCTCCGGCTAAGTTGGAGAAAAGCCAGCCCGTGGCCGATATCTTCCCACGCGCCAGTGAGATTTGAATTTTGCCGGAACCAGCCGCTTGACGATCTTTGATACTCTGGACGACCACATAGGGAAGGTTGAATAAAATCGATATCGTCCACGGCG
Organism: Alphaproteobacteria bacterium UBA7314; assembly: GCA_002471575.1. Classification (GTDB taxonomy): domain Bacteria; phylum Pseudomonadota; class Alphaproteobacteria; order MPNO01; family UBA830; genus UBA830. The sequence goes on along the minus strand of DKQG01000057.1, from coordinate 4,184 downwards.
GCGAAAACGAAAATGGGAATGCAGTCCGGTTCGGTGTTTTCGATAAATAATCCTGCCAGTCACCGCCAGTGGCAACTATTCGGGTGTAAGTTTGAGTGTCATTCACATCATTACAAGCACAGAAATTCACAACTACGTGACGATGGGGTATATCGGTTTCGATCACATAACGCCGATAGGCATCCCGATAGTGAAGCGGACCGTATCCGCCAAAGCCCAGATTGATCGACGAATAACCCTGTCTGCGCAGAAGCGCCGCTAGGTCTCGCTTTGAGTTCTGGGCTATTGTCACCGAGTCCCCTAGCACCACAATTGCCGCTTCCCGTATTCGTTGCGGGTTTCGATAACCGTTCTCATCGACCTGTATCCAGGGCAAATTTTTTACTTTCTGCATCGGACGCCAATGATAGAGCATCCCATCTCCCTCTAGAGACGTCTGGGTAAATAATCCGCGCGCTTCAAGGAGCCGTATTTGACTTTTCGGCGGCAACATCTGGACAAGGTCGACGGGAAGCCGGTCTGCCATAACGCGAAGTACAAGTTCGATCCCGGCACACGAAAGTACCAGATTTAGGATTAGAATGTTATTCAGCTTTAAAAGCTTCGGGGCAGCCATGGAAATACAAAAGTACAAGCCAATCAGAGTAAGCGTGGACAGACCGGAGATGATTGCTGTCGAAAATCCTGAGGCAAGGTTGAGAGTGGCATAGGCAATCGCAAAACAGCTCAGGATGACTAGTATCGACGGAATGAATGCAATCACGACCTTACTTTCTCTAATGAGCCGGTTCTTGTGCCTTAAACCAGCCGCGACCTGGCGTTCTACAAATCAACCGTGATTCCCTACTTAGGGTCCCACCAAGTGGCTGAGTGTGGCTCGCAAACACTTGATGCTCAATCCTAGTTGGAATGACGACCGTTTTCGAGTGGTCCCGGTGATTGAGAAACACCTGGCAGTATTGGTGACGAGCAATGAGCTGTTTTCCGGCGATCCGGGCACACCTATTCTGTTAACGGCAGAGCTATTGAACGCACTGAAATCGATTATGCCGAGGCTGGCTTCGGTCGGCAATCCGCCAAGTCGATAGTTTTCTGTCCAGATAAATCCGGGATGAGGGGGAGATGAGTCATGCGAAGTCCTCGCTCCCAGCTTCTATAGTTCCCGATAAAACCGATGGGGTCGTGTCTTCCCCCATAAAACGGGAATATTATCTATAAAAAACTGAAGGGGGCTGCAGTCGTCGCCCTGCGGAGGGTGATAAAGCGCTCAGATGAGTTCGCCTTAAGGGCAGTCTGGCGGCCATTATCTAGCCAATAAAAATGGCGCGCTGCTTACTGATAACCGGCGGACTTTTTCACCGCCGCCTCCAGAAGTTGCAGGAAACTCGGCACACATGATAATCTTTGGTTAGTTTTCCTCACCTCACCCGCAACGAGCTGATGCCCGCAAACTGCATCCGTTACGGGGCTGAAGCGTTTAAAGAGTCCGCAAAATGAATACATCGGCGCAAAGACCAGTCTCGATAGGACGGCGATTGTTGGCCGTTGGATTGGTTTGTATCGCGAGCGGAATCTTTGTGGGCGCGTTTTCGCATCGAGACGCGGTCTCCCCCCTCCATTGGTCGGCAATGTGGCTGCTTCTTATTGTGAGCTATGCTGCGATAGCAATCGCCGCACGCCCCGATAAATCGATCCGCCTGCTTGGTCCGCTGTTTCCGGTCTTGCTGATAGCGCTATTGGAGTTCTGTTGGACGACTTATGATTACTTCTCGGCACGGTCGGTGCCTACTGAACGTTCGGCCGCGAGTTCTGGTGACGGTCAGTTACAGTCTATTGTAGACTTTGACTATCAGCCCCTGACACAGCGAGTGGAGTTCATTCCCGACGGGATCCGCATGATTAAGATGCCATCGAATTACCGTTCGACTGCGGTCAACACAAACAGTCTGGGGTATCGGGGTTTAAAAGAATTCGGACCGAAACCGGCAGGGGTCTTTCGAATTATCATGATTGGAGATTCTGGTTTGTTCGGGTGGAACGCCCCGAACGACGGATCCACAATCCCCGCAAGATTGGAGCATATGCTGAATTCACGTTTGGGCGGGTCAAGCCGCTTTGAGGTGCTGAACATGGGCGTACCCTCAGGAATAACGAACTACCACGTACCCACCTTTGCGACCTACGGACAGGAGCTTGATCCAGATTTATTAATCATGTTTGTGGGATTGAACGACCTCGGCGGGAGCAATGTATTAATGGCGGGATCATTCAGCAAACGCCTCAAGCGTTATCTCTCACTGCATACGTTCGCGGCGCAGATGACGCATCTTGTTGGTGAAGTATTCTCGACATTGGATCTGATGGCAAAAAGACTGCGGTCCTACTCGGCGATCTCCGACGCTCTTGTCCCGGCTGAAAAGAGCTGGGTAGGTGACAATATTCCCCTATCTGATCAGCAGGAGTCCCGATTCAACACCTTCGCTTCAGTCTATCTGGACAATCTGGAGCGTATATACCGCCTAGCGAGCAAACTGAATATCGATTTCGTGACGATACAACAGCCGAGCATGAGGCTCGGGCTCTATTTAGGACAGAATCTTTCAGCTCTCGACGTCGAGCGAAAGCAATCATTCATGACAAACACACCCTTATTTTGGCGAGAGGGCACCGAGACTTATGACGCTATCGTTCAGCGCGGGAGTGAAAGAGCCCGGAAATATGGTGGCTCGCACTTCGGGCTATCGGATATTTTCGTTGCGCATAAGGGCCCGATGGTTCAGGGACGCTTCGTCGCGAAGCCTGCGGATGCGATTTTTGTCACCGACGCCCATTACTCGGGATACGGTCTGAACCTTATCGCCAACCGAGTCTTCGAACTCATAGAACCGCGAATTCGTCTCCACCGTTCCCTAAACATGAAGAAAAATTGAGCGCCCGAAAATTAAGGCGCGTTCCGCGTATCGATTCCCTGACGATACAGCAGCCGAGGAGATGTGCGCAATCATATGTCATCCATTACCCCCAGAGTTTGGTCCTAGAGGCAGCGGCAGAGCATTGGGATTTATTTAAACATCACATGCTCGCGAAAACGGCAGGTCTTACAGGCTTTCGTGAATACCTATCCAGCTACTCGGGGAAATGGACGTCTGACAGCGGTTCTATCGTTCGAGGTATTGTTGTCGCGGCGACGGGATTGGGACTGAAAGCGGCGCGGACCATTGGCGATATCCGAGCCAGCTGCGAGATAGCGGTGCGAGAACTGAGGTACGTTCCGCGGTCGTCCTTCAATCAAGTTCAAACGTGTCTTTGTAATCTACTTTCAGATCCGGAGACTGATCTTTCTTTTGTAGAAAACAATCGCCGACAACCAAAACCTCGATGTCGGACCCCATAAAACACCGAAAAGCATCTTCGGGAGTTCCGACGATCGGTTCTCCGCGAATGTTGAAGCTAGTGTTTACAAGCACCGGGCAACCCGTAAGCTTCTTGAACGCGCTTAATAGATTATGGTACCGGGGATTTGTCTCCGCATGTACCGTTTGTATTCGCGCTGAGTAATCGACATGCGTTACCGCAGGAATATCGGAGCGCGGTACGTTTAATTTATCAATCCCGAATAAGGCATTCTCCTCTGCTGTCATTTCACGCCGCCGATTTTTTTGCACATCAGCAACGAACAACATATACGGACTATCGGTGTTCATATCGAACCAATCCGCAAGATCCTCCCGCAGGATCGACGGCGCAAATGGACGAAATGATTCGCGGTACTTCACCCGCAGGTTCAGCGTCTTTTGCATTAACGGTGATCTGGGGTCGCCGAGAATTGACCTCCCGCCAAGCGCCCGGGGGCCGAACTCCATCCTGCCCTGAAACCATCCTACAGCTTTACCGTCAGCGAGCGCCTGAGCAGTTTGATTCGTCGTCTCTCCGGGATCCAGCACCGTAAATTTTGCACCGGCATTATCCAGCCGGCGCTCTATCTCCGCCTGTCTAAATTCCGGGCCGAGGTAGGATCCGCTCATACAGTCTGTGGATCCGCTAACCGCTCGCGGGCCGCCTTCATTGTGATGATAGGCAGCAAGTGCAGCGCCTAGGGCACCACCAGCATCTCCCGCCGCAGGCTGAACCCAGATATTCTCGAATGCTCCATCGCGCAATAACTTTCCGTTCGCAACACAATT
>DKQG01000058.1:56916-285036 GCA_002471575.1 Alphaproteobacteria bacterium UBA7314 | reverse complement strand
GATGCCGGAGATGGATGTTTTTACCGCTACCGCCGCGATCCGCAAGCTGGATGGACCTGCGCGGGATATCACCATTATCGCTTTGACCGTAAATGCAAAGAAGGACGAGCGGAAAACCTATATCTCCGCCGGAAAGAACGATTACGTCACCAAACCGATCTAACCCGACAACCTTGCCACGGCCTTGTCGCGGCTATGCGGCATCTAGATCGGGACAGGCGCACTGCTAATGGAAACCGGCCCGGCGACTACCGGTGTAACTGGCGCGGGCACAGTCGTAGCGCTGTCATCCTTCGTGGACGACATGGATATCCCCGACTAGACGGCGGGTGGCGACACGCACACTTGATCCCAGCGATAACGCTCCTTCAGTGAGCCGAAATGTTCAAACACGTCGAGGACAACCTCGAACGCCGGCTCGGTGATTTCCACATGCGGAGTCCAAGTCCCAAGATCCTGATAGGCCGCAACACATTTGGCTAGAACCACTTCGTCGATATCGGGAAAATAAGGTTTTTCAGCCTTAGCAATTTCCGCCGCCGGGGTCTCGTTCATGTAAACCCGTGTTTTCGCATAGGCGCGCATGAAGGCTTTGGCCATGTCGGTTTCCAGCCATTCACGGGTCGCGGCTAGGCTTGAAAACCCGCATGGCCCGATTAACGGGCCGGATTGGGCCACCACGTGTCCGATCCCATCCGCCTCAAGCTGTTGGGGAAACGGACCCTGCTGCTGAACATACTGACCGGTGCCGTTGCGAAATGCCCTGTCGATATCAGCCGCGCCCCCGGGATGAATCAGATTGATTGCGTCGTAATCGATACTCGCCTTGTGACAGGCATATTTGAACATCGCCAAGGGCTGACCACCGGAAAACGTCACCACGTCAGCGCCCTCCAGCTTGTCCCAGGTAAAATCTGGATCGGTATCGCGGCCGGTGATGAAAAAACCGTCCATCTCGTTGATCTGCGCGAAGTGAACGACGCTCGGCGTCTCTCCCTTTCCCAGCGGACCAAAGCCCTGACTCAGGGCCGACTGCACGACATGCGCCGAGTTGTCTTCCAGCGCCGCGATGGCCGATACGCCGGGCGACGATACCGACCAGTCGGGATCGAGACCTTCTTCCTGCAGGAAACCGGCGGAAAACGTCGAAATCAATGGCGAATAGAAGGCTGAAAACAGAGTGAACTGGATGTTGATCTTTTCCACGGGCGATATCCTTTTGCACAGGTCGTAACAGCAGCCTCGAACCTGTCATAGGCTGGGCTTCAAAACAACGCCGAGCGCGTTGCCCATGCAAAGCGGAGCCGGTAATCTTGAGCCGGAATCAGGGAACCTGCTCATGGCGGAGATCACTATTACCCCCCGCGCCACGGGGATAGGTGCGGAAGTCGGTGGTATCGACCTCGGGAAGCCACTGCCGGACAAGTCGTTCGAGGCCTTGCGATCCGCTTTCGAAGCGTATCGCCTTCTTATCTTCCGCAATCTGCACTGGACCGTTGACCAGCAGGTCGCATACAGCGAAAAGTTCGGCGCGCTGGAGGATTTTCCCGATCCTAAGGATCAGGCGGAAGGCCACAAGACCGTGCTCCGCGTCACCAATATCGACCGCGCGACGAACACCATAAAACCGGTCGACGATCCTGGACACAAATCATTCACACTCGGAACATCGGCGTGGCATATCGATTCTTCGTTTCGCACCCTGCCGTCCAAGGCATCAGTGCTGTACGCTCTGGAAATGCCGGAGGACGGCGGCGACACGATGTTCGCGGATACAACGCTGGCCTACGATTCCCTGTCCGAAGACCGGAAACGCGCACTGGAAAATCTCGTAATCGTCCACGACTTTGAGGAAACGCGGCGGCGGCACAAGCTGCCGCCCCGGCCACCCGAGGTGCAAGCCGCAACCCCGCCGGCGCGGCAGCCGCTCGTCGCCGAGCGCGCTAACGGACGCCGCGCCCTGTTCATCGGTTCCCACGCGGCGAGTATCGAGGGCATGACCTACGAAGATGCACGTACGCTAATCGACGAACTGGAAGAAATCTGCACACAGCCGGCGTATACGTACCGGCACGAATGGAAGGACGGCGATATGGTGATGTTCGACAACATCTGCATGATGCATCAGGCGATGCCTTACGACCTCGCGAAGTCGCGGCGCCTGCTGCACCGGACGACCGTTGCAGGCGATGCGCCGTTGGCCGGCGTCAACGGGCCGATCGCATGACAGGCCACCACTCTTACACCCGGCAGCTGGTTGACCTAGCGACGCCCTTCTGGGACACCGAGGCCGAGCTGACACGCCGGTTTTTCGCCTCTGGGCCATCGAAAGATGTCTGGATAAGATACCTTAAAGCCGCAGTCTACAAGGAATTGAATCCCGTTATCGGCTATGGCCCCACCGACAGTTTCGCCTGTGGCCTGCACATGGAATTTGCTCGGCTGGTGGATGGGTTCGACGCCGTCGATGACGGGATGGACCGGCGGGGCTTTCATCACCGTCTGGAACAGATGATCGAGGAATTCATGCACTACACTGTGCTGGCGGAAGTGCTGGAAGACTTGCTCGGCCGACCGTTGCAGCGCGGCGACGCTCAGCAACTTCCCGCAGACGACAAGCTGAACAAGCTGCGCCATACATACGTGAACTCCGACAATGCGGCCGTTCGGGCCGTAATGGAACTGACCGAAGGCGGCGGAACGGCGACTTTCCGCGAGGGCGCAAAACTGACGGGCGGCGATTTCGAGACGAAACTTGCCGCCGCCTTCAAGGTAATCGCCGATGATGAAGACGGGCACGTAGACCATGCGGCGGACGACCTTAAGAACATCATCAAAACCGAATCTGATTTCTTGGCCGCGAAGATTGCGCTCCTGAAAGTTTCCATGCAACGCCTGCACATGCGGAACGAGATGTTTTCCAACGTAATGTCGGCGGCAGAACTTAATGGCTATCTGACCGAACGCGGCGGCGAGCCGATCAAAATCTGACGCCGGCTAGCGAGCCAGCCCGGCAACGAACCCCACGACCTCGAAATCAGCCAGCAAAAGTCTTCAGTAGGGGTTATCGCCTTCGATCGCACAGCCGTTCTCGTTGCTCAGGATCACGCGAGGCGCGGACAGGTTCCCGTGCCGGCGAAGGGTGATGACTGCGCCGTCGCTCATCGTCACGGCATGGCGGGATACAGGATCGGGAACGGTAATGATCGACATGCACCTTTGTAATGCCTCCGCGGGACGGTGTGAATCACCCCGTTTGCGCTCCGCCAGTATGGTCCGGCGTTATAGAGCCCTGCAATGATAGTATTTAGACGCGATCCGCTATGGCCCCCCCTGCAATCGCCGCCGCACGCTTTTCGATCAGCCGACTTCTCCAAACCCTGTTCTGGTGTCTTGTCCAGGGCGTAGTGCTGTCCCTGCTGGTTGGCGTCGGAACATTAATTCTTAACCCGTGGCGAAAATCGGTTAAGTTCCGCCGCAATGGATATCGAGAATTTTATTAGCCGCGCCCATTTGTCGCTGACATCGGAAAACGCGAACGGCAACCCGGATCTTCATCGCGCCGAGATGCCGGACGCGTGCGACCATTTCAAATGCACTCTACGCGGGCGCACTCATGAGATGGATTTTTATTTCAGTTGCCCGACCGGCGAAGGTCCGCCGGTTATAGAGGACACCGTCCGTTATCTCGGCGCTGTTGCGGCGGAGTACGAGGAATGCGACGACGTCACCGAATGGGCCTACGAGTACGGTTTCGATCCGGGACATCTGGATACGCGAGAGGCGTTCAACGCGCTCGGCCGTCTGAACCGCGACCTGTGGCGTCTGGTCGGCGACCCCATGTACGAAGAACTGCGCCAAGGTATCGCCATCGAACAGGCCGTCGACATGGCCTGGGGCAGCTACGAGACAAGCCGCAACTGACCCCCCCTGCCCCTACGACTCGGCTCCTATTTCCAGTCCATATCCTGACCTGACGGCCCGCAGCATAGCTGCGGTGTGAAATTTCTGTTGATCAGGCACATACAGATATTCCCTTCCCACCGGACAGGCTCGTCGTGCCAAGCAGCCCCCTACCCGGCAGTTCGTCCCGGCATGACTGTCCAAGTGCGCGGCACAGGCCGAGGCATCGAAGCGGTCAGTCAGGAAGGCGTCAGCGGGGCACACCTTCAAACAGGATTTTCCCGCGCAGGTGTCGCAAGGGCTGTCATCCGACCCGCGCGACGGAAGCGCAATGCGGCCGGGGAACAGCAATGCGGCCCGATATGCGTGCCACAACCCGAATTCGGAGTGGATCATGATACCGATGGGCGAACGGTATAACGGCTCGGCACGGGCCGCCCACTCCTGAATGGGCACAAATGGCGGACCGCTGTTCGGCAACACGACATGGGCGCCAACAGCCCCTGCCGCGCTATCGATTTTCGTCCGGAGCCATTTATCCAGAGGGTTTCGGGCCGACATATCCGCCGCGATCGAAAAAGCGCGCCACATATCTGCGCCCGCGTTTCCGATCAAGACTACCGTCCCGGCCCTGCCGCCACCGGGCAGATCGGGTATGTCGTCGTCCGGTTCGGGATGGAACCCGCCACGGACAAAAAGTCCGGCAGGGCGCAGAATATCGTTGAGGTGGTCGATCATCGTGGTGATTTTGCGGCTCTCCTCCTGTTGACGCAAACGTTATTGTCCGCGATCGCGGATGGCTCCATCTTAGCGGAGATCGAGATCGACTGGAGCCTTGATATCCAGACACTCGCCTCGCCCGATTTTTTGTAACGCCTGTTCGATGCCTTTGCCCTAGCGATCAGGCTGATCTCCGCCGGTGTGCTCACGGCGCCTGCCGCAAGCGCCAAGGTTTGGTTCGAAGGCGGCGTATTCGGATTGAGCGCCCTGCACGGATACAACGTCGTCAACCATCTCATCAAGGGCCGGTCGGTAGAAGGTCAGTTTAAAGTTGCCCGTAGCCAGATTAATACCGAATGGCTGTTTAACAGCACCGAACACCGCGCATGTTTGTTGCGAGTCCTGACGAATACGCGACGCAATACGGCAGCTAGTGCACTTGGGCCCTGTCGCAGGGGTATACCTCATCGACCGACCCGCAGCCTTGGCGCATCGTCGACGGCAAGCTTTACCTAAACTATTCGAAGCCGGTGCAAAGCCAGTGGAACCAGAATATCGTGGGGCATATCGCCAATGGCGACTGCAACTGGCCGAAGATCAGTATCAAGCCGGCCTTAAACCGACGCAAGGCCGTGCCGCGATGCGCTGACAGCAGGGCGGTAAATGCGCTAATTTCCCGCCCATGCTGAAACGAACTATCCCCTCTTCAGGCGAAGAAATCGCCGCCATCGGCGTCGGCACCTGGCGCGGCTTCGATATAGGGTCCGGGGCCGCCGAACGTGACAGCCGCCGCGCAGTCCTTGAAACCCTCCTCGATGCCGATGCCTCGGTCATCGATTCTTCTCCGATGTACGGCCGGGCAGAAGGGGTAGCCGGCGACCTGCTAGCTGATCTCGGCCGTCGCGACGACGCCTTTGTCGCAACCAAGGTCTGGACTCACGGCCGGCGCGAAGGCGTGGCCGAGATGGAGAATTCGTTCAGAGTCTTCCGTACCGATTTCATCGACCTGATGCAAATTCACAACCTGGTCGATTGGCAGACCCAGCTCGACACCATGCGTGGCTGGAAGGCAGACGGCCGCTTCCACTACCTGGGCTATACCCACTACCGTCCGCACGCGTTTGACGATCTGATGGATTGCCTGCGGTCCGAGCCCGTCGATTTCGTTCAATTCTGCTACTCGATCGACGAGCTCGATGCCGAAGACGATATCCTGCCGTTTTGCGAAGCAAACGGCATCGCAACGCTCGTCAACCTGCCGTTCGGCGGCGGCGGTTTGCTGTCCCGTTTGTTCCGGGAACCGCTGCCGGCCCTTGCCACCGAGCTGGGTTGCGCGACGTGGGCGCAGTACTGCCTGAAGTACGTGATCTCGCATCCGGCGGTCACCTGCGTGATCCCAGGCACGTCGAGTCCTACGCATATGGCGGATCTCCTAGCCGCCGGCGAGGGTATTCTGCCGGATGAGACAATGCGGCGCGAAATGGCCGCGGCGTTCTAGCGCGCTTCCCTTTACTCGCCCCAAGAAATCCGCGAATTTCGGATCGGCAAACGGCGGATACCGTCCTACCCATTTTGTTTATGTCCGCGATCCGCAATACCCGATTACAAACGCGCTTATGCCAGGGGAGACAGACTATGAAGGTATACGAAGCCGTTATCGATCAACTTGTAGGCGCAGGCGTCGAATATTTTTCGGGCATGGTCGGATCGACCTCCGCCCCCTACGCTGCCACGCTCGCCGATCGCAACGACATCCGATACGTCGGCGTACGCCACGAACAAACAGCCGCGGCGATTATCGAAGCGACTGCTCGGCTTAGCGGCAAACCCGGGTGTTTGATGATCCATGGCGCTTCCGGGCTGCTTGCCGCGAGCGCGGGCATCGCGTCCGCGGCCCTCGATTCAACACCTATGCTGGTCCTGAGTGCAACGCAGGAACGCCGGGCAATGGAAAACGGCTGGTGGCAGACTATGAACGTGCTTCCACCGCTGTCGGAGGTCCTGAAATGGCAGATTCGGGTCGAACGGCCCGACCAGGCCGTCGACGCGATCCGCCGGGCATTACACGAAACCGTCTCGGGTAAACCGGGCGTAGCGCAGGTCGATCTGCCCATCGATGTATCGACCGGCGACCTCGACACAGGCTCCCCACCGGTTCCGGCACCCCGGGTTGCGCCGATGTTTCGCCCCTTGGCCGACCCGGTCGCGGTCGACGACACCGTCAGCCTTTTGCGGAACGCCGCACGTCCCGTTTTGCTGGTCGGCGGCGGTGCCGTTTATTCTGGCGCTGAACGGGTGCTGATCAAACTTGCCGAGCGCGTGCATATGCCGGTGGTCAACACACCCACATCCCGCAGCGCGGTTCGGGAGACCCACCCGCTGGTCATGGGTCCGTCGGGAATTGTCGGATACGAACCGGTTGGCGACGCCATCCGGGAAGCCGATATGATCCTAGCCATTGGATCCCGCCTGTCCGACCTACAGACGGCGCGCGGCGATCTGCTCCCCGACGGGATACCAATCGTTCAGGTGGATATCGACCCGGCGGCGGTGGGCAGAAATCACTACGTGACCGTTGGCATTGTCGCGGATGCGCGCTCCTTCGCCGGAGCGCTGAATGAGACGCTGGCTGAAAACCCGATCGATGTACCGGATGCCCGCCGCGACTGGACTGACGGCTTGTCGGCCCGGATTTCGGGCTGGCAGCTGGCTTGGTTCGATGCGATGCCAGACAACGGCAAGGTTCAGCCGCAGGAAGTCGTCCAGTCGATGATGACGCTACCGCCGGAAACGATCTTCACCCACGGCGCGGGCGATCACGGATTTTACGGATACATGGTACCAGTCGCGACGCCGGGGGCGCATCTGGTTTCGACCCGCCTTGGAACGATGGGATCGACGCTGGGACTGGCGCTGGGCGCAAAACTCGCACGGCCGGAACAGACCGTCGTCGGCTGCGTGGGTGACGGGGATTTCATGCTGCAGATCGGCGATCTGGAAACCATGGCCCGTGAAAATCTAGGCGTCGTCATGGTGGTGTTCAACAATTTCCGGCTCGGGTCCCAGCGGAAACGGGTAGAAGCCTACGGCACTGTCATGGGCGTCGATCACGGCAACCCGGATTTCGCCAAGCTGGCCGAGCTGTTCGGATGTAGGGGCTATCGGGTGGACCAGCCGGGCTCCTTCGACGAAACCTTCCGCGAAGCGCTGACGACCGGCGCCCCCTGCGTCATCGACGTGATCATGGATCCCGATGCGCGGCCACCCCGCATTGCCGCCAGCCGGGAAGCACGCTAATCGGTCGCTACGCGGTTGATTCCTGCCGGATACGAGGTGCTCGCCGTCGAGTCCAACGTAGCGTTGGGTCCACGTCTTAACATGGTGGACGCACAGGGAACCACATCTGCCTGACGAATAGCATCGGCACAAACATCGAACCGGGCTTCGAGCTGGCAGCTCTGAACCTGAGCATACGGGCAGGAAACAACCCAATTTCTGGCGACATGTATGCTGTAACAGGCGTTTCTACCGAGACGCGGGAAAATGAAGAACTGTTAGCACCGTCGTTCAACAGCGAGTTTCAGCCCCGGCCACGAGAGCGATTTTTAGGCTTGTATTGGTCGGACTAGCGGCGATCTGTCGAGGAAGCCGCGAGACAGCGGCGCCTTTAGCGGACGTTGGTCCCACCGGTAACTTGGCTCAACGCCGTTTCCAGGCTAGCAACGGTGCGTTCGACATTATGAAGCTTATCAAGGCCGAACAAACCGACGCGGAAGGTCCGGAAATCATCCGGTTCGTCACACATCAGCGGCACGCCGGCGGCGGTCTGAAGACCAGCCGCAGCAAATTTGCTGCCATTATGTATATCGGGATCGTCGGTGTAACAAACCACCACGCCTGGCGCTCCGTATCCGTCGGCCGCGAGGCTTTTAAAGCCGTATGAGGCCATAAGGGCGCGCACCTTGTCGCCGAGTTCCTGCTGTTCGTCCCGCACCTTGTCGAGTCCGTAAGCGTCGGTTTCGGTCATCGACTGGTGAAACTTCACGATCGCGTCGGTCGGCATAGTGGCGTGATAGGCGTGCCCGCCTCCTTCGTAGGCTTCCATGATCTGCAGCCATTTCTTCAGATCGGCGGCGAAACTTGAACTGGTCGTATCCTCGATGCGGTTCCTTGCGTCTTCACCCATCATGACGAGCGCACTGCACGGAGATGCGCTCCAGCCTTTCTGGGGCGCGCTAATCAACACGTCGATGCCGATATCAGCCATATTGACCCAGATTGTGCCGGAGGCGATGCAATCGAGCACGAACAGCCCGCCGGCGGCATGCACGGCCTCGGCGATTTTACGCATATAATCGTCGGGCAGGATCATGCCGGCGGAGGTCTCGACGTGGGGCGCGAAAACAACTTCTGGTTTTTCGGCCTCTATCGCGGCAACGACCTCTTCGACCGGCACCGGGGCGAATGCCGCCTGGCTACCGTCTTCGATCGCTCGGGCTTTCAACACGATTTCCTCAGACGGTATTCTGCCGGCATCGAAAATCTGCGACCAGCGGAAGCTGAACCAGCCGTTGCGGATGACCAGGCATTTTTTCCCGGTCCCGAACTGGCGCGCAACCGCTTCCATTCCGAAGGTGCCGCCGCCCGGGACCAGAACAACCGAATGCGCGTTGTAAACGCGTTTGAGGGTCATGGAGACATCGTTCATTACACCCTGAAATGACTGCGACATATGGTTCAGGGAACGGTCGCTAAAGACCACGGAATATTCGAGCAGCCCGTCGGGGTCGATATCGTTCAAGCTAGACACGTCAGCCTCCGGTCAATTAATATTGCTACCGGTTATGTAGCAGCTTTGCAGCGAAAAGCTACTCAGCGGCCTGCTGTTCTGAGAAATTACAGTTTTCCGGCCTCGGCAGACCAAGGTTTTCACGCAGGGTTTCGCCTTCGTACTCCGTACGGAACAGACCGCGGCGCTGGATCTCAGGGATCACCCGGTCAACCACGTCGTCCAGCCCCTGTGGCAGATAGGGGAACATAATCGTAAATCCGTCACTGCCGCGGGTTTCCAGCCATTCTTCCATGTCATCGGCGATGCTCTCTGGCGTACCGACCATTGCGAGACCGGAATAACCGCCGAGGCGCTGCGCCAGCTGGCGAACGCTGAGCCCTTCGCGTTCAGCCAGCAAAACCGCGCGGTCGCGGCCCGATTTTGTCGCATTGCTCTCCGGCATATCGTCGGGCAGCGGACCGTCGGGATCAAATTTGGATGCATCGACACCAAGCGTGATGGACAAAGACGCGATGGCGCTTTCCTCGTGAACCAGGCTATCAAGCTTAGCGCGCTTGGCTTTCGCCTCTTCCACCGTATCACCGACAACGACCATGCATCCCGGCATGATTTTCAGATGATCCGGGTTACGGCCAATTTTTTCCATCCGGCCTTTCACGTCGGCGTAAAACGCCTGACCAGCTTCCAGATTGCTCTGCGCGGCAAACACGGCCTCCGCGGTTTCGGCGGCGAGCTGACGTCCCGCATCCGAACCGCCAGCCTGAACGATCACCGGCCAGCCCTGGATCGGCCGCGCGATGTTCAGCGGGCCCGCAACCTTGAAAAAGTCGCCTTCATGGTTAAGCCGGTGCATTTTGTCTGGATCCATGAAAAATCCGGATTCCTGATCGCGGACAAATGCGTCTTCGGCCCAGCTATCCCATAGCCCGGTCACCACGTCGTAAAATTCCCGCGCACGCCGATAGCGCTCCGAATGTTCGAGGTGATCTTCCTTGCCGAAATTCTTCGATGCATCGGGGTTTGAGGTCGTTACGATATTCCAGCCCGCCCGGCCGCCGCTGATATGATCAAGCGAGGCGAACCGCCGGGCAATGTGATAGGGCTCGTCATAAGTGGTGGAGCCGGTCGCCATGAGACCAAGACGATCCGTCGCCATCGACAGGGCGGAAAGCAGCGTGAACGGCTCGAACGAGGTGGGCGTGGTCGAACGGCGTAGAGCTTCCACCGGCATGTTGAGCACCGCAAGATGATCCGCCATGAAAAAGCTGTCGAACTTCGCTTCTTCCAGCCGCTGCGCAAATTTTACGATGTGTCCGAAGTTGAAATTCGCGTCGGCGTAGGCCCCCGGCCAGCGCCAGCTACCGGTATGAATGGTCGTCGGCCGCATAAAGGCGTTTAGCTTGATCTTGCGGTCACTGCTCATCGCTGTAGGTTCTCTAGTTGAACAAATCAGCGCAATATTACCGCAACTGTGGCGGTTTGTCGGCTGTGTCCGGTAACAAACAGTTGTTTACGCAGTGGCAAGTTCTTGCGGTGCCTCGCGACCATATTTTCGTAGAAGCCCCAGACCGGTATCGGAAACGGATACAATCGTGCCTTTACCCTCGATATAGTTACGCCGGATATACCCGTCATCGACGGCGTCTTCCCACATAGGAAGACTGGGGCGCGACGTTCGCCACTAAACCATGACGACATCAATGTGCTGGGGCTTCTTGGCAACCTATCGAGCCAAGTCGAGGACGAGCGCTTCGGGAACATTCATAAGGCGGACGCGGCGGAAATTCTCTCCAGAACGCGCCGCGGCGTCACAGGGGTTTCACTCACTTCGACCCCCAAGTCGCCCAGCGCATCGTTGACCGCGTTAGCGATCGCGGCTGGCGGTGGTATGGCACCGCCTTCTCCGAGTCCTTTCACGCCGTATTCCGTCAGCGGCGAGGGTGTTACCAGATGGTCGAGCCGTAACCTGGGGAGATGCGTCGACCCCGGCATGGTGTAATCTGCAAACGTCGAGGATAAAGGTTGCCCGTCGCCGTCGTAGCGGGATTCCTCGCACAAAGCCGTGCCGACGCCTTGCAACGCGCCGCCGATAATCTGTCCGTCGACGATCATCGGGTTGACGATGGTGCCGCAGTCCTCGGAAATGACATAATCGAGGATTTCGACCTGCCCCAGCTCGGGATCGAGCGCGATAACACACGCATGCGTCGCGTAGGAGAAGGGACTGTTATCGGGAGACGGCCGGAAACCCGATGTCACTTCCACCCCGGCGGGGTCGACGTCGGCGGGCAGTTCTTCCGGGTTGCGGTGCCATACTCGCGCAATCTCGGCGAAGGTCACATTGCTCGAAGAGCCAACAACGCAGGCATTCTCGATCCTGGTATCTTCGAATTCGCACTGCAAAAGATGGGCGCCGATCCGGCGAATATGTTCACCCAGCACGTCGCAGGTTCGCGAGATCGCGCCGCCGGCCATGACCATCGACCGCGACGCGTAGGTTCCGGTCGAATAGGGCGAGGTTGCGGTGTCACCGTGACGAACGGCGACCATGTCGATATCTATTCCGAAACGTTCGCAGGCGACCTGAGCGAGGGTTGTCTCCATGCCTTGGCCATGATTCTGAACGCCGACGCCGATTTCGAGACCGCCGTCGGGTGTCAAACGTACATGGGCCTGCTCGTAACCCGGGATAGCGGCGAGCCCCGCCCGGGCGGCCGCAGATGTCTGAAGCGCCGTCATTTCGATATAGCAGCCGAACCCGACACCGATCAGGCGGCCGTCCGCCTCGCCCTGTTTCTGCCGGTCGCGGACCGTCGGCAGGTCAATCAGATCTCCTGCGCGACGCAGCGCCTCCGGATAATCGCCGCTATCGAACTCACCGCCGGTAATCGTCGTGTAGGGCATGGCGTCGCCGGGAACGAGATTCTGCATGCGCAGGTCGTAGGGTTCCCGGCCGAGTTCGCGGGCCATCGCATCGACGGCCAGTTCCATGGCAAAACATATGCCGGGACGCGCCACCCCTCGATAAGGAACGATCGGCGGCTTATTCGTTGCCACTGCCCGCGACCGCACCTTGTAAGCGGAGAATTTGTAGGGGCCATGTAACGTCCGGCCCGCCATGGTGGACTCCAGGATATTGGAGTGCGGATAAACAGAGTAGGCCCCGGAATCGACGACAATATCTGCCTCCACACCGATAAAACCGCCGTCTGCGTCCGCATGAAGCGTTACCGAATAATGGTGTTCGCGTGCATTCGCCGCCGCGACCAGGTGTTCCCGGCGGTCTTGTACCCAGCGAACAGGGCGTCTCACTTGCATTGCGACCCAGGGGATATAGATCTCCTCGGGGATCAGGACGCATTTGTAGCCAAACCCACCGCCCACATCGGGGGCAATTACATGCACCTGGTTTTGCCGCAACCCCAGGCATTCGCATAATGCATTCTTGAGGATATGCGGAATCTGCGATGCGCTGTGGACAACCAGACGTTCGTCTCTGGGATCCCATTCGGCGAGAACCGCTGCTCCTTCCAGCGGATTGACGGCCTGCCGGTTCATACGGAAGGTACGGGTGACCGACACGGCGGCGTTTGCAATGCCGTCCACGTTCTCTTCGAACCTGGAATCAAGAATGACGTTGTCATCCCAATCGTCGTGAACTAGGGCTGGCGGTTTGTCGACCGCTTCCAGCATATCGACAACGGCTGGCAGCGGATCGAAGGAGAGGCCGGTTTGCGCGGCCAGGTCCTCCGCTCCGGCACGCGTCTCCGCCAGACAGACTGCAACCCCCTCACCGACAAAGCGCGCTTTGTCCGTTGCCAGATGGGGATAATCGGACGCCCGGTGGCCGGGAAACTTGGAGACAACGTGAATGGGTTGTACCCCGTCCGCCGCCATATCTTCAGCTGTAAAGAACCGCTTTTCGGCGCCGTCCGGTTTGACAATTTTCAGATTGTTCGCGTGCGCGACTGGACTACGTACGATCGCCGCTTCGAGCATGCGGGGCCGGGCGATATCGGCAACATAGCGGCCTTCGCCGTTGAGAAAGCGCTTGTCCTCCTTGCGCAGGACCGATGCACCGATTCCCTGGCCCGTCGTTCCGTCCGGCATACCCGCGCCCCCTTCTGTCCTTTTCGTCGTGCTTTAGCTACGGCGCTGCTCCAGCACCGACAGGATTGCTCTCACGATCCCCACGTAGCCGGTGCACCTGCACAGATTTCCCGCCAGTTCCAGCCGGACCCGGTCTTCGTCGGCACCGGGCAGCCTGGTAACGATATCGCGGGCTGCGACCAGCATCCCCGGCGTGCAATAACCGCATTGCAGCGCATGGTTTTCGTGAAACGCCTGGCGCAGCTGCGTCATCGGCTCGTCTTCGTCGAAGCCCTCGATGGTGGTGATTTCGGTGCCGTCGGCAACCGCTGCAAACGTGATGCAGGAACGAACGGGCTCTCCGTTCATCAGCACCGTACAGGCGCCGCACACGCCGTGTTCGCAGCCAAGATGAGTGCCGGTCAGGCGGCGGTGATCGCGAATGAAATCTGCCAGCGACAAACGGGGGTCGACATCGGCGGTGACATCCTCGCCGTTTATTTTTATCG
Source organism: Alphaproteobacteria bacterium UBA7314 (assembly GCA_002471575.1). GTDB lineage: Bacteria > Pseudomonadota > Alphaproteobacteria > MPNO01 > UBA830 > UBA830. The sequence continues at coordinate 271,023 of DKQG01000058.1, read as the reverse complement.
ATAGCTCGGTCATGTGAAAGCCCTCTTTACCGCTCGGCTCAACGCGACGGCGTGTATCTGCAACTCGTAATCGTCGAACCCGGCATCGTGACCGTCGAGAATATCCCGCACCTCGGCGACGGAAATTTCCTGCTCCCCGGCCGCCATTTTCGCCTCGATTTCCGGTACCCGGAATGGGGCCGACTCAGTTGCGCCACATACTGCCCGCGGCTCCGAGCCAATGGTAACCGCACCGATGGCATCGGCGAATTCGCCGGGTTTGCGGTTTACCTTATAATAGCCCCAGGCCGTTCCTACACCCAGCACGGGCAGCTCGAAGCCGGTGAGAATCTCGTCGTAGCCAAGGCCGGTTGTGAAGGGTCCCAAGGTAAATCCGTCGAGTGAGATCGTCCGCAGCCCATTAGGTCCGACCGCCGTCACATCGCCGCCCAACGCCAGCAACGCCGATGGCCAGTCAGCCGAGGGGTCCGAATGGGCGACCGAGCCCCCGATCGTGCCGCGGTTCCGAACCGATCGATAGGAAATGCCGGCGGCGACGAACTGCATATAGGCGCCTGTCGCACCAGGCACCTCACCGTCCTCGATCCGGGCGTGGGTCACGCGGGCTCCGATTTTCAGCTTGTCTCCGGCATCCTCGATACCGGTGAGGCCGTCGACGCGGCTGAGATCGAGCACGACATCGGGTTGCGCCAGGCGCAGGTTCATCATCGGCCCCAGCGACTGACCGCCGCCGAGAACGCGCATCTCGCCGTCGGCCTCACCCATTGCCGCCACGGCGTCTTCCAGCGTGGCAATACGCTGATGTTCGAATTTTGCGGGTTTCATGCCGGCTCTCCCTGTCGGTTTTGCTGCGCCGCCTCAATCGCCTCTCGGACCCTGCGTGGCGTGAACGGCGTTTCCATAACTTCCGCGCCAATTTGCTTCAGCGCATCATTGATCGCGTTGCCGATCGCGGCGGGCGTGGGGATGGTGCCGCCCTCGCCCATGCCCTTGATGCCGTATTCCGTGAACGGCGACGGGCTCTCCATGTGATCGATCCGGTAGTGCGGTACATCGGTCGCGCTAGGCATCATGTAATCAGCGAATGTGGACGCGCCCGGGTTGCCCATCTCATCATATGGGCTTTCTTCCAGCAGCGCAGTGCCGATCCCCTGGGTCGCGCCGCCGAAGGTCTGCCCCTCGACGATCATGGGGTTCACCATCGTGCCGCAGTCTTCGACAATGGCGTAGTCCAGTACTTTGACCTTGCCGGTCTCGATATCGACGGACACTTTGCAGGCATGGCTAGCGTAGGTGAATGCGCCGGAATCAGGTTCCGGTCGATAGCCCATCGTTACCTCTACGCCACCCTGATCGACGTCGTCGGGCAGCTCGTCGGGGTTAAGATACCAGACCCTGCCGATTTCGGCGAAGGACACTTCGCCCTTGCCACTGACTACCTTGCCACCGACGATGCTGACCTCGGCGCGTTCGCATTGCAGCAGATGCGCGCCGATGATCTCCATCCGTTCGGCGAGCACCCGGCACGCCCGCGCCGTCGCTCCGCCGGCCATCACCATAGAGCGCGAGGCATAGGTGCCAGTCGAATACGGCGTCAGACCGGTATCCCCATGGGTGACCATGACGTTTTCCGGATCGATACCGAGAACTTCATACGCCATCTGGGCCATCGACGTTTCCATGCCCTGGCCGTGGCTCTGCACGCCGATCCGAAGCTCGAGCCCCCCGTCGGGGGTCAGGCGCACGGTTGCCTGCTCGTAGCCAGGCACCATGGCGACGCCCCAGCTTGAAAAGACGGACGTGCCATGCGCTGTCTGTTCGACATAAGACCCCATGCCGACACCGGTCAGCCTACCGTCCCAATCGGGTTCGTCCTGCTCAGCGCGGATCTCCGTCAGGCCGATCATATCGGCCGCTATTTGGACGCTCTTGGCGTAATTGCCGCTGTCAAAATGCTTCTTGGCGATCGACATGAACGGCATCTTTTCTTCCGGCACCATGTTCTTGATGCGGATTTCGTGCGCTTCCATTCCGATTTCCCGGGCCAGCGCATCGATCGTCATTTCCACCGCGTAACAGACTCCGGGGCGCGCGACGCCGCGATAGGGCATCAAGCCGGGCTTATTGGTTACCATGGTCTGTGTGCGACATTTATAGAATTTGAAATCATAGGGTCCTGGCAGGTTGCCGTGCGCCATTGCCCCTTCCAGCCCGTTGGTGAACGGATAAACCGAATACGCACCCGCATCGACCGTGACATCACAATCGAGGCCGAGCATGCGGCCATCGGGCGTCGCATGCAGCGTGACTAAGTAATGATGTTCGCGGCAGTTGGCGCCGGTCACCAGATGTTCGCGGCGGTCCTCGATCCAGCGGATCGGGCATTCCAGCTTGCGCGTCAGCCAGCCGGCGATCAGCTCTTCCGGCTGCAGTAGCGCCTTGCACCCGAAGCCCCCACCAACATCAGGCGCGATCACGCGCACCTGGCGCTGTTCTAGGTTCAGGAACTCCGCCAGCCCGGTACGTATCAGATGCGGCACCTGGGTCGATGTCCACATGATCAGCTGGTCCTGCCGGTCGTCCCATTCGGCAAACACGGCCTTGCCTTCCATCGGGTTCATAACCTGGCGGTTCATACGGTATTCCCGCTTGATTACCACCGTCGCTTCATCGGCGATTTTCGAGAAATCGTCGTCGGAGAACGTTTCAAAGACAACATTATTGTCCCATTCCTCATGGATCAGGGGCGCGTCGGCGGCCTTCGCCGCCAGCATGTCGGTCACGGCGGGTAGCACTTCGTACTCGACCTCGACCAATTGGGCGATGTCTTCGGCTTCTGCGCGGGTGTCTGCGACACAGACGGCAACCGGCTCGCCGGCAAACCTCACCTTGCCAATGGCAAGCGACGGATAGTCCGACGCCTTGTAGCCCGGTAGCTTGGAAGGTGCGCGCATGGGTTTGAGATTGGACAGGTCGTCGGCAGTAAACACCGCGTCTTCGAAACCAGCCGGCTTGGTAATCGATGTAATCCGGCCATGCCCAACGGGAGCACGAACAAACGCCATATCCTTCTGGCCTGGACGTTTGAAATCCGACGTGAACTTTCCCTTACCGGCAAGATGGCGTGCATCTTCCTTGCGCAATACCCGGGCACCGATTCCCTTACCGTCTACCGATCCGCCATCCGCCATCGTCAGCCTCCCTTTTTCACGCACCCTGCGGGCGCGTGAACTGCATCAGCATCCTGAATGGTATCAGCATTGCTATCGCGACGCACATCTTCGCCCCGAAATCGCCGACGCCCCATGTCACCCAGGGCAGGCCCGACCCGGCGAACGCGATCGAGAAGAACAGAATTGTATCGATCGCTGATGCAACCGTCGATGATATCAGCGGTGCGGTCCACCAGCCTCCGGACTTACGCAGGCTGTCGAAAAGCCAGACATCGATCAGCTGCGCGATGAGAAAGGCCGCGCCCGACGCCAATGCAATCCTGGGCGTGGCAAAGGCGATGGACAGAATCACTGCAAGCGCGAAACCGGCGTAGACCACCCAGCGCGCGCGCGACGGTCCCAGTGCCCTGTTGGTCAGATCAGTCACCAGAAATGCGGCCGGATACGTGAACGCACCCCAAGTCAGCCAGTCGTTGATCGGATACTGGACCAGAACGTTGGACGCGACGACAATAGCCGCCATCGCAATCACGCCAATCAGGGTGCCTCGGGAAAGCATCATGCCTAGAGTATCCTCAGCACGTTTTCAGGCGGGCGGCCAAGCGCGTACTTGCCGTCCTTCACAACGACCGGCCGTTCAATCAGGATAGGATGTTCGATCATCGCATCGATCAACGCGTCGCGGTCTAGGCTTTCATCGACAAGATTGAGCGCCTTGTAGGGTTCTTCCTTCTTGCGTATCAGTTCGCGCGGCTGCATGCCCAGCCTGTCGAGAATGGTGCTCAGCTCGGCTTTGGACGGCGGTGTCTCAAGATATTCCACGATCTCCGGCGTCACGCCGTTTTCTTCGAGCAGCGCCAGTGTCGCGCGCGATTTGGAACACCGGGGATTGTGATAGATGGTTGCGGTCATAAGAAGCTCTGTCTGATAGAGTTTGTATGTAACCTGAATGCCGCGTCGCCGGGGCGGGGTCAAGACCGAACAAAACGGCGTCCGTATTAGATTTGGCGCGCACAAGAGAAGCGATAAGGCGTCGTCAATGTCCGATTTATTTCCTGCTCTGCTACACCGTTTAACAAAGTCAGTGGAAATCGGTGACGGCACGTCGCTCGCCGCCCTATTCACGTTGGGTGGTTCTTATGACGATACGTTCTACGGCCTGTTCAAGGGACGCGACGCCATTGCCGACATGCTGGAAAACCGGTTCTGGCGCGACGCGGAAGATTTTCTTTGGGACATGTTCGAACCCGTTTTCGATATCGGCACTGGCACGGGCTATGCGCGTTGGGTATTCAGCTATACGTCCGTAATGGACGACAGTAGCGGCAAACGAGTTGCCTTCGAAGGGATGAGCCAGTTTCGGCTGGAGGGAGACCTGATCCGCGAGTACCGCGAAGTATTCTCGGCCGGGATCGCGCTTGCGCAGCTTGATATGGCGTCGGAACGGATCGATAATATTTTACGGCGTCAATTCAGAAATTTGTCCGCAAACCCGGAGTGGGACCGACATCTCAGGCGATAAGGCCGCTTGAAAGCTTGCATTCAGCGAGCAGTGACGTCCAGCCCCTAGCTCATCCCGGGTTGCCGCAGTTTCCTAAACTGAGCCTGCGCGATTGCCAACGCAACGCGAATGCTCTCGTCATAGCCCTTCGACGATCACAGATGTTCCCGATAGGCTACCCAGTCTTCGATCAATGCTGACGTCGGAGCCGGCTCACCTCTGATAACCATGGACGAGCAACCACTCAGTTACTGTCACGGAGCGACAACGCCAACTGAATGCAATCCGTGAATTACGGAATAGCCGAGCGATTCCCTTGCCAATGAGCAGAAATGTGGTTGTTCAGGATCTTACGGAGACCGGATTTCGGCCGTTTCGGAAATTCGTCAAGAAATCCGCCATTTTCGATTATGAACGCGTGATCGGACCTGTCACCCGCTAAGCAAGTTGGAGTACCTTTGCCACAGCTTGCCGCAACGTTTCCCCCCCTGCGCCGGGCCTCGGACCGTTCTCGCTAATATGTCGGCGCCAGGCCCGGGCGCCGCGAACACCCTGATAAAGCCCCAGCACATGTCGCGCCATCGCATAGAACGGCACGCCTGCCGTCATTTCCCGGTCGATGTAGCCGATATACCTGTCGAGCACCGTTTCGCGGGTTGTTCGCCTGTCACCGCCGAAGACGGACACCTCGATGTCGGCCAGAAGCCAAGGATTTTCGTATGCGGCCCGGCCGATCATGACACCGTCGACATGAGCCAGATGTTGGGACACTTCGTTACAGGCGGTAACGCCACCATTGATGGTGATAGAAAACTCAGGATAGCGCTGCTTCAAGCGGTATACCTTATCGTAGGACAACGGTGGAATTTCCCGGTTTTCCTTTGGGCTGAGCCCATGCAGCCAAGCCTTGCGGGCATGAATGATAAAGGTATCGCAGCCCTTAGCGGCGACTGTTTCGATGAACCGTACAAAGTCGTCCCACGAATCCTGGTCGTCGACCCCTATACGGCTCTTGACGGTCACCGGCAGGTCTACGGCCTGCCGCATGGCCTTCACGCCCGCGGCGACGACTTCGGGTTCCTTCATCAGGCAGGCGCCAAATCGGGCGTTCTGCACCCGGTCGCTGGGGCAACCCACGTTCAGATTGACCTCGTCATATCCGTATTCGGCCGCAATTTCGGCACATTGCGCAAGATCTCCCGCATCGGCCCCGCCCAGTTGCAGCGCCACGGGATGCTCGGACGCATCGAACTTCAGGAACCGTTCGCGGTCGCCGCGGAGAATCGCCCCGGTGGTGATCATTTCCGTGTACAGCAGGACCGAGGGTGAAATCAGCCGCAAAAAATACCGATCGTGACGATCCGTCCGGTCCATCATCGGCGCGATGGACACGCGCCGGTCAAGTGCCGGGAGCTTATCCAGTTTCAACGAATTCACAGACACGAGCACGCCCCTGAAACGATTTCGGAGGTGATTTTTAAGTCAACATGGGGCAAATGAACAGCCGGAAATCCGGCTGTGTCAGCGTCAACCGGTGACGGACGCGAACAGCGCCCCAGCATTGACTACACAGATCAATAGCGCGGGCATCGGCACGGCTGTCTGCTTGCCAACCGTAAACCCCAGAGATACCTGCGTGATAGGCCGAGCGCTTGTTACCGGCTCCGCCGTCCCGCGCAACCGTTATTTTGGCAGACCTATCATCCATTCTTCAATCACATCCAGATCTTCTTCCCCGGCAGCATATCGCGCGCGAACCGCAGCGAAATCCGCTTCCGTCAGCAGCTGCGACAGCGCCCATACCGCCATAGCCCGCACCAGCGGAGACACATCGGCCAGCCGCGCCTCCGCTTCCGCCGCCAGAGTAGGATCCTCACTGTTTCCGACCGCGATCAGGACGTTGCGGACGAACCTGTCCCGCCCCAGTCTTTTGACAGGCGATCCGGCGAATACCCGACGAAATGCATCGTCGTCCAGACGGACGAAATCCTGCAACAGCGGGCGCGTCAGGTGGATATAGGGTTTCAGCTCTCCGTGCGGCGTGATCCGAGCGAACTTATTCCACGGACACACAGCGAGGCAATCATCGCAGCCATAGATGCGATTGCCGATGGCGGCGCGGAATTCACGCTCAATGTGGCCTTTGTGTTCAATCGTCAGGTACGACACGCAACGGGTCGCATCCAGTTGATAGGGTGCGGGAAACGCCGCGGTGGGGCAAACGTCCAGACACCGGCGACATCCCCCGCAGCGATCAGAGCCGGCCAAATCCGCCGGCAGTTGCAGCGTCGTGAAGATCTCTCCCAGGAACAGCCACGACCCGAAATCCCGCGATACCAGGTTGGTATGCTTTCCCTGCCAGCCGAGGCCTGCGGTTTGCGCCAGGGGCTTTTCCATAATGGGTGCAGTATCGACGAATAGTTTTACGTCGCAGTCCCAGTGCTCGGCGATCTGGGTCGCCAACTGCCGGAGTTTCCTCTTCAGAACATCGTGATAATCCCGTCCCCTAGCATAGACCGACACCGCACCACGTTCCGGGAAGGCATGCAGCGCCAGAGGGTCTTCTGCCGGGCCGTAATTAACTCCGACGGCGACTATACTCTCGACTTCGGGCCATAAATCGCGGGGCGACCGGCGCCGGTTCCCGGTCGCTTCCATCCATCCCATGTCGCCGTGATAGCCGTTCTCTATATAGGATTTTAGATTTTGTCCGGCGTCACCATTGCCGGGCCCGGCAAATCCGACAGCGTCGAATCCCAGCATGAGAGCACGATCCCGAATGTCGGCCTTGGGGTCCCTGGCGACCGTCATATCAGATCGGGTCGAAGTCGCCGCGGGCCTGTTCTTCATGAAAGGCAGTGGCGAATTCGTCCAGTTGGCCTGCTTCAATCGCGCCCCGTATCCCGTCCATCAGTTCCTGATAGTAGTGCAGATTGTTTAAAGTCAGCAGGATCGGGCCTAGCATCTCCTTCGCCTTGAAAAGATGGTGGAGGTATGCGCGGCTGACACCGCCGACATGCGGATAATCGCTGTCGGGATCGAGCGGCCGCGGGTCCTCGGCGTGCCGGGCATTCCGAATATTCAGCGGCCCGCGCCTTGTGAAGGCCTGCCCGGTGCGTCCCGACCGGGTCGGCAATACACAATCGAACATGTCGATCCCGCGCTGTACCGCGCCAATGATATCGGCCGGCGTACCGACCCCCATCAGGTAACGCGGGTGGCTTGCGGGCAGCGCCGGGACGGTAACGTCGAGGACCGAGAACATCTTGTCTTGTCCCTCTCCGACCGCGAGCCCGCCGACGGCGTATCCGTCGAAACCGATATCCGTCAGGGCCGCCGCCGATTCGATGCGGAGGTTTGGAAAGACACTGCCCTGAACGATCCCGAACAACCCGTACCCCGGCCGTCTTTCAAAGGCTTCCCGGCACCGGTCGGCCCAGCGCATCGACAGGTGCATTGAATCCGCCGCCGCGGCTTCGTCCACCCCGTGGGCGGTGCATTCGTCCAGAACCATGGTGATCGTAGAATCGAGGAGATGCTGAATTTCCACCGAACGTTCAGGCGTCAGTATGAATTTCGCGCCGTCAATGTGTGAGCGAAATTCCACCCCCTTGTCATCCAGTTGGCGCAGGTCGGTCAGCGACATGATCTGGAAACCGCCGGAGTCCGTGAGGATCGGCCTTCTCCAGTTCATGAATTCGTGCAACCCGCCCAGCTTCCCTACCCGCTCGGCACCAGGACGCAACATCAGGTGATATGTATTGGCAAGGAGTATCTCGGCCCCCGTGCACGCGACCCCATCTGACGTCATCCCTTTGACGGTCGCGGCTGTCCCAACCGGCATAAAGACCGGCGTTTCGACCGTCCCGTGAGCGGTGGTGAGCTGGCCACGGCGGGCGCGACCGCTGGTATGCGAAACGGTGTATCCGAAGTCAGGCATTGCGATCGGCAAGGTGAAGAAAGCTGGAGTCACCGTAGGAATAAAACCGGTACCCGGTGGCGATAGCGTGCGCGTAGGCGTTTTTCATCCTGTTGGTCCCGGCAAATGCAGAGACCAGCATGAAAAGGGTCGAGCGGGGCAGGTGGAAATTCGTCATCAAAGCATCTACGGCCCGGAACCTGTATCCTGGGGTGATGAAAATATCGGTATCGCCCTCGAAGGGCCGGACTTCGCCGTCGTCCGCAGCCGCGCTTTCAAGCAAGCGGAGAGACGTTGTGCCGACCGCGATCGCCCGGCCACCGGCAACACGGGCTGAATTGATCGTATCGGCGGTCGGCGTGTCGATCCTCCCCCACTCGCTGTGCATCCGGTGATCGGCGATACGGTCGACCTTTACCGGTAAAAATGTTCCTGCCCCCACATGCAGCGTCACAGTGACGAACCGGACACCGGTATTCCGGACCGCGGCCATCAGCCGGTCGGTAAAATGAAGTCCAGCGGTCGGCGCCGCCACGGCACCACGGCGAACGGCATAAACGGTCTGGTAATCCTCGTCGTCGGAAGCGGTCGCGCCGGCGTCCCGGGCGATATAGGGCGGCAACGGCATTTCGCCGTGGCGTTCCAGCGCGTCGAACAGCTCTTCGCCGCCCGGAAACGACAACAAGACCTCGCCACCTTCTCCTTTTTCATCCACGCCCGCTGTAAACCCGTCCGCGAAATCAATCACATCACCGGCGGCCAGCTTTCTCGCTGGTCGGGCAAAGGCACGCCACCTACCATCTGCCTCTGCCTTGTGTAGCGTGACCTCTAGTTTCGCACCACGGCGTGTTCCCCGCAGGCGGGCGGGAATCACCCGCGTATCGTTTATCACGAGCACGTCTTCGGGGCGCAATAGGTCTGGAAGGTCGGAAACCGTTCTGTCGCTGAGGCTGCACGAGACTTCGAGCATACGCGCGGAATCACGAGGCCTGGCCGGCGCCGTCGCAATAAGATCGGGCGGCAGTTCGAAATCGAATTCATCGGTGGTCAGATCCCGGTTGCGGGCGTCATGCTCGACGGCGCTGTTCAAGACGATACCCAGCGTTCCAGCACGGCAGCCTCGACCTTAGAAAACGCCTCGTTCCGCTCCAGCACCGGTTGCGGCTCCGCGTGCTCGTCCCGGGTCCGGTTCAGGCCCCATTCGTACACGTATTCCCTCAATTCTTGATCTGTCAGGATGAATTTGAGGATTTCGTTCTGGACGTCGATGGGTGGGCTGGCCTCTTCGGTCACCATATAGATGACGGCCCGCAGATACGTCACGGTGTCGAGGATGAGCTGGGCCTCTTCCTTGCTCCACTGGCGTTCAGGCGTGAAATCATTGTCTTTCAGCTGCTTAATCTGGTCCCGCGTGATCGTGCCGGGCGTACCCAGCCGAGGCATGCTTCCGGGATCTTCAGGTGGCGCACCACCGCGCGCCTCCTCTTCGGCTTTCAGCTTTTTCTGCTGCTTAATCATGCGCAGGCGACGCATGAACATGTAGACCGTCAGCGCAATCACAAGGGCAAAAATTAGGCTTTCAGACATTCTTGGTCACATTTGGCGTGGGTATCTAACAATTGACATACTAGATACGCGCTGATGGCGGGTGACGAAACCCCCCGACGCGTCAAAGAAATGGAGTGGCGAGTAAATATTCTTCGGTCACGACGCCTCGGTTCGCACCGGGAACACGGCGTAAATATGGAATGTTTTATTTTCGGACGTGTACAGGGAATACCGGCGAGCCCGGCCAAGGCTTAAAATCTGTCCGGCTCTTTCTGCGGCGAGTATCCCGCCGGGTGGGAATGAGAGCATTATCAGGAACCGCAAGATCGGCGTCTTTGCGGGTTCACTGACGAGTTTCACCTCACCATCTCAATCAACGACAAGGCGAGCGGCAAATGCATCTAACGGGGCGAGACGCGTCACAATTCAGGCAGCCGCGATTAGTGATAGGCATAGGTAAAGATATCCCTCGCCCTGATTGGCGACCTAGACGACGCCGTTGGGTAAAAGTCGTTAGAGATCCACTAACGATCCGGACACGCCCCGCGGGTCTATGCATCAGCTAGGGATTCTTCGGCAATCAGCCTAAACTGCGTTCATGACGACAGTGAATGAAACTCCGCCCGAGGAAGGCACTGGCTGGGCGGACATGTTTCGCGGCAAGCGTGGTATCTATACGGTCTTGCTGAATGTGGGCATCGGCGTTCACGCTATCGATATTTTCGTTATCACCACCGTCATGCCTGCGGTGGTCGCCGAAATCGGCGGCGTTGAATTCTACGCTTGGACCACCATGCTTTACATGGTCGGCACCGTTATGGGAGCCGCCAGCGGACAATATGCGCGAACCCTGCTGGGACGCCGAAAAGGCTACGTCGCTGCCGGCCTGATATTTCTGGCCGGCGCACTCGGCTGCGCCGCGGCACCAAACATGGCGTTGCTTCTGATTTTCCGAACTTTGGAAGGAATCGGCGGCGGGTTGCTGATGTCGCAGTCGATGACCCTGGTCAACGATCTATATACCGGAAGGCTGCGCACTCGGGTGCTTGCTACCATCACGACGACATGGAGCATCGCCGCCGTGATCGGCCCGCTGATTGGTGGTATTTGGGGAAATATCGGCCTTTGGCGGGGCGCGTTCCTAACTACCAGCGTGTTGACCTTCCTGTTCATAATCGCCGCCTGGAAGGTCGTGCCCGAGAGCGAACGCGGCGCGCGCCGGCGTCTGCCCTACCGCCGGCTATTGATGCTCGGAATGTCGGTAGTTCTGGTCGGCGCATCGGGCCAGTTTGCCGATATCGCGTCCCGCGCCGCGCTGATCATCGCAGGCATATTGTGCCTGATCGTCACTCTCCGCCTCGACCGGGTGAAGGAAAACCTGTTCCCACAGCGTGTTCTGTCGCTGTTTGCCCCGGTCGGTACCGCCTACTGGGTGTTTCTGCTGCTGTCCGCCGCTTATACGCCGATGACGATTTTCTTGCCGTTGGCGCTACGCCAGATATACGGCCTCGACCCGTTATGGATCGGCTACGTCCTGACCGTGTTCTCTGTCGCATGGACAATTGGTTCACTCGGTACGGCGGGATGGAACGACCGATGGACCCAGATTGCCTGCGTCAGCGGGCTGGCGATCACTGCCGCCAGCATTCTCGGCATTGCCGTCACGCTGGCAGATACGTCAATTTGGGTGCTAACCGCGCTTGTCGCCCTTGCCGGGATCGGTGTCGGCATGACAAATGTGCACTCCATCGCCTGGGCGCTCGCGGCGGCCGGCGAGCAGGAATCCCGGATCACCGCATCCGCAGCGCCGGCGATGCGATCTATCGGCATCGCCTACGGCGCTGCCATCGCAGGCATGATCGCCAATGCCGCAGGACTAGCTGGCGGAACCGATCCGCAGACAGTCGAATACGCCCTAAGCTGGGTATTCGCACTCGGTGCACTGGTTCCACTGGCAGGTAGCCTGTGCGTGATACGGATGTTCCGGTTGAAACCAGGAGTGAAAATTTGACCGCAAGCCCCGAGATCTTGTCGCTGGCCAACGGCCGGGATATCCCGGTGCGTATCCGACACAGCCGGCGCGCCCGCCGCATCCTTTTGCATGTCGGCGTTTACGACGGGAAGGTCGAAATCGTCCTGCCGCCGGGCGCATCGGCCCGCGAAGGACTGGGGTTCGCCGCCACACAGACAAGCTGGGTTGCAGATCAGTTGTCGAGGATCGGCGACCCGGTCCCTTTTGCCGACGGCGCGGTCTTTCCTTTACTAGGACAGACCGTCACGATCCGGCGAACCGACAGCCGATCGGCATTGCCGTTCTTGAGAGAAAATGAACTGGTAGTAGGGGGGCGAGACGATACGGTGCCAACCCGCGTGCGGCGGTGGCTTCGCACGCGGGCCCTGCAGGAGATCAGCCCCCGCGCCAACGCCATGGGCGAAAAACTGGGCCGCAAACCCGCCCGTATTTCTATGCGCGATACACGGTCCCGTTGGGGAAGTTGTTCGCGGGAAGGAAACCTGAACTTTTCGTGGCGACTAGTGATGGCCCCTGAAAACGTGCTGGATTACGTCGTCGCGCATGAGGCGGCACATCTGCGGGAACTCAATCACAGCGACAGGTTCTGGGCTTTGGTCGATACTCTCTGCCCAGATGTGGGTCAAGCCCGCGGCTGGCTGCGCGCCAACGGAACAGAACTGCACCGCTACGGCCGGGAACGCTGAGAAAGAAGCCTGTTATGGTGCGACTGGCGCTTCCGTCCCTTCTACCTGGATGCGATAGCCCGACCGAATATTCGGCAGATAATCGGAAATCGCCCGGTGATGGACGCAGCGGTTGTCCCAGAAAGCGACCGAATGCGGCTCCCATCGGAAACGTGTGCTCCATTCGGGGCGCATCTGATGGCTGTACAGGAATTCAAGGATCGCTTTACTCTCCTCGCGCGAGACTTCATTGATGTGTGAAGTGAAAGCCTCGTTCACGTAAAGTAGCTTTCTCCCACTCTCTGGATGACGGACGACCACCGGATGATCTGCTTCCGGCGTGCCCGCGCCAAATTGTCGCGTGCCGTCGTGATGTGCCGTCAGCCCATCAAGATAACTTTTCATGTTATCGGACAGCGCATCATACGCCGCGTACATGCTGGCAAAACCGGTATCGCCCCCGCCGTCGGGCGGCAGAGTGTGTAGGTAAAGCACGCTGGCAAGCGGCGGAACGGGAGCGCAGGATTGGTCCGTGTGCCAGACATTGCCTGATACGCGCGGCGTGTCACCGTCGGCATGGAACTTGCGGACCCGTAGATCGTTAGTCGCCTGGCTGTTGGTTCTCTTGCCGACATGCTGTCCAAGCGTGCCAAAGTATTCGCCAAAACGGGCATGATCGTCGAAGCTTATTTCCTGATCGCGGAAAAACAGCACCATGTGATCGGTGAACGCGCGTCGGATCTCCGTCAATTCCAGGTCGGAAAGCGGTTTGCTCAGATCGATATTGTCGATCTCCGCCCCGATCGTGGGTGAATAAGGTTTAACGGTGATCGCCTGATAGGTGGCGCCGGGCCCTGCTCCGTCCATCGTTTCCTCCCGCGATGCGTATTTCCACAGTTTAGTGTATCAGAAAGTTAAAAGCTCTGTCTAAACGCCAATATTTTTCAGGATGTTGCGGAACACGGGCTGTTCGGGATTGAACATTTCCCGGGCAACCTGGAAATGGTTCAGGTCTTTCAGAATAAAAGTATCGACACTGTGCCCCGCCGCCTCCCAAGCAGCGGCGAATGCTCGGCTCTGGCGCTGGAATTCATCCAGCTCGCCAGTCCCCCAGGCCATTGTCAGGGGCGGACCGTAGGACGGGACGTGGCGGATCGAACTGTTTCGCGCTGCGGCCTTTTCAGTGAGATCCAGATAGGTATTGCGGTGGCTGAACCTGACCGGTTCAAGTTCGTACATGCCGCTGCACGGTACGGCGCTCTTGATGATATCCTCCGGCAAGCCGTAAACTCCCTCCCAGTCGGTGACCTGCATCATGCCGCAGATGTGCCCGCCCGAAGAATGTCCGATACTGTGGATCTGATTGCGGTCCCAGCCATAGGTATCCGCGTTGTGCCAGGCCCAGGCGATGGCAGCCCGGTTCTGGCGAACGATCTCGTCCAGCGACACCATCGGCGCCAGGGCGAAATCCAGCACCAACACATTGATACCGGCCGCGACCAGCCCCGGTGCGACATAGGAGCATTGATCCTTGTTCGACCGTGTCCAAGCACCACCATGATGATAGATCGCCACCGGCGCGCCCTTTTGCGACACCGGAAACACATCTAGACGTTCCAAGACCGTCGGGCCGTAGGATACGCCGGCGATCACTTCCAGTTCTTCCCGGATTTTCGCGCTGTCGGCGGCGTTCTGTTCCATCAGTTCGCCAACATTCGGTACCAAAGAAGACTGGTCATAGTTACGGTCTAATTCTTCCTGGGTAAAATTTCCCCAAACAATCTCGTTCATGACTTAGTTTCCCTGTTGTGCGGAATTTGCGTATTTTTTCAGCCCTGCGCAACCGGCGGCGCAGTCTCCCGCGCCCGCTTTTCGAACCAGGCGTTCAGGAATACGCCGGAAAACACCACCGTTCCGCCGATCCAGATCCAGATACCAGGCAGTTCAGAAAAGAACAGCCAACCGGCGAGACCCGCAAACACCAACTTGGTGAAATCAACGGGCAGCACCACAGTAGCGTCAGTTTCCCGGAACGCCTGAGCCAGACATACCTGTGTCATAGTGCCGAAAAACGCAATCAGCGCAATAACGGCGAATTGATGGGTGTTAGGCCACTGCCAGTAGAAAGCAGCGGCAACCAGACAGAAGGGTAGTTGCAGCAACGACGCGTACATCGCGATGGTGATCGGATTATCCTGCCGTGACAGCACTTTGATCACCACCAGCGCCATCGCCCAAGTAGACGACGACAGTAACAACAGGAGCGACCCGAAACTGATGTCAACCGCCCAAGGGCGCAGAATGATCATCGCCCCTGCAAGGCCGACGGCCAGCGCTACATACCGGGAACGCGTTACCCGTTCGCCGAGGATCAGAATCGCGCCAACAGTGGCCAGCAGCGGTGCCGTAAACGTCAACGCAACGACCTTCGCCAGTGGCTCCATAGTCAGCGCCATGAAATAGGCCAACATCGCAATTACATTGAAGAATGCCCGCAATCCGTGCAGGGATAATTGCGAAGTGCGGAAAGGATTACGGCCGGGCCGGAGCAGGATCGGCATCAGTAGGCAGACGCCAATGGAATGCCGGAAAAAGGCAATAACAAAGGGATGAATATCGTCTGCGATCTGCCGAATCGACACATTCATCCCGACCACGCCTAGCGCCGAGATCATCATGAAAATCACACCTCGAATAGGAGGTGGCACGGCGTTGTAGGCAGCCATAATCGGGACCGGAAGGGACGGCATAGGCATTTCCAATATGAAACACACCCTGTTACCACGAAAACAGTGTGCTGCGGCTCAGGATTACGCGACAACAGGAAAACAATAGTTAATTTCTAAATATAGTTTTTGAGAGACGCGGACATTTAGGCGCGGTGCTGCCGGCCTGATCCTCTAAAACAACCCCTTGCGGATAAGGTTCGCCGCAGCGACCATCAGAAACAGAAATACAAATTTCCGGAACAAATCTTCCGACAGCCGGCTGCGAAGGCGTTGACCGATTGCCATTCCGGCGAAGGCAGGGATCAGACTGGCCGCAGACACCAGAGCGGGTTCCTTTCCGAGGGCGCCCTTTTCCAGCAGCGCAATGACCAGCATCGACGCGCTTATCAGAAAGGTCAGTGCAATGGCGCGGAGAAAGCTCTCCTTGTCCAGTCCCCGCGCCTGAAGATACAGCGCGATGGGAATACCTACGGAGCCTGTAGTGCCGGTTAGCAGACCCGACAGAAGCCCAAGCGGTGGGGCCGCCCAAGGCGCGGCAGCATCTGAAACCCGGATGGCAAAACCGGTGGCATTGATGGCGACATAAACGATGACCACGACGCCTAGTGTGGTCGTCAGAATATCAGGATCGACCATGAACAGGATCTGCGCACCAATGACCGTTCCGACGACCGAACACAGATTTATCACCCAGTATCTCCGTAGCATTTCGAGCGCGCGGCCACCACAAAATGCCTGATAGATATTGGTGGCGACGATGGGAATCGCTATCAGCGCAATGGCCAAACGCAAATCCGCAACCGCGCCGATAATGGACAGGGCTGTCAGCGGCAGTCCGAGGCCGATAATACCTTTCACTACGCCTGCCATAAGCAGCGCGATCATGACTGTTATGACAAGAACGTGATCCAGAACGAAATTCCCTCCAAAGCCCGCTTTCCCGTTCTTAAGTGAAGATCAAGAAAATAGTAATCCGGTTACCCCAAAATATTTCTGGAAATCGAAACCCGCCCAACCGAGATTTCGGCACACGAGTTTGGTTGAGAGTTGTTCGAATGCTCCTATACCGGACGAAATACAACGCATTAAATTTTCAAAACGAAGTCGTTTCGGTAGCGTTGGCCCGCAACTAGTCCTCTGAAATACTGACACCCGACCCCAACGTCGAGGACATGGATATCGCCCTTGACGGGAACTGTCGGGCCTTGGCCCTAACCGCTATCGCCAGAGGGGCGGACTTGGTTAGGTATGCCGCAGTTTGAGAAACCTATCGGGACCGAAAATGTAGCAGGCCACCTCTTGTATGGTCTTATTATTGCTGCGGCGCTCCATAGGATCGGTTTCAGCCCACAAATTTGCCGGAATCGTCAGGGGTCGTTCAGTACTCCATCGCAGATATTCTGATGGCTTAGAACTTAATAAATTTCTAACACTTCAAATAAAGTGAACTTTCCTCCTCACATAAAGGAGTAACGAAAGCCGGTATAGGAAATCTTAACCTAATTGGTAAGCGACCGGTTATAGAACAGCGAGAATATTTAAGCGTTAATAATAGAACCGCGCTCGATAACGAAAGTACGGTCAAGCAAATCCTTGATATGCTTGTCGTTGGATTCAGCGACAAGCACGGATTCGCCCTCCTCCTTTAGGTTGGCCATAATCTCGACCATCCGCTGCGCAAAAACCGGGGCGATACCCTCGGACGGCTCGTCCAGCATCAACAGCTTGGTGCCGACCATCAGCGCTCGGGCGAACGCAACGAATTTCTGCTGACCGCC
Source organism: Alphaproteobacteria bacterium UBA7314 (assembly GCA_002471575.1). Taxonomy (GTDB): domain Bacteria; phylum Pseudomonadota; class Alphaproteobacteria; order MPNO01; family UBA830; genus UBA830. The sequence goes on along the minus strand of DKQG01000058.1, from coordinate 253,678 downwards.
CGAAAGCTCGGTCGCCCCGCGATTTCGGAACTCCTCGACCTCTGGCATCAGCTTATAAATCCAGGCTAGCCGTTCTTCCGCACCCTCAATCCTCGTCGTCCACGTTGGCAAAAGGATATTTTCCTCAGCCGTCAATTGAGGTACCAGGCGCCGATCCTCTGGCATGAACCCAATACCGACATGAGCGCGACGGTGAGCCGGAGCTTCCCGGAGATTTTCGCCGTTGAATTCCATACCGCCGGTTTTAGCTTCAAGCGCGCCCATTACGGCCCGCATAAAGGTGGTCTTGCCAGCTCCATTACGACCAATAAGCCCGCACATTGTGCCCGACGGCACTTCTAGAGAGACACCTCGCAAAATGGGTGTAGCGCCAATATTTACGTCTATGCCCTGCACATTAAGCATGCGCGCCTCCCTCGAGATGTGCCGGGTGATATTCTTGACCGATGACGAACTCGCGAACCTTTTCATCAACCATCGCTTCCGCTGTCGGCGCATCGCAAATTATTTCACCCTGATAAAAGGCCCACACCCGATCAACGAAACGCTCGACGATTTCCATGTCGTGTTCAATGAACATAACGGTAGTATCTTCTTGCCGGAGAGCCTCCATGATAATATCCATCAAGCCGAATTTTTCCTCCACGCTGATACCGCTGGTCGGCTCATCGAGCATGATTAGCTTCGGATTGCGGACCGTCGCCATGGCGATATCCAGCAACTTGCGAACGCCCTGGGGTAATGCCGAGGCAGCGACGTCGCGGTAATCCTCGATCTGGTAGCGTTTCAAATGGGCATCGACGCGGGCGGCACGCTCATCAGTATGGATCGGCGTGAACAGACCGAGTCCCGACCGTTCGGCAATGCCGTAGGCCACAAGCATATTGTCGAAAATAGATTCCGATAGAAACACCTGCGGCACCTGGAAAGACCGGCACAAGCCACGCTTAGTCACGTCGCGCGGATGCAGCCCTACGACGCTTTTGCCGAGGAACTCGATCCGGCCACCGGAAGGCGGCAGATAGCCTGTCACCATGTTTACGAACGTCGTCTTGCCGGCGCCGTTGGCGCCGATAATGCCGATCGTTTCGCCTTCATCGACGGTAACGTTGATGTTGTGTGCCGCCACGACCCCGCCGAAATTTTTCTCTAGATCGTAGACTTCAAGTACGTGAGCCATTTATCTACTCCCCTGCCGGGGCGTCGCCGGACTTAGCCGCTGCAAGCGCCCGCCGGTTACGCCACTCGCTGCGGATGGACCACAGCCCATCCGGCAGGAACATGATGATCAGTAGCAACGATCCTCCGAGAATCAGCTGCCAGATTTCCGGTGCAAATTCAAAGGCGTAGGTCCGTAGCAACTCGTATACTAGCGCCCCGATGAACGTGGCGCCGACATTGCCGGTACCCGCAAGGATAGTGATAAAGACGAAATCGCCGGATACCGTCCAGTACACCATCGAATCCGGATCGACGTGGCCAATCGTCAACGCCATTATCACGCCCCCCATACCGGCAAGAACACCGGAGAGTACGTATTTGATGTGGATCGCCTTCTCGGCGGAATAACCGAGATACTCGACGCGAATTTCGTTTTCGCGAACCGCCATGGTCATCAGACCGAGGGTCGATTTCAGGTACCAATGAGATCCAACCGCGGCGATGTAGGCGAAGATCACTGCGAAGATAAACAGCGTCGGCCGATAGGAATCGTCAGACGGCACAAAGCCGAAGAAGCTCACCTGATTAATGCCTATACCGTCGGTGGACCCGAGTGCTTCCACCTTGGCGAGGACGCCATAGAGAATCATCGAGAACGCCATGTTCAGCAGAGCGAAAAAAATCGCCCGGTACTGGCGTAGGAGAAAGCCGAGAACAAGCGCCAACAGGCCCGCCGTCGCGCAGCCACCGATAAGCAGCAAGATGATGTCGTTCACCCCGATGATCTGCAGCATCGCCACCGTGTAGGCGCCGAAACCGAAGAACAACGCATGACCGAACGATACCAGTCCCGTCCGCCAGAGAACCAGCAACCCGATCGCCACACAGCCGCGTGACAACGACTGCAGGCCTATACTCCGCATCCATTCTTCGAGCAGGAAATTAAGGGCAAATAGCGCAACCAGACCTATCGTCAGGCCCCAGAAGGTCTTATCGAACAAACGCGTCATATCTTCCTCGCCTGGATTGGGGCGAACAGACCTTCGGGCCGGAAGATCAGCACCAAGGCCATGATCGCATAGATCACGAAGAGTTCGAGTTCGGGATAAAGATGCACAGCTGCGGCCCGCGACAGACCAACGACTATGGCCCCGATCAGGGCCCCGGGGATCGACCCCATGCCCCCGATCACTACCACAGCGAATGCTAGCACAATCACCTCGACGCCAATGCCCGGCTGAACCGAGATAATCGGAGCGTGGTATGCACCGCCGAGAGCGCCGAGGAACGTACCGATCATGAAAGTGATCAGGAATATCTTCGTTACGTTGATGCCCATCGCCATCGAGACTTCACGGTCGAAGATGACGGCTAGGAGCACTTTGCCGAATTGCGTGCGGTTCAGACCGTACCAAAGGACGAACGCGACGAGGAACGATAACCCGATCATCGTGAACGTGTAGTTGTCGAAAATCAGCCCGGTGATTTCGCTGCTACCCATCAGTTCCAGCGGGCGGAAGGCAAGGTAGGGATCCGTTCCCCAGATCAGCAGGATCACGTCTTCCAGCACAAGGAACCCGGCAAAGGTCGCTAGCACCACGATATGCTCATCCCGCGTATAGAGAAACTTCAGCAATCCGCGTTCGATCAGAACCCCCAAGACGATACCGAGAAAAACCGATCCGATCAGAATCACCGCGAGACTGAACGCTAGAAGTTCAAAAGCCCCGCCCTCAGCATCGTTAATCCAAAGACCGATCAGATACGCGGTCAGATAAGCACCAAACGAATAGAAGGCCCCGTGGGTAACGTTCAGGACTTTCTGAACGCCGAATATGACGGTGAGGCCCACTGCCACCAGAAACAGGTAAGAGGAGTAGACCAGGCCATCTACAAGGATGACCAGTAAAAGTTCGAAATCCAAGGTAGATCCCCTGTCAGGAGTCGCAGCGTCTCTGACGGACACTTTGTCGTGCGAGGATTGTCAAAAAGTACCGGGGGACGTTAACCGCCCCCCGGAACCAATTAACGCCTGTTTAGCAGCTGGCGCCTTTCATGCCGCCTTTGAGCCACTCAATGGATCCAACGCCGTCCGGCGGGTTCACGCACTCAGGCGGGAACACGACAACGTCTTTTACGACAACTTCGCCGCGTTTTTCGTCCCAAGCAGTTACGCCCCAGCGGTCGTCGGTAATGGCCTGATGACCCTTGGACAGGCCCATCTTAACGTTGCCAACGAATGTCGGGAACGTCGCCCCCCGGAGCTCGGCGATCACTTGATCGGTGCTCGGAAACTTACCGGCTGCCTTGGCTGCCTTGTCATAGGCGTACTTGGCCGCCAGAAAACCCTGCGCATACTGGTACGCAGGCTGCGACGGTGGCGAACCGTATGCTTTCCGGTATTCCCTCTGGAACCACTGGTTCAGCGGCGTTTGGTCGTCGACCACATACATGCCGTACGGACCGCGCGTGCCAGCCATGATTCCCTGCGGGAATTTCTTGCCGAGGCGATAGGCCACCGTTTCGCCGACGGTCAGGACGAACGCCTTGCGCTTGAAAAGGCCACGGGCAGATGCCTGGCCGATAAAGGCCTCGAGATCGCCACCCCAGAAGCTGGAATGCACAATGTTCTCGCGCGACCGAGAAAGCGCCGAAATTTCGGTGCCGTACTGGCCGGAGAACAGCTTCGGGAACTGCGGCTTGGTAGACGCCTTCGCGGCCGGAATCAGCGTTTTCATCGCCAGTTCGAAGTCACGCCAGGAATCCTGACCCCAGGCATAGTTCTGGTTGATGCCGGCAAAGCCTTTAACCTTGTCCTTCATCTTGGCCGCAAGGTAGCGCGCCGCCGAGACGTTGTTGGCGGTCGCGTGATTGATAGTCCGGAAGACGTATTTCGGATCCTTGTTGATTTCCTCAAACACTCGCGGCGTGCCGCAGACGGTCTGGATGGTCAGTACTTTGAGTTCCTCGGCAACCTTCGTAAGGGCAGCACAGGTGCCCGAGGAAATAATGCCTATGATTGCATCGACATTGTCCTTCTGGACCTTGTTACGCAGCTCAGTAACCTGCTTCGTGCCGCCACCGGCCTCATCGTAGACCAGCAGTTCTATCTGGCGGCCAGCTAGCCCACTATTGTTGTAAGGAGCGGGCAGTTCGCCGTTGTTGATGCCGCGCACGATCAGTTCGGCGCCTTTTTTGGCGGGAATGCCGAAGGCAGGCGCCGCAGCGCCCGTCAGGAACGACGGCGTACCGATCTTAACAGTCTGTGCCAAGGCGGTACCGCCGCCGAGCGCGACAGCGCCAGCCACAGCCGCGCCAACCAAGCGCAGGGTGGTTTTTGTTGTGCCGAGTGTCATAAGAGACCTCCCAATGGTGAATTGATATATTTTACTCTTGGCGTTCCAGCCTTTTGGCTGATGCACAGCAAACATTATAGAAATCGGAGCAAAGGTCCACCCTAAAGCGGCGAGGTTTTTCCTGATTAGAGGTACTAAAATCGCATCCGAATGGCGAGAACGAAAGAAATTTGCGCGGCTGGCGGGATTATCCATCCAGATGAAAAAAAACATCTCAGACACCTGAGACACACAACGCACTGCCGGGAACGAAAGCCGGCGCAGGAACGGCTAACCGGATAGAGCCGACACCAGGGGTTTTACGTCTTCCAGTATGTCGAATTCGGACACCAACCCCACGACCCGGTCAATACGGCTGTCCTGTCATCGTTGCGCCGATGGCGAAAGGCATCCTGCCGGAAGATCATCCTTACTATGCCGGCACGCTGGATATGGCCTGCAATCAACTGGTATGGGATTTTCTTTCGGGTACCGACCTGATACTCGCGACCGGGTTCGACGCGGTGGAACTGATCAAACCGTGGACCCCAACTGCCCCCGTTGTCCATATCGACAGTACGCCGAACACGGACCAGATATACCTTTCCGACATCGAACTGGTAGGCGATATCGGTGCGGCGCTGGATCAAATCCGCGGCAATATCGGACAGGGCGCCCGCTGGACGGAAGCGGAGATCGCATCCCATCGTGACCGACTGGTCGACGCCTATTACGCGGGCAAGGTTGCCAGAAAGCTCAACCCCACGGACGTGGTGGATGTCGCCCGCGCCGTGATGCCGCGCGACACCATCGTTACCACCGACGTCGGGTCGCACAAGCTGCTAGTCGGTCAGGGCTGGACCACCTACGCGCCGAAAGGCGTGCTGATGTCGAACGGCCTCTCGTCAATGGGCTATTCGCTGCCAGCCGCCTTGACTGCAAAAATACTGATGCCGGACCGCGACGTGGTGTGTTTTACCGGCGATGGCGGCCTTGCGATGGTACAGGGCGAACTACGCCTCGCGTCCAGCCTAAGTCTAGGTCTAAAAATCGTCGTGTTCTGTGACAACAGCCTGAACCGGATCGAACTGAAACAGATGGCGCGTCAGTATCCGTCATCGGGTACGGTGATCGATGAAACGGACATGATCAAACTGGCTGAATCGATGGACTGTGACGCTGCATCTACCGACAACGCCGCGGATCTGGAACGCATCCTTTCGGCGCCCCAACGGCCCGACAAGCCACTGCTAATCGCCGCGCAGATCGATCCCGCGCAGTACGCCGCACAGTTCTAAGGGATCAAGCGAGTTTCCACTCGTCCCCGAGCCTCGGGGAGGGGGGGTACTACTTAGTATGCGCCCGCATTCGGTCAGATGCGCCGTCGGCGAAGCCCCAGTCGTCACCCTGGAGCTCTGGCGGGCGTTCCCAGTCTTCGGGCATGCCGACTTTATAGCTGTCGTCTACCTGCTGCACCTCGGCCGTATATTCAATGACATATCCGTTGGGATCGACGAAATAGGCGAAGATATTGTTTCCGGGTCCATGACGCCCGACCCCCCACTCGGTGGGATAACCGGTCTGTTTCATCCGCCCAGCGCCGTACATTAGCGCATTGTGGCTGGGCATCTCGAACGCCACATGGTTCAGGGTCGGGCTGTCGATCGTCGTATAGGCGATCGCATGATGATCGCTGCTGCATCGGATAAAATCCATGTAGCCGGTCCGGTCACTGAGCTTGAATCCCAGCAGGTCGATGAACTGACTGCTCTGCGCTTCACGGTCGGGCGAATTCAGCACCACATGGCTGATCTTTACAGGGCGGTCCTTCGCCGCCGGTTTTTTTGCGTGTTCGGTGATATCGCTCGAAATTCGGTAGTCCCGGCCATGCAGATCATGAAAGACGAAACCGTATCCGCCCGCGGGTCCGCCGAGCTCTTCCGGCGCCTCCACCGAAGCGCCGAGACCCCTCGCCTTTTCGTAAAGACCGTCCACCGCGGTCTTGTTATCGGCCGCAAGATTAACGGCCAGCAGTTTCTTTTCTCCACCTTCACGTAATATAAGGGAATGATGAGCTGTGCCGGTGCCGCGCAAATAGACGGTATCCCTGTCGGCTGCCGCGACCTCCAGTCCCCAGTTTTCTTCATAGAATTTGGTCGCCAACTTCAGCTCGGGAACCTGAAACTCCGCGCTGCGGAGGCCGGTTACTTTGGGGTCGCCCATTATTTTCTCCTTTTCGCCGTTCGGCTTCTTTTCAATCGTAGAATTTTGCGTGACAAAAGGGAAAGGCAATCAGACGCATCAAACTAAAGGGATGATCCAATGAAGATCTGCAGGTTTGACAACGACCGTCTGGGTGTCATCGTCGACGGCATGGTTCGCGACGTAACTGCGGCACAAAATGAAATCCGTGCCGCGCACCCCTATGACGCGAAATCAGACGCCATCATCGCCGCACTGCCAGAATGGCGCAGCAGGCTGGCAGACATGGCGGTAGATGCCGCGCCGATCACGCTGGAAAGCGTGAATCTACTGCCGCCGGTCGCCCGGCCGGGCAAACTGATGGCCGCACCCGTTAATTACAAAGCGCATATCGACGAAGCGCAGGCCGACCCCGGTATCCGGCACATCGAACGCACCACCAAGATCAGGGAAGCTGGTATCTTTCTGAAATCCAACACTGCCCTGATTGGCGCAGGCGGCACGATTCCCATTCGGTTCCCGGATCGCCGCAACGATCACGAGTTCGAATTCGTCATCGTCATCGGCAGCGAGTGCAGCCGCGTCAAACAGGCGGATGCTCTCGACGTGATCGCTGGGTACACGCTCGGCCTCGATATGACTGTACGCGGCCCGGAAGATCGTAGCGCGCGCAAATCCTGCGATGGGTATGCAGTCTTGGGCCCCTGGTTCGTGACCGCCGACGAGATCGCCGATCCCGACGATGTTTCGTTTCGCGGCGCGGTCAACGGCGACATCAAGCAGGATGCCAATACAAAAGATCAGGTCCTTAGCATCCGTGAACTGATCGAATACGCGTCTGAATACTACACGCTCTATCCGGGCGACGTGATGTACACGGGTTCACCTGAAGGCGTCAGCGAGGTAAAGGCCGGCGACGAACTGCATTTCGTCTGCGACCAGATCGGCGAATTCAGGATCGGCGTCGGCGCCTAAAGATTCGGCTCAGGGCTGACGTGACCGATTAGCACGTTGCCGTAAAACCCGGTCTGCAAGACCGGGTGCCAGGCTCCGCGCCTTTGCAATAAGTTCGGCGTCGAGCGCCGCCTTGTCAGCGAGGTTTGTCGCCGCCTCAGGCATCCGTCGGCGCGTCGGCCGGGAAATACTTGGCGAGCCAATCCCGGATGATGTTGATCACGCGGGTATTGGATTCCGCCATCATGAAATGATCGGTATCCGCCGTCAGATGCAGGTCGGCTGGCTGTCCAGCCCGCTTGAACATTTCGACCGATTGTTCGGTCGGCGTGACCGAATCCACCGAACTGTGCAGCAGCAGAATGGGGCGCGGCGCAATATGGGCGATTACGTCCTCGGCGGTGAATTCCATCATCCCCTGCGCTGTATCGGCGGTGAACTGCTGTACCGACCCCGACGGCATGTTGACCCGGAGATGTTCGGGGATGGGGACGATTTCATAGCGATCGACGAAAAGCGGCTCGCCGGTTTCTTCCCGATGCTTTTTCCCTCTCTCGAGCATGTCGGTGAATTTTTTCCACGCCTCTTCGCCCGGATGTTGTCCACGAAACTTGCGTTCGCCGTTACCCCAGCCGCCGGACGAAATCACCGCGGCGACCCGGTCGTCTACCCCGCCGGTATAGACGGCAACCGCCGCCCCGAAGCTAGAGCCCACAACCGCGATCCGATCGGAGTCGACTTCGGGCCGCGACTGCATGAAGGTGATAGCCGACCGGGTGTCTGCCACCTGGTCGAGGCATAACAGATGGCCGAACAGGCCGTCGCTGTCGCCGCAACCGCGCATATCGAAACGCAGCACGACGTACCCCCAGTTCATAAACATGTTCGACGGGCCGGTGACGTTTTCGGCATCCTTGCGGCTTCCGAACCCGTGAAGTACCAGGACAGCGGGACGGCGCTCACCGTCGATCATATCGTCTGGCCGATGTACGACACCCGAGATATTCAGGTCGCCGGATTTGAATGTGACTTTTTCTTCCAAAGGAGCCTCCGCCGCGTTTTGTCCGTTATACGCCGGACGTTGTAACAGCGGCAATGCTGGACCCCGAAACGCCTCGTTGTTAATGGTTGCCCATGAGTAATTCCGACCGAATTATTACCGAACGAACACTGACGGATTTCGCTCGCGACCTTTTTACCGCCGCGGGCGTGCCATCGGAAGACGCCGCCTTGATTGCTCGGGTTCTTGTCTGGTCAAACCTGCGCGGTGTGGACTCGCACGGCGTGTTGCGTATTCCGGGATATCTGGAGCGCGTTAGAAAAGGTATAAACAACCCTACGCCCAACATCCGAACGATTACCGACCTGGCCGCCGCCGCAGTTCTGGAAGGAGACGGTGCCTTCGGCCAGGTGGCGTTGGCGCGAGCGGCGAAAATCGCAATCGCAAAGGCCACGGATGCCGGCATCGGCCTTTGCCTGATCCGCCATGCCACGCATATGGGCTCAATCGGATATTTTACGCTGGAGATCGCAGCCGAAGGCATGGCGGGGATCGCAATCAACACATCGCGCCCCAACATGGCCTACCCGGGAGCGCGCACAGCGGGGCTCGCGACCAGCCCAATCGCGATTTCGGTGCCAGGATCCACCCACGCGCCACTGATGCTGGACATGGCGACCGCGACCCAGTCCATGGGAAAAATCCAGCTTGCCCGCGACACCGGCATGGCACTGGGCGAAGGCTGGGCAGTCGACGCTGACGGTAACCCCACTATCGACCCTAACAAGGCATCCATCCCTACCGCCCTAGGCGGTCACAAGGGCGGGGGGCTTGCGCTGATGTTCGAATGCCTGACCAGCCTGATGGTCGCCAACCCACTGATTGCTCCGTTTCTGGAAGGCGCGCCGGGTGGCCGCGAGCACATGCAGAATGGGCTGCTTATCGCCGTCGATATCTCAAAATTCGGCGATGTTGGCGACTACGCGCGCGAGGTCGACCGGCTTGCTGAGGCGATCAAGACCCTGCCCCGCGTCGACGGCACGGACGAAATCCTGGTGCCCGGCGAACGCGGCGACCGGGTACTCGAGCGACGCAAGGCTGACGGCATTCCTCTGCCCGACGGCACGTGGAATCGGCTGGAAGAGGTAGCATCGAAACTCGGCGTAGCTTTGCCAGAAACCAGGTGATCGGCAAGGCAGGGAGGTGCTTACTGACTGGTGCTCGCCGGTTCTTGAGAACCCAGAATCGGTTCCGGAAGTTCGACCAGTTCGGGATCGCCGTCGGAGTGTTCGCGAAACGCCGGTAACCCGGCACCAAATGAAGGGCGGAATTTCTGCGGCTCAGGCGTCGGCCGCGTTGGCCAGCCTGAAGCGCAACAGACATTCGACCAGATCCCAGTTGCGCTTGTAATCAGCCGGCGGTCCGGGCCCAACGGGTCCAGAAGATCGATAGTCGCGACATTCGTCACCGCTCACCTTTATTTCCCCTGTTTTCACGTATTGCCGGGAAAGCCTACTTCTTCCACTCGGTTTCGTCCTCCCAGCCATCTTCAACGTCGCGAACAGATGTTTCGGGCGTGACGTTTGCGGGTACCTGACGCTGCAGCGTCCGGCGGCCGTTTTCGAGCCATTCGCTGGCGGCGGCGCGTTCCGCGGCGTCAGTCCAAGCCTGCGACCAGTCACCCAGCGAGTAACCATGCCACGGCGATTCCGGGCGTAGTTCGGGCAGGCCGAGCCGATCCCATAGCTCCTTGCCGGCTTCCATATAAGGCTTCGTGGGCAACGCCAGCGGCGGCATCGGCGATTTCATCGTCGCGTCGATCAGCAGTGTAGAGTCCTCCTCGCCGGTGCTTTCGCGTTTGGGCCCGTGCCCCTGGCCGCGGTGGCGCAGTACTTCCACATCCTCCTCCGGGTTCAGACGGTACCCCATCGCCCACAGGATAGCGTCGGCGTTGTCGGCATCGATGTCTTCATTGACGGCAATGGTGATCTTGCCGCAATCGCCCTTGAAACTGGCCGCCCCGTAGAGCGCACGCCATACTTCGGTCCGCGGCGTTTCCGGATCGAGCGTAATAATGGTGACCCGGAGCAGCCCGGTCAGCGGTTCATGGAGCTGAACCTTCTTAACGCCTTTGATGCCGAGCTGATCGCGCAGATGCGCCTTAAACAGGGGCTCATAGGCGACGCGCTTGATCACCGAGCTTTCGGACGGCGCAACCTGTGAAATATAGGAAGGTATGACGGCGTCTTTCCGATGTGTGATCGCCGTCACCTTCATCGGGAGGTTCAATTCTTCCAGCGCAACGTGGCCGTGGCTTTCGCCGAATGGGCCTTCCGGTTCGAGCATATCGGTATCGACATATCCTTCGATGACGACCTCGGCTTCCGCCGGCACCACGAGATCCACGGTGCGTGCCCGCACGACGTTTATTGGCTCGCCTGCCAGTCCGCCGGCAACCTCCAGTTCTTCCATCCCGATCGGCAGTTTCTGTGGCCCCATAAAGGCGACATAGGGTGGACAGCCGACAACGATCGCGCAGGGCAGCTTTTCGCCGCGCGCCTTGTGGGTTTTCCAGTGCATGTAGCCTTCGGCGCCGCCGACCCGCGTCGCCATACGAACCACCAGCCGGTTTGAAGACTTCAGCCCCGCGCGGTAGGTCCCCATATTCTGGGTTCCGGTATCGGGGTCCTTGGTGATCACGTTCGTCGCAGCCAGCGTGGGTGTCGAATCGAAGCCAGGTGTCGATAGCGGCACCGGCAGGCGGACTAGGCCGCCCTCCTCAATCAGCAGTTCTTCACCCTCGACTATTACGTCGTGACAGGGCGCTGCATTAACCAGTCGGGGTTTTACCGGGTTGGCGATCGCGTGATCCCACTTGGCGGCAATCCCATCGACGGTGGTGTCCATGCCAGTCGCGTAGATATCCTGATTGGCTGCCAACGCACCAATCACTACCGGGATAGCGTAGTCCCGGTTTTTGGAATCGATGACGTTATTGAATAGAAATGCCTTGCGCTGGTCCTCGCGCAACCCGCCGCGAAACTGCCAGCGCACAAGCGCAGACATCTCGGTGTCCTTGTTGACCGGCTCGTCGATTACATACAGAAGATCCCGTGCTTTGAGCTCTTCAATGTGCTGCTGCAGGTCACGGTAGGCGCGTTTTCCCGCCGAGGCATCCATGGGGCGTTTCTCCGTTGCGTAAACGCCACCTTATATTGCACCGTTCCCGGTAAATGCAAAGGTCTAGCCGCGCTAACCCCGGATAAAAGGATTCAGAATGCGGCCGATTTTGCCGGTTAACTGTGCCGGGCCCGTGCGAACCGTCAGGCAAAGGCAGGGACCATGTGGGTCTGCAACCGGCGCATGATCTACCGAGCCGTCAACATGACTAACATCACCCTGTGCGTAATGGGCGAAGCCATCCTTATACCCACCGTCGAGGATCAGCGTGTACTCCTCACCGGTGTGAGTGTGAGACGGGACCTTCTGATCGGGACGGATGCGAAGTAGTGATATTCGGACGCCTTCATCCTGTTTCAGGCTTGCTTCTTGAATTCCTCGTCCGGCTCGCTTCCAGTTGAGGTTATCCAGATCTGCATCGAGATAGGCCCGAAGCGGCGGAGGGATAAGCCGGAGCGTTGACTGATTGAACTCGATCCGTCTTGATGCCTCCACCGGTTTGGTCGCAGCAATCATGCCCATGACTGTGTCGAGGGCATTGGCCGAAACCGCTTCCGTTTCTCCGTCTTCAAGCAGCACCGCGCCGATCGATTCGAAAGTCTCGACGCGCGCGCGGCATTCGCCGCACATGGAGAGATGGCTTGCGACTACAAGGGATTCCGCTTCGGGCAGGCTTCCCGCAGCGTACTCGACAAGATACTCGTCTGAAGGGTGATGGGTAATCATAACTCTGCTCTATCAAGTTGATCGCGAAGGCGGCGCATAGCTATCCGAATCCGCGATTTGACCGTGCCGAGCGGCATATCGAGCTCGGCGGCGATTTCTTGGTGCGTCATTTCCTCGTAGAACGCTTTCTGAACGACCTGCAGCTGGTCGGCGGGCAATGTCTCGAGGTATTTGCGGACTAATGTCTCACGTTCAGTTCGGCTGTATTCTTGTTCACCGTCGGGCTGTTCCGAAACTGAGGTAAAGAACGGGTCTTCCGGGTCCAGTTCCGGGCGCTTCGCCCGACGTATAAGGTCTATGCGCCGGTTGCGAGCGATAGTGTAAATCCAAGTCGATGCTGAGGCCTTCGCGGGGTCGAACTGTTTGGCTTTGCGCCAGACCAGCGTCATAGCTTCTTGCATCACTTCTTCGGCGTCTCCCGGGGTGGCGCCATTTTTAATAAGGAACGCCTTCAGGCGCGGAGCGTAGAACGCGAACAGCTGCCTAAAGGCATCCCTATCTTCGCGGTCGGCGACAGCGCGAATGAATTCCGCCATCTTCTTCATTTCGTCGTTCTTTCGCCGGTTGGCCGAAAATCCACGCATGGTAACATGCTGGTTGTCGGGACCGGCCATATTTCTAGAGAGGGCGACGCTTTTAAAGGCAACCGTGCTCTCCTGTATGTCTGCCACCGCCTGCATTCATCTGCCCCGGATTTTAGTGATCAAGTAAGAAATCAACTCTAATACGCACAATCCCGGCGGCTGGATCACCTTGTCCATAGTGTGTATGGCACCGTTGCATGCTTCAAAGTCGGCAGTCTCGGCATTGGAGTTAGCGATCATGGCACCACTCTTCGTGTTCACGTTCATGACGGCGCCTTGGACGGTTTTCACATCCATTTTCTTGCCCGCGATGTCTCCGCGTTTCACCGCGCACGGGACGACATGACAGGTAAGGCTGCTTACCAACTGGACTGTATTTTCCGGCTTCAGCAGGGTTTCAACTGCCCCTGTCGGCAGTTTCGAAAACGCTGCATAGTTCGGCGCGAAAACCGTGAACGGGCCGTAAGATGTCAGTGTGTCGACGAGACCGACCGCTTTTTCCACGGCGACAAGCGTCGTGTAGCTGCCGACGCCAACGGCCGTATCTTCGACGAATTTCTTTTATCGGAACATCCGTTCGCACTCCGTCATCCGACATGCTTGAATAATGAGGCAGCTGTGAGAGGGAAATCGAGATGGCTACTATCGTGGAGACACCGCCCGCCGACTATGTCGAACCGTCGGTCATGATCGATCGTGCACGAGCGCTGATCCCCGTCATACGGGAAAACCAGGAACGGACCGAGAGAGATCGGCGCGTGGCAGACGACCTGTTCGACGAGATTCTCGATGCCGGCCTGTTCCGCATGCTTATGCCGCAGCGCTTCGGCGGTTTCGAGCACGGTATGGACGCCTTTGCTGAGGCAGCGTTTGAGATTGCGCGAGGCTGCGGATCCGTCGGTTGGGTCCATTCCATCTGCAGCATGTACCAGTACTTGCTGGCAATGTACCCGCTAGAAGCCCAGGAAGAAATCTGGGCGGACGACCCCGATGGCCGGGCTTCAGCATCTTTCACCCCGACTGGCACCGCCGTGAAAGTCGACGGCGGATACAAGATCTCGGGCAGCTGGGCATTTTGCTCCGGTCTCGACAACTGCCCCTGGGTTCTGGTGGCGGTAAACCTGATGGAAAACGGTAACGACGAGCCGGTAGAACGAGGCTACGCGATATCGCGACGATCCAGTTTCGGTATCGAAGACACTTGGGAGGTTGCGGGCCTCGCTGGCACCGGGTCCAAAACCGTCTATTGCGAAGACCTGTTCATCCCGGATCACTGTTATCTGGCGCTGGAACATACGATGTCAGGTTCGCCGCCGGGCGCCGCGGCCAATCCCGGCCTGCTGTTCCGCATTCCGGCATTTCAGGCATTGTCGATCAGCGTTTGCGCGCCGATCCTCGGCATGGCGCAGGGTGCTTACGACGAATTTATGGACAGCGCACGGGGCCGGGTCACGCGCGGCGCTGCATTGTCCAGCCCCTCCCCCATGGCGCAGCTCCCCACCATCCAGGTGAAAGTCGGAGAGGCCGCCGCCTCGATCGACGCGGCTAAACTGATCGTATTCCGCGACGCCCGCGAGCTGATGGAGACCATGGAGAACAAAGGTGAGCTGTCGGTCGAACAGCGCGCCCGCAATAAGGGCGATCTTGGTTTCGCGGCGGGCCTCGCCCTCAATGCGGTGGACACCCTGTTCGAGGCCAACGGTGGCAAGGGGCTGCAACTGAGCAGCGCGCTTCAGCGATACTGGCGGGACGCCCATGCGGGTGCGATGCACATCAGCGTCAACCGGGATGCGGTGCTGGGTTTATACGGGCGCGTTCATCTCGGATTACCGGCAGGCCCCACCCAGTTCTGATTCGCGGTCCGGCACCGTTTCGAAACGGAACCCGTCAACCAGAGGATTGACACGGTTAAGTCACCCCCTGCGGTCCCACAGCGCGATCGAGTTGCCGCGCGACATGAAACAAGAGGGGATGTGATAACCCTTAAATATACCGCACTCGCCGATATCTTCGGACGCCGACCGCGTCCGACATTGCCACCCTTGGTTCCCGCCGGAGGCGACATATTAGTTCGCCGGCCGGAATACGGTCCCTTGGAATATGCAGAGGTGATAGGCAGATACGACGAGGAAGCCCAGATCGCGCATGTGAGACTATGGTTGTACTTCGGATATCAGGCAAAACCGCCGAGCTGGGCAAGCAGACCCTCGCCGCGGACCTGTTCGGGCGTCAGTTCCCCCGCATGGTTCAGCCCCAAACGAACACGACGACAGCGGAAGCGGGGACGCCCGCCTGACGGACAGGCGATGCGGAATCAGCGTCAGAAAAAAGCGATGGTCCGCATTTCGATGCTCTCGCGCGGCGCGGCATTTGGCGGGCTGTTCGGATCCGCAAACGCAGAGTGCGCCGTGAACCGGGAACGTCCGTCTGTAGCAGAATCGAACACCTTGAACACCATCGCCTCGTCCCGCGCCATGCGAGGAAAATAGTACCAATCATGGTCCGGGTTGTATGCGATCTGGTAGGTCTGCCCGATCCGGTCTGGATACCGGCGCTCGGAGATCACTAGATCCTTCTCCGCGAGGCTGCGGGCATCGCAGATGCCGAGCGGATCGGATTCGATGGGGTTTCGGATCGCCCGCCAGACCTGGACGATCGCAAAACGGCGCTTCAGCAAGTCTTCCGCCTCGTCAGGAAGCAAATCTCGCACCCGATTGGGTCCGGACCATTCGGTGTAGTCGTTGTGAACACGGGCTACGGGTTCGCGCACTAGGTTTTCATTACGGAAATCTTCGTCGCCCGACCGCAGCGTATGATCGAACACATGTACGCGGTAAGACCCCGTCCGCTGCTTCACGAGCTCTTCAACTTCCGTGTAGTAGACGGATTTCAGTTCCGCCTCGTCGAAGAAATCAACCATCTTCGTGGGGTGATCGACGAACTCGAACCCATGGGTTTCCAGGTTGAAGGTTTCGCGAAGGGGGCGCCCATCGCGGACCGGCATGGTTCTTTCCTCGACTACACCGGTGCGTTTCCGGCTCATATCGCCGAGGCCCATTGTTTCGTTAACAATCATTTCGCCCGTATCGACAGCGTAGGTGAATACCACGTCGATAGTCGATGCCTGAATTTCCGTCATCTCGCTCTCTTCCGTTTCGGACCGGCATCCCAGCAGGCCGCACAGGGTAAATGTAAATTAATCATACAATTTTAGTGACATTTAAGCCGAATTGGACAGCGATCGCGATGCGGTATGGTGTGCCACGGGGTCGGCACGTGGTGAAAATAGCGGCCGCACGACCGGAAATCTCTCGGGCAAAAGCAAGCTTCCACGGCACCTTTATGGTGGCGGATCGCCCGGATTCGCCCCATCTGTGCGCCCCGGATATCCGGGGCGAGATCTATTTCAGCATGGGCGAGAAAGATTCCTTTACACCCCGGACGTGATCGGGACGGTAAAACAGGCCTTTGACGCGGGGCCGGCTACGGTATCTTACCGTCTGCAGGAAGACACCTATCACGGTTACGCCATCCCCAACCGGGATATCGACAACAAAACCTCCACCGACGAAGACTGGAATTCGATCTTCGCCAGCCTGTCGCCCTATAACCGGGGTTACGAGCCGCTGGGCGGACAGACACTGGAAGACGGCGCGCCGCCGGACTTGAAGGAAGGTTTCTATATCGGCGAGGAAATCTCTGTGGATCATCCGAGGCTGAGGGAAGGCAGTTTCAATCTGGGCCCGAACCATTGGCCTGCGGACCTGCCCGGCTTCGAAACAACGATGATGACCTATTACGCCGAGATGTTGGCGCTGGGAGAAACGCTGATGCAGGGAATCGCGCTGTCGCTCGGCCTTGAGGGAGATTACTTCGCCGATTTCTGCCGGGATCCGCTAACTGCGCTGAAACTACTGCATTACCCGCCGCAACCCGCAAACCCGGACCCGGGGGAGAAAGGCTGCGGCGCGCACACAGATTTCGGCGGGATAACCATGCTCATGCAGGACGATAACGGCGGCCTTCAGGTGCTGGGCAATGACGGTAGATGGTTGCACGCGCCGCCCGTACCGGATGCTTACGTCGTCAACCTGGCGGACATGATCTCCCGCTGGACCAACGACATGTACCGATCGACCCTCCACCGGGTAATCAACGTGTCCGGCACGGAACGCTATTCCTTACCGTTCTTTTTCAGCGGGCGGCCCGCGCACGAAGTCGTGGCGCTGGACTGCTGCCTCGCAGATGGTGAAACACCCAAATACCCGCCAACGACGGTCGAAAAGCACATGCGGGATATGTACGCGCGAACGTATTGGAGAAGCGAAGCGATTAAAGGCGGTTGCCCGGATCTTCCCAGAGAACTGGCAGCCCCCGGGGGATTCGACACCATAAAAGCGCGCCGGTTCAGATAATGTTGTTTTTTGTGGGCATTATCGCGTTCCCCGCACCAAAAATTTATCTGTCAGCAATTGACGTTCGTCAATTAGCAACCTTACCACCCAACTTCCTTCAAGTGCTCTGACGCTAGCCCATGTCCTCCAGTGTTCCGGACTCTTCACAGGAAGCTTTACACACGCATGTTCCGCTTTGTTTCGGTAGAAGCAAAACTCTGCATTTTGAACCGGTTTGGTGCAGTTTATTCGTACAAACGCGGAAACGCGTCTATCTTCGACTGTGAACGTATTTCGAACATCAAGCGGCTTCTTATTCTGCACCTTTGCAGAAATTTTCCAGTCGGTAACCAAGCAATCGTTGGCGTCAGAAACTGCGGGGAATGTGAGTCCCACCACAAAAAATATGCAGAGAAATATATTTCTCACCATTTTTTCTCTTAACTTAAAAGTTCCAAGGCTCACTATCCTTATCAAATTCCAGCCAACCTCAATAGGTTACAAAGTCCCTTTGAGAGTCAAAAATTAATGGCCCTTTGGCCTATAATCTATTTGCACCATTGCCTCACGTATTAACTTAATCGTGTTGCCATCTGAATAAAGGTCATAAGAAACAGTCTGCTTCCTGTGGCCTGCTATGTGGGCAGCAATACCTCCGGTAAATGCAGCTAGCTGCCTCGTGGCATGGCAATCCGATTCATTTTTCTGATGCCACAGATTGTGCCACGAAGACTGCCAATTGTGGCACACCAACGTAGTGCCACTGGGCAGAAACCGCTGTTCTCTCTTGTATAGGTTATCGAAAAATATTGGGCGTCCCATAGGGGACCCGAAACCCTGTTTTCGCCGTGAGAGGACGATGTCTTGGGCCACTAGACGAAGGGGACGTGGCGCGGGATGGCTGTTCGAGTGGATCGTTGTGGGGGTTGCAAGCCGAGTTAACGGCGCCGGCACTGCCAGTTACGGCTGCTTCAGATTGATCGTCCCGGTCTGCTTGCCGGTCGCCGCGCTGACCACGATCAGACGAGCCGTACCATCCACCAGTTTCAGCCTTACGAGGATCCTATCTCCGTCGAGATGCGTTTCCTCCACAGTCGCGCCTATCGGTAGCGCGATCCGGGCCTCTTCGAAGCCCGCGGCCTCCGCCGGGGGTTCGCCGTCGAATTCGCCGGCCTTTTCGACGATGCCAACGATCAAAACCACCACACCGACGAAAATTAGAACCGCCATTCCGATAACCAGGGCCTTGAGAGCACGCATTTAATGTGTCCTTACTCTGTCATGGACGAAAGTGACCAAACCGACGACGACGGGTTTCTGCCCAAGGGCCTTTTGGAGATCTCGGTTCCGCCGGGTACGGAGGGCGAACGCCTCGACCGCCTGCTCGCCAATTTCCTTCCCGACCGGTCCCGGTCATTCCTGAAACGGCTGATCGAGGGAGGACGACTTCGATACGATAACGAAGAGAGTGGAACGATAGTGGAGCCATCATACAGGGTCAAACCCGGTGACCGGTTCCTGCTGGAAATACCCGGCGCGATCGATGCGGAGCCGGCTGGCGAGGATATCCCTTTGGCTGTCGTCTTCGAGGACGACGATCTGATCGTCCTCGACAAACCTGCGGGGATGGTCGTCCACCCGGCGCCCGGGAACCCGACAGGGACGCTGGTGAACGCTCTTATCGCTTATTGCGGAGATAGCCTAAAGGGAATCGGCGGCGTACGCCGCCCGGGGATCGTTCACCGGCTGGACAAGGATACAAGCGGGTTGATGGTCGCGGCCAAATCGGATCCCGCACATGAAGGGCTGACCAGGCAGTTTTCGGACCGGACCGTCGAACGGGCCTATGCGGCACTCGTCTGGAAATTACCGCGACCCTCGGCCGGCACCATCGAAGGCAATATCGGCCGCAGTCGTCGCGACCGCAAGAAAATGGCGGTCCGGCGGGAAGGCGGGAAACCGGCGCGGACAAATTACCAAGTAGAGACGGTCTTTCACGGCGGTGCGGCATCCCTAATCGAATGCCGGCTTGAAACCGGCCGCACGCATCAGATCCGCGTTCACCTCGCACACGAAGGCTACCCGGTGATCGGCGATCCGGTCTACGGCGGCGGCGGCACACGGGCCCGCCTGGCATCGGTCGGAGAAGACGCAACGGCGGCAATCTCGCAACTGAACCGCCAGGCGCTGCACGCAAGGCTGTTAGGATTCATCCACCCGGTTACCGGCGAAAACCTCCGTTTTAAAAGCGAAATACCCCCTGAGATCGCTAAGATACTACGAATGCTGGAGAGAACTTGAAATCGTGGCGACTGTTGACTACCTAATCGGAAAGTCTTGCTATCAAAACTCACAGGACTTTAGTCGCATATCACATGTGGTAAGGCTGTACTCTCGGTACCGACACAGAATTCAGGCACGTTAGCAATGGCTGGCAATCTACCCTCGGCCCCCAATCTCAACCCGGACAGTAACCTAGCGCGGTATCTGCAGGATATCCGCAAGTTTCCACTGCTGGAACCGGAAGAAGAATACATGCTCGCAAAGCGCTGGAAAGAGCATGAAGATCAGGAAGCTGCCGCGAAGATGGTCAACAGCCATTTGCGCCTGGTCGCCAAGATAGCGATGGGATATCGCGGCTATGGCCTGCCCCTCGGCGAAATCATCTCGGAAGGCAACGTCGGCCTGATGCAGGCGGTGAAACGGTTTGAGCCGGAAAAAGGCTTCCGCCTAGCGACCTATGCGATGTGGTGGATCCGCGCGTCGATCCAGGAGTACATCCTGCGATCATGGTCGCTGGTGAAAATCGGCACCACGGCCGCTCAGAAGAAGCTATTCTTCAATCTTCGCCGGATGAAGGGCGAGATAAAAGCACTCGAAGAAGGTGATCTGAAGAAAGAGAACCTCGAAAAGATCGCAACCACGCTGGATGTCAGCGAAGAGGAAGTGATCAACATGAACCGGCGAATGTCGGGCCCGGATTCTTCGCTTAACGCGCCGCTGAGGGCGGACGCGGAAGGCGAGTGGCAGGACTGGCTGGTCGACGACTCGGACAACCAGGAAACAATCCTCGCCGACCAGGAGGAAATGGACGAGCGCCGCAAGATGTTGCTTGAGGCGATGGATGTCCTCAATGAGCGGGAACGCAGGGTGCTTGCCGCGCGTCGCCTTCAAGAAAATCCTCAAACCCTAGAAGAGTTGAGCCAGGAATTCGGCATCTCGCGTGAACGGGTGCGTCAGATCGAAGTACGCGCATTCGAAAAACTGCAGAAGGCGATGAAATCCGCCGCGATGAACAATCGGATCGAACGGGAAAAATTGCTCCCTAATTGATCCACTGAGACGGGGCAGCGATGACTCTCTCAAACCGTTGAACAGGGATGGTGATTACCGACCGAAAACGGCCGCATAGGAGTCCCGATAGCACTCATAGACGAGACAATCGAAAAACTGGCGCAGGATTACATCCTCTGATCGCTCACTCAGATGGAACTCGACAACTTCCCGGATATCACCGTCGTCAAACGACTTTCCCGAATCGAAACACTGATCGAGGTGGGCGGCAAAATACGATACCTTTCGGCAATTATGATCTCGTTCTCGCCTTCAATTTCCTCCAGTTCGTCCGCGGTGAGGTTTACGGCTGCATTCAACGCCGTTTCTCCATAGGCAAAGGAGCCTGCCGGGCCCTGTTTTACGAGAAAAGTAACAAATATTCCGTTAATGCTGAAGTTTCAGCAAGATATTGAAAAAAACTCACAAACGTGAGGGAGTCTATTATCTGCCGCGCGGCCTCAGGCGACGAACGGATCGCGCACCAGAATCGTGTCGTCGCGCTCTGGACTGGTCGACAGTAAGGCGACCGGCACGCCAATCAATTCCTCGATACGACGAACGTATTTGACGGCCTCGGCAGGAAGGTCGGCCCAGCTTCTCGCACCCTGGGTGCTGTCGTCCCAGCCCTCCAACGTTTCGTAGACCGGTTTGACGCCAGTCTGGGTCTGTCTGTCGGCAGGCAGATAGTCGAACGAATCGCCGCGGTACTCATAACCCACACAGACCTTCAGCTCCGCCATACCGTCAAGCACATCGAGCTTGGTCAGCGCAATCCCGTCAATACCGCCGATGGTCGCCGATTGCCGGACGAGAACCGAATCGAACCAGCCGCAGCGCCTCTGGCGACCCGTCACGGTTCCGAATTCGTGTCCGCGTTCTCCGAGCAGATTGCCGATGTCGTTTTGTTGTTCCGTGGGGAATGGACCGGAGCCGACCCGCGTCGTGTAGGCCTTGGTGATACCCAAAACGTAGCCGACGCCACTGATGGCGACGCCACTCCCGGCGGCCGCCTGGCCCGCAAGGGTGTTCGACGACGTGACGAATGGATACGTGCCGTGATCGACGTCCAGCATGAATCCCTGAGCGCCTTCAAAAAGAATGCGTTTTGCACCCCGGTTTGCTTCGTCTAGAGACCGCCAAACCGGCGCCGCGTATTTGAGAAGCGAAGGCGCTATCTCCCGCAGCTTGTCGAGTGTCTCTGTACCGTCGATTCCATTTGCACCAAGTCCGCGCAGCAACGCGTTATGATGAGACAGCAGATTGTCGATTTTTTCCGGCAGGCTGGCGGGATCCGCCAGGTCGCAGATCCGAATCGCCCGCCGCGCCACTTTATCTTCATAGGCGGGGCCGATCCCGCGCCCGGTGGTACCGATCTTACTGTCGCCACGCGCCAATTCCCGCGCCCTGTCCAACGCACCGTGCAGCGGCAATATTAATGTCGCATTTTCAGCGATCCGAAGGGTGTCGGCCGTCACGTCAACGCCCTGTTCGCGAACCGTATCGATTTCTTCCATCAGCGCCCAGGGGTCGATCACCACCCCGTTGCCAATAATGGATAGCTTGCCGCGCACCACCCCCGACGGTAGGAGGCTCAGCTTGTAGGTTTTGCCGTCGATCACAAGCGTGTGGCCGGCATTGTGACCGCCTTGAAAACGCACCACCACGTCGGCGCGTTCGGACAGCCAATCGACAATCTTTCCCTTGCCCTCGTCGCCCCACTGAGAACCGACGACTGCTACATTGGTCATTGTCCTTGATCCCTACTCGATTAGTGCCGGTTTCCCGGCTTTCCAGATGTGGCTACACCCCTGACGGCGGGCTTCCACGGCGGCATCGTTGGCATCGTTGGCATCTTCAAGTGCGGCCACCGTCACCCAGCCGTCATTGCGCAACGCCGCCACCGCATCGTCATCCGACCCAACCGGCACGAATACGCGCGGCGGAAGATCGGCCTCTGGAATAACCCGCAGAATGGTATCGATGAACAAAGTGAAGCCAGTTGCCGGTTCGCCCTCACCATTTTCGTCTTCGTTTCCATTGGGCAAGATTACATAACGCCCGCCGGCACCGATTTCTCCGCGCTCGCCGCGGGCGAAGAACGTAAAACCGATACCCGTATGGTATTCGAAGCCCCGGTTTTCGACCGGGTCGACGGTGATATCCAGAGCCGGTATCCGTTGGCCAAGCCCTTCGACCACCGCTTTCAGCCGGTCGAGCTCTCCTGCCGGCGCCGAAGGCAGCGCCAATCCGGAAAGTACGTCGAGCGCATGGTCGGCCTTGCCGGTCCCTGCCATTAGCCGGCTCAGTTCATCGGCAAGGTTCTGGCCGCTTTCGCGGACCGCGCCGACGTCCTTTCGGTCCACGGCGTCGCGCAGCGCGTGATAATCTTCTTCGGACAAATCCATACTATCCATCAGCGCAGGCACCAGTGGCGGTATGGTCAGATCCACCGACAGCCCGGGAACCCCGATCGCACGCAGTGACTCGACCGCGATCGCAATGATTTCAATGTCCGCCGCAGCGCTTGCGGTGCCGATCAATTCCGCACCGACCTGCGCGAACTGCCGTTCGGGTCGAAGCTGTGTGCCGCGTATACGCAGGACTTCCCCGGTATAGCTGAGGCGCAAAGGCCGCGACAAGTCGCCAAGACGGGTCGCAGCTATCCGCGCGACCTGTGTCGTCATGTCGGCCCGCACACCCATCATTCTCTGCGAGACGGGATCCATCAGGCGGAAAGTGTCTGCGGACACGGCCTCCCCAGCGCCGCTGGTCAGGCCTTCTTCAAACTCTACAAGCGGGGGTTTCACGCGGTCGTAGCCGTGACTGGCATACGTACCGGCCAACATTTCGCGGATACCTGCTTCGAAAGCTGCCTCGGGCGGCAGAATATCCCGAAGGCCTGCCGGCAGCAGCGCCTTGTTTTCAAGATCGGTCATGGTTCAGAATCCTTGAACGCGGCTTTGGTAACGACTTTAGCGTCGTTCGGCAAACGGAAAAGAGCGTTTCCGCGGCAAGCGACGCTCAGAACGACAATGCCTTTGCCTGAACGACGTCGGGCAATGAGCAAAGCTGATCCAGTACATGATCGGTCAGCTGGCCATCGATCTGGATCAAGGCCAGGGCATCACTGCCCGGCGACACGCGACCCAGCTGGAATGTCGCAATATTAACGCCGGCGTCGCCAAGGGTGGTTCCCAGCCGGCCGATAAATCCAGGCCGATCTTTGTTAACCACGTAAAGCATGTTTTCGCCCAGCTCGGCTTCGAGCTTGATGCCGTTTATCTCGACGATGCGGGGCTTGTCCCCGCCGAACAACGTGCCTGCAACCGTCCTCGACCGGTTTTCGGTTTCGACCGTCAGGCGGATCAGGGTCTGGTATTCGCCGTCCCGCTCGTGCCGGACTTCGGAAACATCGATACTCCGGTCGCGCGCCAGGATGGGGGCGTTGATCATATTGACCCCGCTCAGCAGCGGCGACAGCAAACCTTCGAGCAAGCAGGCCGTTACCGGGCGCGTATTTATCTCCGCGGCGTGCCCCTCATACTCGATCGTGACCGTGGAAATACCGGATTCGATGACCTGACCGGCCAGTCCGCCGATCTGCCCACCCAGCGTCATGTAGGGCTTGAGGCGTGGAGCATCCTCGGCGGTCACCGACGGCATGTTCAGCGCATTCACGACCGCACCAGCATTGAGATAATCCGACATCTGTTCGGCGATCTGAAGCGCTACTTTTTCCTGCGCCTCCGTGGTTGCCGCGCCTAGATGCGGAGTTGCAATCACCTGTTCCATCCCGAATAGACTGTATTTATTTGGCGGTTCATGCGGAAACACGTCGACCGCAAAACCGGCGACTTTTCCGGACTCGATAGCGGTTTTCATATCCGCTTCCACGACCAGTTCGCCGCGCGCGCAGTTCACAACCATCACGCCGTCACGCATCTTCGCAAAATTTTCTGCGTTCAATATGCCCCTGGTCGAATCCGTCGACGGCGTGTGTAAAGTGATTATCTCGGCCCGGGAGAATAATTCGTCCAGTTCGACCTTTTCCACGCCTATTTCCGTGGCGTGCTCCGGCGTGAGGTAAGGATCTGAAGCAATAACCTTCATCTTCAGTCCAAGCGTACGCTCCGCGACGATGGATCCGATATTGCCGCAACCGACAATGCCAAGCGTCTTACCGGTCAGTTCGACACCCATGAACCTGGATTTTTCCCATTGGCCCGACTGGGTCGACTGGTTGGCGAGCGGGATCTGCCTGGCGAGAGCAAACATCATGGCGATAGCGTGTTCAGCGGTGGTGATGGAGTTGCCGAACGGCGCGTTCATAACGACGATGCCGCGTCCCGAAGCGCCGTCGACATCGATATTGTCGACGCCGATCCCGGCGCGGCCGATGACTTTGAGGTTTTCAGCAGCCTCCAGAACGTCGGCTGTCACCTTGGTGGCGGACCGGACGGCAAGGCCGTCATATTCCCCAATACAAGCGATCAGCTCCTCGGGCTTCATGCCGGTGATTACGTCGGTTTCCACGCCGCGTCCCTTGAAGATTTCGACGGCACGTGCGCTCAGGCTGTCTGAAATAAGTACTCTGGGCATTTGAATGATCCGGTAGCTGGAATTCAGAAAATTTCGACTTTGACCGTGGCGTAAGCCCAATCGATCCAGGGCATAAGAGCCTCTAAGTCCGATGTCTCTACCGTCGAGCCGGCCCAGACTCGAAGGCCGGGAGGCGCGTCACGATAGCCATTGATATCGAAAGCAGCGCCCGCTTCTGCGAGAAGCCTGTCCATCTTTTTGGGAACGGCCGACTGGGTTTCATCATCAAGCCCTTGGAACCAGGGATCGACGATTTTAAGGCACACCGAAGTGGAAGACCGCTGATCGGGCTCTGCCGCGAGGAAACCGGCCCAGTCTGTGCGATCGACCCAGTTAGAAATCGCCGCCAGGTTTGCGGCGCTGCGCGCTATCAGGGCCGAACCGCCACCAAGGCCCTCGGCCCAGCCAAGACCGTCGAGAGCGTCCTCGACACACACCATCGACGGCGTATTGATCGTTTCGCCGCGAAAGATACCTTCGATCAGTTTGCCGTCCTTGGTCATTCGGAAAACCTTGGGCATTGGCCAGGGCGGCGTATAGGTTTCGAGCCGCTCGGCGGCCCGCGGCGACAACGCGATCATGCCGTGCGCGGCTTCGCCGCCCATTACCTTCTGCCAGGACCAGGTCACCACATCGAGCTTGGTCCACGGCAGGTCCATCGCAAAAACCGCGGATGTGGCATCGCAAATTGTCAATCCGCCACGGTCGTCGGGAATCCAATCTCCATCGGGAACGCGCACCCCGGAGGTCGTGCCGTTCCATGTGAAGACGACATCACGTTCTGCGTCCCACTGTGCAAGGTCTGGCAGCGCACCGTACTCCGCCTCGAAGACACGTGCGTCTTCGAGTTTGAGTTGTTTGATCGTATCGCTTACCCAGGCCGCGCCGAAGCTTTCCCAAGCAAAGAGGTCGATGCCCCGCGCACCCAGCATCGACCACAACGCCATTTCGACGGCGCCGGTATCGGATGCGGGCACTATGCCGACTCGATAATGTTCCGGAATACCGAGAAGATTTTTCGTTCGGTCGATGACGGATTTGAGCTTAGCCTTGCCGGGCGCGGAACGGTGAGACCGTCCTGTCAGTGCGTCCTGAAGGACCGCAGGGGTCCAGCCGGGGCGTTTGGCGCAGGGGCCGGACGAAAAACAGGGGTTTCCCGGACGGGTGTCCGGCTTTGAGATCTTATCAGACATGTATGTCTCTCCCTCACAGAAGAGCTGCACCCCGTTGGGGAGGTGTGGCCCATTGTCAAAGTATTTGCACTGCACAATAAAAGCAACTAGGGAAATATCGCTCAGCCCGAAGGCGGTCTATATAATGGTGGTGATCGCTGAGTTAACCTGCCTCTCAACAGTTTCGCGAACGCCATGACGACAGAACAAATCGCTGCTTTTGGGATAATTCTGGCATCGCTTATCCTGTTCGTATGGGGACGCTGGCGAT
The DNA here is from genome assembly GCA_002471575.1 of Alphaproteobacteria bacterium UBA7314. Classification (GTDB taxonomy): domain Bacteria; phylum Pseudomonadota; class Alphaproteobacteria; order MPNO01; family UBA830; genus UBA830. The sequence continues at coordinate 226,764 of DKQG01000058.1, read as the reverse complement.
ACGATCTCGTGGCCATGGCGGCGCTCATCGTGTCGGTCATCGTGGGCATCGTACCGGCAGATGAAGCCTTCGAAGGTTTCAGCGATGCCGCCGTGGTAACTGTGGCTGCAGTTCTGATTATCAGCCAATCGTTGCAAAGATCCGGCGCGATTAACGCCGTGTCGGGTACGATCGGCAAGCTACCAGCGAATTCAGTGATACAGGTTGGGGCTATGACCCTTACGGTCGCCGTCCTTTCGGCGTTCATGAACAACGTGGGCGCGCTGGCGCTGATGCTGCCGGTAGCGATCCGCGTGGCCCAGGCGGCGGGACTTTCGACGTCGAGGGCCCTGATGCCGCTGGCATTCGGATCGCTTCTTGGCGGGCTGGCGACCCTGATCGGCACACCGCCAAATATCATTATTTCCAGCTACCGCGCGGAAATCCTTGGAAAATCGTTCGGCGAGGGCGGTGGATTCGGAATGTTCGAATTCGCGCCCGTCGGCGCTGCCGCAGCCCTCGCGGGCATCGCTTTCATTGCCCTCTTCGGGTATCGGTTGATACCCCACCGGGAAAGCAGCGACAACGCATTGGAAGAGCTTCTTCATATCGAAGATTACGTCACCGAGTTAGTCGTCCCCGAAGATTCGCCATTGATCGGCAAGCCGATACGGGAATTGGTGGTGCTGGCGGACGGCGACATTGCCGTGGTCGCCGTTATCCGCGACGGCAACAAGGTGCTTGCGCCTCCCTGGTACATGCGGATGCGTGCCTTGGATCACCTGATGATCGAGGGCGGCACGGACGCCATTGCGTTGGCGACGGAAAATTCGAATTTTGATCTGGTCACCGACCAGGAACTGCACGACGCGGATTTCGCCTCGGAAGAAGTCCTGATGGTGGAAGCCGTTGTTAACCCCGGGTCCCGTCTGGAAGGCCGCACACCGCGCGGACTTCGGGTCAATTCCCGCTTCGGCGTTAATATCCTCGCGGTTGCGCGTCAGGGCAAACCCATCCGCGACCGAATCGGACATATTCGCTTCAAAGCCGGCGACGTCATCCTGATGCAGGGACCCGAACAGGTCATATACGAAGTGCTGAATTCGCTGGGATGCCTGCCGCTAGCCAATCGGGAAATCGCGCTTGCAAATCGACGCAGTTTTTACCCGCTGGCCATCTTCGCTCTGGCAGTAGCCGCCGCGGTGATAGGCCTCGTCAGGATCGATATCGCGTTCGTCGCAGCCGTCGTTGTGCTGGTGGGAACCCGCCTGTTTCCGCTGCGGGAAATGTATGACAGCGTCGAGTGGCCGGTTATCATCCTGCTGGGCGCGTTCCTACCGGTCGGGGCCGCGCTGCAATCCACGGGCGCGACGATGCTGATCTCGGACGGTATTTTTCAACTAGCAGGCGACATGCCGCTGTGGGCGATGCTGCTCATCATTATGACGATATCCGCGGTGCTCAGCGCGGTGATCAACAACGCCGCCACCGCTGTCCTTATGGCACCGATCGCCGTCAGCGTGGCCAATTCGTTGGGCGTCAATTTCGATGCCTTCTTGATGGCAGTCGCCATCGGCGCATCCAGTGCGTTCCTGACGCCGATCGGTCATCAATCGAACCTGCTGGTGATGGGGCCAGGCGGATACCGGTTCGGCGACTATTGGCGTCTAGGTCTTCCCCTGACCGTCGTCACCTTTGCGGTGGCGACGCCGATGCTGCTGCTCGTCTGGGGGGGTTAGCCCGCTATTCCGGCGGTTCCGGACAGAAGCTTATCTCGAACCGTTTGAGCGCATTCACGGTATCCGGCGCCGTGGCCCCGTAATCGATCCGCATTTTCATGACGCCGTCAGGGGCTGGACCCCGTACTTTCCATGATACGCATTCCGCAAAAGTTCCTCAGTCACGCCATCCACGAAGGTATAGGCCGGGGAAATCACTGGCGACGCATTCAGTACTTCGATTAGCACGGCATCGTAGACCGGCAGGCTGTCGCCATGCTCGGCGGCAACGTCCCTGCGCAATACCCCGTACAGGGGGTCTCCATCAGAGAACAACTGCGCCCTGCCCGAAAACCGGTATCCTCGGCGCGAAAAAATATCGACGCAGTTAAGCTCAATCCGGGGGTCCCGCCGCAGATTGTCAGCCGTGCCGGGCGACGCCATATTCGCGAACAAAAGGTGCGTATCGTCATGCACCCGCAGAGAACTTTTCGGCGACAGATTGGGGCTGCCGTCCTCGTTTATCGTTGCCGCGAAGCACAACATGGTGCCTGCGACGAGGTCCTTCATATCGTCGGTAAGCATCGTTTCCCTCTCATTCCAACATTGGACGAGAGAGTAACCAGAATTTAAACGCAACAATACTTCTCAATTTCGCGCCGCGTAATGCAATAATGCAACACATGCTTGATTGGGACGAACTTCAAATATTCCATCAATCGGCGCAGCACGGCTCGTTAAATCGCGCGGCACGTGTACTGGATATCCACCGGTCAGCGGTCCTCAGAAGGATCGAACATCTTGAAGCGGAGATCGATCAAAAAGTGCTTGAGCGGACCGAACGCATCGCCACTGAAACCGACGATTTGATCAAAGCGACCGACCGGGATAACAGTCACCCTGCCGGCGCGATCCGAGTAGGCGCTACGTTTAATCTCGCCCTCAGGTTACTTCCGGCCATACCTGCCGGATTCCGAGACCACTACCCGGAGAGAACCATTGAATTGATCGCAACCGCCGACGGATGCAGCCCGCTTCAACCGGATGAGACTGACATCAGTTTCCGAACCCTGGAACCGGGCACCGAGGCACACAATGAAATGGTGGGCCGCCGCATTGGCCGTCTTCAGGTCGCGGTGTCCGGCACACAGCGTTACCGGAAAAAGACCGCCCCACCCCGATCCGCCGCCGATCTGGCCGGACATTGCCTGGTCCTAGGTGGGGAAAATCTCTCTCACATCGCTTCGGCCAAATGGCTGAAAAAAGTGTGCAAATCCGCTGAGCCAGTCTATCGGGCCATCAGCATGCTACCGATGCTCGCCGCTGTGCGGGATGGGATCGGGCTGGCATCCGTGCCGTGTTACCCGGGGGACGCCGAAAAAGGCCTCATCCGCCTGCTCGACTTAATACCGTGCTTGCTGCGGAACTTTGGATATTCCGTCACCCACATCACCAGGATACGGCCCGGGTGCGGGCGTTCAGTGAATTCGTGTCCAACAGCATCCCCAACCTGATATAGAATTAACCCGCGACAACCGACGGAGATTGCAATGACCATCCAGCTGTACGAACTTGCCGGCAAAGACGATCGGCGATTCAGCCCCTATTGCTGGCGCGCCCGGATGGCGCTCGAACACAAAGGTCTCGACTACGAAACCGTACCCGTGAGATTTACCGATAAAGACCTAATCGCCTTTTCGGGCCAGGAACGAGTTCCCGTCGTCCGTGACGGCGACAACGTGGTTTCGGACTCGTGGGACATCGCGGAATACCTTGAACGACAATACCCGGATAAAGCTTCGTTGTTCGGCGGCGGCGTGGGACACGGCCTTGCGCGGTTTTTGAACGTCTGGACTGACCGGGTCATGCATCTTGCGCTGATCAAGCTTGTGATTGCCGATATCCTCGCCCATGTGGACGAGGCCGACAGGGACTATTTCATCGAAAGCCGTACAGCCCGACTCGGGGAACCGCCGGAAGAAATCCAGACCCGATCGGAGGACGACGTGAGGGCTATGGTACACGCGGTTTCGACGGTAAAGGCAGCGCTTGGCAGTAACAATTTCCTCGCCGGAAACGCGCCTGCCTACGGCGACTATATTCTTTTCGGCGCCTTCGCCTGGTCCCGGTCGATCAGCGATTTTCAGCTGTTGAAGACCGACGATCCGGTATACGCTTGGCGCGAGCGCATGCTCGACCTTTTTAACGGCATGCCTCGCAACGCCGTCGGTTACGACGTCTAAGTTTGTTTACGTTCGTTCCATGCCCGGCATCATGAGCGACCAGCCACATATCTTGGTGGTCGACGACGACGACCGGTTACGAGAGTTGCTGCGCGAATACCTGTCGGAGAACGGATTTCGGGTCACCACGGCAGAACATGCCAAAGACGCACGATCACGCATGCGCGGCCTGGAATTCGATCTGTTGGTGGTCGACGTCATGATGCCCGGAGAGGACGGCCTGGCGCTAACAGGGTCCTTGCGCCAAATTACCAGTGTCCCCATCCTGTTGCTGACGGCCATGGGGGAACCCGAAGACCGCGTGGAGGGACTTGAACGTGGCGCCGACGACTACATGACTAAACCGTTCGAGCCGAGAGAGCTAGTCCTGCGGATCGAAACGATCCTGCGGCGGAACGCATCGGCGGCACCCGACCCCGTAATTTCGATCGGCGAATTTGAGTTCGATACAGGACGCCAAGAACTTCGACGCGACGACGCGATCGTTCGGTTGACGACCATTGAAGCAAACCTGTTGTCGGCACTTGCCCGCAATCCCGGGGTGATCATGACGCGGGACGAACTAATCGCCCAGTGCCGGATAGACGGCGGTACGCGCACGGTGGACGTTCAGGTCACCCGGTTGCGCCGGAAGATAGAATCGGACCCGCGAGAACCTCAAATTCTTCTTACCGTTCGGGGTCAGGGCTATGTCCTGCACCCTGACTGACGCAGGCGGGCAGACCGTATGAACGTGCCGAGAATCCAACTGAAAAAGGCGATCAAGCGCTATCTACCGAGATCATTTCTGGGCCGCTCGATCATGATCATCGTCACGCCTCTGATCCTGCTTCAGATTGTCTCGACCTGGATATTCTACGACCGCCATTGGACGCTAATCACGCGACGTCTTGCCGATTCGGTTGCCGGTGAGATCGGGTTCGTGGTCGATGAAATGGGGAGGTTCGAAGCCGCGGAACGTGTGATCTGGCTGAGCCGGGCAGCGGGAGATCTCGGCTTTTACTTCAACTTCAAATCAGGAGAAATCCTCCCAAACGCGCCGGCTGAAATCGGCAGCGGTATCCTCAATACCCGGCTAGCGCATGCGATGCGGGAGCGCGTCCGAAGGCCGTTCCATATCGACACTTGGAGCCATGAACGCCTGGTTCAGATGAAAGTTCAGCTGCCGGACGGCGTGATGGAAATTTTCGTTCCCCGGAAACGGCTTTTCAGCTCCACGACCTACCTTTTCATAATGTGGATGGTCGGCACGTCGATGCTGCTGTTCGCGATCGCGACGATGTTCATGCGCAATCAGGTGCGTCCGATCCGCAGATTGTCCGCCGCGGTCGACAATTTCGGCAAGGGCCGTGACGTTCCGAACTTCAAGCCGGAAGGCGCGACCGAAATTCGGCTTGCAGCCGCAGCGTTCGAACGCATGCGGGGGCGCATCAACAATGCGCTGACCCAAAGAACCGAGATGTTAGCCGGCGTTTCGCATGATCTGCGGACCCCGCTGACCCGCATGAAGCTGCAATTGGCCCTGCTCGAAGAATCTCCGAAGGTGGAGGACCTGAAACAGGATCTTCGCGAAATGGAAATCATGGTTGAAGAATTCTTAGCCTTTGCGCGCGGAGAAGGCACGGAGGAGGTCAGCGATTGCGATCTGGTAGGATTGCTGGGGACGATAGTTCGCAGTGCGATCACGCCAAATCGGGAAGTCACTCTGGAAACCGCTGGCGACCTGAGAATTCTTGTACGGCCAAACGCGATCCGCCGATGCATCACCAACCTGGTGGTCAACGCCTGCACTCATGCAGACCATGTGCACGTCTCCGCCGAACGGCGGGGAACGCTGGTGGAGATCTGTATCGACGACGACGGCCCCGGGATCCCGGAAACCGAACGGGAAGACGTCTTCAAACCATTCTACAGGCTCGACTCGTCACGCAATTCGCAGACCGGCGGGACCGGCTTAGGGCTCTCAATCGCACGCGATCTCGCCCGCGGCGGCGGCGGTGACGTCGAGCTGGAGAGTTCGCCAATGGGTGGCCTTCGCGCGAAAGTCAGGCTGCCAGTCTAGAACCCTCGTACTGATCATAACAAACGCGCACCGTTCGCCACCGGCCGGTCGATATTCGCAAGAACGACCGCGCCTTCATCGTCGGGGAAGCCCAGCACCAGCACTTCGGACATGAATTTTCCGATCTGGCGAGGCGAGAAATTAACGACAGCTGCGACTTGGCGACCGACCAACGCGTCGGGATCATAATACTTGGTAATCTGCGCCGAGCTCTTTTTTTCACCGATCTCGTCGCCGAAATCGACCCAAAGTTTAATCGCCGGTTTTCGCGCCTCCGGATACGGCTCAGCCCGGATCACGGTTCCGGCGCGGATATCCACATTCAAAAAATCTTCGAACGTGATTGTCATGTCCTGATCATCATCTGGATTGAAACACTGTCAGATTATATACCCACAAACGAGAACCGCCGCCCATAAGGGGCGACGGTAACTGGACATCCATGGATGTCGAAGGTGTGAAACCTTATTTGGCGACGGCGTCCGCTTTCGGGGTGGCCTCACCGGCCATTGCTACGGCTTCCTCGACGCTCTCAACCCAGCGCTTGGAAACGATGTCGACGGTCTTGTTGGTTGCCTTGGCAGCCATTTCCTGCGCTTCGCGGACGTTGGAAATACCGACCTCGATGCTCGATTTGGCGAATGCCGCTTGCCTGGCGATCTTTTCGACCGGTTCCTTGGCGGCGGCAACACCCTGTGCCAGCGCACCCGTATCTTCAACCGCGGCCTGCCAAAGCTCGGCCTGCTTTTTCGCAAACGCCTGCCAGCCGTCGACGACGGCTTTGCTGGCCATGTTCACCGCTTCGATATTCTTATGCTGAGCCGCAATGAGCGCATCAACGTCGAAGTTAGGCACCTTCATTTCGGCCCAGGCTTTGGAGAAGTCCCATTCTGGGAACATCGCTCCGTTGTTTTTTTCGTTATTAGCCATAATCAGCTCCTGTTAGGTCCGGTGTTGGGGATTTCAGTTGAGGAATCAAGTATGGAATGTGTTGTGTGCACCGCAACATGTCAAGCAATAATTATTGCACTGCACAATTTTTTGTCTGGTACTAATATATTGAAATTTTTTACACTAAAATATCTGCACACCAGCATAACGTGACATCGGAAACATAGACGCCAGTTAAACTCCCGCAACTTCCTCATCCTTAACCCGGCCTTTACACTTTGGTCGCGGAAAAGCAGTTATAAGGGCTTCGGCCCGTTTCAAATCCTTGTCCAGCCGGGCCATTGTGGCGGACTTGTCGGGGGATTCGTCCTTCAGCCAGACCCGAAGAGCTGCCAGATAAATCAAACCGACTCCCTTGATCCTGACCAGCCCGAGAGGTCCTGACGCCCCTATACCCGCCGCTTCAAGCGACCAGGCCATGGATTTTGTCAAGGCGGGCAGGGAACATATCAAAGTCGCGGGATCGGATCCGAAATCCCGTAATATAGACCGGATTGCCGGCTTGTTTGCCGACAGCACATCTAAGCGACGCATCAAGACATCCAGCAAGCGTTCACGGCAGGGTTCATTGGAATCGGCGAAGTCGTGACTGGCCAGAACAGCCCTGTCAGTCCGGGCGGTAAGTCCGGCCAGGATCGCCGGGCGAGAAGGATAGAATTCGTTTACCCGCTGCATAGATGCCCCGGCGGCCTCGGCGATAGCTTCCATCGTTACATCCCGCCATCGGCTTTCGGCACACAGGTCAAGCACCGCGTCGAGAATACTATCTGCCCCGGGTTGTCGGACGGTCGATTTCTTAGCCATATCTGCCTCCTCAGAGCATTGTATCCTAACTGTTTTTCCGGATTTCAAAACCCTCAGAGGTATTGGAACCGGTTGATCCTCGTGGCCAGCTGTGCGACGATTTGTGATCGTTTTCATACACTAGATAATGCGCATGCCGTTGCCTGCCAATATCTCGAGAGCGCTTAAACGTATCCCACGCCTCAGCGCGACCGAAGAAAAGGACCTCGTCGTGAAATTCCGGCGGGGCGACAGCTGGGCGCGGGAACGGCTGGTCTTAAGTCAGCTTCGCTTCGTGATAAGCATCGCCCGACGCTACCGTCGCCATGGTTGCCCGCTTCCGGATCTGGTTCAGGAAGGCACCGTCGGTCTGCTGGAGGCGGTCAAGCGTTTCAACCCCGACCGCGGAACCCGTTTGTCGACTTTCGCCATGTGGTGGATTCGCGCCGCAATGCAGGACTACGTATTGCGATCGGGATCTATCGTGCGGACGGTGACAACGCCAAAATCCAGAACCATGTTCTTCAGCCCGACATTGCGCGGACTGGACCCCGAAAACGATTCGGCTGTAAATGCGATTGCGGAAAGGTTCGGAATCACGTCGGAAAAAGTGCGGTCGTTTGCCTATCGAATGGAGACCCCAGATCGGGCAATCGATACGTCACCGGTCGGCTACTCGATTGCAAAACCCTTGGCCGTTGCGGAACCGGACCCCGAGCTCGTTCTGGCGACGAAGCAGGAACGCCTGACACTGGTCAAGCTTTTGCGCGCAGCCATTCCAGGCATGACGCGCCGCGAACGTCACATTCTTCGCCGCCGGTTTCTGGGCGAAAAGCGCGCAAGCCGAAACAAGATTGGCAAGGAGCTAGGGCTGTCAAAGGAGCGGGTGCGACAGCTTGAAATCCGCGCCTTGGACAAACTCCGTGCGATTGCGGCTGTCGCCCAGCCCGCCGAATAGCCGTCAAGAGGACAATTCCGTGTCCGCTTCTATTTTTATCAGAAATTTCGTATCGATCAGTCAGGCGATTTCGATCATCCTCGCGGCTGGCCGGATATCACCAAATTCCTCTCGATGCGCTTCTCCGAGCGCCTCCCATTGCTCGACATCGACTACGAACATGCTGGTCGGCACGACATCGTGCAGCGCAGCGCCGCAGTCGCGACGGGGCGGCCTCAACACGTCGAAAAACGAACCTAGCCCGACAACGTTGCCGAAGCAGGCGACTGCCGTCATGCCTGAAATATGGATGGTGTTCCCGATCCGTGCGGCGCGGGCATAGCCATCTGCCTCCCCCACAAAGACGCTGAAAAGATGTTCAGGCGGTCAGCTGGCAGCAATATTCTTATCCAGCAAGTTCTCGCGACCGTCTGGTCGCTGCATCAACCGCACGGTCCATCAGTCTGCCCAGACCCTCTTCCTCCATCAGAACTTCAAGCGCGGCCGCAGTGGTTCCGCCGGGGCTTGTTACGTTCACCCGCAGGGTTTCGGCGGACTCGTCCGAGACCCGGGCGAGTTCTCCCGATCCTGCGACGGTGGCTCGGGCCAGCTTCTCTGCCGTATCGGGAGGCAGGCCCTGCGCTTTGCCGGCCCGCGCGAGGCATTCAATCATCAGGAATACATAGGCCGGACCGCTGCCCGAAACCGCGGTGACGGGATCAATCAGGGACTCGTCTTCCACCCAAACCACCTCGCCGATTGCTTCCAGCAGGGACTGACAAACCGAGCGCTGGTCCGCGGACACCCCATCATTAGCGCAAGCTGCAGTGATGCCGCGGCCGACCGCGGCTGGCGTGTTCGGCATGGTGCGTACAATGGCTACGTCCCGCCCCAGATGCTTTTCGAAGAAACCGATATTTCGCCCGGCAGCGATCGACAGGACAACGGCGTCTGCTATCAGACGCCCGGCATAAGAGGGGACGATATCGTCCATCCCCTGCGGCTTAACGGCAAAGACCACGATGTCGGGCGCGAAACCGGGATCGAGGTCAGTGGCGGCGGATACGACCGGCACTGAGAGCTCGCTGCGCAGCTCTTCCGCGGCAGCCTCGAACGGCTCCACAACTCGGACGTCGGCGCTGTCGATTCCGCGCGCCAGCCATCCGCGCAGCATTGCACCCCCCATTTTGCCGCAACCGACAAGTAGGATATTTCGCGAATCGGGCATAAAAATTACCTCTTACGGGTTTGCTTCAACCCTTCAACGGTCAGGCCTCGCCCTCCGTCTCCAAGATTGCTGCGGCCATCGCCTCTTTTGGGCTCTTGCCACCCCAGATTACAAATTGGAAAGCTGGGTAGTAGCGTTCGCTCTCCGTAAAGGCGATATCGACAACGTCTTCGAGCTGCTCCCGGCTAACGCCTGCAGCCCCGCGTAACAGCAATGCATGCCGAAAAACAGGCAACCCGTCGTCCGACCACAAATCGAAATGGCCCACGAGGAGACGTTCGTTGATAATGGATAACAGCGGATAAATCGCTTCCGATTTCTTTTCCGGCACCCGCATGTCGAAGGCGCAGGCGAATAACAGGGCATGCACATCGGCATGCCAGGATACGAACATGCGGTAGTCGCACCAGTGTCCAGTCACCTCAACCGCGATGTCCCGGTCGCTGGATCTTTCAAACAGCCAGTCGTGGCTGGAGGCGATCTGTTCGATCATGTCCAGAGGATTGGGAAAGGATTTTTCGTATTCTTTACTCAGCGCCGTCATGCCACCCCCAGAGAAGCGTTGGCACCAGCATCTCCACCGCAGTTTCAGTTTGCGGCCAAATTCCACAAAATACAGGGTTTGATAAGTGAGCTGATACTATATTTAGCGTGCCAGAAGGGGACTCGACGCGCAAGCACAATTGGGAGTGGGCAGGACGAGAACCACAAAATGCAGTGGATAACTCGACGGTGGGGTCAATCCGCTTTCTTGGTGCCCTTTTTTGCGGACGCTCTCGCTTTTCGTGCTGCAGGTTTTGACCGCTTGGCCTCCAGCGCCGCGAGCCGGGCTTCCAGCTTCTCGTTTTCCGTCCGCGCCTCGGCCGCCATTTCCTTCACGGCGTCGAATTCCTCGCGCGTGACCAGATCCATGCCGGCAAGCAGCCGGTCAAGCTGGTGTCGGATAATACCTTCGACCTCACGTTTGACGCCTGCGAGGGTACCCATGGCGCCGCCGGCCACGCGGGCAGCGTCTTCAAAAAAGCGATTTGGTGCAGCCATGTCCTCTGCCACGGTTGATTTACGATTTAACATAGGTAGGCGCTATCCGCACTTGTGACAAGCAAAGCTGCCGATTGCGAGTTGTCACGGTGGAACTTATAACCATCGTAGTCAGAATGCGCAGCGGACCATCCGAATGATTATCGTCACCGGCGGCGCCGGCTTTATCGGCTCCTATCTTGTCAAAGAACTCGAAGTGCGGGGTGCACGCGATATCGTGGTGTGCGATCTGCTTGGCACCGATGACAAGTGGAAGAATATCGCCAAGCGCGAGCTTGCCGACCTGATTCCGCCGAACGAACTGCCAGCATTCCTAAACGACAACGCCGGCGATATTGAAACCGTCTTTCATATGGGCGCAGTTTCCAACACCACGGAATGCGACGTGGACCTGATCGTACGATCGAACATCCGTCTTTCCATGTATCTATGGGACTGGTGCGCCACCAACGATACGAACCTGGTTTATGCCTCGTCGGCGGCAACGTATGGCGACGGCAACCAGGGTTTCGAGGGCGCCGATACGATCAACGGGCTGGCGAAGCTGCGGCCGATGAATGCCTATGGCTGGTCAAAACACGCGTTCGACCGTCGTATCGCCCGCATCGTGTCGGAAAACGGTCCTCGGCCACCGCACTGGGCGGGACTGAAATTTTTTAACGTTTACGGCCCCAACGAGTATCACAAGGGCGGCATGATCAGCGTCGCCCTAAAGAACTTTCGGGAAATCGAAAAGACCGGAAAAGCGGTCCTGTTCCGATCTCACAACCCGGATTATCCGGATGGCGGACAGAAGCGCGATTTCGTCTGGGTCGGCGATTGCGTCGATATTGCGCTGTGGCTGGCGGACAACCCGTCGGCACAGGGAATTTTCAATGTCGGCACCGGCGAAGCGCGGACTTTCGGAGATTTGGCTCGCTCGGTTTTTACTGCGATGAGCCGAGATGCTGACATAGAGTTCGTCGATACCCCGGAAGCCATTCGGGACCGCTACCAGTACTTCACGCAGGCTGATATGTCTCGGCTGCGCGATGCTGGCTACGACCGCCCGGCCACATCGCTCGAAGACGGTGTCGGACAATACGTTGGTGACTATCTTACGGCCGAAGACCCGTATGCCTGACGGCTGGCCATGCTGACCCTGTCCTACCCGGCAATCGATCCGGTCCTGATAGAGATCGGCCCCTTCGCAATACGCTGGTACGCGCTGTCCTACATCGCAGGTATCCTGCTGGCCTGGCGCTACATGATCTGGCTTGCGCAGCAGTCACCGGTCGAGATCACTAAGGAACATGTCGACGACTTCGTCGTCTGGGCGACACTGGGGATCGTGCTGGGGGGACGCTTGGGCTACGTAATTTTCTACAAGCCCGGATACTATCTGCAGAACCCGCTGGAAGCGCTGGCCGTCTGGGAGGGCGGCATGTCTTTCCACGGCGGTCTTTTGGGCGTGATCTTCGCCGTGTGGCTGTTCTGCCGCCGGCGCGGCTATTCCTGGATCGCAGTCGGCGACATGGTCGCCTGCACCGCGCCGGTAGGCCTGTTTCTCGGCCGCATCGCGAATTTTATCAATGGCGAGCTTTATGGCCGGGTGACGGACTTGCCGCTCGGCATGGTGTTTCCGGGCGGCGGTCCCTTGCCCCGCCATCCCAGTCAAATCTATGAAGCATTGCTCGAAGGCCTCGTCCTGTTCTTCGTTCTTCTATGGCTGGTCAGACGACCGAGTTCGTTCGAAAAACCAGGCCTGCTGTCAGGTGTATTTCTCGCCGGTTATGCGGTTGCACGGGGAATGGTTGAAGTATTCCGCCAACCCGACGCCCATATCGGCTTCCTCGCCATCGGCACTACCATGGGACAATGGCTGTCTCTGCCGCTGTTGATTGTCGGCGTATGGTTGATTGTCCGTTCCCACCGACATGACGCCACTTGAATCCCTGATCCGCGCAAAGATAGCTTCGGACGGGCCGATACCGGTCGCCGACTACATGGCGCTTGCACTGGGGCATCCCGAACACGGATACTACATGAACGGCGATCCGTTCGGCATCGGCGGCGATTTCATCACCGCTCCGGAGATCAGCCAGGCATTTGGAGAACTTATCGGCCTTTGGTCAGCGGTTTCCTGGCAGCAAATGGGATCTCCGGAAAGGACGGTTTTGATCGAATGCGGACCGGGTCGCGGCACCTTGATGAGTGACCTGCTGCGCGCCACCGACAGCGTCCCTGCGTTCGCAAAGACGATCGAAATTCATCTAGTGGAGACCAGTGGGTTTATGCGCGACCGTCAAGCTGAAGCTCTAACCGGGGTTGAACCTGTCTGGCACGACACCATCGACACGGTGCCCGCAGGTCCGACAATCCTGATTGCGAACGAATTTCTAGATGCCCTGCCGATCCGCCAGATTATCCGGGAAGACGCCGGCTGGGCCGAACGATGCGTGGAAGCTGCCGAAGACACGCTCCGGTTCGTAGCGGCGGGGTATGCCGACGGCCTCGGCACACCGGTACCCCTGGACGCGGTACCGGGCGACATATTCGAGATTTGTCCGGCCGCGATGTCGTTTATCGATACGCTGTCGGCACGATTCTCCGCCTATCCAGGCACCGCCCTTTTTGTCGATTACGGCTACGAGCGAAAGACCGCCGGAGAGACCCTTCAGGCCGTCCGCAACCATACCTTCGCCGATCCGTTGACGGACCCTGGCCGCGCAGACCTGACAGCGCATGTTGATTTCGGTGCACTGGCATCCCGGGCCACGGGCGGCGGATGTGCTGCGTTCGGCCCGGTGACTCAGTCGGCCTTTCTAAGGTCCTTGGGTATCGTCGAACGCACTGCGGCCCTATTGAAAAATGCACCCCCCGAACAAGCCGGCACATTGCAATCGGCCACCGACCGGCTGATTGATCCGGCTGCAATGGGCAATCTGTTCAAGGTGCTTGTGATCGCGCATGCGCGTGCCGTTACGCCCGCCGGCTTCGAGATCTCTGCCACAACGGACGACAGACAAAATGATTAAATCCAGCCTCTTTGCCGACGCCAGCATCCGGCATGGATATTTCACCCGCGAGGGCGGAGTAAGCGACGGAATATACGGCTCACTCAACTGCGGAGCGGGTTCATCCGACTGCGCCGAAAACATCATCGAAAACAAGCGCCGGGCCGCGGAATGCTTGGGCGTCGCCGCCAACCGGCTGGTCACGCTGCATCAGATACACAGCACCAATGTCGCCACCGTCGAAGATGCCACAACGCTCATGGCCAACATGCCTCAAGCAGATGCCATGGTAACGAACCAGCCAGGTATCGCACTGGGAATCCTGACCGCCGATTGCGCCCCCATCTTGTTCGCCGATCCCGCAGCCAATGTGATCGGTGCAGCGCATGCCGGCTGGAAAGGCGCGTTGGGAGGTCTTGTCGAAAACACCATCGCGGCAATGGAAACACTGGACGCCCGACGCGACGGCATCGTCGCCTGCGTAGGCCCCTGCATCGCTCAGAACTCTTATCAGGTGGGACCGGAATTTCCGGATGCGTTTCTTGCCGCCGACCCCAACTCGGGAGCGTATTTCCTTCCTGACACGGAGCCCGAAAAATACCGGTTCGATCTTCGCGGTTTCGTTCTGTCCCAAATAGAAAATGCGGGCATCTCTGCGCCCGAGGCGATTGAAATGGACACCTACGAGCGCGACGACCTGTTTTTCAGCTACCGCCGTGCATGCCACCGTGCGGAAGACGATTGCGGACGGGGATTGTCCGCAATCGCGCTGACGGGCTGACCCCTGCCATGCCTCATATGATTATTTTCCTGATGGTTCTGCTGATGGGACTGCTGGTAAGCTGTTTTGTCTAGAGTATCGGATCGGGTTTTGCTGATGGCGCTGGCCATTGTACTAGCCTCCTGTCAGCCGTTGCCCCAACCGTTTCAGCCTGCCCAATTCAAGAAGGAAGGCAACCCCCTTCTGCAGCTTCCAGACCGTGCCGGCGTTCTGATACGGCCCGTCGAGGGGATGTCCCCCGATACCGCCCGGGCATTATCGGACGCGGTAGCCGCGGCGCTGGTCAAACGGAATATCCCCGCCTTCACCACGAGCGGCAACCGCCAGAGCCTGGTTCTCGGAGGGCGCGTCAACGAACGGGGCACCACACCGCAAATCGACTGGCGCCTGTCCAAAGAGGATATGAGCGGCGGCAAAATCGCCCGGATCGTGACGGCCGCGCCATCGGAACGCACAGAGGAATTTGCGCCCATCGCAGCGCGGACGGCGGCCGCCATCGCGGCGCTTATCCAGCGCCCTGCGCTCCGGGATCGCACCGCCGACATAAAAAAAAGGTACCTATACATTGCGCCGATTTCGGGGCCACCCAGAGACGCTTCCGCCATCCTGCGCGATGAGCTAGAGGCCGCCCTGCGTCGACAGGCCCTTCGGGTATCGACCACGATGCGGGAGGACTCACTGGCAGTTGCCGGCAATATTAAGTTGTTGGATAGCAAAGCCGGAAAGAAGCGGATGTCAGTTGACTGGGCAGTTTTGCGGAAGGACGGGAGGGAACTCGGAAACCTCTCGCAATCCAACGACGTCACCCCCGTCGAGCTGGACCGGGACTGGCCGGCAATCGCCCGGGAAATCGCTGTCTCGGCGGCCAAGGGCCTTCGCGAACTGCTGGACAAGATTCCCGAGAAAGCCATCGAACCGCCCCCAACGGAAGGGTAGAGCGAAGAGAATCGGTCAGCGTTTACACCCCAATTTACCGCTGGTAATTTGATCTTGGCGTCGGCATCGGGGGCGGACGCGGGGACACATTTTAACCGGCAGTTTTTAAGCCGGGACCGGAAGACAACGCACATGAAAATCGTCGCGTGCAACAGTAATCGCCCGATGTCAGAGGCGATTGCCGCGTATCTCAATCTGCCGATGACGAAAGCCAGCGTCCGACGGTTTTCAGACATGGAATGTTTCGTCGAAATTCAAGAGAATGTCCGGGGCGAGGATGTCTTCATCATCCAGTCGACGTCCTATCCCGCCAACGATCACCTGATGGAACTGCTTGTCGCGCTCGACGCCGTCCGGCGCGGTTCCGCCAGCCGCATCACGGCGGTCATGCCCTATTTCGGTTACGCCCGACAGGATCGCAAATCCGGGCCGCGAACACCGATTTCCGCAAAGCTAGTCGCCAACCTGATCACCGTCGCAGGCGCCGATCGCGTGCTGACCATGGATCTGCATGCCGGCCAGATACAGGGCTTTTTCGATATTCCGCTGGATAACCTGTTCTCGGCTCCTGTTTTCATCCGGCATATCGAAGAAAACTTCGCAAAAGAAGACCTGATTATGGTGTCACCCGATGTCGGTGGCGTCGTACGCGCACGGGCCTTCGCGAAACGGCTGGAAACGGACCTGGCGATCATCGACAAACGGCGTGAACGTGCCGGCGTATCGGAAGTGATGCACATTATCGGTGACGTGAAAGACCGGACCTGTGTGCTGGTCGACGATATCGTCGACTCCGGTGGCACCCTGTGTAATGCGGCAGAAGCTCTGATGAACGCGGGCGCCAAATCGGTCCATGCCTATATCACGCACGGTGTCCTGTCCGGCGGTGCGGTGAGCCGTGTATCGTCCTCGCCGCTGGAATCGATGGTTATCACCGATTCGATCCTCGGCACCGAGGCTGTCCGTGTCGCTGGCAATATCAAGCAGATTTCCGTAGCCCCTCTGATCGGCGAGGCCATCGAACGCATAAGCGACGCACGGTCGGTTTCCAGCTTGTTCGACTGAACTCGGCACGTAATCCTAATCAACGGCTTGGATGGTGCTTAGGTTTGACTACACAGGCAGAAGCCGTTAGAAACTCGCTCCCCGCCGGGTTCGGCGGGGTTTTGCTGTGTCCGGCACCCCTGGAGGCCGGCACTTTTATCCAAAGGAGTAATTCATGGCCGAGGTTGAAACAGTATCCGCCTCGCCGCGAGAGGCAGCAGGTAAGGGGTCCGCACGCCAGGCTCGCCGCGATGGGCAGGTACCCGCCGTAATTTACGGCAACAAGGAAGATCCTATTACGCTGACGCTGGAGCGCAGGCTCCTTGTCCGCGAAATTTCCAATCCGAAGTTTTTCATTCAGTTGATCGATATCGAGATTGATGGAACCAAACACCGGGTCTTGCCGCGTGACGTTCAGTTCCACCCGGTTTCGGATGCGCCGATGCATGTCGATTTTCTGCGCTTCGACCCCAAGCGAAAAATCACCGCCAATGTGCCTGTCGCGTTCAAAGGCGAAAACGACAGCCCTGGCCTCCGATCGGGCGGCGTGCTCAACGTGGTCCGCTACGAAGTCGAGGTGCTCTGCACCGCCGACAACATCCCGCCGGAGCTCAGCCTGCAGCTTGCGGGCCTTGAAATAGGCGACTCGATTCATGCCAGCAGCGTCACGCTGCCCGACGGGGTTGAGTTTGTGATTTCGGACCGCGACTTCACCATCGCCACTATCGCCGCACCGACAATCATGGTCGAAGAGACCACGGAAAGCGAGGAGGGCGAAGAAGGCGCAGAAGCACCCGCGGGCGAAGACGGCGCCGAAGCGTCAGGCGACGCCGAGGGGTCGGACGATGGCGGAGACAACGGCTAGGATCAGGCGGTTCTTGCGGCATGCACCTGCAGGCCGGCTGCCATGCTGATTTTCGCAGGACTTGGCAATCCGGGCCCAAAGCATGCCCGGCAGCGTCACAATATTGGGTTCATGGTGGCGGATGAGATCATCCGCCGCTATAACCTCGCCCTGCGCCAGTCGCGCCATCATGCCTATCTTGCGGAAGGCGTGATCGACGGCGAAAAGATTTTGTTGATTAAACCGAAGACTTTCATGAACGAATCCGGCCGCGCACTTGGCTCCGCGATGCGGTACCACAAAATTCGCCCCGGTGCCGTCACCATCCTGTACGACGAACTGGATCTCGCCCCCGGCAAGGTCCGCGTCAAAATGGGCGGGGGTCATGCAGGACATAACGGGATACGAAGCGTCGCATCGCACATAGGACAGGATTTCCGCCGCGTGCGAATAGGCATCGGACATCCAGGCGATAAGAAGCGGGTGCATGGCTATGTACTTTCGGATTTTCCGAAGGCCGACAAAATATGGGTTGATCAGACAGTCGATGCAGTCGCGGACGCCCTACCTTACCTGATCGAAGGAGACGACGCGGGCTTCATGACCCGGGTCGCGTATCTCGCGCCGCCGCCGGACAAAGACGAAAGGGATAATCACTGATGGGATTCCAGTGCGGAATTGTCGGCTTACCGAACGTGGGAAAATCGACACTTTTTAACGCTTTGACGGCGACCGCAGCCGCCGAGGCAGCGAACTATCCGTTCTGCACAGTCGAACCAAATTCGGGCCGGGTGGCCGTTCCTGACGACCGTTTGCAAGTCATTGCCGGTCTTGCCAAATCGGAGAGCATTGTCCCTGCCCAGCTTGAGTTCATGGACATTGCCGGGCTCGTAAAAGGTGCAAGCAAAGGCGAGGGATTGGGCAACCAGTTTCTCGGACACATACGCGAAGTCGCCGCTATCGCACATGTACTCCGTTGTTTTGAAGGCGAGGAGGTCACCCATGTCTCCGGATCCGTCGATCCGCTTGCAGATGCGGAGGTGGTAGAGACGGAGCTGATGCTGGCCGATTTGCAGAGCCTGGAACGCCGAAAGGACCCGCTGGTAAAGAAAGCCCGCGGTGGAGACAAGGAAGCCAAGGTGATGCTCGATCTCCTAGAGCGAGCGACCACTGTCTTGGAGGACGGCAAACCCGCGCGGGTCATGGATGTCAGCAAGGACGAAGCGCTACACTTTAGGCAGATGCAACTGCTTACCGCCAAGCCGGTCATGTACGTATGCAATGTTGACGAGGACACGGCCGCGACTGGAAATGCGTTATCGGCTAAGGTCGCCGAAAAAGCTGCCACGGAAAACGCGGCCTGCGTAGTGGTCTCCGCCGCGATCGAGGCAGAAGTCGCGCAGCTTGAAGATGCGGGGGAAAAGCAAGAATTTCTGGATAGCCTAGGGCTAGAGCGCACTGGCCTCGAACGGGTAATCCGTGCCGGATACGAACTCCTTGGCCTGATTACATATTTCACGGCAGGGCCGAAGGAAAGCCGCGCCTGGACCATTCCAGAAGTCAGCAAAGCCGTCGATGCGGCCGGTATCATTCATACCGATTTCGCGCGCGGCTTTATCTGCGCCGAAACCATCGGATATGACGACTATATCGTCCATGACGGTGAACAGGGTGCCAAAGAAGCCGGAAGGATGCGTCAGGAAGGGCGTGACTACGTCGTCAAGGACGGTGACGTGGTGCTTTTCCGTTTCAACGTCTGAGAGACGCGGGGCCTTGCTCGCGCCGGCGCCTTGGGATCATTCCGTCGACGGCGGAAAGCGCGAGACGGTCGGTTCCGTCAAAACATAAAATGTTCTAAATTACCCATCCGGAGGACGTAACAGCCGACGTATAGAGTTTCAAACACTACGCCCGAACTCGCGCAAAACAAGGGTGCATAGGAAGGGAATACCATGGGAGATAAGATTTCACTTACCACGTTGGACGGTCATCAGCTTGATGCCTACAGGGCGGAGCCGTTGGGTACGCCCAAGGGCGGGCTCGTCGTCGTACAGGAAATATTCGGCGTCAACAGCCAGATCCGCAGTACCGTCGACCACTTCGCCGGTCTGGGATACACAACAATCGCACCGGCGCTGTTCGATCGTGTCGGCAAGGACATCGAGCTTGGCTATAACGAGGACGATTTCGCTACCGGCCGCGAGACCCGCGGCAAGATCACCGACGAATGGATTACAGCGGATGTCAGCGCCGCCGTTCAGGAAGTCGCGTCGGCCGGTAAGGTAAGTGTGATTGGTTTCTGCTTCGGTGGCTACGCAACCTACGTGGCGGCATGTACGGTGGACGGCATTTCAGCGGCGATGCCGTTCTACGGCGGCGGTATTGCCGCTAGGGTCGGCGACATGCAGCCCAAATGCCCGACACAGTTTCATTTCGGAGACAAGGATGCAGCCATCCCGCTAGATGATTTGCAGAAAATCAAGGATGCGCTACAAGACAGCCCGCTCTATGTCTACGACGACTCAGGGCACGGTTTTACATGCGACGACCGGGACTCTTTCAATGCGGGGGCCACAGAACGGGCGTTCACCCGCGCAGTCGCCTGGATGGATAAGCACGCTGCCTGATCAAACTGCCCTATAATTAAAAAAACCCCCTCTGAAGCGGGGGTTTTTTATTGCAGCGCACTCAGCGCAATGCCGCTGCTATATTGCCACCGTCTACCGTCAACACAGCACCTGTCGTCTTCTTGGCGAGGGACAGATCTACGAAGGCCTGCGCAACATCCCCTGCGGTGACTTCCCTACCAAGGAGGTTCCCGGCCATGTAATCTTCTTCGCTGAGGCCCCGCGCTTTGGACCTTGACGTAATCATTGCCCCGGTCAGAAGGCCGGAGCGGATGCGGTCTGCATTGACCGCATTGGATCGGATGCCATCCGCCCCATGGTCAATCGCATACTGGCGTGATAGGAATAGCGTCGACGCTTTCGGCAGGCCGTACGGTCCGAAATCGGGCCCGGGATTAACCGCCTGTTTCGATGTGTTGAAGAGCAGCGCACCGCCTGTGCCTTGCGCCTTCATGATCGCAACCGCTGCCTGGGCGCAGCGCTGGTGCCCCCAGAAGTTCAGTTCGAAGCTTTCCCGCAATGTCTTTTCATCAACGTCACCGATGCGGCCCTGCCACGCCGCGCCAGCATTGGAGACGAGAATATCGAGTCCGCCAAATGCTCGGCAGATCTCCGCAAAAGCCTTGTCGACCGATGCCGCACTCGTAACATCGCATTTCACCGCAATGCCGCCGATTACCGTGCCAACGGCCTCCGCCGCTCTCAGATCCCGGTCGAGAACCGCCACCTCGGCGCCCTGCCCGGCAAATGCCGCCGCCGTCGCCGCGCCAATGCCAGAGCCGCCGCCGGTGACTGCAACCACGTGACGGGACAATGGTTTCTCAACCGTTTTCCCGAGCTTTGCCTGTTCCAGCGACCAGTACTCGATTTCGAAAATGTCTCTTTCAGGGATGCATTCGTAGACACCCAGTTCTTCCGCATCCGCCACAACCCGCGCCGTTGTTTCGGCCAGGTCCGCAGCGATCGTAGCATCTTTCGCCGAATTACCGAGGCCGAACAGTCCCACGCCGGGCACGAGAATGACCCGCGGCATCGGGTCCAGCATGGTCTTGAGGGTTTTTAGTTTCTTGTTATTCCGCTCGAAATAGCGCGCATACCCGGCCGCATAATTTGCGACTACGGATTTCACCTCGGCTGCAAACGAAGGCAAGCCGCCTGCCTTGGGCACCGGTACGATCAGCGGTTTGGGCTTGGTGCGGATCACGTGATCCGGAGTTACCGGTCCGGTCGTCGCGTAGCGGGCAACATCGCGCCCGTTTACATACTTCATGACGTGCGGGGTATCCCGGAAATCCATCACCATCCGCCGCCAATCGTCGCCGGCCTCCGCCGCAACCGCGCCACGCAGAATGGGCGCGATATCCTCCGCGCTGGCTGTCCTGGATGGGATGCGGGATTTGGAAAACGATTTTGCCGGTTTGGCGCGTGCAAGACGCTTTTCCGCAACCGTGACCAGATCGATCATTCGGTCATAGGCTTCGCGCGCGTTTTCTCCAAAGGTGAAGATACCGTGCTTGAGCAGGATCAGGCCCTCGACGTCCGGATGCTTCTCCCAGATACGGGCGCAGGACTGCGCTAGGTCGAAGCCCGGTATAATATAGGGAACCAGCGCCACGCGGTCGCCATAGATATCGCGACAGATATCTGCTCCGTCGGGCTGGTCCGTCACCGACAGAACGGCATCCGAATGGGTATGGTCGATGAATTTATGCGGCAGGAACGCATGAAGCAGCGTTTCGACCGACGGGTTGGGCGACGCGGAATCAAGCAATGCGCCGCGCTGAGCATTGACCATGTCTTCGTCGGACAGTTTCTTTAGTCGGCGAAGTTTGCGTATGGCGTCAAGCCTAACGGCGGGCAACCCGGGTGGCTCGATATCGCCCATATCCCAACCTGATCCCTTTACACAAAGGACATCGACCTTGTCGCCCGCCGTATCAGACATCGCCGTCTTCACCGACGTATTGCCGCCGCCATGGAGCACAAGACGGGGATCGTTACCTAGCAACCGCGTCGTGTAGACCCGAAGGGCCAAGTCTTCACCGACGCCTTGTTTCGAATAAAATCGCACGGCGTCGCGTGCGGATTTGGCCGACCATTTGCTCTTCATCGAACGTATCCTGTTCTGCCATATCCCGGCGGGCACAATGTGATCCAGACGGCCGGCATACTCAAGCCCAACCCGTTGAGCCGGATACATATTTTTCTCTATATTTATCAGGCATTTACTGGGTATTTACCAAAAGGGGGACCCTGTCGACTAAATACTGGTTAGTCGCCGCGCTTGGAACCTGATCGCTACCCAGCAAATTCGGGAAACAATTCCGCCAACCCTGCCTTTGACGCGGTACTTACGCCACGCTCGGTGATCAGGCCGGTGATCAACCGGGCAGGCGTGACGTCGAACGCGTAATTCGCCGCAAAACTGCCCTCCGGCACGATACTGACCGCGGCGATTTCACCGGATGGAGACCGGCCGGTGATTTCCGTTACTTCTGCGGCATCGCGCTGTTCGATTGGCACGTCTCGTACGCCGTCATCGATGGTCCAGTCAATGGTGGGGCCGGGCAGACCGACGTAGAAGGGCACACCATTGTCATGCGCGGCCAATGCCTTCAGATAGGTACCGATCTTGTTGCAGACATCGCCCGCGGCCGTGGTCCGATCGGTGCCGGTGATGACGAGATCTACGAGGCCGTGCTGCATCAGATGTCCGCCGACATTGTCGACAATCACCGTATGAGGCACGCCATGCTTGCCCAGTTCCCACGCAGTAAGGCTGGCCCCCTGGTTACGGGGTCGGGTTTCATCCACCCAGACATGCACCGGAATACCCGCATCATGCGCCTTGTAAATGGGTGCTAGAGCCGTACCCCAGTCAACCGTTGCCAGCCAGCCGGCATTGCAGTGGGTCAGGACGTTCACCCGTTCCGGTTTGCCGCGCGCTTCCCAGGTCCGGTGAATCAGTGGCATGCCGTGATCGCCGATTAAGGAACAGATCGCCACGTCTTCGTCGCAAATTTCCCCTGCCCGGATATAAGCCGCCCTGGCGCGGGCATTGGGCGAGAGCGGCGTCAGCAATTTCTTCATCTCGTCAACCGCCCAGCGCAGGTTTACCGCCGTGGGGCGCGTGGCCATCAGCAAGTCCGCCGCAGCCGAAAGACGGTCGTCGGAAGGATCGTCGCGCATCGCCAGCGCCATGCCGTATGCGGCCGTCGCCCCGATCAGCGGCGCGCCGCGCACCCACATATTGCGGATCGCGGACGCGGCCTTGCCTGCGTTGTCCAGCTGCACAACGATGAACTCGAACGGCAACCGTGTCTGGTCGATGATTTCTACGGTCTCGCCATCTTTGCCGAGCCAGATGGTACGGAACGATGTGCCGTCGACGTTCACTGGCCCTGCACCCGGTGCGCCACAGCATCCAGCTTGGCAACGGCGTCGGGATCGCGAGCGTCCGGTGGGGTAATAATCGCAAAATCGAGTGCCGTATGGCATCCGGCCTCGCAGGTGTCGGTTCGGCCAGACAACCGGGGAACAACCGATTTGATCATTACACGCGCCTTGTCTGCGTTGTCATGGAGGGTTTTTATAACGGCTTCGACCGTGACGTCGTCGTGATCTTCATGCCAGCAATCGTAATCAGTGACCATGGCGACAGTCGCGTAACACATCTCCGCTTCGCGGGCGAGTTTGGCTTCGGGCATATTGGTCATACCGATGACATCACACCCCCAAGAACGATAAAGGTTGCTCTCAGCGCGGGTGGAAAATTGCGGTCCTTCCATCACCATGTAGGTTCCGCCGCGGGTATATTCGATGCCCGTATCCGACAGTGCTCCGGAGATATGGTCGCCAAGTCGGCTGCAAACCGGATCGGCCAGAGACACATGGGCGACGCATCCTTCTTCAAAGAATGTTTTCTGGCGTGCAAACGTGCGATCGATGAACTGATCGACCAAGACAAAATGGCCCGGCGCGTATTCTTCTTTCAACGAGCCGACGGCGCTGATCGAGAGAATTTCGGTCACGCCAGCACGTTTCATGGCGTCGATATTGGCCCGGAAGTTCAGTCTGCTTGGCGGCACCTGGTGGCCGCGCCCATGACGCGGCAAAAACACGATCTGCTGCCCGTCCAGCTCGCCGAACAGCAATGCGTCAGACGGCATCCCGAAGGGCGACACGATCTGCCGCCACTCAGTATTCGTCAGCCCGTCGATTTCGTAGACGCCGCTACCGCCAATAACGCCGATAACGGGAGGAGTACCGGGGTCGGTCATGAAATTCTCCGTAAGGTCCAAGTCCCGTTTTGCGGGAAACGGACATGAGGTTCAAGCACGATATTCCCAGCGCTTCCGCTGGGTATCGAAATGGTTATAGACCGACAAAATGAGGGAGGCGTTATGTCGGCAATACTCAGGCGGTTGAATGGATCGGGGCTCATTACTGCACCGCTGTATGCCGTTGGGCGCGAACGGGGCTAGCGGCGAATCCATCAGCACAGCCTCCTGTCCTGCGACCATCGAAAAACCTATCGATGACGCCTGAGAGTCGGGGGCGAAAATCATCGTCATCGTTACAGCGGTGGCAAAGGCTGCGGCCACTAACACGCCGTCTACTGTTTAGCCGGTTTATTCAGCCTCGTGGGAGACAGCCTGAAGCTTGTTGCCGTCGGGGTCGCGGACATAGGCCCCGTAGTAATCTGCATGATAATGAGGACGCAGTCCGGGCGCGCCCTCGTCGAAGCCGCCATTGGCAAGGGCCGCGGCATGAAAGGCGTCGACAGATACCCTGTCAGCCGCCCTGAAGGCCGCATGTACACCGTTGCCCACATTCGCGGGTTCGCCATTGAACGGCGACATCACGAAGAACCGTCCACCCGATCTCTCGCTATAGGAAATGAAGGCCTCCCCCTCGAAACCACGCGACATGCCGAGCGCCTCAAACACCGCATCGTAAAACGCACCTGCTTTGGCAAGGTCGTTGGTGCCGACAGTGACGTGACTGAACATCCTATTCCTCCCTGAATGAAAACAGGCGGATCACCGAGACCCGCCTGTCAGCACATCGATAATTTTAGCGCGATCTAGTGCACGTCCGCCCAAATCCGGCGTTTTACGACATAGAGAAGACCGGTCAGTACCAGCAAGAACAGGATCACCTTGATTCCCATCCGCTTTCGTTCTTCCAACTCTGGCTCTGCCGCCCACGCGAGGAATACGGAGACATCCTCCGACATCTGCTCGACCGTCGCCTTTGTTCCATCCGCATACTCGACGGCCTCCTCCGACAGCGGGGCGGCCATGGCAATCATGTTGCCAGCGAAGTACTCGTTGTAATTCATCCCTTCAGGCACGGTCACGCCGGCGGGGGCTTCATCCTTGTATCCGGTCAGCAGCGCATGAAGATAATCCGCGCCACCGGGACGTGCTTTTACTATCAGGGACAAATCTGGCGGGTAAGCTCCACCATTGGCTGCCCGCGCAGCGTTTTCATTGTTGAAAGGGGACACGAACTTATCCGCAGGTAGAGCGGGACGTAACTCGACCTCTCCATCGTCATTAGGTTCTGCCGGAACCTCTTTCTCGGCCGAAATCTTCTTTACTTCGTTTTCCGAGAACCCAATCTCCATAAGGTTTCGGTATGCGACCAGCCGCAGGCCGTGGCAAGCAGAACAAACTTCCATATATACCCGAGCACCTCGACGTAACGCTGCTCGGTCAAACGTCCCAAACAAGCCGGAGTGTGCCCATTGACGGGCTGGTGCCTCTTTGCCACCGCCAGCTGCAACTACCGGGGTCGCAAGGAGAGCCACGCAAGCTGCCGCGAGGAGTGTTCTGATCGCGTTCATCAAGCTTTCTCCATCGGCTTGGCGGCAGCGCCAGCCGCAATACCTCCTCCGCCAAGAACGGGCTCGGATATACTCTTTGGGAGCTCCCTTGTTTTTTCAACTTTCGCGAGCAGTGGCAGGACCACCAAAAAATGAGCGAAATAGTAAACAGTCGCGATACGCCCAATCACGATATAGATACCCTCCGCCGGCAAAGCGCCCATGTATCCGAGAACCACACAATCGATCGCGAATATCCAGAAGAACCACTTGTACATGGGCCGGAACCGCGACGACCGAACCGGCGACCGGTCGAGCCATGGTAGGACAAACAACACGGCGATCGCACCGAACATCGCGAGTACACCGGCAAGCTTTGCTTCGAAAATTATAAAACCGAGCCATTCGGTGGTCCAACCGCCGATAAAGTTGTCCGGCACCGCCCGGAGGATCGCGTAGAACGGCAAGAAGTACCATTCGGGCACGATATGCGCCGGTGTCGAAAGGGCGTTCGCAGGGATATAGTTGTCAGGGTGGCCCATATAGTTTGGCGCGAAAAAGATAAATAGCGCGAACACGATTAGGAAGACCCCGAGACCGAACATATCCTTGACCGTGTAGTAGGGATGAAAAGGAAGCACGTCCTGCTCGCCCTTCGTGTCGATGCCGATCGGATTGTTCGAGCCGTGCACGTGCAATGCCCAGATATGCAGAACGACCACGCCGACAATCACGAATGGGAGTAGGTAATGCAGGCTGAAGAACCGGTTCAGTGTAGGGTTGTCCACCGCGAAACCGCCCCAAAGCAGAGTAACGATCCAGTCCCCGATCCCCCATGGGATGGCCGAGAACAAATTAGTGATCACTGTCGCACCCCAGAAGCTCATTTGCCCCCAAGGAAGTACATAGCCCATAAAGGCAGTCGCCATCATCAGCAGTAGGATCACGACGCCCAGCATCCAAAGAATTTCGCGTGGCGCCTTGTACGACCCAAAATAGAGCCCGCGGAAGATGTGAATATATATGACGATGAAGAACATCGACGCGCCGTTCATATGTATGTAACGGATCAGCCAGCCATAATTCACATCGCGCATGATGCGCTCCACAGAATCAAACGCCAATGCGGTGCTCGGCGTGTAGTGCATCGCCAGCGTGATCCCTGTCACGATCATGATCACCAGCACGATTCCCGCCAGCGAACCAAAATTCCACCAGTAATTAAGATTGCGCGGCGTCGGGTATTCATAGAGCTCGTGGCTCATGAATGAGAAAACCGGGAGACGGTGATCCACCCATCGAACTAAGCCGTTATCCAGCCAAGCAGGTTTCTGAAATTTTGACATGTTTCTCTACCTCAACCTATCTTGACGAGGGTGTCGCTGACGAAAGTGTGTTCCGGAACAGGAAGATTTTTTGGTGCTGGTCCCTTACGGATTCGACCCGATGTATCGTAGTGCGAACCGTGGCAGGGACAGAACCAGCCGTCGAACTCGCCTTTCGTCTCACCCTGCGAAGTACCGAGCGGTATGCAGCCGAGATGGGTGCAAACACCCACCAATATCAACCATTCCGGCTTCTGCGCGCGGGCCCCGTCCTCCTCTGGGTCAATTAGGTCATCAGGCTTCACCGCATTCGCTGCATCGATCTCGGCTTTAGTCCGGTGACGGATAAATACCGGCACACCGCGCCATTTGACCTTGATGGCCTGACCGACCTCAACCGCTGAAATATCGACCTCAACGGTCGCAAGCGCCAAGGTATCCGCCGCCGGGTTCATTTGCTGAATAAAGGGCCACGCCACCGCCGCACCGCCGACCGCGGCAAAGGCGCCGGTCGCGAGTTGCAAAAAATCACGACGGGTTCCCCCCTCGTGGCCGTGTTCGGGCGCCTGCGCACCGTCGGTATCAGCCATACTTCGCACCTTGTTTCCGTTGATCCGCTGACATCTCGTGTCCATTGAGTATCCGCTGAAATGCGGACAGAAAAATTCCTTCGAGGAAAGCGTATCCTACCGGCTTTATAGCTACCATGAGCGTAAATTTGATGCATGCGGCGCGTCGCCGCACATCTGCTTCGCCCCAAGCTGGCATTAACCGTCTCCCCGGCTCGGTATAGTCCAAATCGATGCCGCATGGAACCCTACGCCGTCATGGTTAACAGGGCGTTGATTTCATGCAGAAGTAATTGAAATCGCAGGCGATTGCGCTGATCGACATACACCGCTAATCCTCACCCATGCGGATTGCACTTTTTCAGCCAGATATTCCCCAGAATGCCGGCGCGATTTTCCGTCTGGGGGCATGCCTCGACATTCCGGTGGACGTGATCGAGCCATGCGGATTCGTTCTGGACGACCGCCGCCTGAAACGGGTGGCGATGGACTACGGGTGCCAGGCGGATATCGAACGCCACTCGTCGTGGGATGCATGGAGATCCGCACGTGCCGGCGCACGGACCATTCTGCTGACCACTCAGGGAGACGTCGGGTATACGGATTTCCTGTTCGATGCCGGCGACATACTACTGCTGGGTCGCGAAAGCGCCGGCGTTCCGGCAGAAGTACACGATACCGCGGACGCGCGACTGATTGTCTCGATGGCATCGGGTGCGCGGTCGCTGAATGTTGTGACGGCAGCGGCAATGGTGGTCGGCGAGGCGCTGCGCCAGACCGGTGGTTTCGATCAAAAGGAAAAACGGAAGGCACAATGACGGAAAGATCGTTGTACGAAAAAAAGGAGACTGCCAGCGCCTGGTTCGCGCAGCTACGCGACCGCATGTGCGCGGCATTCGAAGAGCTCGAAGACAGGGTCGACGGCCCCAATGAGGCAGTCGGCGACGGAGAGCCCGGCAGATTCGAACAAACCGCCTGGGACCGACCCGGCGGCGGCGGCGGCGTCATGTCAGTGATGAAGGGCCGGGTGTTCGAAAAGGTCGGCGTCAATATCTCGACCGTTCACGGCGAATTCTCAGAGGAGTTCCGAAAGAACATCCCCGGCGCGGAGGAAGACCCCCGGTTCTGGGCATCGGGCATCTCACTGGTGTCCCACATGCGTTCGCCGCTGGTGCCCGCCGCGCATATGAACACGCGGTTTATTGTTACGTCCAAGGCCTGGTTCGGAGGCGGCGGCGATCTGACGCCGATGTATCCCAATGACGACGATACCGAGGCCTTCCACCGTGCGTTTCGGGAAGCCTGTGACAAGCACGATCCCGAGTACTATCCGAAGTTCAAGGAATGGTGCGACAAGTATTTCTTCCTGCCTCACCGGGACGAGCCGCGCGGCGTTGGCGGGATTTTCTATGATTATGTCGACAGCGGTGATTGGGAGGCCGACTTCGCCTTCACTCAGGATGTGGGCCAGGCATTTCTGAACGTTTATCCGAAAATCGTCGCCGCACACATGAACGAAACCTGGACCAACGAACAGCGGGAACACCAGTTGCACCGCCGGGGCCGATACGTCGAATACAATCTACTCTACGACCGGGGCACGATCTTCGGACTCAAAACCGGCGGCAATGTGGACGCGATCCTGATGTCATTGCCACCGGAGGTGAAATGGCCTTAGTCGGGTGACGCCCTTCCCGGGGAGGCAGGCCGTTGGAACGACGACGGGAGTAGCGGCCAACTGACCCATGATTGCACGCATGTAGCTGTTTGTCCGCCGGGTCATGCTCGCTGTTTCTGTATCGGCACCAACGATGTTTTTTGCCAACGGCCTGTGTATGCGTCGGTTGACTCTCGATTTTTTTAGATGGGCATTAGGGCCAACGGATCGAAATGAGATGAAACGTCTTTCCATATGCAGCTTGGCCATGACTGCGATTTTAAGCA
Source organism: Alphaproteobacteria bacterium UBA7314 (assembly GCA_002471575.1). Taxonomy (GTDB): domain Bacteria; phylum Pseudomonadota; class Alphaproteobacteria; order MPNO01; family UBA830; genus UBA830. The sequence goes on along the minus strand of DKQG01000058.1, from coordinate 196,926 downwards.
TTGCCGCCGATGCCGCTTCGGCAGCCGATCCGAAAATCACGGTGTTTTACGGAGAAGTCCAGGGCGACGGCGAATCGGTCTTTCGGGTGAGAGACAGGCTGATCAAGGTCGCGCGGTAGTGCGGCGCTTCATGCGACCTGCTGGAAGCTATCGGACCCGGCTGCCTGTGCCGCCATCGCCGCGTCCCGTAACAGCCGTCTCAATACCTTGTTAGCGGCGTTTCGGGGAAGCTCGTCGGCGAAAAAATACGCCTTTGGCCGCTTGAACCCTGCAAGCACCGACGCCTTGCAATGCGCATCCACATCGGCCGCCATCTGGGCGGCGTCACCGTTCATCCGCTTGACGCAGGCGACCACCACCTGGCCCCATTTCGCATCAGGGATGCCGACAACGCTAACCTCGCCGACCGCGACATGTTCCTCCAGAACGGCTTCTACTTCCTCGGGATGGATGCTCTCGCCGCCGGACCGGATCATGTCGTCCACGCGCCCAACAAGTGTTATGTCTCCGTTCCGTTCCTGCAGAAATACATCGCCGGTATAGTACCACCCGTCCTTTTTCTTCGCAGCCGTGGCGTCTGGACGGCCGAGATATTCTGTGAATATCGTATCGACCGTAGCATCGACAATCAGTTCGCCCTCCTCGCCAGCGGCGACAACATCTTCGGCACCGTCGCCATCGATCCGTACCAACCGGATACGGGTGTAATAGGCTGCCCGGAGCGTCGCATGCTGTCCGACCGGATCGGGGTTGGACAGAGAACACATTGTCTCGGTCGTTCCGTAGATATGCCGGATCGTTCCGCCCCATTCCCGATCGATATGTTCCAAGAGATCGGGGTCGATCGTAATCCCGCCGAACAGCGCCAGTTCCATCGACGCCATTTTCGCTGGAGTATAATTTGGCGACGCCGCCATTGCCTGAAACATCGTTGGCACGCAAAACGCGTAGGTGATCTTTTCGCGTTCGACGAGGTCCACGATTTTAGGCGGGTTGAAATCAGACACGACGAAGTACGTGCCGTTGAACACCAGCGTTATTAGGAACACACCGTAGAACCCGATTACATGGCTAAGCGGCATACATCCGAGTGATCGGTTATGGCTGCCGTGGCGCAATCCACCCTGGGTCGACAACCACGTCAGACGGTGCTCGGTCGTTCTGTGATTGAGAACCACCGCCTTGGGCAACCCAGTCGTACCAGAGGTAAAGAACAGAAACGCGATGTCGGTCTCCGCCGGTTGGACATAGGGAGGCAGGGCGGACCCGTCGCCGCGGCAGCCAACGAAATCCTCCGCGCTACCGGCGTCCCCGCCAACCGACCAGACCGGCGCACCGTCAGGCAGGGCGCCGGCAACCATTTCAGCAATCGCCGGGTCGGGCAGGATTATGGCCGCATCGATTTCGCAGAACTCGCACAGACCTGAAATTTCTTCCGGCTTCAGGCGGAAATTCAGCAATGCCGGTATCGCGTTCAGCCGCATCAGCGCGAGGACCACCAGACAATGCTCCCACGTCGATGGCAACGCTATCGCGACCCGACTTCCGGCATTGATGCCTCGGCCTGCCAAACCGGCGGCGACAGCATCAATCTCGGCTATCAGTTCACGATAGGACAACCGCCTGCCGGTAACGTCGTCAACCATCGCGGGATAATCCGGCGTTCGTTCCGATGCAATCCAGACGAGCTGGTATCCTGTGTGCATAACCCCTCCCGTTTGTCAGATGGTTCCATAATCGGCCCCGAGAATCCAGATTGACTGGGCTTTCCGGCCTCGCGGCATACAGCTATGTTTCCCGAGGGAGAGACCTGTCATGACGCCTTTCGATACAGGAACCGATCTGCGATCATGGATCGCCACACTGGAAGCTGCGGACGAACTGAAACAGGTCCCCGCGCAGGTCGATTGGGACGAAGAAATAGGCGCGGACACCCGGGCAAACATGGCATTGGAAAGAATACGGTATCGGATCGGATTATCTTGACAACGACATGCGCGAACGCCTGACGCTGGAACAACTGCGGAAACGGTTTTCAGAAGTCTAAGCTCAGGATCCTACCTGCGTCGGGCAGCCAATCTCAACCGATCCAGACAGGCCTCGCGGTCCGGCCGAAACGCCTGTTCGACCCACCATTCCTCGATTTCTTCGAGAATCTCTCCGACCTTCGGCCCTTCCGCGACGCCCATTTTCATAACGTCGGTTCCGACTAGCGGAAATTCGGGCAGCTCCCAAGACGATACCGTATCCCATGTATCCATCCAACCCTGAACGGATTGAGCGGTTTCGGTCGAGTTCATCTCTATCTGATCAGCCCAGTCGAGCAGAATTAGATCTCGGAACTGTTCCAGGCCCAGTGCATAAAGCATCCGGCGTAGCGCCAGCTCTTCCATACCGGCACTGGATACGCCCCGGCTGGCGATGAGATCGTCAAGCCGGCGAGTTTCGTCACGCGACAAACGCAAACGCGTGGCAATCTGCGACGCCTCGCTGCGGTTCGGCTGTATCAATGCCGTCAGCCGCCGAATCGGGTCAGGTGCAAATGACACCATGGTCTCCAGTGCTGTCAGCGCTTCCATCCGCTTAACGGAGCAGCCTACCGGCAACAGCAACCGCAACATACCAATATCCTCCATCAGCTCAAAAACCGGCCCAGGTTTCGGGGCGATTAATGTTCGCGACAGTTCAGCCCAGATGCGTTCCCCCGGCAATGCCCCGACATTGGGCGCACCCGCCCGGCAGGCAGCCAGCGCTGGGGGATCCGGTTCGGTCTTTGCGTAATGTGCGTGGAACCGGAAAAATCGTAAAACCCTCAGATAATCCTCGACAACGCGTTCCATCGCGTCGCCAATGAACCGCACCCGTCCGGCTTTCAGATCGCAAAGACCGTCGAAGTAGTCATAAACCGTTCCATCCGGATCGGCGGATAGGGCATTGAACGTAAAATCGCGGCGCGAGGCATCTTCGACCCAGTCTTTCGTGAATTCGACCGAGGCGTGCCGTCCGTCGGTTTCGACATCCTTGCGCAGCGTCGTGATTTCGAAGGGCCGAGTATCAGGGATAGCTGTTATAGTGCCGTGTTCAATACCGGTGGGAACCGCTCGGATCATGGCCTCGCCCAGTACCTCCAACACCCTGTCCGGATCGGCATCGGTAGCCAGGTCGATATCCGACACGGGCCGGTTCGCGATGGAATCTCGCACACAACCACCAACGAATCGTACGGAATGCCCTGCCTTTTTGAGAGTATCGAACAGCCGCGTCGTATCAGGCTCCGACATCCAGCCCGGCGGCGAGATTTTATCGACAACGCTCAACGGGGGCTTACCGGTCTGTCTGGGGCTATGCCGCGATCGAGTTCCTTCTCCGCCTCGTCGATGTTTATAGGTGTGTAGGGTTTTTCGGTTGTCTGTTCGTGAAAGAGCAGAAAACCGCATAGCGTGAGAATGGAGAGGAAAACACCGATTGCAGCGAGCATCTTGATAGGTGCGCTTTTGAATTTGGGTGGAAGCTGCTCGCCGGTAGCGGGATCGAGTTTCGGTCTCTCGCCAAACACATTCCACACATACCAGATCGCGAATGGCAGGATCAGCGGAATAATAGTGAGTAATAGCAACCGGATCATCTGATCTCCAACGTATCTCGGAGCGCGACTAGCAGACGCGCGGTGAGCCCCCAAATATAGAAATTTTCAAAGAGCAGAACATAAAATTGGTGGTCGATACCCCGAATGAAACGGGTTTCGATTTTCTGGTTAGCCGGATCGAGAACGAAGCTGAGGGGTACCTCGAATATGGACTCCACTTCCTGCGGATCGAGGACAGTATCCAAAGGCGGCTTTATCAGCCCCACCACCGGCGTGACTTTGAACCCGCTGCCGGTAGTGCGCTGTCCGAGCCTGCCGACGATGTCAATCGTTTCACGGGGAATACCAATTTCCTCCTCGGTTTCGCGCAAAGCCGTGTCCTCGGGAGTTTGGTCGTGAGGCTCGGTCTTCCCGCCCGGGAACGAAATCTGTCCTGGATGGCTTTTCAAGTGTCTGGGCCGCTGGGTCAGCAGCACGGTCATGCCCTCCTCGCGTTCTATCAGCGGCACCAGTACCGCCGCGGGGGTTATCCGCTCTGGAAGAGATGTGCGGTCCTGCGCGACCCATCCATAGGTATCACCTTCCTCGTCCAGCGACGGCGGATCTATCCCGGGCCCATCGAACGCACCGATGATATGGATGCGGGAGACGGGCATGCTGGCATTAAGCATCATCGAGCGATCCAATTTCAAAAAACTCACCATCGCTCTCAACGACCAGCATTGTGTCTCCGTTCAATTCCCGCTCTTCGCCTATTTCCACCAGTTCGTAAAATACTGAACGCACGATAAGCGCCTCCAGACCGTCTCTAAGCGTGATATAGGGCGACGGTTCGCCGGTTTCTGAATTGATTTCGACCCGGATGGGATGATCCGGCCCGGCGGTTACTATTTCGTCAATATTTGAGAGGAAAATAAGCCTTTGACCGTGTTTATTCCGGTCGACCTTCATCTCAACCGCAGTGAAAGGCGCATCATCCACCTTGATACGGCACATTTCAGCGGGTGTAATCAACCAGAAATCGCCGGATTCGTCCCGTTTCAGAACCGAGGCGAACAGTTTTACGAGCCTTCTACGACCTATCGGAGACCCCAAATAGTGCCAGGTGCCGTCGCGCGCAATTCTGATATCGATGTCGCCGCACATTTGCGGTCCCTCGGACGGGTCCGGTGTTCGGTTCCCCTCCTCCTTGCCTTGTGCCAACGCACGTTCAAGATTACCTAGTAGATCTATCGACATTTACCGTAAAAAGTCTCTCCGCAGAGGTCCATAGTGATCGATACCCAGACAACCGAACAATCTCAGACCGGGAACAGCCAGCCGTCTGAACGTCTTGTTTCCGAGATCGAAGCGCTCGGTCAACGAATGGCTGCCGTCCGCGAACATATTGGCCGCGTGATATTCGGACAGGATGACGTTGTAGAGCAGACGCTTATCACATTATTGGCCGGCGGACACGCCTTGCTTGTGGGTTATCCGGGACTGGGCAAGACCCGCCTTGTCGACACCCTTGGCACCGTGCTGGGGCTGGAAGATCGGCGCGTCCAGTTCACGCCGGACCTGATGCCACCTGACATACTAGGCTCGGAAGTGCTGGAAGAAGACGACAGCGGCCACCGGTCTTTCCGGTTCATAAAGGGCCCCATTTTCGGGTCGCTCCTGATGGCCGACGAAATCAACCGGGCAAGCCCGAGGACCCAGTCGGCACTGTTGCAGGCGATGCAGGAATACAAGGTGTCGGTTGCGGGTCTGGATCACGATCTGCCGAAGCCGTTCCATGTACTCGCAACCCAAAATCCCTTGGAACTTGAAGGCACCTATCCCCTGCCGGAAGCTCAGCTCGACCGCTTTCTGCTGCAGATCGATGTCGGATATCCGGACGAAGCGTCTGAAAAGCGCATGCTGATCGCCACCACCGGTGTCGCAGACGAAAAACCAGAACAGGTTCTAACGGCGGACGAACTAATCGCCGCGCAGCGTCTGGTGCGATCGCTCCCCGTGGGCGATGCGGTAGCGGACGCAATACTGAAACTGGTCCGTGCCGGACGTCCGAACGAACACGGCGATCCGTCCATTCGCCATCATCTATCCTGGGGCCCGGGCCCCCGAGCCAGCCAGGCGCTGATGCTCGCCACCCGGGGGCGCGCCCTGCTTCAGGGCCGTTTTGCGCCGTCGATCGACGATGTGATCACACTGGCCCCCCCGGTTCTGAGGCATCGTATGGCGCTGACGTTCTCGGCCCGCGCGGACGGGATCACGGTAGACGGCGTCATCGACCGGCTTTGCGCGACGCTGGGGTGAGCATCCCCAATCCCGCTATAAACAATGCTGTCGATGCGGCGGCAGTTCGTCATCGTGCGGAAGAAGCAGCGTCGGCGCTGCCGCCGCTGCTTGCAATGGCGGAACGGGTCGCGACGGTCGTCGCTCAGGGTGAACACGGGCGTCGACGGGCCGGAACGGGCGACAGTTTCTGGCAGTACCGCCGCTATCAGGCGGGAGATCCGGTCCAGAACATAGACTGGCGGCAATCGGCGAAATCCGCGCTCGCCTTCGTTCGAGAAAACGAATGGGAATCAGCCCAGAATATTTATTTGTGGGCCGATCGGTCGGCCAGCATGAATTGGCACTCCCACCCAGATCTTCCGATCAAGGCCGATCGCGCAGTGGTGCTCACCCTTGCCATGGCATCGCTGTTGATCCGTGGCGGAGAGCGAATTTCTGGGCTCGAAACAGGTCAACGCCCGTCGGGCGGTCGGGCGGTCCTGAACCGGCTTGCCGATGAACTGACGACACAGGTCGAAGACGCAGCAGGCCTGCCCCGTCTGGAACAGCTGCGCCGGCACAGCCGCGTTGTGATGGTGGGCGATTTTCTCAGCCCGATTCATGAGATCGAGCCGATGATCAAAGGATACGCACTTCAGGGCATCACCGGACATATCGTTCAGATCTGCGACCCGGCGGAAGAAGCGCTGCCGTATACCGGCAGGACCCAGTTTGAAGGGCTGGAAGGGGAAGGCAGCGCCCTCATCGGTCGCGCGGATGCCGTCCGCGAAGACTATAATTCCCTGCGGAGCGCACATTGCGATACGCTGGCCGATCTGTGCAGGTCGGCGGGATGGACGCTGACGGTCAACCGGACCGACCGGCCCGCCGAGCCCACCCTTTTGACCCTGCACATGCTGATGTCAGAAACGGTCAGGGTGTAATGCTGGAACTGGGAGGCCTCGACTTCGCGTCGCCCTGGCTTTTGCTCGCCCTCACCGCACTGCCCGCGCTTTGGTGGCTATTGCGCGTGGCCCCACCATCGCCTCGCCTGGTCAGCTTCCCCCCGGTCCGGCTGCTGATGGCGCTACGCCCTAACGAAGAAACACCGTCCAAAACGCCCTGGTGGCTGATGCTGCTACGCATGCTGCTGGCGGCGCTGGTCATATTGGCACTCGCCCATCCAGTTCTGAACCCAGGCGAAAATCTGCGCGGGTCGGGCCCGCTGGTCATGGTGATCGACGACGGATGGGCGTCCGCCGCGGACTGGCCGCTGCGCCAGCAAAAAATGAGCGAGCTGCTGAATCAGGCAGAGCGTGAAGACCGTCCGGTTCACATACTCTCGACGGCCGTTTCGGCGCCGGGTGAACCACTCCAGGTCAGTAAGCTGATGCCGGCAGCCAACGCCCGGCGCATCGCCACGGCGCTTGCCCCAAAACCTTGGCCGGTTGACCGGGAGGCCGCGCTTGCCGCGCTTGAAGGCATTACAGTCGACGGGTCGGCGCATATAGTCTGGATTGCAAACGGCCTGGGGCAGGAAGTTGACCGGGCATTCGCGGCAGCACTGCAACAGCTGGGCGGATTACAGGTAATCGAACAGCCAGCCGCCGCGCGGGTGCGGCTAATTCAGACACCGAAAGCAGAAGGTGAAACACTTCTGGTCCCGGTCCAGCAGGTTGCCGTCCCCCGGGAACGGGAGGTTTGGGTGCGGGCCGTAACCGAAGACGGACGCCTCGTCGGGCGCCACAAAGCCGTCTTCAGCGCAGGCGAAAAATCGGCGCAAGCTGCCCTGTCTCTGTCGGGTGAACTTCGCAACGAGGTCGCCCGCATCGAAATCGAGGGGAGCAGCAACGCCGGCGAAACGTTTCTGTTGGATGAAAGATGGCGCCGACGGCCGGTCGGCATCGTGTCCGGCGATAGCGCGGAAACGGACCAGCCGCTTCTGTCGTCCATCTATTATCTCGACCGCGCACTTCGCCCGTTTGCCGAAGTTCGGCAAGGTACAATTACCGAGCTGTTCAAGCGGGAGGTTGCGGTTGTCGTTCTGGCGGATATCGGGCGGTTGCTCGATTCCGATAAAGCGACACTGGACGTCTGGATGAAAGGGGGGGGCGTTACCCTGCGTTTTGCGGGCCCCCGGCTGGCCGCCGCAGAGGACGACCTGGTCCCAGTGCCCCTTCGCGGCGGTGGCCGCGCGCTCGGCGGAGCGATGTCGTGGGCAGCCCCGGCGAAACTGCTGCCTTTCGAGGAAACAAGTCCTTTTTCGGGTCTTGATACGCCGCCGGATGTCCGCGTACAGCGGCAGGTTCTCGCTGAACCGGCGCTGGACCTGAACCAGAAAACATGGGCGCGCCTGTCCGACGGGACGCCTTTGATCACGGCGGAGCAACGCGGGCGCGGGTGGCTTGTGCTTGTGCATACGACAGCGAATACCGACTGGTCCAACCTGCCACTATCGGGTTTGTTTGTGGATATTCTGCGGCGGATCGTCGGATTGAGCGCAGGTGTGGTCAGCGAAGATCAGACCGCACTGTTACCGCCGTCGCAGACACTCGATGGATACGGCCGACTGGGTGCGCCGTCGGCAGACGCAATCAGCATTTCTGCGCGCGATTTTTCGGAAGCCCGTCCGGGACCCGCTACACCACCCGGGTATTACGGTCTTAATACGGGCCGCCGAGCGTTCAATATCGGCGCGACGACAACGGATCTGAAACCCATTAGCGATCTTCCGAACGGCATCGAGCGTGCTGGATTCGTCCCTGCGCCATCGGTCGATTTTAAACCTTGGCTTTTGCTGGGCTCTTTACTTTTGGCGATCGGCGATCTGCTTGTCAGCTTCGTGTTACGCGGGCTCATAAGTGCTCGCCCTCTGACGGTTACGACCGCGATCGCAGCTTTTTCCGTTTTGACGGCCATGACAATATCCGGACCGGCGGTCGCGCAATCTCTCAGTACGCAGAACACAGCAGCGGGCCCGGATGCGAAAGCGTTAGAGGCCACGTCCAAAACACGGCTTGCCTACGTCGTAACAGGCGACCAAAAGCTCGATGAAACGACGATGGCGGGATTGCGCGGATTATCCGACATTCTGCGGCGGCGAACGGCTGTCGAACCGGGCAAGCCGATGGCGATCGACATCGAGAACGATGAACTTGCCTTCTTCCCGTTACTCTACTGGGCCGTCTCGCCGCGCCAGCCATTATTGTCGGAAAAGGCGCGGCGTAGACTGAACCAGTTCCTCAAAACCGGCGGCACCATCCTCTTCGACACACGCGAGCGCGGAGGATTTTACTCAGGCAGTTCCGGCGGTGTCGGAGCGGCAGGACTGCACCTGCGGCGGCTGATGCGGGGCCTCGACGTCCCCGCCCTGACCCATACACCGAAAGATCACGTTCTGAAGAAGGCATTTTATCTGCTGCACGAGTTCCCCGGCCGTTGGGCGGGCGGTCCATTATGGGTTGAACGACGTGGCGGCAGACACAACGACGGAGTTTCGTCCATTATCATCGGCGCGAATGATTGGGCCGGCGCCTGGGCGGTGGACAGCCTCGGCCGGCCCATGGCCGCCGTTGTTCCGGGCGGCGAGCGTCAACGCGAAATGGCGTTCCGGTTCGGCGTGAACTGGGTAATGTACGCCCTGACCGGCAACTACAAGACCGACCAGGTTCATGTGCCGGCCATTATCGACCGGCTGGGTCAATAATATGCTCAGCATAACGTTTGCCCCGATGTTTGACTGGATCTTTCTTGGCGTGCTTGGCGTTGCCGTCGTTTCGCTTGCCGGCCTAGGTGTATGGCGAAGAGCCCGCGGGACCTATTGGCGGCTGGGCGCTGCCGCTTTGTTATTAGGCGCGATGACCAACCCGGTACTGGTCGAACAAGAACGAATCTTAAATGCGGATGTGGTCGCCATCGTCGTCGACGAATCGACCTCCCAGCGGATCGGTGACCGAGGCGCCAAGACCGAACAGGCAGTGCAGGATCTGACGGACCGGCTGGGGCGCCTGCGCGGCGTGGATGCGCGGGTGGTCAGAGCCGGCGCGCGAGCTGAAAATTCTAAGGATCCGGTGGATGGAACCCACCTGTTCGATGCAGTACAGCGGTCCCTCGCCAATGTTCCGCGCAATCGAATCGGCGCCACGTTCCTAATCACGGACGGTCAGGTCCACGACGCGCCCTCTCAGGGAGAGGCCGCACCTGTCTCAGGACCGGTTCACATTCTTTTGACTGGCGAACGGAATGAAAAAGATCGTCAGCTTCTGGTCAGAAACGCACCCAGATTCGGGCTGGTGGGCAAGGCGGTCGATATCGAAATCCTCGTTCGAGATCACAACGCCTCCGGCGGTTCTACGCGTATGACTATCGTCCAGCACGGCCAACCTGACCGGATCGTGACCGTCCCGGTGGGGCAGTCACACAGCATCACACTCGACATCGATCATGCGGGCGCCAATATCCTGCAGCTGCAGGTTGCGCCAATGGCCGGCGAAATCACCCAAAAAAACAACCGAACGATTGTCCAGGTCAACGGCGTGCGTGAACGGCTTCGCGTGTTGCTGGTATCCGGCCAGCCGCATCCGGGTGAACGTGTGTGGCGGAATTTTCTTAAGGCCGACCCATCGGTCGATCTTGTCCACTTCACCATTTTACGACCGCCCGAAAAGCAGGACGCAACGCCCGTCCGAGAGTTGTCTCTAATAGCCTTTCCGATCCGAGAACTGTTCGACGTGAAGATCAACGATTTCGATCTGATCATTTTCGACAGGTATCGCCGTCGTGGCGTGCTGCCTGGACTCTACCTCGAAAACATTGTCCGTTATGTCGAAGAAGGCGGCGCGTTGCTGACAGCGGCCGGCCCTGCTTTCGCGACGCAGTCAAGCCTTTCCCAAACTGCTCTGGGCGATATCCTGCCAGGCGCACCGACCGGCAAGGTGATAGAAAGGGGATTGCGGCCCAAGGTTACGCACAGCGGCAATCGGCATCCGGTCACGGCCGATCTTTTCAGCGCCGGCGATGCAGTTCCTCGTTGGGGCCGCTGGTTCCGGCAGGTCGAAGCCACGCGTAGCCGAGGCCATACCCTGATGGAGGGCGTTGACGGCAAGCCGCTCCTGATCCTCGATCGTGTCGGCGAAGGACGCGTCGCCCAGCTTCTCAGTGATCATATCTGGCTGTGGGCGCGTGGTTTCGAAGATGGAGGCCCGCATTCCGAGATTTTGCGCAGACTTGCACATTGGCTGATGAAGGAACCCGACCTCGAGGAGGAAGATCTCCGCGCAGTTGCGGAAGGCCATAATCTGACGATTGTCCGCAGTAGCATTGAAGACACCTATCCGCCGGTTCAGGTCACTTTGCCTTCCGGCATTCAAAAAACCGTCACACTGACGAAGGGCGTCAGAGGACGCGCCCGCGCAACGATTCCGGCAGACGAGATGGGCATTTACCGTTTGGATGACGGCACTCGAACCGCCGTAACAGCGTTCGGAAGTCCGAGTCCCAAGGAATTAAGCGATATGCGCACATCGGACAAACCGCTCGCACCCGTTGCAGCGGCATCTGGCGGAGGCATGCACTGGCTGACCGACGGGCTGCCCAACCTGCGCCGGGTGAGCACCGATCGGAACCATTCAGGTTCCGGATGGATGGGCGTAGTCGCCAATCGCGACTACAGAGTCGCCAGCGTCAGACAAACACCGTTGCTGCCCGATCTCCTCATCCTAGTCCTGAGCCTCGGCGCCCTGGTATGGGCTTGGCGACGCGAAAGCAGCTAGGAAGACGGCTTTGCAAGGTCAGTCAAAAGCGTCGTGCAAAGACGCCCTAAAAAAGATTGCGGCATAGGTTTTTCATCGGGACCGAAATCCTTCACCACAAAGGCCGGCAAGAAAGGCGGAGGGATTATGTAGGGATAATTCTGTTTTTACCTGGCCAAATGATGTCGTAGGTTACCGCGAAACGGTGGAGCGGAACAAACTAGGGAGAGTAAACATCATGGATACACCAGTTGTCGAAATAGCCAAGGATCCGGCGCTGAAACTGAACTTTCTGTCACACGGCACATTGGAGTCGAAAGATCTCGAAGTGGCGCGGAATTTTTATACGGAATTTCTTGGCCTTGAGGTTGTGCGCACTAGCCCGATTTCGCTGCTGATCCGTCTCGGTGGCGCAAACACAATCGCGGTCGTTGAACAAAAGAACCGCGAAGAAGAAATGCCCATGCTCAACCATAACGGTCTGGATGTCGAAACCCAGGAAGAGGTAGACAAGGCCTACGAAACGGTTATTGAGCAGAAGGAACAATGGGGCCTGCACAAGATCAGCAAGCCGATTTTGCAGCACGGCACCTACAGCTTTTTCTTTTGGGACCGAGACAACAACTGCTGGGAAATTCTGACCAATCCCGCAGGCGGTTATAGCTGGTTGTTTGAAAAAGGCGACCTTGAAGGCAAGGGCCACATGGACAAGAACTTTGCGAGGCCTGGCGCCTGACCGACCATTTGTAATGAGGACACAACGCCGGACCGCGGCACAGTGCCGCGGTCCGGCATGGAATAGAGATACTCCTGTCCGGCCCCTACTCTGGCGCTCCGACAGCTGGTCGGTCGAGACCACCAGTTTCCCTCCTGACCGACCGTCAAAGCCCGTCAAATTTCCTCGCCTCGAAAGGCGCTCGAACCAAGCTCGGACACTTAATTCGAAACGAACCACCTCTTTACGGTCTCGACTGGAACACTTTCAAAGTTAAAACAAAGCGATTATTCGTCCAAAAGTTCCTTCGCCAGAGTGCGCAGTGCACCGCGCTGCACTTTTGAACCGTTGGGGCTCTCGGGGCGAGCCTCTCGAATACATCATTTAGTTCGGCCTGACGAAAACGGGTATTAAGCGCGATCGCGTTCGCGCCGACGCGGGCGCAGGCTAGAAACGCAACCGGCCAGTTGGGATCGTTCCGGAACCATATCGCCGCGACATCGCCTCGACGGATCCCGAGGTCGCGCAAGCTCTGTGAAAGGCGCATTGATCTGTCGGTAAGGTCCCAAAAGGAGATACTTTCGTCACGAAAAACTAGCGCCGTCGCGTCCCCGAAGCGGGAAACCAAAGAATCGACCAAAATAGGAAATGTCGCCGTAGTCTGTGCCGTCGCTGCCATTTCGGAGTATCGCTCAATTGTCGAAACGGTATTCAGCCAGATGTACGGGCATACGCCCAAGGCGGCTTACTGAAGCCCGAGACCCGTACAAATCGAAAGAATAAAAGACTGCACCAGATACACTTTTTGCATTGCCGGGACCGCAAGCGCGCCGATAAGCAACAGAGCGCCGATCAGGATGTATTCCGGCTTGACCGACTTGGCGCGGTCCGAAGGAGGCTGTTCGTTCGGCGTATCCATTGCGATAATGTAGCGTTGCGGCAGGCCAGATCAAGAATTGATCTGGATCCCGGGAATATCCCATCGCGCCAATGGTACTGGACACCAGTCAAATTTGCATGGCACTCTACCAATCCGCAGGTTGAACACTTACCCTAAACAAGATACTGTCCAATCAGTATGTAAAATTGGGCCTTATGGAAACGCAAACGCAAAATCTCGATGAAACGCTGGACCGGGATCGCCCGGCCACAAAGCGCGAACAGCGCGCGGCCAGTATCGAGGCGTTACTCGGCAAAGCGCTGACCCTGTTCATTACGCAGGGCTATCACGCGACGACGGTAGAGGTGATTGCTCAGGCTGCGGGGCTGACCAAAGGTGCGGTCTACTTTTATTTCAAGAGCAAGGCCAACGTGCTTAAGACCCTTCTCGACCGGACCGAAGAACTGACGGTGGAACCGACGCTAGCGGCTATGAACGCGGCGGGCGACGATCCGAAAGACCGGCTGAACGCGTTCGTAAGATCGCAATCAGTTATCGGGGCGGAAAAAACTGAGTATATGCTGCTGGCTATCCTGATGAGCGCCGAATTCAACGGATCAGGCGACGAGATCGAACAGCGGCTTATCGAATTGATGGTGCGCATGGAAAACGCCCTCCGCGAAACTGTCCGGTCGGGACAGGAAAGGGGCGTGTTCCGCAGGGAGATCGGCGCCGACGAGCTTGCCAGCGTCATCATGGCGACCAACAAGGGTTGTTATGTAGAGTGGTACCTGCGAGGCGGCGACCTGAAAGGCCAGGATTTCGCGCGCGCATTTAGAGATTTTGTATTCGATGGGGTGGCGGTGGCCTAGCTCCGCCCGAATTCACGCCCTAGTTCATCAATGACCAACGACTGACTTATTCGACCAAAAGAGAGGCAAGAACGACATGGCAACGGCAATAAAAGACATTCAGGAAGATCCGCGGGAACTCGCGCTGCAGGAAAAAGTCGCCACGGGCTATCAGCTCGAAGACGTCGAGGAAATGACGGAGCGCTACAAGAACGTGCTGGTCAATACGATCCATATCGCGGCCGACTTGGAAGTCGTCACGCTGCCGACCTATTCGCCGGCGATCAAAACCTCGCCGACGCTCGAAGACAAAATCGCTATCGCCGCCGCCTGTCAGGACGAGCTGGGGCATGCGCAGATGATGTACCGGATCCTGGAAGACTTCGGCTACGATACGCATAAATTCCTGTTTGAGCGCGATCCAGAAGAATGGCGGACGTTTCAGATGCTGGAATTCCCGCATGATGACTACATCGAATCCGTTGTGTCCATGTGCTACGGCGACCGCGCCGGATACATCACCACCGTCGATCTGGAAGAGAATTGCTCCTACGCGCCGTTCGCCCGGTCGCTGCGCAAGGTGAATTACGAAGAAACCTTCCATGTCAGCCACGGCGAGCGCTGGACCCGGTTCTTCTGGAACCAGTCTGAAGACAGCCGTCGTCGCGTGCAGGAAACCGTCGATTTCTACTTCCCGCTCTGCACCGCATGGTTCGGTATGCCGGATGCCCGTAAAACACGGACCGATCAGCTCGCCTATCGTATTCGTGGCGCCTCCAACGACGAAATGCGCCAGAAATGGTTGTCGCGCGTGGTACCGTTCTCGGAAAGCGTTGGCATCAAGGTGCCGGCCCATTTCGACGAAGAAACCGGCAAATACGTGCTGGACTACGAGCCGCCGATCTACCTCGACGAGGAAAAGCGTGAGTGGGATTACGACCGCCAGATCACTTGGGAAGAACAGCTCAAGATCTGGAAAAAGGGATCGAAGCACAAAGTGCCATCGATTGCCCGCGTGATCTCGGAAGAATGGGGCAAGGATCTCTGGTAGAGGCCTGAGCCTTTTACACGGCGGCGGACACGCCGCCGCCTGAAAGCCATTGATATGACCGAAGCGACAACTCTGCCGTCAAAAGAAAGCGTGGTGGAGGCTCTGGAAGCCGTGCACGACCCGCATGTTCCCGTCAGCCTCCGCCGAATGGGTATGCTGCGCGAAATCGACATAGCCGACGACGGCGTGGTTACCGTACAGGTGTGTATTCCCTGTATGGGGTGCCCTGGGGCCGGCATGTTGCGCGAAAGCGTACGAGAAGCCGTACAGACGGTACCGGGCGTCACCAAGGTCGTGGTTGAAGAAGGATGGCACCTGCCCTGGTCACGCGACATGATCGAGCCAGAGGTGCAGGAAATGATGCGCGCCAACGGCATACAGGTTTGAGAAAAAGGAACGGTAAATGGCGACGAAACTGAAATCCAAGAAAAAGATCGACCAGAAGCGTGAACGCGGCGGCATGGAACCGAAATACTACGAAGTGTTCGCCCGCAAGAATTCGCAGTCGGATCTTTCCCATGTGGGCTCGGTCGAAGCACCAAACGACCAGTTAGCCCAGGTACGCGCCTGGTACATTTACGACCAGCACAAATGGAAGGAAATGTGCGTAGTACCGCTGGAAGCGATCATCACAGTCACCGAAGAAGGCAAGTCGGCCAAGATCAAAATGGGCTGACGGACGCAGGATCACAGGAAAAGAACAATGGCATATACACCCGGAAATCCCGGCACCAAGCTGGATGAGAATTTCGAAAACGATCTGCTGGCCATCGCCGACACCAAGCTGGTGCTCGGCAACTGGTACGCGGAATGCACCATGAACGGGCGCTCGCTCCCCGATTTTGCGGCGATCCTCGGCATGTGCACCGCGAATTACGGCCACACGCGGGCGATCTATCAGTATCTCTCGGCGCACGGCCATGATTACGATTACCTGGAACGCGGCCGCGGACCGGAGGATATCTGCTCGTCCAACCTTCTCGACGAAGCGCCCACAGGCTGGGAAGATTTCATTGTTTCAACCTGGCTGGCCGAGCTGTCCACCTGGATGCTGGCATCGGGCTTCCTGAAGCACGAAGACCGGGCCGTAGCCGGTATCACCAAGAAAATCGGGGAAGAAACCTATTTTCATCTGAAATATTCACAGGGATGGTTCCAGATCCTAGGCGAAGGTAAGAAGCAGTCACAGCTTTTCCAAAAAGCATTCGCCCACCGCTTCCCGCTGGCACTGCAGTGGTTCGGTCCTGCGCGCGGCAAAGACCCGGTTCACGATGCAGGTATCCGTGATGTACCGCTCAAGAAACTACGCGACGCCTTTATTAAGGAAACCGCCGCGGCGGAAAAACTTCTTGGCGCCAACCTGGAACAGGAAAAATCTGTAAGGTTCGCCAAAGACTGGCGTTCGGACGCCCGCCGCTTTGGCGCCATGCCGGACGGACTGTTCGAGGTCGTACGTTTCAAGGACGCGGAAATTGCCCACTGACGAAACCAGGGACAGCACCGTCACTCAGATCGGTCGGGACACCGCGGGATACGCAGCCAAACACCGAGATCTGCATTCAGGCGACCCCGACTTCGAAGGTGTAACCTGCCCCGAATGCGGCGCGGACGATCTCGAGGTTATCTCCCTTTTTGGGGGCGCCGCATCGGAGGTGATGTTCCGTTGCCGCAGTTGTGACACCAGCTTCAACTGGATCAAGTGGCGGGGAAAACTGCCGCCCGCACCGTCTGTCAACGACTGACCGACTGAGGAACCCAATATGCCCGATCACTCTGTCTCGTCACTAATGACGGCGGATCAAGCATTACACCAGCGGAAGGGCACTATGACCGACCCGGGCGTCCTCCGGGCGGACATGCACGCCGAAGACGCGCTTATATCTCGGAGATCCATTCGTGCCTTTGAATACGAACCCGTTCCGGATGATCTGACTCGCCGTATTCTGGAAGCCGCGCGCTGGGCACCGTCGGGCTCCAACATTCAACCGTGGAAAGTCCACGTGCTAAATGGCAACGCCCTTCAGAAATATACGGATGCTGTGCTCGCCGCGGAGAAAAACGGCGAACCGCGCGAGATGGAGTATCACTACTACGCACCCGAATGGCGCGAACCGTTTCTGGCGCGGCGGCGCGACTGTGGCTTCGGGCTTTATGGCGCCATGGGTATCGCCCGCGACGACCGGATGGCTCGCCACGATGCGTTTGTCAGTAACTTCAAGTTTTTCGGTGCGGCAACCGGATTCCTTTTCTGGATCCCGTCTGATCTCGAACACGGTTCATGGCTGGATTACGGCACATTCATTCAGTCGATTTCGATCGCCGCGCGCGGCTGGGGTCTGTCGACCATCGCACAGGGCGCGCTCGGCGAATTTCCGCATGTCGCTCACCAAATGTTCGATATCGGTGACGAATTCACCCTTATCGGCGGCATGAGCATTGGCTGGCCGGTCGAAGACGCCCCGGTCAATCTGTTCCAGCCCGACCGGATCGACGTAGACGAATTCACAACCTGGCTAGATTGAAGGATCCATGGATTACAGCAAATACGAAACGCTACTGTTTGAAAAACGCGACCGCGTACTCACCGTCACCCTAAACCGCCCCGAAAAACTGAACGCGATCGATGGCGCGATGCATGTCGAACTGTCACACGTATTCGAGGACATCAACCGCGACCGGTCGGTCGATATCGTGATTCTGACGGGTGCCGGGCGCGCGTTCTGCGCCGGCGGCGACGCCGATTGGCTGCAGGAGCTGATCGACGATCCCTGGGGCTGGGAAACGCTCTCGGAAGAAGGCAAACGGTCGATGATGTCGATCCTCGATTGCCGCCAGCCGGTGATCGCAAAGCTCAACGGCGCGGCAGCCGGGCTCGGCGCCACATTGGCGCTCTATTGCGATGTCATCATGGCGGCCGATACGGCCCGAATTGGCGATCCCCATGTGAAGGTCGGCCTGACCGCGGGCGACGGCGGCAGCGGTATCTGGCCTTACCTCATAGGTTTCGCACGGGCACGCGAATTTCTCTATACCGGCGAAATGCTGACGGCTGAACGCGCCGCTGATATGGGCCTGATCAACCGCTGCGTCCCGGCGGACGAGCTCGACCAAGTCGTTGACGATTTCGCCGACCAGCTCGCCAATGGTGCCATCAGGGCAATCCAGTGGACCAAGCAAGCGATCAACGCGCCGCTGAAACAGATCGTATCCGCAAACTTGGACTATTCCCTGTCGCTCGAATCGAAATCGAACATCACCGAGGACCATCAGGAAGGCATCAACGCTCTGCGCGAAAAACGCAAGCCCGTCTTCAAAGGGAAGTAAAGCCTCGGCGGTAAAACGACAAAAGGGGCCGGGTTCGCGCCGGACCTTCTATTTGTCAGCTCCGTTCCAATGTTCAGTGCGGGGGCAAACAGAGGCTCCAGATAGGTCTGCAGGTCCCCGAAACCTTCCAAGTATACCAATTTCCACCCGCCGTTCAGAGCGTAGGACGCGATGATAACTGAAAACGAAAACCCATCACCCACCAGAAAGTTCGCTTTTCCCAGTGCAGCGTCCAGCGGCGCGGTAGCGCGTCGAGCAGTTAGTTTCGAATCCAAGCAGCTTTATGGTCGTCATAGGTTCATCCTGAGGTTTGACGCGCCTCGGCGCGGAGAAACATCTGTGTCTCTTCGAGGAAGGCGTTTAGGAAACTCCTGTCTAGACATCTCCGGGAAAACTTTGGATAAAAAAAATGGCCGCTCGGATTGAGCGGCCATTTCATTTTTCTGTAAACGACGCCTAGCGGTTTTTAACCGCTGCTGACCTTATCAGCTTGTACATCGGCGCGACCTTCGGGTCGTCGAGGAAGATCTTTTCCAACGGACGCAGCTTTGCAATAGCTGCCAGCCGTTCTTCCTCTTTCAGACGAACGACCGTACCGCCTTCTTCGCCCCATTTCTTTTCCCAGGATTTGGTATCCTCTTCGGACCATTTATTGGCCACAGGCGACAACTCGATTCCGACCTGATCCAGGATACCGCGTTCCTTCTCGGACAGCTTTGCGAGGAATTTCGCGTTGGTCCACATTCCCGTCGGAATATAGGTGATATGCGTGGGCGTAATGTACTTGGCCGCTGTATAGAACTTCGACGGTCCCATTACGGTAATGGCGGAACTGGCACCGTCAAGCACTCGGCGCTGAATGGCGGGCAACACCTCGGAATAAGCCATGGGCGTTCCAGCCGCGCCAAGCTGGCGCATGATGGATACTTCCATCGGCGACGCTAAGACGCGGATTTTCTTGCCTTTTACGTCACTCAGCGTGCGAACGGGTTCGCGCATGGCGAGCGCAGATGCACCGGCAGCAGCGATGTAAAGACCCGTGACACCCTTTGCCGTACCAAGTCCAAGAAATTTAGATCGGACACTTGGGTCGTTCATCGTCTTTGTCTGATGCTCGAAACTGTCGAACAGTCCAGGTGCGTCAGGTGCCGCAAAAGCCGGGTTCAGTCCTTTAAAGAAACCGGGAGGCGAAATGAACGCTTCCTGCGTTCCGAGCAGCACCCCTTCGATCTGGCGCGGAATTTTTCCGAGCTGCGCTGCGGGATAAACCTGTACGTCGATCGACCCACCGGTACGTTTTTCCACTTCTTTTTCAATCCAGAGTGCGGATTTGTGCTGACCGTCGTTGATGGTCGCGAAACCAATTTTTAGCACAGTTGCGGCAGATGCCTCCGCAGGTGCCAGTGCCACCAACGCACCAAGCGCGACGGTCGACAGGATTGCTTTCTTCATCACCATTATATCCTCCATCGGGGAATTTGTTTTATTTGAAAGAAATAGACGGCATCATTCTAAGCCGCCGACTGCTTTTTAAGCAAACAGTGGGAATCCACCCGAAATGTCCAAAGTTCAATCCGCGGCGAGCGACGTCATGAAAGCCGACTGAGACACTAACAGGCGTTCGTGTTGACCGCGCGCGATTTCGGCAACGCCGGACCGAGCAAACACGTTGAAAACAATGCGTTTTCGGTCGATGTAGGATATTACAGCCTCAGCCTCTAGATAGGATCCGGGCTGTGCGTCGCCCCAAAACCAGATGTCGTTTCGGATACCGACACTAGCATCGTCAGAATCATAGCGCGTGATCAAAACATTGTGGCACGCCATTTCGCAGGCAAGATGCAACGTGGTCACCGTCAGACCGGACCCATCGAAATGATCATCCGAAAGATGAAATAGCTGGCGCGCCACCAGACCGGTTAGATACTCGGGCATCAATCCACGACCCTAATGACATGGCCGCTGGCAATATCGCCGTTCGAATCCCGTCCTCTGATGCGACAGACCACAAGTTCAGCGTCAACCGACATGATTTCAGCCTCTATCCGGACCTCGTCTCCGATCGCCGTCGCGGCCAGATGCCTAATATCCACCCGCATTCGGCGTGTTTTCCTGTCACCGCATACTTTGGCGGCGGCCTCATCGCACAGTCCGGCAAGACATGGCGTCGCCAGAACGTTGATGCCCGGATTACCGAGCGTTTCGGCTGACAATGCTTCGGTAACCCTCGTCACGATTTCGGCAGTATGTCCGATCCCGGGAGACATCCCGTCAGGCGGCGCGTCGATACCGGATGACACCGTCATCGTCTTTGTGGCGTTCCAGCGATCCGTCGCTAACCAGATAGTTCAAATGCGCCAGCGTCTCACCGATCGCAAAACCGAACTCGAACGCGCCGATCTCGCGGCTGAACAGCGACGGAATAACGTCGGTTGCCGTCTGAGGTTTCGCGCAAAACTCGAGCGCGGCATCAAGCCGGGTCTGATGATGCGCCAGCAAGTCGTCGAGCCGGCCATGAAGGCCTCTGAACGGATAATCGTGCGACGGCAACACAAGCACGTCCTCCGGCAGATGACGGAACTTCACAAAACTCTCGAAATAATGACGCAGCGGGTCCCCATCCGGTTCGGTGTACCAGAGACTGATGTTGGAGCTGATCCTAGGCAGTATCTGGTCGCCGGAAATTAGGACGTTTATCTCCGGACACCACAACGACGCATGCTCGTGGCTGTGACCACCGCCGGTGATCACCTGCCATGTACGACCGTCGATGTCGATCTCTTCGTTGTCCTGAATGCGTCGCACGGTTTCCGGCAACCGGTACCACGGATCGCGGAATGCGTCGCGCACCTCTTTGAAACCCACGGTCATATTTTCGGGCGCACCGTTGTCACGGTAAAACTCGATCCACCGGTCAAAGTTGTGGGTGACCGTTTCGGATGCCGCCACATGGGCCTGCAGCCATTCGGAATAGGTCATCCATAACTGGGTGCCGTAGTTCTCCTCGAACCATCCCGCCAAACCCATGTGATCCGGATGGAAGTGCGTCACGATGCTTCTATTTATCGGCGCGCCGCCGGTAATTGTGCTGATCGCTCCACCCCAGATATCGCAGATCTCCTGAACATTGTACCCGGTGTCAACGACGGTCCAACCGTCTCCGTCCTTCAGGAGCCAGAGATTGATATGGTTCAGCGCAAACGGCAGCGGCATACGCACCCAATGGATGCCGGAAGCGACCTCTAGCGTTTCACCGTAATCCAGCTTGCGAAACGGGTATTCGGGGGTATAGGGCATGGCCGGGTTTATAGTGGCGGCAGGTTTCAGCGGCAATACGGTTCAAGAAAGTCTTTGATTCGCGAGATGATCTGCGGCGGGTCTTCGAGTTGCGGGAAGTGGCCTAGCCCCTTAATCATCTCCGTTCTGGCATGGGCAACCGCCGTTCCGATGCTATCAAGCTGGCTTGGCAGCCCATAGGCATCTTCGGACCCCTGCAGCGACATCAGCGGCACCTTAATTGCGGCGATTTCGTCCGAGATATCCCAGGAGTCATATAGCGTGTTCTGCCATACTTCGGTCCAGCACTTCAGCAGATGCGCCGCCCTTTCGCCATGAAACCTGGTCATCCAATCGGGGATTTCACCTTCACGGTACATCTCCTTGTGCCGCAATATCTGACCGTAAGTCAGTTCGTCGCGGCGCACATGGGCGGCGACCGTGACAATCGCCCGCACCCGGCTGCGATATCGGGCACCGTGTAGCAACGCAACCGTTCCGCCGTCGGAATGTCCGATCAGACAGCAATCGTCTATTCCGGCAGCCGCCAGTACATCCTCCAGAAAATCGGCGGCATCGCCCATAAAATCGGTCGGGAATTCTTCCTCCTGGTCCGAGCGTCCATAGCCTAGCCGGTCGAACACAAAAGCAGGCAGGTCCATTTCGGCGCCGGTCTGTTCCGGAAACTGCCGCATCGTCCCGACACTGCCGAGACCATCGTGCAGAAATACGAGCGCCGGCCGGCCAGCCGCTTGCGGCGACCGCCACACTCCGAAAATCGGACGACCGCGAACATTGAGCCAGGTCGCTCCGGCCACATCATCTGGCGGATCGGAAATACCTTTATAGGGGGGATTTGGGATCGTCATGCGGGCGGGACGGTATCAGCCAAGCAAGGGTTTGTTAACCCAAAAGGGCTTCACCATTCCAAGGAGATCATTCATGCGTCGTTCCGCCCGCTTTGTTTTATTTATTGCGTTGATAGCCGCCATGCCTGGGCAGGCAAACCCGCGATGGAGACGTCGGACGGTTATGTCGCAACGCGGCCAGTTGATCTAATCCTAAACGGCAAGACGAAGATGTCACGGCTGGGATCAATCCCGGCCAATCCTGACACATCAACCAGCAAACAGCAGACCGCGGAACACACCCGGTAAAACCGCCACGAAATAGGCGTCAAGCGCCGGGATAGCAGTCCGCTTCGCGCGCACGTTGACGGATCAGCGCCAGAATTGCGTCTATGTACGGCGTCTCGACACCGACCATTCGTCCCATTTCTTGTACCGCCGTTACCAGCGCATCTATCTCCATCGGACGGCCGCGTTCGAGGTCCTGCAACATGGATGTCTTGTGTGCGCCGACATCGACCGCGCCTTTGATGCGTTTGTCGACATCGATCGCAAAGCGGACGCCAAGCGCTTCGCCGATCGCCTGCCCTTCCAACATCATTCGGCGCGCGATTTCGCGCGTCCCCAGGTCGGTGCCTATAGTTTCCAACGTTGCATGGGTCAGAGCACTGATCGGGTTAAACGACAGGTTACCCCACAACTTGACCCAGAGTTCGTTTCGGATTTTCGGTCTTATCGGCGCTTTGAAGCCGGCCGCGATTAGGGCTTCCGACAGTGCTATTATACGCTCGGTTTTTCCGCCGGACGGCTCGCCCAATGAAAACCTGTCGCCTTCGACGTGTTCGATCACGCCGGGTTCGGGCACCTCAGCAGCCGGGTACACCGCGCAACCGATCATCCGTTCAGGACCCAAATTGTCCCACAATACATTGCCGGGATCGAGGCATTCGATCCGCCGGCCCGTGTAATCGCCCTCGAGATCGTGGAAGTACCACCACGGGATACCGTTCACGCCCCAGACAACCGCCGTCTCGTTATGGAACAACGAGGCAAACCGGTCCGCGATCGGCGGCACGGAATGTGCTTTCAGAGTCACAATGACGTAGTCCTGCGGACCGGCTTCGGCAGGGTCTTCGTAGGCCTGAACGTCGGCGACATGCATTTCGCCATCCTTGATCAGTTTCAGGCCGTTTTCCTGCATCGCGGCCAGGTGTGGCCCACGGGCGATCAACGTCACGTCTGCGCCCTGTAAGGCCAGGCCCGCGCCGAGATAGCCGCCGATCGCGCCGGCTCCGTAGATGCAGATTTTCATGGCGCGTTCTCCCGCACAGACCGCTTATTCAACCGAGCCCAAGTTTCTCCGCCAGGCCGATACGCTGTAGCTTGCCGGTCGCCCCCTTGGGGATTTCGTCAAGTACCAGCACTCGGCGTGGGACCTTGAAATCGGCAACCCGGCCAGACACGAACTCCCGAATTTCGCCCTCTTCAGCGGTCTCGCCTTCGCGCAGTACTACGGCCGCGGCAACTTCCTCACCCAACTTATCGTGGGGCATGGCGAAAGTAACCGCCTGCGCGACTGCGGGATGATCCATCAGAACCTCGTCCACCTCTCGTGGCGAAATCTTTTCACCGCCCCGGTTGATGATTTCCTTCAGACGGCCGGTGATGGAAATATATCCCTCGTCGTCCATCACGCCCTGATCGCCGGTACGAAACCAACCGTCGGTGAAGGCGCTTGCGTTGGCTTCAGGGTTGTTCTCGTAACCTGGGGTCACGTTTGGCCCGCGAATGACGATCTCGCCGGTTTGCCCGATTGCGAGCAAATTGCTTTCGGTCTCATCCATGATCGCGACTTCGGGGCCTGCAGCGATCCCGACGGATCCAGGT
Source organism: Alphaproteobacteria bacterium UBA7314 (assembly GCA_002471575.1). GTDB lineage: Bacteria > Pseudomonadota > Alphaproteobacteria > MPNO01 > UBA830 > UBA830. The sequence continues at coordinate 172,496 of DKQG01000058.1, read as the reverse complement.
TTACGAACCGCGGGCGGCAGCGGATTGCACGCCATCTGGTGTGCCGCTTCGGTCATTCCATAGGCCTCGACAACGGGTACGTCGAATGTATCTTCCAGCTCCTTCATCACCTGCGGAGGTAAAGAAGACGACGAAGATCGGACAAGACGCAGATTGTTACGCGCTCGCTCTACGCTGTCGGCGTTTCGGTTCGCGCGAGATAGGATCGCCTGATGCATCGTCGGTACGGCCGTATACCAGCTCGGTTTGATCTCATCGAGCCAGCCAAAGACGCGGAGCGCATTGAACCCTGGTGCGCAATGAACGCTGGCTCCGGCGTCCAATGACGACAGTACTGCGGCGATTAAGCCATGGATATGGAATAGAGGCATTATGTTCATGCATCGGTCGTCGGCACTCAGATTGAGCGACACGCTGATATGACGCGCCGATGCCGTAACATTCTGCTGGGTTAAAGGCACGATTTTCGGGCGGGACGTTGTGCCCGACGTATGCAGGATAAGCGCGACATCATCGGCTTTCGCCATACCGCCGTTCTGCGCAGCACCCGCACTTTTGCCCTCCAGGCGGAATTGACCGGCAGGACCGTTCTCGTCGGCGACCAGGGTTACGACAGGAATATTGCGCTCTGCTGCCGCCGCGATTGCCGGGGACTTGGACCCCTGTTCAACAACCAAAGCCCTTGCCTTCAGATCGTCGAGATAAAAATCAAATTCTTCCTGGCGGTAAGCCGGGTTCAGGGGCGCCGTCGTCGCACCGCAGCCAATGGCAACGAATGCCGCCGCCATTTCCGCGCTATTGGGTAGCACAATGGCGACGCGGTCGTTGCGGCCAACACCCAGTTCGTTGAGCCGCGCCACCGAAGAGTCAGCCAGCGCCCTCAGCCCGGCGTAATCGAGCATATCGCGGTCGGGTGCGCCGATCGCAGGCGCATTTTCCGCACCTCCATCCAGCAGGTCTCTGATCGTCTTGAAGTCTGACATGTTCCTGTATCCCGTTTCTCAGGCGCCGTACTTCGCCTTGGCTTCGATCCGGCGGCGATGCAGTACGGGTTCAGTATATCCGCTCGGTTGCTCCAGCCCCTTGAACACCAGGTCGCACGCGGCTCGGAAAGCGACGCTGTCATCGAAATCCGGTGCCATATTGCGATAGGCGGCATCCCCGGCATTCTGCCCGTCCACCACGCCCGCCATGCGTTCCATCGTCTCACGGACCTGTTCCTCCGTGCAAACGCCATGGTGCAACCAGTTGGCGATGTGCTGGCTGGAAATCCGCAATGTGGCCCGATCTTCCATCAGTCCGACATTGTTGATATCTGGCACTTTCGAACAGCCGATTCCCTGTTCGACCCACCTGACCACATAGCCCAGAATACCCTGGGCGTTGTTGTCGAGCTCCGCCTGGACATCTTCCGGCGACCAGTTGGGCCGATCGGCGACCGGCAATGTCAGGATATCGTCGAGATTTGCCCGGCCACGCGATTTCAATTCCTCCTGGCGATCGATCACGTTGACCTTGTGGTAGTGCATTGCGTGCAGCGTTGCCGCGGTCGGCGACGGCACCCAGGCCGTGTTGGCACCAGCCATGGGGTGACCTATTTTCTGTTCCAGCATATCTGCCATAAGATCGGGCATTGCCCACATGCCCTTGCCGATTTGGGCATTACCTTGCAAGCCGCATTCCAGTCCGATATCGACATTCCAGTCCTCGTACGCCGCGATCCACGCCGATGCCTTCATGTCGCCCTTGCGTATCATGGGACCCGCTGCCATTGAGGTATGCATCTCGTCGCCGGTACGATCCAGGAACCCGGTATTGATAAAGACTACACGTTCCCTCGCAGCGCGAATACATTCTTTGAGGTTCACCGTCGTACGGCGCTCTTCGTCCATAATACCCATTTTCAGGGTGTTGCGATCCAGGCCCAACGCATCTTCGACCCTACCGAAAAGCTCGGACGCGAAGGCTACTTCTTCGGGGCCATGCATCTTCGGCTTAACGATGTAGACCGAGCCAGCACGCGAATTGCGGTGCTGGCCGTTACCCTGTAGATCATGCGTAGCAATTAGCGACGTGAAAATTGCGTCCAGAATACCCTCGGGCATTTCGTTTCCGTCGGCATCAAGAATCGCGTCGATCGTCATCAGATGTCCGACGTTCCGGATCAGCATGAGACTACGGCCGGGGATGGTTTTTTTGCCGCTTCCGTCCGGAGTTGTGTAGTTGTGGTCGGGGTTCAGTTTGCGAAATACGGTCTCTCCGCCCTTCTCGAAGCTTTCCGTCAAATCGCCACGCATGAGGCCGAGCCAGTTGCGATATACCACAACCTTGTCCTCGGCATCCACGGCGGCGATGGAATCTTCGCAATCCATGATGGTCGTGATCGCCGATTCGAGAACCACATCGGCGACACCCGCGGCGTCATCCATACCAATGGGATGATCCCGGTCGATACGAATCTCGAAATGAATTCCGTTGTTGACGAACGCAAGTCCCTGCGGAGACTCGGGATCTCCAGTGTAACCGACAAAATTTTCTTCATCGACCAGACCGACTGATGATCCGCCGGTCAGAGAAACGCTGAGCTTACCGTTTTCAACACTGTAACCCGCAGCGTCGGCGTGACTTTCCCCGTCGAGCGGGGCGGCCTGATCAAGGAAGGTGCGCGCGTAAGCAATAACTTTGCCGCCACGGACCGGGTTGTACGACTTGCCCATGTCAGCACCGTCGTCTTCCGGTATAGCGTCGGTACCGTAAAGCGCATCGTAGAGGCTTCCCCAACGCGCATTGGCTGCATTGAGCGCATACCGTGCATTCATAACCGGCACGACGAGCTGCGGACCGGCGATAGCGGAAATTTCGGGATCGACCCGATCCGTTTTCACCGTAAAGGCGTCGCCCTCGTCGACCAGATAACCGATTTCCCTCAGAAATGATTTGTAAGAGCCAGCATCGAATTCCTGACCCCTGCGATCACGGTGCCAAGCATCGATCCTGGATTGCAGGTCGTCCCGACGCGCCAGCAGTTCACGATTTATAGGTGCCAGATCCCGCAGAATTTCATTCACCGCATGCCAAAATTCCGCTTCGTCTATTTCGGTCTCGGGCAGTGCTTCTTCGTTGACGAAGTCGTAAAGGCAGGTAGCGACTTGCAGATCGCCTACGGTCGTGCGCTCGATCATTCATCATCTCCGTCTTGCTTTTTTAGCGGTCCTCACTCCTGCTCGGACTACATCGGAAAATGTTTAATGGGTGATCCGATTTTTTTTCCCGCGAGTCAAACGGGGAAAACAAAAAAGCCGCGGGATCTGGTTCCCGCAGCCGGAGCTGGCAATCTTCAAAGTTGGATGCTCGTGCGATACGATAAGAAAACGGTATCTGGCGGTATTTCATGCCGTCAATTTCGGTATAGGCCTTGGTAACCGGAACGATGCTATCTACGTTGGGACCACTGTACTCGACGTGATATATGCTACGCTCGTTCAGCCCAATAAGGACAAGCGCTGCATCAGCTTGAAGATAACGGCGCGGTGTTCTTGCGGGACCCGACAATGCGGCCCGCTTTTCACCGCGTTGGTCACGCGTGTTTACGATATCTTCCTGCAACGTCTGGCGATCTCGTCCACGCGAATTTTCCAGATCTTTCGCCTTTACCCGACACCGGATAAGCAGACAGGTTGTCCGTCAGATCAGTCCGACCCAGAGAAATTAGCCTTTGTTGTTCTTCGACAATGTATCGAGCTGTCTCTGCATGGCCTCTAGCTGGGCTTTCATCGTATCCAGCGATTCAGCGGATCCCTGTTCGTCCTCATCACCCGCTGGGGATTCCTCGGTGGAATCGTTTTCCTGCGCGTTGAAGGGCGACATCATGTTCATGGCCTGCTCGAACATTGCCATGTTTTTTCGCCCGACTTCCTCAAATGATGAAAACGGATAAATACCGCCGAACGCATTTTCCATGTAGCTCCTCATCTTTTCCTGATTATGGGCAAAAGACTGCATGGTCATATCGAGGTACTGAGGAACGACACCCTGCAGATTGTCGCCGTAAAAACTGATCAGCTGCCGCAGAAATCCGGTAGGCAGCAAGTTGTTTCCTTTGGCTTCCTGTTCAACGATGATTTGCGTCAGAACCGCCCGAGTGATGTCTTCGTTGGTCTTGGCATCGTGCACAGTGAATTCGAGTCCGTCTTGCACCATGGTCGCTAGATCGTCCAGAGTTACATAGCTGCTGGACGCCGTATTGTAGAGGCGGCGGTTCGCGTATTTCTTGATCGTGATCGTATCGGGGGCGTCTTTGTCCGTTTTGCTTGCCTTGCGGGCCATGACGCTAACCTCCTGAAACTAACTCGCAAATCAGAAGCAGAGAGTCTTGCATTTTTGTTGCAATGCATCAATGACTTGATGCACTGCCGAAAAATCGCAAATCTGGCGGACCGGAACAACGTCGCCTATAGTCGGGTATGTCTGACGTTTCGGATCCCAGAGAACTTGCCCGTCGGTACCTCGATCTATGGCAGCAACACCTCCTTCAATCGGCAAACCTTCAATCAGCAAACGATCCCGAGCTTGCGGCGAATCTCGCAAAGTTAGCGGAAATGATGCCCGGTTTTCCGGGGATGAACTGGCCGGCACCGGGCGCAGCCGATGATGCAGACAAGAAACGGCCCCCGCCCGCTGCCCCTCCATCTGGCAACAGCGATAACGATATTGTCGAGCTCCGCAGGCGCTTGGCCAATGTTGAGAAGCGGCTGGACGCCCTGGAGCGACGACCTCGCGGAGCAGGGAAACGCCCTACAAAAGGATCTCCAAAGCGTAAATCCTGAGGAATTCTCGTCGGCGCTACTCACCGAGCTTGCGTCACGCAACGACAGATTTCTGACCGGGATCGAAAAATACAGATCCCATACCTATCGGCGCAACCTCCCTGTTCCACCGCCTTTATGGGAATTCGGGCCGGTTCAGCTTCAGGATTTCGGTGCGACGCAAACCAACGGCGAGGCTGGAAAACCTGTCCTTGTTATCCCGTCGCTGGTGAACCGAAGCTACATCATGGACCTGACCGCCGAACGCAGTTTCCTGCGGTTCCTCGCATCGCAGGGAATGCGGCCACTCCTGGTCGATTGGGGTACCCCGGGCGAGACAGAGCTGGCACAAACGCTGGACGACTACGTTGATGGGATTCTCCGGAATGCGCTGTCCGTTGCAGTGGAAACGGCGGCGGGAAATCCTGTGCCCGTTATTGGCTATTGCATGGGTGGCACACTGGCGACCGCCCTCGCGGTCCTCGAACCCGAAAAATGCGGGGCGCTCGTGCTGCTCGCTTCACCCTGGGATTTTCATGCTGGAACCGGGGGGCCGCCGGCGGCGGTCACGACGGGACGGCCTATCCTCGAAAACCTCATCTCGGTATCGGGATGCCTACCGGTCGACGCACTTCAATCTATGTTCTTTTGGCTCGATCCAATGCTCGGCTGGAACAAGTTCCGGGCCCTCGCCGCTCTCGATCCCGACAACGATCAAGCCCATCAGTTCGTCGCCCTGGAAGATTGGCTGAATGACGGCGTACCACTTGCCGCCGATGTCGCCCGCACCTGTTTGTTCGGCTGGTACGGCGAAAACAGGCCGGCTAAAGGCGACTGGCGGATTGCTGGAACCACGATAGAGCCTTCGACCCTGAATCTGCCGACGCTGGGCGTGCTGCCGGCGAACGACCGCATTGTTCCGCCCGCCTCGGCCGGTGCGCTGATAGAGGCTATTGCCGGTGCCGACACCTTGACCCCTGCCGCCGGACATATTGGAATGATGGTCGGCGGCCGCGCCCGAACGCGGCTCTGGGCACCGGTAGCAGACTGGATCCATGCATTGTAAATGCAGTGCATTATGTGAATAATTGATATTTTTCTGATGCTTAAAATATTATTTTGTGCAGCGCAGCATTTTGCGTTGATGACAGCACAAAATCGGTATATATCACGGTCATAGTAATCAGGCCGTGTCGCAGATCGGACGCGGTCTTAAAACAACAAAAGGGAGTCCTGATGACAAATGTCGTAATCGCAAGCGCCGCGCGCACCCCTGTGGGATCTTTTAATGGCTCACTAAGTTCCCTGTCTGCTTCGGATCTCGGCAAGGTCGCGATCGAAGCCGCACTCGATCGGGCCGGAGTCGCACCGGAAGACGTGTCCGAAGTGATCATGGGTCAAATTCTTACCGCTGCCCAGGGGCAGAACCCCGCCCGCCAGGCATCGATCGGTGCCGGCCTGCCCGTCGAAGTCCCGGCCTACGGCGTGAACCAACTTTGCGGATCCGGATTGAAATCGGTCGCCATGGGCTTGCAAGCTATCCAGAGTGGCGACTCCGGCATTGTTGTTGCGGGCGGACAGGAATCTATGAGCATGGCACCCCATGCCTCCAACCTCCGCGGAGGCACGAAAATGGGCAACACCGAATTTGTCGATACGATGATCAAGGACGGCCTGTGGGACGCCTTCAACGGTTATCACATGGGCAATACCGCGGAAAACGTCGCCAAGAAATGGCAGATCACTCGCGAACAACAGGACGAATTCGCCGCTGCATCTCAGAACAAGGCGGAAGAAGCTCAGAAAGCGGGCAAGTTTAAGGACGAAATTGCACCGGTCGGCTACAAGACCCGCAAGGGCGACGTAACGGTGGAAGTAGACGAATACCCGAAGCCTGGCGTCACCGCGGAATCGCTCAGCGGCCTGCGTCCCGCGTTCGACAAAGAGGGTACCGTCACCGCGGGCAACGCTTCGGGAATCAACGACGGCGCGGCTGCCATGGTGCTGATGTCAGAAGACGAAGCCATGAATCGCGACATCGAACCGATGGCGCGGATCGTGTCTTGGGCGCAGGTCGGCGTGGATCCGTCGATTATGGGATCCGGCCCGATCCCAGCAAGCCGTAGCGCCCTCAAAAAGGCAGGATGGTCGGTCGACGACCTCGACCTTGTCGAAGCCAACGAAGCATTCGCAGCGCAGGCCTGCGCCGTAAACAAAGATCTTGGCTGGGATCCTAGGAAAGTGAACGTGAATGGTGGTGCAATCGCAATCGGTCACCCGATCGGCGCATCCGGCGCCCGTGTCCTTACGACACTTTTGTACGAAATGCAGAAACGCGATGCCAAGAAAGGTCTGGCGACACTGTGTATTGGCGGCGGCATGGGCATCGCCATGTGCGTGGAACGCGACTAAAGCACTGAACCGACGGACCGACAGTCCGAGCGGTCCCCAGAACGGATTGTTACTTAAACGTTGCGGATCAGGATGCCTGCGGCGATAGGAAACACGCGGGAGAACCTCAAATGTCGAGAGTTGCAGTTGTTACGGGCGGCACCCGCGGTATCGGCGGGATGGTCGCATCCCAGTTGAAGGAAAAAGGCTACACAGTTGCCGCCGTATACGGCGGCAACGACGAAACTGCGGAAAAATTCAAGAATGAAACCGGTATCCCGGTATACAAAATCGACGTTTCCGATTTCGATGCCTGTCAGGCTGGAATCGGTCAGATCGAACAGGACCTGGGCCCAGTCGAAATCCTGGTCAACAACGCCGGCATTACCCGCGACGGCACAATGCATCGGATGGATCACGATAACTGGCAGGCCGTAATCGATACGAATTTGGGCTCTTGCTTCAACATGTGCCGCTCGGTCATCGACGGCATGCGCGCCCGCAAGTTCGGACGTATCGTCAACATCGGATCGATAAACGGCCAGGCTGGCCAGTACGGTCAGGTGAACTACGCGGCCGCCAAGTCAGGAATTCACGGGTTTACGAAGGCACTAGCCCAGGAAGGTGCGGCGCAGGGCATTACCGTGAACGCGATCGCGCCCGGCTACGTGGATACCGACATGGTGCGCGCCGTTCCCGCCGACATTTTGGAAAAGATTATCCAGCGCATCCCGATGGGCCGGCTAGGCCGGGGCGAGGATATCGCCCGTGGCGTGCTGTTCCTCGTTGCAGACGACGCCGACTTCGTGACCGGCTCGACGCTCTCGATTAACGGCGGACAACACATGTACTAAGCTGCCCCTGCCGCTAGTATCGCCGCATGGCGAATGCGGCGTACAATTCGGAAATTCGGCGTCGCGACACTCTGATCGGTGCCGGCGCTATTTTTTTATGGGGGTCGCTTGCAATCCGGACTACGCCGAGCGGGTCGGTGCCGGCATCCCAGATCGTGGCCATCGCAGTCGCAATTGCATTTCTGATCGCCCTGACCAAATAGATCTTATTCGGCGAGCGTATACTCGAGCATTTTCGCCAAACCGGTCGCTCGGCATATTTGGACTGTCCAGCTACCATTTTCTTGTTTTTGCATCCCTGAAAACCGCTCCATCGGTCGAAGCTGACCTAGTGAATTATCTTTGGCCACTGCTTATCATTTTTTCTATGCCCTCATGCCGGGCGGGAGACTTATGTTCCGGCATATTGCAGGCACTTTACCGGGGTTCGCCGGCGTCCTTCTGTTGGCAACCGGCGGCACATTTATCCGCCCCGATTCCGCTTATCTGACAGGCAACGCAGTTGCATTCGCCGCTGCCCTCATATGGTCGTCCTATAGCGTCGCGAGCAGCCGTCTCGGCAGCATCCAGACAGACGCAATCGGCGCTTTTAGCCTGGTTGCGGGTATCCTCTCGGCTGTGGCTCATACGTTGTTCGAAACGACCGCCTTGCCTTCAACGGGCGAATGGCTTGCACTGACTGCACTCGGCCTCGGTCCTTCGGCTGGGGCGTTTTTCCTCTGGGACTGGGGCCTGAAACGCGCCAGCGTCCGTGCGCTTGGCGGCATCGCCTATTGCGCCCCACTGTCGATTAGCCTGCTGATCGCTCTTGGGCCGGGGTCGTTGACCATAATCGTCGCTATCGCCACCGTCACGATCGTTGGGGGCGCGTTCCTGGCGGCAGGTGACATTTTCCGCTGATAATTGTCGCATCCCATTAGGTTTCTCGGCGGCGTCGATTTGCTATTCTGGGACAGGCGCAAAACGGGATTTCAGGGAGTCGAAACATGGATACCATCAGCGAGAGCTTGTCCGATGCAGCCTCAGCATGGCTGTCCGGGTTTGAACGGGCACTGACGGAATCCGACTGCGATACCCTCGCAGAATTTTTTCTACCGGACAGTCACTGGCGCGACCTGCTGGCGCTTACCTGGGACATCACCACCTTCAGCGGCGCAGCTGCAATAGCAGCAGCGCTCTGCGCCAGCGGCGGTCGTGACGGCGCAACTGGGTTTAGGGTCGACGAAGCGGATGCCCCTGCTCGCATCGTTTTCCGGGGTGGGAACGAAGACGTAGTCGAGGCGATCTTCCGTTTTACTGCTCCGTCCGGTCCCTGCGAGGGGGTGCTGCGTCTTCTTCGGGATGCGACAGATGACGGGAAACTGAAGGCCTGGACAATCTTGACGGCACTTATCGAAATTGCCGGCCATGAAGAAACGGTGGGCGCCGCACGGCCAACCGGCGAAGTATATTCCCGCGATTTCGCCGGACCGAACTGGCTAGACCGCCGTCAGATCTCAGCCGCCTACGAAAATCGTGAACCGGACGTGCTGGTGGTCGGTGGCGGGCAAGCGGGGCTCAGCACTGCTGCACGCCTAACCCAGCTGGGCGTCGATACCCTTATCGTGGATCGCGAGGCGCGAGTCGGCGACAACTGGCGCAAACGATACCATTCGCTGGTGCTGCACAATCAGGTCCACGTTAATCATCTTCCCTATCTTCCGTTTCCGCCAAACTGGCCGACCTACATACCGAAGGACAAGCTCGCCAACTGGTTCGAGGCCTATGCCGACATCATGGAGCTTAATTTCTGGACGGAAACGGAGTTCACAGGCGCAACCTACGACGAAATCGAGCAGCGCTGGTCAGTGGAGTTGACCAAACCAGACGGCAGCAAACGCCAAATACGTCCCCGGCACATCGTGATGGCAACCAGCGTAAGCGGCATTCCAAAGATACCCGCTATTCCCACGCTCGAAAAATTCCACGGCGAGGTGATGCATTCCGGCAAATACAACAGTGCCGCGGGCTACGAAGGCAGCAACGTACTGGTCATCGGCACGGGCACCAGCGGCCATGACGTCGCCCAGGATCTTCAGTCAAACGGCGCGCACCCGACGCTGGTACAACGCAGTCCGACGTCGGTGATCAATGTCGAGCCGAGCGCACAGCTGCCCTACACGCTGTATGCCGAAGACCTGACGCTGGAGACGAAGGACATGATCGCGGCGGCAACACCGCTGCAACCTCTGAAAGAGGCGCACCGGCTGATGGCGGACGAATCCACGCGGCTTGACACCGATTTGCTGGAAGCCCTGACCGCCAAAGGCTTCAAGATAGACCGCGAGGACGTCTACGGATGGCAATTCAAGTTCATGAACCGGGGCGGCGGATACTATTTCAACGTCGGCTGCTCGGATCTGATCGTCGACGGCAAGGTCGGCCTGATCCAGTACGACGATATCGAGACCTTCGTCGCCGAAGGGGCGAAGTTAAGAGACGGGACAGTGATCCCGGCCGACACTGTTATCCTCGCGACCGGTTACAAGACTCAGGAAGAAATGGTTAAAAAACTCCTCGGGAAAGACATTGCCGATCGCGTCGGAGCAATCTGGGGATGGGACGAGGACGCCCAGGAACTCAACAATATGTGGACGCGTACCGGACAGCCGGGCCTCTGGTTTATCGCCGGAAGCTTCGCCCAGTGCCGGATCTACTCCAAGTACCTCGGCCTGCAGATCAAGGCCTGTCTCGAAGGGCTGATTTCGCCGAAGCGGCGCTAACCACCTATTTGAATTCCCGCGCGTCCATCAGGACCGTCTCGGTCATCGACGGGCGCCGGTTGAATTCATCAAACCAGGCTTCCAGAGCTGGGCAATCGGTGCGCCAGTCGTCTTCTGGGAAGGTCTGGTCCGCAAACGCCAGCGCAACGGCAACCGAGATCGTGCCGACGTCGATATCGCTAGCGAAGGCACCAACATCATCTTCCAACGCCGCAATTCCCTTGAACACAATCGCCTTATTATGGGCGAGAATACCGCCGGACCGGCGGTCGGGTTTTTTCAGACTCTCCACGAAGCACACCACCATCGAGGTAATCATGCCGTCTGCCAAGGCCTGCCGCGTCAGTACCGTCCAGCGGCCGCCGCCGCTACGCGGCAGCATCTCGGGACCGTCGCATTCGACGTCGAGATATTCCATGATAACCGGCGAATCGTAGATCGACGCGCCGTCATCCGTGATCAGGCAGGGAATCTGACCGAGCGGGCTTGGCGTCGCCGCGCGATCGTCCTTGCTCAGCGGGTTCGATTTTTCCTTTTCGACGGCACCCTCAATGCCCTTTTCCTTCATCAACACGACGACTTTGCGAACGAACGGAGATGTGGGCGACCAACGGAGTTTCATCTTCTTGCGTCCCTAAAAATTATCTTTTCGAGTTCGGATTTCGGCAAATATTTCTACGGGAGGTTTCCCCTCCATGCCGACTACCGCGGCAAAGGCCGGATCATCGGCCCGCAAAAACGGGTTGGTCCGCCGTTCGACGCCCATCAGCGACGGCACGGTGGACACTCCAGCTCCGCGCCGCGCTTCGATCTGCCTCGCATAAACTTGCAGTTCAGTATTTTCCGGGTCTACGTGGAGAGCAAATTTGGCATTGCCCATCGTGTATTCGTGGGCACAATAGACCCAAGTTTCGTCCGGCACTTCGCTGAACTTGGAAATCGAAGCGTACATCTGTTCGAACGTGCCCTCGAAGATACGTCCGCACCCCAGCGCAAACAGCGTATCGCCGCAGAAAAGCGCCTGGCTGTCTGCAAACCAGTACGCAATGTGACCCGCCGTATGCCCCGGCACGTCCCAGACTTTGGCTTCGGCTTCGTACAGTATGAATGTGTCGCCGTCGGCGACTTCGACATCAATCATCGGGATCCGGTCGCGGTCCGCCCTAGGACCGACCACGGTACAGCCGGTAGCTTCCTTTATCTCTGGCACTCCGCCGACATGGTCGTCGTGGTGATGCGTGGCGAGTACATGCGTCAGGTTCCAGCCGAACATGTCGAGTGTTTCCAGGACGGGCGCCGCGTCCGACGGATCGACGACGGCTGCATTGCCGGAGGAGCTCTCGCGCAGCAAATAGACGTAGTTATCGGACCGTGTCGGAATCTGGTGGATCTCGAGCGTAGACATTTGTCCGAACCTTTCAGGGGCTGATTGAATTTCGGTACGAAACCTAACAAACCGGGTGACCAGCGCCAACCGCGCGTAAGGGTATTTCTTCCCCTGCCAGCAGACACACGGCATAGTATTCTTATGTACAACGACGCTATCGACCTACGGGATTTCTACAATTCGGCGCTGGGACACACCGCCCAACGGATTGTCAGGCGATACATCCGCTCGGCGTGGCCGGACACCCGGGGAATGAGCCTTGCGGGAATCGGCTATCCGATCCCCTACCTCCGGCCTTTCTTGGAAGAAGCGGAGCGCGTCGTCGCGCTGATGCCGGCGCAGCAGGGCGTTATCCACTGGCCGACGGAAGGGCGCAATATCGTCAGCCTCGCGCTGGAAGATGATTTGCCCCTGCCAGACGTATCGATGGACCGGATACTGATGGTGCATGCACTGGAATGTTCGGAACAGCTTCGAAAGCTGCTGCGCGAGGTATGGCGGATCATGACCGAAGGCGGACGAGTCCTGATCGTGGTGCCGAACAGGCGGGGTATCTGGGCACGGATGGATCATACGCCGTTCGGTCACGGTCATCCGTATACGCCAGCCCAAGTATCGCGGCTGCTGCGCGACAATCTTTTTCAGCCGGAAAATTCCAACGCAGGCCTTTTCGTGCCACCGACGGGATCCCGCATGGCGCTGGCCTCTGCACGACCGATCGAGCGGCTTGGACTCCGCTGGTTCCAAACCGTGGGCGGCGTCCTGTTCATAGAGGCACAAAAGCAGATTTATGCCGGGTCGGCTTCGACGGCGGCTGCGTCGGAACCGGCCCTCAAGAGGGGATATGTCAGAGTAGTCGGCGGCACCGAACGAGGATAGATGCGTAACAAAGACTAACTCGCCGGACTATTCCCGCGTCAGCACGAAGATCGCTTCCTCGCCCCGGATATTAGCGGCGGCGCCAGCGGATTTCAGCTCCCGCGCACTGCCCGAATGCGAAAGGGACAAAGCTCGCTGCACCCTAAGCCCGAGATCGTCGCAAAGAGTCGAGAAATCTCCGATCGTGCATAGATGGATGTTCGGCGTGTCGTACCAAGAGGCGCCATCCTCTCCAACTACGGGCATCCGCCCGCCAAACATCATTTCGATCCGCACCCGCCAGTGCCCGAAATTTGTAAATGACACAATGGCATGCCGCCCGATCCTGACCAGATGGGAAACCACTTCTCGGGGATTGCGCGTCGCCTGAAGCGTGCGTGTCAGGACGACGAAATCGAAAGCATCGTCGGGGTAATGTTCCAGATCAGTATCAGCATCACCCTGTATCACCGATAGTCCGTGTGCAACGCAGGCATTCACGCCGGCCTGGCTAAGTTCGATCCCGCGCCCGTCCACGCCCTTGTTGCGGCCAAGATAGTCCAGCAGCGCGCCGTTCCCGCACCCTACATCGAGAACTCGGCTGCCTTGGTCGATCATATCGGCAATGATCTCAAGATCCCGACGTGAAAGTGTGGAAACACCGGGTATTTGGGGCGCAGTGCCGCTGTAGTCGGTCTTCATTTCGCGGTCAGGCCGCGGTGTTCGGCGGCCCCCTCCAAAAACCCGGACACGGTGGCGTAGAATTCCGGCTCCTCAAGCAGAAATGCGTCATGACCCTTGTCGGTATCTATCTCGACGAAACTGACATTTGCGGCCACCGCGTTTAGAGCGCGCACAACTTCGCGGCTTTCCTCGGTCGGAAAAAGCCAGTCGCTATTAAAAGAGATGATACAGAACCGGACGGTCGTCCCTTCGAAGGCACCGGCCAGAACCCCATCATGTTCCGCTGCCAGATCGAAATAATCCATCGCCCGGGTAATGTAGAGATAAGAGTTCGCATCGAACCGCTCGACAAAGGTACTGCCCTGGTGTCGCAAATAGCTCTCCACCTGGAAATCGGCATCGAACCCGAAGCTAATCGCATCGCGCGCCTGAAGGCGTCGGCCGAACTTCCGGTGCAGGGCCGTTTCGGACAGGTAAGTGATATGCGCCGCCATCCGAGCGACAGACAAGCCCCCCTTGGGGTTCACGCCTTCACGCAGGTAGTTCCCCTTGCGCCAGTCGGGATCTGCCATGATTGCCTGCCGGCCGACCTCGTGAAAGGCGATGTTCTGGGCGGAATGCCTTGCGGCGCCCGCAATTGGCACAGCAGAGAACACGCGTTCAGAATATTTAGACGCCCATTCCAGTACCTGCATCGCGCCCATGGATCCGCCGATAACGCAGAACAACTGATCGATCCCCATATGATCCAGCAGCAGCGCCTGCGCGCGGACCATGTCGCCGATCGTGATGACTGGAAAATCCAGCCCCCACAGCTCGCCCGTATCAGAGTTGATATCGCGCGGACCGGTAGAGCCCAAGCAACCGCCAAGGACGTTAACGCAGATAATGAAGTACCTGTCGGTGTCGAGCGGCTTGCCAGGACCGACCATCAGTTCCCACCAACCGGGTTTTCCTGTCACTGGGTTGTTTTCCAGTACGTATTGGTCACCCGTCAGGGCATGGCAAACCAGTACGGCATTTGATTTGTCTGAATTCAGGTCACCGCAGGTCGTGTAAGCGGCGGTGAACGGCCCGATGGATTGCCCTGAATCGAGACGCATGGGTTCGTCCCGCGCAAGCTCCACTTGAAGCCCAGGTAATGCAGCGTTGTCGCCCCCGGAAACCGGGGAAAGATCGCGGGTCACGGTCATGATTGCTAACCATTCTGCCGATCCGAAAAAGGGCTTGAATAGCTAGGGTTGCCCCCCCGCTATGTCAATGTTTTCTTTGCATTTGCGGGTTTCGGCGACTACATATTGCGGCCTCCGGGGCGAGACTCCATCGCGGTTATGGGATGCGGGTTTTCGCTTATCCAGATTTTGAAAACGGCCTGATCATGTCCGATGGCAAACCGAACCTCGCCGCCCTGCGCGAAGAACTCGACAGTATAGACAACGCGCTACACGACCTGCTGATGCGTCGCGCTGAGATTGCGGCCGGCGTTCGCGCATCCAAAGGCGACGCACCGGTGTGGCGGCCGGCCCGCGAAGCCCAAATTCTGCGGCGACTTATGATGCGGCATACAGGCCCGTTCCCCAAGGCGACAATTATTCAGCTATGGCGGGAAATCGTCTCCGCCATGGTGCGGCTGCAGGGCGAGTTCGCTGTTGCAGTCTACGCGCCGGATGGCGAACGACTATGCCGGGATATGGCAAGGGATCATTTCGGCGGCGAGACGCCCCTGTTGTTGCATTCGTCGGCTCGTGCCGTACTGAACGCCGTTCAGGAAGGAACGGCGACGGTAGGTGTCCTGCCGATCCCCGAAGATAGCGAAGAAGCAGCGTGGTGGCCGACACTGGCCGGCATAGCGCAGGGCGGAGAGGTTTCCGTCTGTGCTCGACTGCCCTTTGCCCCGATTGCGCCCGTCAACGGCGATTCAGCACTCTGCGTCGCGGCAATGACACCCGATGAAAGCGGCGATGATAGAAGCTTTTTCGTTCTGCGAACCAATCCGGAAGTCAGTCGCGCCCGCTTGAACGACGCCATCGCCGCCGCCGGAATAAAACCTGTCCGTCTGATCGGAATGGGCGTGCCGATGGACGGCGCATCGGTATTCCTGGCGGAACTAGAAGAGTTCGCCGGTCCAGACGATAGCCGCATTGCGCGGCTGACGGATCCTGACAATGGCATAGCGGAAAGCGCTATCTTCCTCGGTGTCTATGCCACACCGTTCAGCAGCGACGACATTGCCGACCGGGGAGAGTTTTGATGGCGTTGCCCCCCCGACCGGGCATTATGGATATGGCGCCCTACGTCCCCGGCGCGTCAAAAGTTGACGGCGTCGACAAGATTATCAAGCTATCTTCAAACGAAGGAGCGCTTGGCCCCAGCCCCAAAGCGACCGCCGCATACGAAGAACTCGGCTCCCGACTTCACCGGTATCCGGATGGCGGCTCGGTAGAACTGCGAAAGGCGATCGGCGCGCGGAACGGGCTGGACCCGGACCGGATAGTGTGTGGCGCGGGATCGGACGAACTGCTAGCCCTTCTGGCGAGGGCCTACGCCGGCCCCGGGGACGAGGTGCTGTTCGGCGAGCACGCATTCGTTATGTATCCGCTGTTTGCACTGTCGGTCGGGGCAACGCCGATCAAGGCACCGGAGACGGAATTCACCGTTTCGGTTGATGCGCTGCTGCGTAAAGTTTCCGACAAGACACGGATCGTTTATGTCGCTAATCCGAACAATCCGACTGGCACGATGGTGACATCGGACGAAATGACACGCCTGCGCGCGGGATTGCGCGACGATATCCTGCTAGTGATCGATGCGGCCTATGCCGAGTACGTAACCCGTAACGATTACGCGCCGGGCGTCGAACTGGTTGACGCGGGCGATAACGTCGTAATGACCCGGACGTTTTCGAAGATATACGCGATGGGCGGGGTCAGGCTCGGTTGGGCATACTGTCCGGAAGCCGTGGCAGACGTGCTGAATCGCATCCGTCCGCCGTTTAACGTTACCAGCGGCGCCCAGGCGGCCGGCATCGCGGCGGTAAACGATGTCGAATTCCTGACACGGTCCCGCAATCACAACGCGAACTGGTTGCCGTGGCTATCCGATCGCCTTGGTGAGGTGGGGCTCGACGTGGTACCGAGCGCAGGTAATTTCGTACTGGTCCGGTTTCCGGAAAGCGGGCCCCATACAGCCGATGCGGCAATGGCGTTTCTGACATCGCGAGGGATCATCCCACGCGGTACCGGCAGCGCCGGTATTCCGGAAGGCATTCGCATCACAATCGGTCTGGAAGACGAAATGCGCGCGACCGTAGACGTGATTTCCAAATTCCTCAAAATAATGTGAGCGATCTGATGTTCAACCGTGTCGCTTTTATCGGGATCGGGCTTATTGGCTCGTCCATCGCACGCGTAATGCGTCGGGACAATCTCGCGAGCACGATTATCGCATGCGCCCGGACAGACGAAACACTGGATGCCGCCAAGCGTCTGAATATAGCCGATGAAACCACCAAGGACATTGCGGAGGCCGTTCGAGACGCGGATCTGGTGATGATCTGCACACCGGTTTCGACATACGGCGCAATAGCGCAGGCGATGGCGCCCGTGCTGAAACCGGGTGCAATCGTGACAGACGTGGGATCTGTCAAGGAATCCGCGGTGACGGCGGTGATGCCGCACCTGCCGGAAGGGGTTCATTTTGTCCCAGGTCACCCTATTGCGGGCACTGAAAATTCTGGTCCCGAGGCCGGGTTCGAAACACTGTTCGAGGGACGTTGGTTTCTGATCACGCCACCGCCAGGCACCGATCAGACCGCAATCGACAAGATTGCAGCGTTATGGAAACAAGCAGGTAGCCAGATCGACTACCTGGAACCCGCGCACCACGACCAGGTTCTGGCGATCACATCCCATCTGCCACACCTGATCGCCTATACGATCGTGGGTACCGCGACCGACCTGGAAGATCAAATCAAGTCCGAGGTTGTAAAATACTCGGCGTCCGGTTTTCGCGACTTCACGCGCATTGCCGCATCGGATCCGGTGATGTGGCGCGACATCTTTATCGCCAACCGGGATGCGGTGCTGGAAATGCTGGGCCGCCTTTCGGAAGACCTGGCAGGACTTCAGCGCGCCATACGCGTCGGCGACGGTGAAAAACTGGAGAGGCTCTTCCGCCGCACACGCGAGATTCGCCGCGGGGTTGTCGAAGCCGGTCAGCATATACCGCCATCTCCGGACGATACCGACCCGAAGTCCTGACTTTCCCTATTTCCAGCTTATCGGTTTCAGCCGCAACAGCGGCACGGGTCCCAGATACAGGCGTTGTCGTTGGATACTGACGGGCAAACGCACCGGTCCACCTCCGAACGACAAGGCGCGGTTGGCGACCTTTGCGGCGAACGCCGTTCGCGCATCGATAACGCCGGCTGCGATCAGCGCATCGGAGGTTTTCTCCACGCCACCGATTTCCG
Organism: Alphaproteobacteria bacterium UBA7314; assembly: GCA_002471575.1. Taxonomy (GTDB): domain Bacteria; phylum Pseudomonadota; class Alphaproteobacteria; order MPNO01; family UBA830; genus UBA830. The sequence continues at coordinate 154,284 of DKQG01000058.1, read as the reverse complement.
CCACCATGGCACCCTGAAGTTGAAGGTTCTCATCCAGTGCGAAAGTGCCGTCGCCGCGAAGCGACAATGCTTCCCAATCGAGCGTGAATACACTTATTTCCAGCGCACCCCCCGCATTTCGCCAGCGGGCCAGCGCGTCGGACAATGTTCCACGGGGTTCGAACGGGCCGATCGCGACCGCTTCGACAGACATACGGCTAAGATCGGTGCCCAGCGGCGGCTTCCAAGCTTGGGGTAAAGTCACATTACGCGCATCTATCGCAATACCCATTCCTGTAACCCCGTTTCCGGTTTTTCTGTCTGCCGGAACAGCGTCTTCGATTCGAACGATTAGCGTATCGATTTGCGTTCTAATCTTCCGGGATTGGCTCCAGTCCACTCCGGTCAACCGAACAAAAATTTGGTGCGGCTTTCCCCGCCGGATGTTCAATCCACCCTCGGCGCTAGCCAGCGTCAGGACGACGCCCCCCCCGCGCGTCTTAAGGTTGTGAACTCCGGGAACGGACATTTCGATATCGGTGAGCTCCCATGGTAGCGCCGATGCCTTTGCATTTGGCATTTCCCAGCGCCACAGATTTCCCGGTCCTGCCAAAACCGGCGCCTGAAGGAAGAGGTTCAACCGAAACGGAAAACCAGTAATCGTCGGTTCACCAAGTTCCACCATCCAGCCGTTCGTACGCCGATCCTGAGCCCAGCTATCGATCCCGGCGCGTATTTCTGCGGCGGCCGAATACCAGTAAAGCGTGTAGCCGGCGCAGATGGCGATCAGCGCGCCGCCTGTGATCAGTGCCCTTCGCATTGGCCGTCTCAGCATGGGCATGATATAGCCGAACACAACAACAAAATCGATCAGATGGATTCGACACTGCAAAACGGTCACAGTCGGATTATCTGCTTACCCTCAACCAAACCTGAAACCCGATCAGCACAATGTCCGCCACCCCGCACTCTACCGCTGTCTTGAACCCGCTGGTTTTCGCCAGCGTCGCGGGACTGTTCATATTTTTATGGGCTAGCGGGTTCGTCGCCGCAAAATACGGTCTGCCCTACGCAGAACCGTTCACGCTGATGGCCGCACGGTTCGTCGTCGGTGCCGCAATACTGGTGCCTGCCTGTTTCGTGCTTAAGGCGTCCTGGCCAAGAACCATACGCGAAACGACCCACATTCTCGTCGCCGGGTTCGGTGTTCAGACAGTTTATCTGATCGGTGTCTATTACGGCATCTGGCTCGGCATCTCGACGGGCGTAACTGCACTCGTCGTCGGGCTGCAGCCGCTGCTTACCGGTGTCATGGCAGGCTTCGTGTTGCGCGAACAGGTAACGCCGAGAAACTGGATCGGGCTCGTTCTGGGCTTTATCGGTCTGGGACTTGTCGTCTGGGACCGGGTGTTGGCTCCGACGGATACCTTGTGGGGACTTGTCACACTTCTGATCGGTCTGGCAGGAATTACTCTTGGCACGTTGTACCAGAAAAAATACTGCGGGCCATTCGATGTCCGCGCGGGCGTCGCGTTGCAGAATATAACGTCGTGTATCGTGATGCTGGTGCTAGCGATGACGTTCGAATCTATGATTATCGACTGGACTGGAGAATTCGTCTTCGCGGTTCTTTGGTCGGCCATCGGGCTCTCGGTATTCGCAATCTGCCTGTATTACTGGCTCGTCCAGCGCGGCGCCGCCGCCCGGATCACCAGTCTGATCTATCTCAGCCCTCCCACCACCGCCCTGATGGGCTGGGCCATGTTCGGTGAAATCCTCTCATGGCAGGCAATCGGCGGCATGGTCGTCGCCATGACCGGCGTGGCGTTGGCGTTGCGCAACCGATGACAGGTGCTAACTCCTTACTGCTGAAGGCGGCGCCGTTCCTGTTCATCCTCACATGGGCATCGGGCTTCCCGATCACCCGCTTCGGGCTAGAATTTACCGAACCTTTCACACTTCTCTGGATCCGGTCTGCCATTGTGGTGGTCATCGTGAGCATCTACGCAGCGATTGTCCGCGCTCCGTGGCCGGACAAAAAGGAAATCGCCCATATCGCGGTCGTCGGTGTCACCCTGCAATGCCTGTATCTGGGGGCCATGTTCAGCGCACTGGGAGAGGGCGTTAGCCAGGGCGTAGCGGCGCTGGTCGCCGGGATGCAGCCGCTTCTCACCGCGGCGGTAGTCGGCATCACACTGGGAGAGCGCGTATCCCGCATTCAGTGGGCAGGGTTCGTACTTGGGTTTGCCGGGTTGTTCATTGTCCTGTCGGAACGACTGGGGATTGGCACAGCAACCACTGCCGGCTTCATTTTTTCGGGCCTGACGCCGATCTTCATCACGGCGGCGTCGCTGTATCAAAAGAAATACTGCGCCAATTCCGACCTTCGCATTGTCATGATCGTGCAGCAGACGGCGGCGGGGTTCTGCAACTTTTGTATCGCGATGGCGATCGAAAGCAGTGACATCGCCTGGGGCGCAGAAGTAATCTTCGTCTGGGCGTGGTTGGTCGTCATTCTGACGATCGGCGCAACCAATCTTTTGTACCTAATGCTCCGTCATGGCGAAACATCCCGCGTTTCGAGCCTGTTTTACCTGACCCCGCCGACGGCGGTTTTCCTTGGTTGGGTTTCCTACGACGAAACAATGGGGATCGCAGCCATGAGTGGGTTTCTGGTCTCTGTGGCGGGCGTATTCCTGGTGACACGCACACCAAAGGACGGAACATGAACGGGCCCAATCGCCTGAATATTAGGGAACCGGTTGGGTTCTGGTTCTTCGGATACGGATCGTTGATGTGGGACCCGCCTTTCTCGGCCGCGGAAAGCCACCGCGCCAAAATATACGGCTATCACCGATCGTTCTGCGTCAGTTCGGAAACCTATCGTGGCACGCCGGACAACCCTGGAGGGTCGCTGGGGCTCGACAAAGGTGGGTCGTGTACCGGGATCGCATTTCGCCTTTCGGAAACCGGGCGTTCAACGGCTATCCGCGAGATTGAAGCGCGGGAAATGGACGATAATCCGATCTATGTCTGCAGGCGGGTGAAACTTCACCTGACGGATGGCCGGGTCGACAGATATACGCTCGTCGTGAACCGGGCCGACCGGATTTTCGCGGGAAGCCTATCTTTCGAGGAAACTGCGAGGCGCATCGCCACCTGTCACGGCGACCGCGGCCACAATATCGATTACCTTTCCAAAACAGTCTCTCATCTCGATGAAATGGATTTTCCGGAAGGATATCTGCACCGCGCGAACGCGATACGCGGAACAGGCTGAGACGTTGGCAGCGGTCAGCGAATGGATTATGAAGGCGACAACAAAAAGCGGGGATGACATACGATGAAACTGATCAGCTATCGTCACGAAGGGCGCGAAGCCTATGGCGTTGTCAAGGATGGCGGGATCGTCGATATGTCCGCACGGCTGGATCACCCAGACTTGAAGCACGTCATCGCCGGGCTTTCGATCAATGAAATGGAAAAACTGTCGGCGGCCACTGATCCGGATGTCGACCTTGACCAGATCGATTACATGTTCCCAATCACGTCACCGGAGAAGATCTTCTGTATCGGACGTAATTACCGCGCCTACCACGAAGTGCTGGAAGACGGAGGGCCTAAATGGCCCAGTATTTTTCCGCGTTTCGCATCCGGGTTCGCGCCGCACGGCGAAGCTATTATTCGTCCCTCCGTCTCAGAGCAGCTGGATTACGAAGGCGAAATCGGCGTTATCATAGGCAAAACGGGACGGCATATCCCCGAAGACAAGGCGCTGGATTACGTTGCCGGATACACGATCATCAACGAGGGCAGCGTCCGAGATTGGCAAAGTAAGGGGACACAGAATTGCCCGGGAAAGAATTTTCATCGGTCGGGCGCCATTGGCCCTTGGATGGTGACGCGGGACGAAATCCGCGACCTGGATGCCCTTCAGATTAGGACTTCCGTCGGCGGCGAAACCCGTCAGGACGGCGGTAGCGATATGATGATCTTCAAGATCCCGTTCGTCATTTCCCATATTTCGAAGTTCACCTGGCTTGAGCCCGGCGACATGATCGCCACGGGCTCGCCCGGCGGCAGCGCCATCGAGAACGACCCGCCCAAGTGGCTGAAACCTGGGGATAGCATCAGCATCAACATCGAACCGATCGGCACGCTGACCAACCCGATCGAGGCGGAATAAATGGTTGAATTAGGGGGGTAGTATCGTGCGATTGGCAAGCTTCTCGGTATCCGGACATGAAGGGTTCGGCATCGTAACCGACGATGGCATCATCGAGCTGACAGGGCGGTTATCCGGCCGCCAGCAAACCCTGCGGGACGCTCTGGAGGCGGACGTGCTGGAAGAAGCGGCGCAGATATCCTTGGATGCGGATGTCGACTACGGTCATGGTGATGTCGAGTGGCGCCTGCCGGTCCCCGATCCGGAGAAGATCTATTGCGTGGGACAGAACTATGCCGCGCATATCACGGAGATGGGCTACGAGTTGCCAGAGTACCCGAGCATCTTCGCACGGTTTCCGCGCACCTTCGTGCCCCATCACGGCAGCATGGTAATGCCGTCCCATTCGGAACATTTCGACTACGAAGGCGAGTTGACGATCGTCATTGGGACGGAGGCTCGCCACGTCTCCGAAGCGGATGCCTTAAACTATGTCGCAGGTTACACGGTCTGCAACGACGGCAGCGTGCGGGACTGGCAGAAACGTGGTCCCCAGGTCGCACCGGGCAAGAACTGGGAATATTCGGGCATGCTGGGACCCTGGATAACCACTGCCGACGAAGCAGGCGATCCGGCAAACATGGCGCTCCGGACCTGGGTGAACGGCGAGTTGCGTCAAGACGGGAATACTAGCGATCTGGTCTTCTCGGTCGCGTATCTGGTCAGCTATATCTCGGCCTTCATCACGCTGATGCCGGGTGACATGATCACCACCGGTTCCCCATCGGGCGTCGCCGTCGCGTTCGAACCGCCGAAATGGCTGAAACCGGGCGACAAGGTGGAGATCGAAATCGAAAGGGTCGGCAGGCTGGCCGGCGACGTGATCGAGGGGTAATTACGAAGCCCTACCTGCCGCATAATCCAGCACGTAGGTATAAAACATATCCAGCGCTGCCCATTCCTTATCGTCGTGGGTAAACAGCGCGAACTCAGCAACCTTGGTCTGCGAGATATGGGTATCAGCCGCGCCTGCGCCTGTACCAAATACAGAAAACCGTTCTGACACCGCTAGATCCTGTTTAACCGCATTTCGAGAAGTCGCACGCCGTGCAGGTATCGCAACCTTCCTGGCGCAGCAGCGCGGCCTGGCCGCACTTGGGGCATTGGCGCATCCGCGGGCCGTCGTCCAAGCCAAACACTTTACGTTCTTCCCCGGTTCTTGATCCGCCGGCTTGTCCGGGTCGGGGCAGGAATCCGATATCGATCATATGGCGTTCGATGATATCGCCGATCGCCGCCAGCAGTGACGGCACGTAGCGTCCCTGCATCCACTGACCGCCGCGCGGATCAAACACGGCCTTCAGTTCATCGACCACGAAAGATACGTCGCCTCCGCGGCGGAACACCGCCGAGATCATGCGGGTTAACGCGACCGTCCAGGCATAGTGTTCCGTATCCTTCGAATTGACGAACACCTCGAACGGACGCCGCCGGCCATCCTGAACGATATCATTGATGGTGATGTACATCGCGTGATCGGTTTCGGGCCAGTTCAGCTTGTAGGTCTGACCGGGCAGCTCTTCCGGGCGCGACAGTGGCTGTGTCATATAGACGACGCCGGATTCGAATTCGTCTTCTGCCGTTGACGGCGTGGGCTCTATCAGGGGCAGTTCGGGCTGCGCGGGATCGCTGTGCTCGCGCACCTGCAGAACCGACCCGGTGATGTCGTTCGGGCGATATGTGGTGCAGCCCTTGCAGCCGGTGTCCCATGCCTGCTTGTACACATCTTTGAAAGCATCGAACGGAAGGTCGGCAGGCACGTTGATCGTCTTCGAAATAGATGAATCGATATATTTCTGTGCCGCCGCCTGCATGACAACATGATCGCCGGGGGCGATATTCTGGGCACTGACAAAGCTGTCGGGCAACGGTGTATCGCCTTTCAAACGCCGCCATAGACGGTAGGCATAATCCGATACTTCCTCTTCGCGCTGCGTGCCGTCGGGCATCAGCACAGTGCGGGTATAGGTATAGCTGAATACCGGTTCAATCCCCGACGATACGTTGTCCGCGAATAGCGAAATCGTTCCAGTCGGCGCGATCGACGTCAGCAGCGCGTTGCGGATACCGTGCTCGCGAATGCCGTCGAGGATATCCTGCGGCAGCGCGGCGACCGTCTCTCCGGCCAAGAAAGCGTCGGCATCGAACAGCGGGAAGGCGCCTTTCTCGGCGGCAAGATCGACGGAAGCACGGTAGGCATGATCTCGGATCGCCAGCATCCAGCGCTCAGTAAGCTCTAGCGCCTGCGCCGACCCATAGCGTGCACCACACAGGATCAGCGCATCCGCCAGACCGGTCACGCCAAGACCGATGCGGCGTTTGGCTTTTGCCTCCGCCCCCTGGGCATCCAGCGGAAAGAGCGATGCCTCGGTCACATTGTCCATCATGCGCACCGCCACAGGCACCAGTTCGGCCAGTGCATCTTCGTCCAGCCGTGCGGTCAGTTCGAATGGATCGATCACGAGCCGGGCCAGATTGATCGAGCCGAGTAGACATGCGCCGTAAGGCGGAAGGGGCTGCTCGCCACACGGGTTGGTCGCCGCGATGGTTTCGCAGTAACCGAGATTGTTGGCCCGGTTAATTCGGTCGATAAAGATCACGCCGGGTTCAGCGTATTTATACGTCGCCTCCATAATATGATCCCACAATGCGCGGGCGGAGACGGTCTTGTAAGTTGTACCGTTAAAAGTTAGGTCCCAGTCGCGGTCTCCACGAACCGCATCCATGAAATCATCGGTTACGAGCACCGACAGATTGAACATCCGCAGGCGCCCTGCCTCCTGCTTGGCGGCGATGAAGGACTCGATGTCTGGATGATCGCAGCGTAGTGTCGCCATCATGGCACCGCGCCGATGCCCTGCCGACATAATGGTGCGGCACATGGAATCCCAGACATCCATAAACGACAGCGGACCGGATGCATCGGCACCTACACCGCGGACGCGCGCGCCCTTGGGGCGGAGGGTCGAAAAATCGTACCCGATGCCACCGCCCTGCTGCATGGTTAGCGCGGCTTCGCGGAGATGTTCGAATATGCCGCTCATGTCGTCGGGAATGATCCCCATAACGAAACAATTGAATAGCGTCACATCTCTGTCTGTTCCCGCCCCGGCAACAATGCGCCCAGCCGGTAGGAAACGGAAATCCGCCATACAGGCCGCGAATTTTTCAGCCCATTCGTCCCGCATCGCCGGGTTTTCGGGATCAGCTAGCGCGTTTGCGACACGAGACCAGGTATCTTCGATTGTTTTGTCCACGGCATCGCCCGCCGCCGTTCTCAGGCGGTATTTCATGTCCCATATCTGGTGCGAAATGGCTGAAATCGTGGTCATTCAACAGTCTCTTTGGCAAGATCGCAGACAATAATCCAGCCTGCCGGCAGGGTCAATGTTCACGTTATGTTTCTGTGTCGACGTGATATTATCCGAAGTAATCCTTAGCTATGGAATGAGTATGGAGACATCGAGCGGCAACATTCAGTTCGCTTCGGCAGCGGACGGCACAGCGCTTCGGGTCGGCAACTGGAAAACGACCGGTACGCCCGCGGGCACCGTCGTTATCGTGCATGGGCGTGCGGAGTTTATAGAAAAATACGCGGAAGTGACCCGGGATCTGAACGCGCGGAGCCTCGATGTATGGGCAATGGACTGGCGCGGGCAGGGACTGTCGGATCGGATGTTCCGTCGCCGCCACTTGGGACATATAGACCGGTTCGAGACGTATCTCGATGATCTAGCACGCTTCTTCGACACCATTGTCAAACCGCGGACGGCGCCCGTCGTCTGCCTCGCCCATTCCATGGGGGGGCATGTCGCGGTCCGGGCAGTGTTGGAGAGAAGAATAGCCCCGGACGGTCTGGTTACCACCGCGCCGATGATTGCCCTGCCGATGAGCCGCTTGGGAAGCATGGGGGCAGCTCTGCTGAGCGATGTTATCACCCTCATAGGGTTTGGCGGACGCTATGGACCGAGAATATCCGATCACGATCCGGCACGCATCCGCTTCGACGGCAACCTTCTGACGGGCGACCGAAACCGGTTCGACCAGTTTAACGCCCTGCTTTCCTGCAACCCCGATCTCGCACTGGGCGGCGTCACCTGGGGATGGCTCAGCGCGGCGTTTCGCAGCATGGCGCAGCTGAAACGCCTGACGCCCGACATCGGGCCGGTCTGTCCCGCTTTGATATGCACACCGCTGAAAGACCGCGTAGTGTCGGTTGAGGCACAGTTCGCGCTAAGCGAGGCCGTCAATGGCTGGGAACAAGTCCGGTTCAACGGTGCCCGGCATGAACTGATGATGGAAACCGACACTATTCGAGACCGGTTCTGGTCAGTCTTCGACGAATTCGTGAAAACGCTCTAGCCCTCGACTGCCTCTTGTAGAAGTTTCCGGTTGCCGCCGTGGATCGCATTCGACAGCAACCGGTCGAATTCTGGCGGGTCGAGTCCCGGCGGGACCGGTTTATGAAACTGCGCGACGATGCAACCGGGCTTTTTGCGGAAACTTCGCCGCCCCCAGAAATGACCTGAATTCAATGATACCGGTACCACCGGAACGTTGCTGCGTCGGTACAACGCCGTGATGCCAGATTTCAGGGGCACAATCTCGTCCGGCATCGACCGGGTGCCCCCGGGGAAAATCACCACCTTACGCCCCGTGAACAGCTTGTCCGCAACATCGCGCATCATCCGCCGCACCTCGCCGGCACCACCCGACCGGTCAATCGCGATCATGTCCAGTCGGCGGGCATAAGGCCCGAACATAGGCACACGATAAAGTTCCCGTTTCAGTACGAATGCAGGATCGTCGACCACAGCATAGAATGCCACCGTGTCCCAGGCGGATTGATGAGCCGAAGCAATGATGCATGGGCCTTCCGGCAGATTGTCGAGGCCGCGGAACTCAAAATCGAGACGCAAAACTGCCCGCTGAAATGCGAAAATCCCGGCGATCCAGTATCTAATCGCAGCCAGCATTAGGGCACGCGGCAGCAACAGAATCGGGGTAAAGAGAAACAGCAGCGCGAACGTCCAAGTGAACGAGACAATATTGAAAAACAGGGACCGGACAAACATCACCGCGAACAAGTCCTCACATCAATTCCTCTTACAGACAGGCTAGCAGGTATTTGTGATACTCGGATATTGCCAGTTTCAGCGCGTTTACATCGCGCCACCAGCTCTCAGTCGAAAACCCGCCGGGAAAGACCGGATGAGGTACGATTGTTATACCGGCGGGCAGCACCTGGCGGAACTCGAGCAGACTGCGCGGCATATGATAACTGGCGGTGACGATCCGGATCGATGTGATTTTTTCTCGGCGTATCCAGTCGGCCGTTTCCTCTGCATTGCCCCTGGTATTGTCGGCAGCGTAACCCAGCGCGATACAGCATTTTAGGTTTCCAGGAGCGCGGCGCGCGATCTTCAACAATTCCTGAACGTCGACCCCTCGGTACACGCCGGAGACGAACAGCTTTTTCCCGAGCCCGCGTTCCAAAAGCGACAGCCCCTCGCCGACCCTTCTTGTCCCACCTGTCAGGACAACGATCGCATCCGTCGCAACCTCCGATCGGGGCGTCGGCTCCGGGATCAGCTGTGCAAATCGGTAGAAACCGGCCGCCCAGACAAAAAAACCCACCGACACGGCCAAGATAAACAGCCGCAAGATCGGCAGGCGGCGGCGACCCCTCCGGTGCTTCACATCATTCTTCCCAGAACGCGTTTGACCGTAATTCCGACGGTCGCGACGACTAGTAGAACCGCCGCAACCGGTAGCAGGCAAAGCAGGCCCCATTGAATACCACTAAGCGTGATATCGGGGAGCAATCCATTGCTCAGACGCGCGCCGTAAACCTCGATAAGCAGGATCGCAGAGCCGCCGAGCACGGACCCGCATGCCGCACCGATACCGGCAAGCCACAGAGTATGAATCTGAAACTGGCGGGCGATATAGGAGTCCTTTGCCCCGATCAGGTGCAGTACCTCCACGATATCGCTGTGAATCGCGAGACCGGTCCGTGTCGTGAATACGACCGTCATAACAGCTGAAAGCAATACTAACACCATCACTGACAACGAAACCGTCGCGGCTATGACGGCAAGGTCCGTAAGGCGACGAAGCCAGACCGCGTGTTCGTCGACGACCGTCCCCGGCGCGACCGCCATCAATCGGGTGGACAAAGCCTCGATATCGATCGCATGGCCGCGTCGGACAGTCGCATCGATCAGCACCGGCATCGGCAAATCGAGCGTCGAAATCTCGTCACCAAGCCAGGGTTCGAGCATCGTTGCGACCTCGTCGTCGGTTATGCGGCGGACGGCATCGATACCCGGCGTCGTGCTCAATAGATCTATAACAGACCCGGTAAACGCCTGTTGATCGGGGCCCGCGGGCACCTGAATCGTAAGCGTCCCGGAGAGACTTCGCCGCCAATTTTCGCCGGCCGACGATAGAAAAAAGCCGATTGCAAGGGAGAGGGTCGCGAGGAATACGAGGAGACCCACCGTCCAGGGAATATATCGACTGGCCGGGTCGTTGCTGAGCGGTAGATCCCTAGGAGGACGCATCATATTGTCGCCGCATCCGGATCGAAAGCCGTTTCGTGCCCGTGTTCGATCAGGGCTCCATTTTCAATTCGGATCCTGGGATGGGAAAAACGCTCAAGCAATGCTTCGTTGTGAGTTGCGACGACGACTGTCGTTCCGATCTTGTTAAGCTCTTCCAGCAGGTACATCAGGCGGATTGCAATCTCGCCATCGACGTTCCCGGTGGGTTCGTCCGCCAACAGAATTTGGGGCCGGGAAATTACCGCCCGTGCGATCGCTACGCGCTGCTGTTCTCCGCCTGAAAGTGTTGTCGGCTTGGCATCACTTTGTTCTTCCAGCCCAACCCAGCGCAGCAGTTCCGCAACGTGGTCGCGAATCTGGCCTTCCTTCGCCCCGGCGATACGAAGGGGCAGCGCGACGTTGTCTAGCGCCGTCAGGTGATCGAGCAGGCGGAAATCCTGGAACACGACACCAATCCGCCGGCGCAACGCCGCCAATTCCACCCGCGGAACAGTGGAAACGTCGCGCCCGAACACAGATATTGACCCGCATGACGGCCGATGCGCCAGATACATTAACCGCATGAGGGAAGATTTCCCGGCCCCGCTCGGCCCGGTCAAAAAGTGAAAAGACCCGGCCGCCAGCGAAAACGAGATGTCATGCAACACCTCTACACCGAGACGGTATCTCATGCCGACGCTCTCAAAGCGAACGATATCGCCTATCGCAGCCACCAGTGGTTCCTTTCGAAATAGGTTTAGATGCAGAATCGCATAGCCATTGGCCCGCCGTCCAGAATCGGAACTACTTAAAAGCAGCCCCGCCATACGCTATTAAAGTTGGTATGATTGTTACCTGTACCTCATGCTCGGCACGTTACGTCGTCGATCCGGCGAAAATCGGACCGAACGGGCGTACCGTTAAGTGCGCAAAATGCGGCCATGCCTGGTCCGAACCCGCACCGCCACCGGGGGCGGAACCCGGCGTACCGTCGCCAACGGCCGAAGATATCGCCCAAGCTTTCGACGGGGCGGCAAATGACCTGCGGAGCGAAATGCGACCCGGCGGGCGGAACGTGCCGGCAATTCGGCGGGACCCAAGCCCTTGGGCCGCGAGACTTGCCTGGCTGCTGTTGATAATCGTCGTAGGGGGCACCGTAGGAGGCAGCTTTGTTTTCCGTGACAAAATTACAGCGACGTGGCCGGTGACGAAGAGGCTCTACGAAACCGTTGGGCTGGCGCCGGAATCGTTAAAAAAACAACTGGGAGTTCGCAACGTCCAGTACACCAATCCGTCGGATAACCTACTCAAGGTAAATGGCGAGCTGGTAAACCTCTCTAAAGCGTCGCACGACACGTCGAACCTGAGGGTGCTGTTTCTGAACGATTTCGGTGAAATCTTAAAGGTCTGGAAATTTCCGCCGCCAGTGAGGCGCATGTTGCCGAATGAGGTTGTGAAATTTTCGACGGAAATACGTAATTATCCGAGAGACGCAAAACGTATTGAAGTCGGCCTCGACGTAGAGTGAGCGAAAAAGGCAAATCATGAAAAACGACTTCCCAGAAATCGATGTCGTGTTCGACGCAGATACTATTGCGGACCGGATCGAGACGCTGGCGACCGAAATCGCCGACAAGCTGCCCGACGACGTGCTGATCGTCGTCGTTCTAAAAGGCAGCTTCGTATTTGCAGCCGATCTGCTCCGAGGACTGGATCGCGCCGGGATGCGCCCACGCGTCGATTTCATCACCCTTTCAAGCTACGGCACCCGTACCGAAAGCTCCGGCACGGTGGAACTGACCCGCGATATTTCGGAGGACGTGAGAGGGCGCAGTGTGATGATCGTCGATGACATCCTGGACAGCGGCCGCACTCTCGCATTTGCGACAGACCTGATGACCGCCCGCGGCGCCGAGTCGGTGCACACCTGCGTACTATTGGACAAGCATGAAAAACGGGAAGTTTCGATCGAAGCCGACTATATAGGATTTCCGGTCGACGATCTTTTTGTCGTCGGCTATGGCATTGATATGGCTCACCTTTTCAGAAGCCTACCGTTTATCGGCGTGGTGCGTCAGGGCTGAAACCCACGCTGCCGACCCCGCCGGTGTTATTCTTTCGGAAACCAATATCCCATAGGTGCCCGCGGTGCCCCACAACGTCAGATACACGCGCACCAAAAATACCGATTGCTATAGATGATACTGCCGTCCGAGAATTCGTGTCACGCGGACTTACCAATGCCGCCCACGAAATTTTAGTCCCCGAGGATGGGCTGCAGGCGCTGGACCTCCGGGCCTAATCCAACCGCAGCCTCAGAACCGGCGTAACAGCCTGTCTATATAATCGAGCTCAAGCTGCGGGCGGTGACGTTGTCCCGCGCGATTGCGCAGCTCGTCCAGAATGTCCTGGATCCGTTCTATCGTGCCGATATCTGGTATTTTCACCCGATTGATATCATCGCCCACGCCTTCCTGATCCTCGTCTCCCCAGTCGCGGCCAAGCGGGTCTCGCGTGCCGCGCAACGGATTGAAAACACGCCCAAAACCGATCCCGGATCCCCGCGCAAACTGGCTCATCATCTGACGTATCATGGCCCGCCCGGCTCGTTGAAGCGCTTCTAGGGCCTGCCCTTGCGGCCCGACCGCCTGGCCCGGCTGGCCACTTACGAGAGCCTTGGCGGCATCTTCCATCGCCTTGCCGGCCCGCGCCAGCGATTGCCTGCCCTTGGCCTTTCCGGGCATCATCCCCTGCATCATCTTGCGGAACTGTCTCAGCATATCTCGCAATTTCTGCTGTTCGCGGGCGCTGCGCTGCATCTGGCTCTCCCCGGTATTGCGGCCCTGAGACTGACGGAACGTCTGGTCTATCAACTCACTCTGGCGGCGGATCATTTCCTGCAGTTGACGCAGCGCCTCGTTACCGCGCTGGGCCTCAGGATTTGATCTCATGACGCGCGCGTTGCGAAGGCTTTCCAACATGTCGCTCAGCTGCGAGAGCATCTGCTCGGCTGCATCACGGGAACCGGCCCGCATCATTTGGCGAATTTGATCCACCATCCGCTGCATGTCGGACGTCCGCGTGAGCCGGTTGGTGGGATCGAAAGGTATTCCCTCGTTCGCGTTCTTCTGCGACTGAAGTTTTTTCGCAAGTTCACGCAGAAACCGGTCCATCGCATTTTGCAGTTCTCGCATCAATTGTTCGAGTTCTCGGGCCGACGCGTTGCGGGACAGCGCCTTCATCAGAGCTTCCTGCGCACGCAGCAACTCGCGCTCATCATGGGACAGCTGGCCTTCTTCGACGCGTAGCGCCGTATCCCACAATAGATCGCGCACCGGTGGGATGGCTGTATCTGCCTTCTCGTGCAACAGCCGCGACCGCGCATGGATCAATCCGAGAAACACGACCGTGTCGTCATTGTAGGCGCCCGTCGCGCCGGCGATTTCGTCTAGATGATCGACAATCTCCGAACGGCGTTCGGGCTGCGTCGTCAACCGGCTGCGCTCGACGATAATTTCCTTGGCAACAGGATTGTTGAACTTCCGTTCGGGCAGAACCAGCTTGACCCCTTCTGAATAGGCGGTTTGCCCGATCGCATCCTCGGCGGAAAGGCGAATAATGACCGGTAGCCCGGCCCACGGATGGGACGCTATTTCGTGAAACGTCGCCTCCTTGACCTTACGAGCATTGAGTAACTGGGCGGGGAGCTCGAACCCGGAAACCTCTATGCCAATCACTTCTCCGCGTTCGTATGTGCGGCGCATTTCACCGCGAAGCCTGGTGATCCCGTAATCGTCGCCCCCTTTGTAGGCGAGGCGGAGGGTGCCGCGCTGGTTTGCGCCCGGCGCACCATCGAATGCGATGATGGGCGGGGCATCGGGACGAACGCGAATATTCCAAGATCCCAGCGTCCTGGCGTCATGGGAGATCGACATCCGTCCGGATTTCTCTAACGGCTGCTGCAGGTGGCGATTGACGTTATCCAACCTTTCAAAGGGTGTCCTGATGCCGTCGATATCCAGGGTGGCTTCAGCGTCATCACCGCCAGAAACGACGGCGGTCAAAGTGCTGCCCGCCGGAACCTCGATCACCAATTCGGCTGCCTTGGCCGGTTCGCGTCCCTCCATCCGGGCGGTTTCAGCGACGGTTTGGAGAGATTGCGCATGATCGTGCGCGACCTGAACGGGAAAGATCGGCGGCATCCGGGTATATTCAGGCGGTGTCACCCAGATTTCCAGCTTCGCGACGCGTTGCGGTGCGCTGGACTCGAACGTCGGCACGAACGCACGTTGTAGTCGTTCCGCTCTCTCCGGACCCGCTACAACAATGCCAATGACCAAAAGCAACACGACGATCGTGCGCAAGGCCCATGGGTCGCGGGCCGGCAGTCCGGGAGACGGCGCGCCGACCTTCAGTGCCCTGATGCGTTCCTCCATTTGTCGGCGATGTGCGTCCCACAGGGCTTTGGTCTTGGGATCGTCCTGACCAGGTGGCAGCGTATCCTGAAGCGCTTCCAGTGGCCGATGCTCCAGCCCGCTTGCCTTTTCGATACGGCGCAGGGCTTCGCGATGCGACGGCACGACAAGCAGCTTGAATGCGCGATACAGCGCGCACCCAAAACATACCGCAGCCACCGCGAGAACCACGGCATGGAGCCACCCTACCAAGGCAGTAAATAAATCCAGCAGGGCTAGGGCCGCAAAAGTACCCGCGATTCCCAGTGCCGGCCAAATAGCAGGCCAAACGTATTCCCAGCCGAGATTGAACCGTGCCTGTGCGATCCGCCGCCGGAGACCGGGGGGCAGTGATATCGGTGATCTATCTTCACGATCGCGCATCAAGCGGTCTTTCGAGTCGACCAGCGGATCGCTCGCCCAGCTCAGTCCGCGGCGATCCAGTCCGGCATATTGTCCATTTCTATAAGTGTATCATAATCGGGCCGAGGTCTAATCACAGCGTACTGATCTCCGTTAACCATCACTTCGGGGATCAGAGGCCGCGAATTGTACGTTGAAGACATTACCGCGCCGTATGCGCCGGCCGATCGGATCGCGAGAAGATCGCCGGCATTCAATTCCGGCATATCCCGCTGAACCGCGAACACGTCGCCCGTCTCGCACACCGGCCCAACGATATCGACGGGCGATACCGCGGCACCGGCACGGGCTTCGATCACCGGATCGACAGCGTGCCATGCTTCGTAAAGGGTCGGCCGGATAAGATCGTTCATCGCCGCGTCGACCACTGCGAAGCTACGGCCGCCGCTCTCCTTCATGTATATGATCTCGGTCACGAGAATCCCGGCCTCTCCCGTCAGGCGCCGTCCAGGCTCGAATGTCAGCGACACGCCCATGTCTCCGAAAACGTCACGGACGATGTCAGCATAATCCGTCGGGGGCGGGGGCACTTCATCTCGATAGACGATCCCGAGACCACCTCCGAGATCTAGCCGGTCGACCACGTGCCCCTGCTTACGCAGATCCCAAACCAGGCCGGCAATTTTTTCGAATGCAGCACGGAATGGGTCGAGCCGGGTCAATTGCGAGCCAATATGAACGGCAAGACCCCGCGGATCGATCCCATCGAGAGATCGGGCGTACGCGTATACGTCGCCGATACGTTCGAATTCGATACCGAATTTATCCCCGGCCCTTCCGGTAGAAATCTTGTCATGCGTATCTGCATCCACATCGGGGTTGACGCGAAAAACGATTGTCGCCGTTTTGCCCTTGCCGGACGCGACGTCGGACAAAAGATCCAGTTCCGGCTCGGACTCCACGTTGAACTGGCCGCAGCCGAGCTCCAACGCCATCGTCAGCTCGGATCGCGACTTGCCAACCCCTGAGAAAACAATCTTGCCGGATGAGACACCGGCCGCCAACGCACGGCGCAGTTCCCCCTCGGAGACAACATCCGCGCCCGCACCCATTGAAGCAAAAAGCCCGATGACAGCCTGGTTGCTGTTGGCTTTCACGGCATAGCAGATTTCGGCATCCAACCCCTCCAAGGCCGACACAAAACTGGCGTAGCTGTCTCTCAGCGCCGCCGCGGAATAGCAATAGAAGGGCGTGCCCACGCCGCCCACCAGGTCCGCAACGGGAATGTCCTCGGCGAACAAATTACCGCCGCGATAAGAAAAACCGTTCATGGCAGATAACGCCTTATTTCGAGGTCGGGTACTGGGTCGGGATTTTGGGCGATCCCTCCGGCGATTTCACATCACGGGGTTTCTTTCCACAGGCTAAGACCGACAGCCCGAGCGTCAGGGTTATAATAAAGGTTATTATCCAGCGCACGGTCATGACAAAAAACGCTCCCTCGCAGCGGCGATCTGGGTCCGCACGTTTTCCGGTGCGGTACCGCCATAGCTTTTCCGGCTGCGGACCGAATTATTTACACCTAGCACATTGAAAACATCCTCCGTGATGCGGACATCGATTGCGGCGAGGTCTCCCGGCTCAAGATCTTCAAGGCCGCACCCTTTATCTTCGGCCATGGCAACCACCCGCCCAGTTATGTGATGGGATTCCCGGAACGGCACGCCAGCCTTGCGGACCAGCCAGTCGGCCAGGTCCGTCGCCGTCGTGAAACCTTCGCCCGCGGCGTCCGCAAGACGGTCACGGTCGAAGGCAACGTTTGCCATCATCCTGGCCGCCACCGTAAGACAGACCATAAGTGTTTCAGCCGCGTCGAACACCGGCTCCTTGTCTTCCTGCATGTCCTTGGAATAGGCCAGCGGGAGGCCCTTCATCACGGTCGACATCGCCGTAAAGGCACCGAGGATGCGCCCGGTCTTGCCGCGGATCAGCTCCGCGGCATCAGGGTTACGTTTCTGCGGCATCATGGACGAGCCGGTCGAGAACGTGTCGGACAGCCGTGCGAAACGGAACTGCGCCGAAGACCAGATCACTATTTCCTCTCCCAACCGCGACAGGTGACCGGCACAAATGGCCGCCGCCGACAGATATTCCAGCACGAAGTCTCGGTCCGATACGGAATCCAGCGAATTCGAGGTCGGCCGGTCGAAGCCGAGCGCCTTTGCGGTAGCGTCGCGATCGATCGGGAACGACGTACCGGCCAACGCACCGGCGCCAAGCGGGCTCTCGTTCAGCCGCGCTCGGGCGTCGGCAAACCGCCCCCGGTCGCGCCCGAACATCTCTACATAGGCCAGCAAATGATGCCCTAACGTCACCGGCTGCGCGGCCTGCAGGTGGGTGAAGCCAGGCATGACCCAATCGGCATGGGCTTCTGCCTGATCGATCAGCGCTGATTGCAGCGCTTTCAGCGCATCTTCCGCGGCGTCTATCGCATCACGAACCCAGAGCCGGAAATCGGTTGCGACCTGATCGTTGCGGGACCGCGCGGTATGCAACCGTCCTGCAGCATCGCCGATCATATCAGTCAGGCGTGCCTCGATATTCATATGGATGTCTTCGAGATTGGCGCGAAAATCGAATGTACCGGAATCGATTTCAGCTCGGACGTCCTCGAGCCCAGCACAAATTGCGGTTACATCTTCGCCGGACAGGATGCCGGCATCACCCAGCATGCGAGCATGCGCGACGGATCCGGCGATGTCCTGAGCATAAAGCGCCTTGTCAAAGCCAATGGAAGCATTAATTCTTTCCATAAGCGCATCCGGCGCAGTGGAAAAACGTCCACCCCACATTCGGTTGGACCCGCCATCTGCGCCCTGCGCGCTGTCGAGGGTAGATTTGTCGCTCATGGTTCGTTTCGGTTTCAGGTCCGGAGTTAAAAAAAACGGCGCAGGCAGTGTCGGTATAGCTGCTAGCGTCGCGATAATGGCCATTATTGGCGCGGATTCAAGCACATACGCAAAGGATAACGGCGATCCGGGCCCGCCGAGAAGCGGCTGGATGGAAAAATTTGAGCCTGCGGCCAAACCCGTTCCGGCGCCGGAAACAGTCTTTACCGATGCCAAAGGTACCCAACTGACGCTTAAAAATTTCCGCGGACGCATTGTGCTGGTCAATCTCTGGGCGACCTGGTGCGGTCCCTGCGTGCGCGAAATGCCGTCTTTGCTGCGTCTTCACGAGAAGCTCAAAGGGCCGGATTTCGTTGTGATTGCGCTGTCGGAGGACCGCAAGGGCTGGGAAAAAATCGGCCCGTTCCGCGACAAACTTAACCTTCAGACCCTGCCGTTTTTTCACGACGTTAATTCGAAAATGATGTTCGCGACCAAGGCCCGCGGCCTACCGACGACCCTGCTGATCAGCCGCGACGGCAGGGAACTGGGCCGTCTGGCCGGACTTGCAGAGTGGGATTCCGACGAGGCCATGGCGCTGATCCGCTATTACATGAAAAAATAGACGCGGGAACCATCGGCCCACCGTCAAGGTCGTCGGCTCGCCGAACAGGTACCTCTTTCTCAAATCGACGTGGATATCGAGGAGGACGAGAGCGATTACGGCGGCGACGATCGAGTAGCCGAGCGCAATCAGGATGTGACAAAGAAAAGATATGCCTGCCGCTTGAAGTTGCGTGTAGGGCTAATGTGACGTTTTACCGGTTGATTTTGAGTCAAGAACTGATTGCCAAGGTATTAGGTCAGCCGCCGCGATTATCGGCACCGACTGCGTCCACAACTGTGGCAAAACCGTCTTGTTTCAGTAAATCGGCAAGCTCGCGTTTCATTCGCGGAACCAACGCTGGCCCATGGAACGCCAGTGCAGTGTAGAGCTGCACCAGCGACGCGCCCGCCCGGATCATTCTGTAGGCGTCTTCGCCGCTGGCAACCCCCCCACAGCCGATGATCGGCACCCTTCCCTCGGTCCGCTTGTACATTTCGCCGACGATTTCCAGCGCAATGGGAAACAATGGGGCGCCGCTAAGTCCCCCGGCCTCGTTTGTCTGTGGATCGGTCATTTGGGAAGGGCGCAGCACGGTAGTGTTCGCCACTATCATGCCGTCGACGCCTGTCTCGATGATGACGGCGGCGATATCGGCACGCTCGGCTTCGTCTAGATCGGGCGCAATCTTGATGATCATCGGGGGACGTTTGTCTTCTTCAGGTACAGCGCGCGCCCGTGCCCGAAGCGACCTTTCAATCATATCTGACATGATGGCGCGCCCCTGCATCGCCCGTAGACCGGGGGTATTCGGCGACGAGATGTTGCACACTAGATAGTCGGCATAAGCCGCGACCGCCTCGATACCGATCTCGTAGTCAGCAGCGCCATCTTCCGTCACCTTGTTCTTGCCGATATTGGCACCGAACGGGCCCAGTCCCGGACCACGCTGGGAAATCCGCTTCACATACGGTCCCAGCCCCTGGCCGTTAAATCCAAGCCGGTTGATCGCGGCGTTATCCTTGGACAGGCGGAACATGCGCGGTTTCGGATTACCCGGTTGCGGCAGGGGGGTCACCGTGCCTGCTTCGGCAAACCCGAAACCTGCCCGCATCATGGCGTCGGGGACCCGGGCACCTTTGTCGAAGCCCGCCGACAACCCGACTGGATTGCGGAACTTCAATCCCCAGACCTCGGTTGCCAGCACAGGATCGTCCGAAACCTTGTCGGTCGGTCCGAGCCCCATCGCCAGCGCACGGATCGTAACGTTGTGGGCAGCTTCAGACGGCAACAGACGAAGTGCGGGCATCAAGAGAGAATGGATATCTGGCAATTTAGTGCTCCGTGGATAGGCAATACAAAATATCGCGAATCGTGGCCGGCTGGAAATCGGGACACATTGATCGGGCATGGAAACCCGACTATATCGATCCCATGACAGAACTTTCCAAAATCGACAGCACAACCCAGGAAATCATCGACGAATTTGCCTTCTTCGATGACTGGATGCAGCGCTACGAATACATCATCGAGATGGGTAAGGCGCTGGAAGGTTTGCCCGACGACAGAAAAGACGACGCCCACAAGGTACCGGGCTGCCAGTCGCAGGTGTGGTTCTACGCTCGCCGGGAAAACGGTCGAATACAGTTCGACGCTGACTCCGATGCGATGATCGTACGGGGGCTTATTGCGCTTCTGTTGCGTGTGTATTCCAACCGCACACCGGACGAAATCATCAGCACGCCGCCGGAGTTCTTCGAGGCGCTTGAACTCGGCTCGCACCTCAGCGGCAGCCGAGCCAACGGACTCCACGCCATGGTCACGCGCATTCATGCCTACGCAAAGGCGTTCCGAGACGAACTGTCCGCGGACACGATCGAGCCGGAGACACTCGCCTGATGGAGCGCAGATCCTTCACCTGGAAAGACGGCATCTGGGTTGAAGGAAACCAGCCCATGCTGGGCCCAATGAGCCACGCATGGTGGATGGCATCGTCAGTGTTCGACGGCGCTAGAGCGTTCCAGCAGCTGGCGCCGGATCTGGACCGCCACTGCGCGCGGCTAATCGAGTCCGGAAAGGCCTTTCATATGTCATCTCCGATCTCGACGGATGAAATGATCGCACTGGCGTGGGAAGGCATCGAAAAATTTTCCGAGGTCGACGAACTGTACATCCGCCCGATGATGTACTTCGAAGACGGGTTTGTCGCCCCGGACACGGACTCGACACAGTTCATCCTGACGGTGTTCGAAGCTCCGATGCCGGCCTGGGGCGGCGTAAAAACCATGGTCTCGTCCTACCGCCGTCCAACGCCGGAAGCAGCACCCACGAACGCGAAGGCGTCCTGCCTGTATCCCAATGTCGGGCGTGCACTCGCCGAGGCCCGAGCAAAAGGTTACGGCACCGCCGTGGTGCTCGACGCCAATGGGAATGTGGCTGAATTCGCCACCAACAACCTGTTTATCGTGCGCAACTCGGTTGTGCAGACGCCTGCGCCGAATGGTTCGTTCCTGTCTGGCCTGACCCGGCGGCGGATAATGGAACTTCTGGCGGAAGATGGCCACGAGATCCGGGAAATGACTCTCACGCTCGACGATGTCTATAACGCCGACGAGGTTTTTCTGACTGGCAATTACTCAAAGATCCAGCCGGTGGTAAAAGTCGGAGATGCCGCCTACCAGATCGGCCCCGTCGCAACCCGGGCGCGGGAACTCTACTTCGATTTCGCTAAACGCGAAGGCGGCAAAAAAACCTGATGAAAGACCAGAAACAAGTTGGGCGCGATCACTGGAAAGGCCGCAGCACGGCCTGGGCGGCGACGGCCGCGAGGGGCCATTCCACCGACGATACCCTCAACCAGCTGCTGATAGAGCACCTGCAGATAAAACCTGGCGAGCATGTCCTGGACCTAGGTTCCGGCACGGGCGACCCCGCGATCAGCATCGGTCTCTCGCTAAAAGGTGCGGGGTCGGTGACCGCGTGCGATCTTACACCGGAAATGCTGAGCACCGCGCGCAGCCGGTCGGAGAATGTTGGACTTTCGACCATCCGGTTCGCGGCGGCAGAGATGGAGGCACTTCCCTTCTTAGATAAAGCCTTCGACTGCGTGACCTGCCGTTTCGGCCTGATGTTCCCGGAAGACAAGGTCGCCGCCGCCGGGGAAGTTCGGCGTGTCCTCAAGCCGGGCGGACGGGTAGGGTATATGGTGTGGGGCCCTTACGATGAAAATCCACCCTTCTTTGTCATCCGCCGCGCCATCGCGAGGGCTCTTGGCGAAGAAGAGGGACCGGTGCCGCATAGACACAGCCTGGGCGTGCCCGGTCTGCTTACCGCCATTCTGGAAACCGCAGGTCTCGAACGCGTGGAGGAACGCAAAATCCGTTACAAGCGCCCGGTCGACGATCTCAATGATTACATCAACCGCGCCCTGATACGCGGCTATTCGGATACGGTCGAAAGACTGCCCGGCGGCGAACGGGAAAAACTGATGGAAACACTACGCGCCGCTTTCGCGCCCTATCTCGAAAACGACAGGGTGTACATGCCGAATTCGACCCGCCTCGGGATCGGCTGGAAAAACTGAACGCTCTTAACCTTCCGCCATAAAATCTGGCAACGGACGCTTCGTCCATTTTGCAAAGCTCCGTTTTTCCGATCGGTGGAATTTCCGATAGCTTTTAAAGGGATCGTCGCGCTTGCAAGCAATCGGCATGGCCTGGGGCGGTTCCTACCGTCTGGCTTCAGGCACGATCGGCTCGGATGGCAGGACATAGATGATCTTTTCCGAAGCGTGATTTTTTCGTAACGCCGCGTTGCCTCGCCGCACAGCGCCTTTACGAACTCGATCAGCCATCGTTGGTGATCGATGCTACCTGCTGTCCATGATAAGGACAGATGTTTGGCGTAGGTCAGCTTTTATGGTGCTGGAATATCACAGCGATGCAGCGCCGTTAAAAGAGTCTGCGCCCTTGCCAAGCACATCTTCAAAATTTACCGGTCACAGTGATACCGCACTGTCCGGTCGATATCCCGGTTGCGATAGACGATACTCATGCCGGGATGGGCGCGCTGGAAAAGAGCCCGAGAATTATTCTGCTGCGGCGCTCTTACCGGCGAGTACGCGGCTTATCAGGCCGACGCTCTCTTCCTTGCCATACAAGGCGACAAACGAGCCAAAGCGCGGACCCTGGCTTTGCCCCAACAGCACTTCATATAGCGCTTTGAACCAGTCGCGCAGGTTTTCAAAATCGTGACGTTTGCCGACCTCGTATACCTTCGTCTGGATGGTTTCGGCATCCGCATCCGCCGGCAGCCCGCCCAACGCGGCGACCAGATCTTCCAGCGCTGCGCGTTCCATGTCGGTCGGCGTCCGATAGCTCTTGTTCGGCTTAACGAAATCACGATAATACGCGATGGCATAGGTAACCAGTTGGTCAAGGATGGGTGCCGTTTCCGGCTTCGCATCCAGCGCGTAACGGGTTATGAAACCCCAAATCACGGCCGGGTCTTCAGAATTGCAGACGCTGACGAGGTTGAGCAGCAAGCCAAAAGTAACGTGACCTTCCGGTTGGGGCGGCGCGCCGTTGTGAATGTGCCAGGCGGGGTTTTCGAGTTGCGCGCCGTCGTCTTGGTTGTGGTACTTTTCCAGATGCGTCAAGTAATCGTCGACGTGGCGCGGAATGGCATCGAAATAAAGCCGCTTTGCCTTTTTCGGCGAATTGTACATGTACAACGCGAGGCTCTCCGGCGTTGCGTATTCCAGCCATTCCTCGACAGACAGACCGTTTCCACGCGATTTGGAGATTTTTTCGCCGTTTTCGTCGAGAAAAAGCTCGTATGTGAAGCCCTCCGGCGGTTTTCCACCCAAAATATGACAAATCCGGCCCGACAAACGCACCGAATCTATCAAATCTTTGCCAGACATCTCGTAATCGACCGACAAAGCGGTCCAACGCATGGCCCAATCGGCCTTCCACTGGAGTTTGCAGTGCCCGCCGGTAACCGGCGTTTCGACGAGCGATCCGTCCTCGTCCTCGTAGACTACGGTACCTGCATCAGCCTTCGTTTCGACGATCTTCGCCAACAGGACACGCCCGGTTTTCGGACATACTGGCAGAAACGGGCTGTAGGTTGCTCGCCGTTCCTCGCCGAGTGTCGGCTTGATGACACCGGTGATCGCGTCGTAGAGCTCCAAGATCTGTAAAAGTGTTTCATCGAACCTGCCCGATGTGTAGCACTCGGTCGCGCTTTTGAATTCGTAGTCGAACCCGAATGCGTCGAGAAACGCCTGCAGGCGGGCATTGTTGTGCGCACCGAAACTGTCATGGGTACCGAACGGATCGGGCACGCTGGTCAGCGGTTTGCCAAGGTGTTCGCCCATCATCTCCTGCTGCGGCACGTTGTCCGGCACTTTACGCAATCCGTCCATATCGTCAGAAAAAGCAAACAGCTTTGTCGGGATATCAGATACGGCTTCAAAGGCGCGGCGCACCATGGTCGTACGCACAACCTCGCCAAAGGTGCCGATATGCGGCAAGCCGGACGGCCCGTAACCGGTTTCGAACAATACGTAGCCCTTGTCAGGCGTGTTACCGCCAGTACGCTTCAAAATGCTCCGGGCTTCGGCGAACGGCCATGCCTTGGCTTCCGCGCCGAGTGTTTTGAGATCGGCCACCTGCCAGATCCTTTTGCGGATATCAGAAGGCCGGGAACCTAAGGGCCTATGGGATTTGGGTCAATCACGCCGTCACTGTCACCGGATAGTCGATAAAACCGCGGAACCGCGCGCGCGGATGGCGCAGCGCCATTCCGGAGGTTTCTATTTCCGCGAAGCGCTGCACAAAGCCCAGCAGAGCAATCCGCGCCTCCGTTCGACCAAGCGACATGCCGGCGCAGGCGTGAATGCCGGATCCAAAGGCCAGATGCCGGTTGCGCTCGCGCCCGATATCTAACGTATCTGGATCGGGAAATTGCTCCGGGTCTCGGTTGGCGGCGCCGATGCAAAGCCAGATGTAATCGTCCTTCCTCATCGCCACGCCGCCGATTTCGGCATCTGCGGTTAGTTTCCGGTTGTTAAGCTGGACCGAACTTTCGAAACGCAGCAGTTCTTCTATAGCGGGAACGATCAGGTCGGGATCGGCCCGCAGGCGTTCCAGTTGATCCGGAAAACGCAGCAGCGCATCGATACCATTGGTCACGGTATTCGCCGTCGTTTCGTGACCGGCGTTCAGCAGAAAAATGCAGTTGTGCAACAGTTCCAGTTCGGTGAGTGACTCGCCGTCCTCGTCGGGCCCGACAAGCTTCGACAGAACCTCACCGGTGTCGTCCGACAGGGGATTTCTCTCCCGCTCCGAAATTAGCCAGCGCAGGTAGTCCTTAAAATCGTCCACAGAGCGGGCCGCGGCATCCCGTTGCTCCGGCGTCAGATCGGCTTCCAGCCCGCTGAGGATCGCCACCGCCCAGGGGGACAGCTTGGGCCGGTCTTCCTGCGGCACGCCGAGCATGTCGCCGATCAGCTCGATTGGCAGTTTCATTGAATAATCGTGCAGCAGATCGAACGACGCCATCTCCGCGACCGCGTCCAGCGACGCGTCGACCACCTCGACGACCCGCGACTCCAGTGCCCGCAGGGCCCGGGGCGTAAACGCGGGCGCCAGGCGCTTGCGCACCCGCGTATGGTCGGGCGGGTCATTAAAAACGAGGCTAGTTGTGTGATGCTCGTAAAGGGATGTCTCGCCCATGGTCTTTCTGAAATCGACCGTCTTGTCCGATGCAAATAAAACAGGGTCGTGATAAGCGATATCCAGATCCGCGTGGCGTGTCAGGAACCAGGCGCCAGACGTCATCTTGTGTACCGGCACATGGCGGCGCAGCGCGTGGAATACGGGATACGGATTTTCGTAGAATTCTCGGTCCAGTGTAGTGACGTCGAATGCTCCGGCTAAATCGGGGCCAAGGTCCTCGATGCCCCGGTACAGATCGTCGTTCATGCGGCGCGATCCTCTTTTATCATTGCCGCCGCCTTTTCCGCGATCATGATTGTAGGCGAATTGGTGTTGCCGGAGGTGATTGTTGGCATAATGGAGGCATCGGCGACACGCAGGCCCCCAAGCCCCCGCAGGCTGAGGCGGTCATCGACCACGGCCATATCGTCCGAGCCCATCTTGCAGGTCCCGACCGGATGAAAAATAGTGGTCGCGATATCGCCGGCGGCGCGGGAGAGATCTTCATCGGTCGCCACCTGCGGGCCAGGCAGATATTCCTCGGGCTGATATTTTTCCATCGCCGGGGCGCCGACGATCCTGCGTGTCAGCTTCAAGGCGTTGGCGGCGATCTGGCGGTCGGTCTCCGCGGTCAGATAATTGGGCCGGATCGAGGGTTTGGCCCTTGGGTCCGGGCTGGTGATACGGATGTGGCCGCGGCTGTCGGGGCGTAGGTTACACACCGATGCCGTGATCGCGGGGAACGGATGCAGCGGATCGCCGAACTTATCGAGAGATAAGGGCTGTACATGATACTGAAGGTTCGGCGTTTCTAAATGATCGTCGGACTTCGTGAACACACCAAGCTGGCTGGGCGCCATGGTCATCGGCCCGCGCTTGAAAAGAATATATTCCAGCCCCATCCCCGCCCTGCCGATCAGGCTGTTGGCCCGTTCGTTTAAAGTCTTGGCATTCTGCACTTTATAGACCGCGCGGATCTGTAGGTGGTCTTGAAGGTTCTCGCCGACGCCGGGTAATTCGTGCGCTACATCGATACCATGGTCACGCAGCAATGCGCCGGGACCGATGCCAGACAGCTGGAGGATCTGTGGCGATCCGACCGAGCCGGAGGCAAGTACGACTTCCCGCGCAGCACTGGCATGAGCATCCGTCCCGTCGAGCCAGAAATCGACACCGGTCACGCGACCATCGGCCATGGTTAGCTTTTTTGCCTGCGCATGGGTCAGCACGGTCAGGTTGGCCCGGTCTTTCACTGGATGCAGAAACGCGTGAGCGGCACTCCACCGGACGCCACGCTTCTGGTTGACTTGGAAATAGCCCGCACCTTCGTTGGTGCCTGCATTGAAATCTTCGTTTTTGGGAATGCCCACCTGGGTACAGGCTTCGCGGAATGCATCCAGCACTTCCCACGACAATCGCTGGCCTTCCACTCGCCATTCGCCGCCCACGCCGTGCAGTTGGCTCTCACCGCCTGCAAAGTCTTCGGACTCTCGGAATACCGGTAAAACGTCCTCCCAGCCCCAACCGGTATTGCCCATCTGGCGCCACTGGTCGTAATCCCGCGCTTGACCCCGCATATAGATCATTCCGTTTATCGCGGAACAGCCACCCAACGTTTTGCCCCTCGGGTAAGCAAGCGTGCGCCCGTTAAGACCCGGCTCTGCCTCAGTCTGGAAGCACCAGTCAGTGCGCGGATTGTTCATCGTATACAGATAGCCGACGGGGATCTTGATCCAGAAATAGTTGTCCTTGCCGCCGGCTTCGAGCAGCAGGACGTTTACGTTCGGGTCGGCACTCAGCCGGTTGGCCAGCACGCAGCCCGCCGTTCCCGCACCAACGATGATGTAGTCGAAATCGTCGAATTTTTTGATGTCAGTTTTCGGCATGGGGTGGGCCTCTCGTTCGAAACATCATCTTCCTCGGAAGCCATCTGCCGTGCAAGCCGTCCTCAACGTCGCCCTTCCCGTTTTCGGGATTGTCCTTTGCGGGCACCTCGCAGGGCTGGTGAAGCTGCGGGGTGTGACCAGCTCGGAGGCCCTGAACACCTCTGTTTACTGTTTCGCGCTGCCGCCGGGATCGTGATGACGACCCCGCTCTCGTTCATCACGTTGACCGCCATTCTGGGATGGTTCGGAGAGGTTTGAGCCCTCGAACCGCCTTCAATTCCATTGTCGCCAGCGACGGTATGGTCATGCAGAGAAGCTCGGTGTGCGCCTCGGGGGCGAAGGCTGCTGTCTCGCCGGGTGCAAACTCGATGGCGGTATGGCGCAAGTAAGATTTGCGACCGCATTTTGCGCGTCCCTTCATCACAAACACGACCCGCAGGTGATCTTTGCCGGGCAGAACTCTGCGTTTACCGGTCGCGAGCCTATATACTGTTACCTCGGTCCCCCGGTCGGAAAACCGGCCCAGGTCTTTTTGTTCGGTGCCGGATGTCGGGCTCCTCCGCCATGAGAAATGGCCCGGTTTCATAATCACCGGTTCGCTGTAACGCGGCGACGGAAACGCCAGCGGTGCGCCAGTCAGGTGCCGCCAGATGGCTTCGTAGCCGTCGAGATTTCGTTTTCCCCCGCCCAGGTTGCGATGAAAAACCCCGTTCTCGAAGCGGCCCAACTCGCCCAGTTCGTCATAGGCACGGTTCACATCGTCCCTGTTCAGATAGCCCTTGCCACTCGCGCCCCCGAACTGGAGGACCATCACGGTACGTTCCGGCCCTTCCTGCGGGCCATAGTGGAGCCCTTCGGGAAAATAGCCGATTTCCCCGGCATCGATTGTCTTGCCCGGCCCGATTGGCACTCTGCCAGAAACGCAGTAACGGGTCTGGTCCCACGGGTGACGATGGCGGGGCGAGAAGAATTCCGCGCTTTCACGCCCGATGTGCAACCCGTAATTCTCGGTGCTGCCGGACTCGCCCTCAATCAGGCGCTTGATCAGGATTCTACCCTTACGATGGCGGAGCTGGAAAGCGCCACTTCTTTTCCGATGCCTGTACTAGTTTCACCGGTGCTCTCTTGATATCCGCGGGGAAGTTTAACTGGGCGAACCGCGTTTAAACAGCGTCCTCTCCGGTCCGGTTACAGCGCGTCGATCAACGCATCGAGGGTTTCGTCCGGGCGTTCGACCATCATGATGTGACCACAATTCCTCAAAACGATCGTCATCGCGTCCGGAATCGCCTCGGCCAGCGGCGCGGCCGCCTTTGGCGGGGTCATCATGTCGCGGTCACCAGCGATGATCAGCGTCGGACAGGCCACCTTCGCGGCCGCATCGAGCGCGTCCTTAAAGACGTCGCAGGCAGCCATATCGATGCCCAGCACATCGTCCCGCGCACGCGCCAGCAGCGATCGCCCGCCACCCTGCATCCACATGCCAGGCGCCTTGTTGAAACCGAAATGAGCCGGTTTGCCGAAACCCCACGACACGATCAGATCCCAGGCTGCGGGATCGTTGGATTTCGTCGCAGCCAGCAGATCCGGGTGCACCGGCATCGTGGCGCCGACGCCGAGCAGCGCAAGGCCAGATATCCGGTCGCCCGCCGACGCCGCCGCGGCAAGCGAGATCAGCGATCCCATGGAATGGCCCACCAACGACACGTTATCCGCACCGCAGGCCTCGACCAGGCGGCCCATCCAAGCGGCCATGTCTCCGATGCTTTCCAATGCAGGTCCATCGGATTTGCCGTGCCCTGGCAGGTCGATCGCCAGCACACCGTAGCCGTGCCAAGCGAACCATCGGGTCTGCAGCGCCCAGATGGTATGATCCATCCCTGCGCCGTGGACGAAGATCACTGCGGGAAGGCCGGGATCGAACGGTTTGCCCCCGGTCGCCGCGAATACCGTCTTGTCGTCTACTTTCAGCTCCATTACCCGGCCGCCTTTATCTATGTCGCCCGCAGGGCCGCATGCAGCGCTTGGTCGAGATCGGCGATCAGGTCGTCGGCATCTTCAAGCCCGATTGACAGCCGAACCAGTTCCTCGCCGATGCCGGCCACCTCAAGAGACGCGGCGTCCATCTGTTGGTGTGTGGTCGATGCCGGGTGGATAACCAGCGACTTAGCATCGCCGACATTGGCAAGATGCGAGAACAGGCCAAGCCGTTCGATAAACACACGGCCGGCCTCACGACCGCCCTTTATTCCGAAGGGAAAGATCGCACCCGGCCCCTTTGGCAGCAGTTCCGCAGCCAGGTCCTTGTCCGGGTGATCGTCGCGTTCGGGCCATGTGACCCAATCGACGCCGTCATGCCGGCCGAGAAATTCCACGACCTTTCGGGCGTTGGCAACGTGGCGGTCCATGCGAACGTGCAAGGTTTCGACGCCCTGCAGTATGTTGAAGGCATTGGTCGGGCTGAGTGTCGCGCCGAAATCGCGCAGGCCTTCGGCCCGCGCACGCATGATAAAAGCGGCTGGGCCGAATTCCTCGGCGAAATCGAGGCCGTGATATCCTTCGTAGGGCTCCGTCAACGTCGGGAACTTGTCGGATGCTTCCCAATCGAAATTGCCGGAATCGACGATCGCGCCGGCAATCGACGTACCATGCCCCCCCAGAAACTT
This sequence comes from Alphaproteobacteria bacterium UBA7314, assembly GCA_002471575.1. GTDB lineage: Bacteria > Pseudomonadota > Alphaproteobacteria > MPNO01 > UBA830 > UBA830. The sequence continues at coordinate 123,952 of DKQG01000058.1, read as the reverse complement.
GGTGGCGGAATGCATGACGATATCAACGCCGTGCTCGAAGGGCCGGCAGAGGTAGGGCGTGGCGAAAGTGTTGTCGATCATCAGCGGGATACATGCATCGTGGGCGACTTCGGCGATCCTCGGCAGGTCCATGACCTCCAGCCCCGGATTGCCAAGCGTCTCCCCGAAAATCAGCCGCGTGTCCGGCGTAATCGCCCTGGCAAAGGCATCGGGATCGCGCGGATCGACGAATGTCGCCGTGATCCCAAAGCGCGGCAGCGTGTGATAGAACATATTGTGGCTCCCGCCGTAGATCGAGGCCGACGACACGATGTGTCCCCCCTGCCCCATCAGCGTAACGACTGCCAGATGCAACGCCGCCTGTCCGGAAGCCGTCGCCACCGCACCAAGCCCGCCTTCCAGCGCGGCAATCCGTTCTTCCAGCACAGCCACGGTCGGGTTCGATATCCGCGAATAGATGTGCCCCGCACGTTCCAAATTGAACAGTGCCGCGGCTTGATCTGTGTCCTTAAAAACGTAGGACGTGGTCTGGTAAATCGGCTGCGCCCGCGCGCCGGTGGCGGGATCGGGCTGCTGACCCGCGTGCAGGCCAAGCGTAGCGAATTTAAACAGTTTAGGGTCGATCATGGGAGTTCCCATTCCATGTGAGTCAGGAAAATCGCACATGGCCATTTTCCTTCTTGCTTTTTGGTAGCGGGACGATCGCTTGGCAGATCGAATGTCAGCCAAATCGGGCCGTGGTGGGTCTGGGGGATGTTGCCGGTCACCGTGAGGACGATCGCACCGTCGGGTGGATCCGTGTCTGCAGCCGCAGGCAATGCCGTCAGCAAAATAAACAGAAACGTCAGCAGTCTCATCGGGGGCTCCAAAATTTTGATGGAGGGCCAATTTACGGAGGTTTGCGACCCGCCGCAAAGCATGTCATGAGTCGCGCAATAAATAAACGAGGGGGAAGGAGCCAATGGGAAAGCTTGACGGAAAGGTCGCGATTGTCACGGGCGCGGCACAGGGTATCGGCGCATCCTATGCCAAGGCGCTGGCCGAAGAGGGCGCGAAGGTCGCCATCGTCGATATTCTCGACGGCGCGGAGGCGGCGGAACGGATTTCATCAGAAGTAAGCGGTGCGGAAATTGCCGCTTTCGATTGCGATATCAGCGACGAGGCCGCGACACTGAAACTGGTCGATGACGTCGTCTCGGAATTCGGCGGGCTGCATATCCTGATCAATAACGCGGCGATGTTCGGTACGCTGCAGCCGCAGCCTTTTGACGAGATCGATATCGACTTGTGGGACAAGGTGCAGTCGGTCAACGTGCGTGGCATGCTGCTGATGTGCCGGGCTGCCGTTAAGGTTTTTCGGCCACAGAAATACGGTAAGATCGTCAATGTGGGGTCGGACACGATTCTGAAAGGCGTACCGTTCATGTTGCACTACGTCACGTCGAAAGGTGGCGTTTACGCGATGACACGATGCCTCGCCAACGAATTGGGCACCGACAATATCTGCATCAACACTCTGGCACCCGGCCTGACCATGAGCGAAGCCGTCCTCGACTGGGGACCGGAGGGCGATCATGACAAGAACCTGGTGATCCAGTCACGCGCCATCCAGCGTGAACAGTTGCCGGCGGATCTGACCGGCGCCTGCGTGTTCCTGTCGTCACCGGAAAGCGATTTCATGACCGGTCAGTACGTGGCGGTGAACGGCGGGGATTGTTTCAGCTAAGACCAGACAGGCGCACACACAAATATGACCGGCGGCGGCTAGACCGGGCGCATCCGGCCGTGTGATAATCGCATCTAAGAATAATTGAGAAAATTGATCTAAGTAGAGGTTCCATGAAACTGTATTACACCAAGGGCACGTGTTCGTTCGGTCCGCACATCGCCATGCGCGAACTGGGTATCGAGCCGGAGCTGATCGCCGTTAATCTTATGGAAAAGAAACTGCCCGATGGCGGTGACTTCAAGGGGCACAACCCTAAAGGATACGTCCCCTATATCGAGACCGACGACGGCACGGGCCTCAGCGAATGCGGCGTGATCCTGCAGTACCTCGCCGACCAGCATCCTGAAAAAGGACTCATACCGGCGGCCGGTACTTCCGAGCGTTATAAGGTCCAGGACTGGCTAGGCTTTATCGGCTCCGAGTTGCATAAAAACCTGCCGCCGATATTCCTGCCAAACATTCCGGAAGACTACCGTCCGGTGGCCCGGTCACGGCTGGAAATCCGACTGAACTTCATGAACGAAGCGCTGGAAGGCAAACAGTACCTGATGGGCGATGATTTCACCGTCGCCGATTGCTACGCTACGGCAATCCTGAACTGGGCCAAACCGGCGAAATACGACCTGTCGGCGCACCCGAATGTGAAAGCGTATTACGAACGCTGCTGCGCGCGCGACAGCGTGAAGGCGGCGAACGCGGCCGAGGAAGCCGCCGCCGCATAGTGCTTGGACCTCCGAAACGGAAAAGGCCGGCGGATTGATTCGCCGGCCTTTTTTGTCGCCCGCCGCCATTGTTAGATCACATCGATAACAGTGGAAACAGTTATGGACATACATCCGACAGGCGAATTCGCGAACCTGGCGAAAGTATACGACCACATTACCGCCGTACTGCTGGGCGCGGCGATGGGGGCCGCGCACCCTGGCGGTTTGGGATAACCGGCTATGCCTGCACCATGCGTTCAACGACCTCGACGGGTTCCGCCGCGAGATGTACCCCACGACGGTGTAGGGCGAAGTGCCGGTTTAGCGATTTTCGAAAGATGGTGCGGGCGGGGAGACTCGAACTCCCAAGGTGTTGCCACCGGTGGATTTTGAATCCACTGCGTCTACCAATTCCGCCACGCCCGCAACGCATCCGGCTTTACCCCGGGTCGGGCCGCAGGGTCAAGTGGTCAGCGTCTGGCAGGCGCTTGCGGCGGGTCTACTGGCGCCCGGTACGGGCTTCCCATATTCTGCGTGGTTACAGGCAGAACAGCTTTGGGAGGGGCATTTATCATGGATATCACCATGACGGTGCTAATCGTTGCCGGCGTAATCTTTGTCTGGGCCGTGATCACATATAACAAGTTAGTCGCCAAGCGAGTACGCGAGAGCTGGGGCGGCGGGGCGGAGGCAGCTGAGAGGGTTGCTAAATCATGTTGACCCGTATCCCCCGATACCTAATCCGCCAGCTACACCTTACGCTCGGCCTCACCTTCCTTTTCGCCGTTCTGATTGCATTGGGAGAAAACGGGAAAGGCTGGGACAGGCTCTCGTGTGTTCTGTTCGCGCTTGGCACAGCCATGGTTTGGGCGGCGGCAAGCAGCATCTACATGATCCGGATCATTATCCGCGAACGCGCCCGCCGGCCAAGCTGGCCAGCGATGGGCGTCCTGGCGATTGTCTTTTTGCTAGCGGGGTTGTTCGCGCTCTGGATGGAGAGCTAGAGAATATCGGACCCTGGATCCAGACCGAGAATGGTCCGCCCATAGATTTCGGCGTTTGTCGGCAGCTGCAGGAGCGCATGCTGGTTAATGGCATGCAGATCACGCCAGGCGCGCTGAACCGGATTGCTCTCCGCCAGCCCTGACCCACCGCTTGCAAGAAACATGGCCTCACCAGCCTCCATACAGAGCCGCACCGCGTAGGCACTATCCATCCGGATACGGGCACGGATCTCCACCGGCATTTCGCCGCCGTTCTCCGCCGCCTCGTGGATATCGTCGGCGGCTCGGTGCAACAGCATGCGTGCCGCGTCGACCTGCGCCTTTGCCTCCGCAACCATCTGATGCGTCAACGGAGAATCGATCTGCGTTGCGCCACGCAACTGGGGGTTGGTTCGTCCCGCTACATATCCGATGAAATCATTGATTGCTCCCTCAGCAATACCGACCGCCGGGCCACACAGCGCGATGGCCAGGGACGGGGCCAGCGGCGCCTTATACAAGGTGCCGTCATGCAAATGCCCCCCGGGTGTCTTGCCGGCCCGCCCGTCGATGAACGAGATAAACCGGTGCGCTGGCACGTCTACGTTGTTTGCGACCAGGCTGCAGCTGCCGGTCCCGCGCAGGCCCACGACGCGCCAATCGTCCTTGATCTCGATTTCGGACGTCGGAATAAGGAAACATCCCTCGTCAGCGACCTCGCCGTCTTCGTCTAGCACCCTGGCGCCGAGTATCGCCCATTGAGAATGCTCGGACCCGGACCCGAACGGCCAAAATCCACTCACGCGATATCCGTTGCCGCCCCGCACCGCCTCTCCCCGCGCGTTGAGCACAGCGACGATCAGCGTATCCTGATCGGCGCCGTAGATATCGTCCTGAGCCTGCTGGCTCAGGAGGCCTGCGACCCAAGAATGAATCTGAAGAACGCCAAGACACCAGCCGGAGGCACCGCAGCCGGCGGAAATTTCCTCCACGACATCGAGATGGGCATGAAAGTCCATCTGCCAGCCGCCGCACCGGGCAGGCTGGATGACGCGGAAAAGGCCAGCGGCCCTCATATCCGCAACGTTTTCCTCCGGCAGGCGGCGGAGCGCGTCCGTTTCGGCTGCACGGTCGCGTAGCGTCGGGGCGAGGGTGCGGGCAGCAGCGATAGCCGACACCGCATCTGGGGCCTGTATCGGGGCAGGTTGCGTGTTCATGAGTGTATTCTAGAACAATTCGCGCGATAGCAGAACCACCGCTTGCCGCTGCCGGACACCCTTGCTACACCCCGGAAAACCTGAAAAGGACGATTTTGTGATACGCGCCCTCTACGACTGGACCATGGACCTAGCCTCCCGTAAAAACGCGGTTTGGGTGCTCGCAGCCGTCGCTTTCGTCGAAAGTTCAGTCTTCCCGATCCCGCCGGACGTGCTGCTGATACCTATGGTCCTGGCTTCCCGCAACAGCGCCTGGCGCTACGCCGCGATATGCACCATCGCTTCCGTCCTCGGCGGCATGCTGGGATACGCCATCGGCGCCGGCCTCTACGAGGGCGTTGGCCGACCGATCCTAGATATCTATGGATACGGGGTGAAATTCTCGGACTTCACAGCGCGGTACAACGAGTACGGCGGTTGGATCGTGTTTATGGCTGGCGTGACGCCGTTCCCCTACAAGGTGATCACGATCGCCAGCGGCGTCACCAATCTGGATTTGGGCACGTTTACGATTGCCTCTGTGCTGGCGCGAGGTTTGCGTTTCTTCGTTGTCGCAGCGCTGCTCTATTACATCGGTCAGCCGATCCGCGAATTTATCGAGAAACGCCTGGGCCTGATGTTCGCACTATTATGTGTGCTGCTGATCGGCGGGTTTGTGTTACTAAAGTTCATACATTGACCCAATCTGCATACGCGGATATCGCTCTGGCACTCTCCCTTCCCGTACATCCATTAGTACGATCCCGTCGGTGGTCGGGAGAAGGAGAGGACAAGAACCGCCAACACAGGGATACGCCATGAAAATTGCCGGCATCACCGTCAATGACCGCGACGTGCCATTGTGGGCAATGGCTGCGTCCGCAATTGCATTGCTGGTGGCGCTGGGTTCCCAGTATCTCGGCGGTGTCGCTCCATGCAAACTTTGCCTGTGGCAACGCCTCCCGCATGGGGCTGTGATCGTCATAGGTGTCGGCGCGCTGTTATGGTTTCGCGAACCGCGCGAACGTCTGTTTCTGACCTGGCTGGCCGCGATCGCATTTGCCGTTGGTGCGGGTATCGCCCTATATCACGTGGGCGTAGAACAACATTGGTTCGCGGGGCCAAGTTCGTGCTCGGGTGACAGTGGCCTGAACAGCGCGCAATCGATCGACGAATTGCGCAGAATGCTGCTGGCCGCGCCGGTGGTGCGCTGCGACGAGATACCCTGGTCGCTGTTCGGCCTATCGATAGCGACCTGGAATGCGCTGGCCTGTACCGTCCTTTCTGCATTTTGCGGCGTTGCGGGCTGGCGTCAGTTGAAGGAGAAATCTGCATGACCGATCATCGGAGCGAGCCGACGCCGACAAAGAAACGGACCGAGCACGGCATTTTACCGGGCGACCTGCCCACCGAAAAATTGCTGGAACGGATCGTCCGCGTCGATCATGCCGGTGAATACGGAGCTGTGCGCATCTACGAAGGCCAGCTGGCGGTACTCGGCAACAGCGATAAGGCCGACGTGATCCGGCACATGGCAAAACAGGAACGCGAACATCGCGACAAATTCAACGAACTGATCGGCGGTCGCCGGGTACGCCCGACCGCGCTAATGCCTGTCTGGCACGCCGCAGGATTTGCACTGGGTGCAGCCACTGCGCTGATGGGCGAACGCGCGGCGATGGCCTGCACCGCCGCGGTCGAGGAAGTCATCGACGAGCATTACGCGAAACAAGCCGCCGCTCTGGGTGACGACGAGGCAGAACTGCGCGAGACCATCGAGAAATTCCGCGAAGACGAGCTTGAACACCGTGACACGGCCATTGCGCACGAGGCTGAGGAAACCCCCGGTTACGAGGCTCTCTCGGCGGTTATCAAGAAAGGCTCGAAGCTCGCCATCTGGCTGTCAGAGCGAGTTTAGCGGACCGGCTTCGCGCGGGCCGACTAGTTTTGTCCCCTCCCCCATGAGGGAGAGGGTGAAATAGGCTTGTCTCCCCCTCTCCCTGACCCTCCCCACGCAGGGAGAACGTTAGAAACCGTGCCCGGTTTCCTGCGGCGATAGCCTCAGCCAAAAACATGCTATATTTCCTGTCCCAAGCCGAAGGACACGACCATGCCGATCAACAACCGTATCGCCGAATTCACTGGAGAAATGACCGAGTGGCGGCACCATATCCACCAGCACCCTGAAACCGCCTTCGAAGAGCACAAAACGTCCGATTACGTGGCGCTGCGGCTGCACGAATTCGGTATCGCCGTGCATCGCGGGCTGGCGGGCACCGGCGTGGTCGGCACGCTGAAAGGTGACAGGGGTGACGGCCCGGCCATCGGACTCCGCGCCGATATGGATGCGCTGGATATCGAGGAGGCAAACGACGTCGACTATAAATCCCAGAACCCCGGCAAGATGCATGCATGTGGCCATGATGGCCATACCACCATGCTGCTGGGTGCGGCCAAGTACCTGTCCGAGACGAGGAATTTCGCGGGCACAGTGCATTTCATCTTCCAGCCGGCGGAGGAAAACGAAGGCGGCGGACAGGTGATGGTCGAGGAAGGCCTGTTTGAAAAATTCCCGGTCGAGAGCGTGTACGGGATGCACAACATGCCGGGTATTCCAGTCGGCGAATTTGCCATCCGGCCCGGCCCGATCATGGCATCTTGCGATATTTTTGAGATCACGCTGAAAGGCATCGGCACCCACGCCGCCCTGCCCGATCTGGGACGCGACGCGATCGTCGCCGGGTCGCACCTGGTCTCGGCCCTGCAAACCATCGCCAGCCGAACGGTCAACCCTCTCGATGCCGCCGTCGTCTCTGTCACGCAGATGCATTCCGGCGACACCTGGAACGTCATCTCGGAAGAAGCCGTCATCCGCGGCACCACCCGCGCCTTCAAGGAGGAGATGCAGGAGCACCTTGAAGCGGAAATCCGGCGGATTTCCAGCGGTATCGGCGCTACTTTCGATGTCGGCGTCGAGGTGCACTACGAACGCCGCTACCCGCCGACGATCAACGATGCCGCTGAAACCGATCTCACCGCCGCCGTCGCCCGCAAAATTGCCGGCGAAGAACGCGTGTTCCTCGACAAGGACCCGATGATGGGCGCGGAAGATTTTGCCTTCATGTTGAACGAAAAGCCCGGCGCCTATATGTGGATGGGCAACGGCCCCCGAGAAGGCGGCTGCATGCTCCACAACCCAAACTACGACTTCAACGACGAGGCCCTGCCGATCGGCGCCAGCTACTGGGCGGAACTGGTGGAAACGCGCCTGGCAGGCTGAGGGGCTTTAAAGGCCCGAGATTTCTGCCTTCGCGGGAATGACGGTAGGAGTTATATAGCCCGTGGTCCCCGCGAAGGCGGGGATTTCTGTCCGAGGACATACTCAAAAAAGTAAGCGGCCCCGGGGGGCGACTGGGTAACGGATCGGTCCGCCTTGTCGGGCTGATTCTAGGAGAAACCCTGCGGGACGACCTCGCCATTGCCGCGCTGCTGGTGGTCGCCGGTGCGGTGTTTTTTCAGACGTCGCAGAAACGCAAGTGACTACACTGCCTCGCCCCGGATTGACACCCCGCCGCCCATTTCGGACATTCCCTTGGCCAATAGGGAGAGACCTCATGGGGACAGACGTTTTTGCCGGCGTAAGGCTGGCGCGCACGCCCGTGTACGGGACTAAGGGGATGGTGGTGTCCGGGCATTCGCTCGCATCCACGGCAGGCCTCCGCACGCTGGACAAGGGCGGATCGCTGGTTGATGCGATGATTTCCACCTCAGCAACGCTTTCGGTCGTCCTTCAGCAGGCGACGTCGCTGGGCGGCGATGCATTCTTTCTCTACCACGATGCCTCGGAAGGCAAAACCATCGGGCTGAACGCCACTGGCCATGCCCCGGACGGGGCGACGCCGGAATACTACAAGGATGGCATCCCTGACCGCGGTCCCAACGCGGTTTCGGTCCCCGGCATGGTGCGCGGCTGGGAACGACTGCACGAACGATACGGCAAGCTGCCTTGGGCGGAACTGTTCGAAGATGCCATCGACGCGGCGGAGGTGCATCCGGCATCGCGCGTTATGACGGCGGGGCTGGACCTGTTCCGCAACGACGTCATGGCCGACCCCGCGTCACGGGCTCTTTATTTCGATGACGCCGGCAACCGCATGCAGGCCGGTGACATCCTGCGCCAACCGGCACTGGCGGAGACACTGCGCAAGATCGCCGCCGAAAAAAGCGCGGTTTATTACGAAGGAGATATCGCGAAATCCATCGGCGACTACGCGGTGGCCAATGGCGGCCTGCTGGCAGCCGACCAATTCGCGGGTTATGAACCCGAATGGGTCGATCCGCTGTCGACCGATTATCGTGGCCATACTGTGCAGGTGATGCCCCCCAATTCATACGGCATTCTGATGCTGCTACAGCTCAATGGTCTGTCGGCGCTGACGTCGGACCAGATCGCGGACAACGAAACTGACCGGCTGGATTACCTGATCCGCGCCATGCAGGCAGCTTTCACCCTGGGTCAGCCATATGTTTCCGACCCTAGGGTGGTGGATCTACCGGTCGATCACCTGCTCGGCGCAGATACCACAAAAAATTTGCAGGACTGTGTCATCAACGGCACCGAACCCAGCACGTTCGAGAACAAGGGCGGCACGTCCTGCATCGTCATCGCGGACGGCGACGGCAATGCGATGTCGGTTGTGCAGTCGGTATTCCACGTATTCGGCAGTGCCTTTATGGACCCCGGCACCGGCATCCTGATGAACAACCGGATGACCGGTTTCCGCGTCGACCCTGCCGATCCGCGTAACGTCGCCCCGCGGAAGCGACCGTCGCACACGCTGAACCCGGTCATGGTGCTGAAGGACGGTAAGCCGAAATACCTCATGACCACGCCCGGCGGTCCCGGGCAGACATTGTCCATGGTGCAGGTGCTGACCAATCTAGTGGACCGCGGAATGGAACTGACGACCGCCATCGAAAACCCACGTTGGTCGGTTGGCCTGGACGGGTCTTTCATGCTGGAAGACGGATATCCGGCAGAGATCGCCGAGGAACTGGGCCGCCGTGGCCACGAAGTGAAATATGGCTCAGGCGCGTCCTATTTTGGGTCGGCCAAGACCATCGAGATCCTCGACAACGGCGTGCTTACTGGTGCAGCGGATACGCGGCGCGAAGCCTCGGCAGTTGGCAGGTAACGCACTATTTTATTGCGGCTTCACCCCCCCTCCTCCCCGCCATAAACAAAAACTGGCGTCGGGTAGCCAGGAGGGGAAGTGGGCTGGAGCGGGAGCACAAAAATGACCGATTTCCACCCCGATCTGATTGTTACCAATGGCAAAGTCGCCACGGTCGACCCGTCGAACTCCATCGCCGAAGCTGTCGCCACCAAAGGCGAACGGATTGTCGCGGTCGGTGGCGCGGCCGAGGTCTCCGCGCTCGCCGGGCCGGAAACCCGGATCGTCGATGCGAGTGGGCGAACCGTCATCCCCGGGCTAATGGATGGCCATGCGCATATGGACCGGGAAGGGCTGAAAGATGTGTTCCCTTCGCTGGAAGGCTGCAAATCGGTGGGCGACATACTGGAGCGCGTCCGGACACTTGCGGCGAACACCGCGCCGGGCGAGTGGATCGTCACCATGCCGGTGGGCGATCCCCCCTATTACTGGAACGTGCCGGGGTGCCTGAATGAAAACCGGTTTCCGACCCGGCTGGAGCTGGATGATGCGGCGCCGGACAATCCTGTCTATATCCGCCCAATCTGGGGGTTCTGGCGGCATCAGCTGCCGCTGGAATCGGTCGCCAACACGCAGGCACTGGACCTTGCTGGCATTTCAAAAAATACTGACCCTGCAACGTCGACCATCGAATTCGAAAAGGACTCCTTGGGCGAGCTGACCGGGCTTATCCGCGAACAGCATTTCATGCCGGTGGCGGAACTCGGCTATTTCCACATTGCACCGCGCTTCACCCAATCGGACCGGATCGCGGGACTGAAAAAAGCCATGACCATTTACAATTCCACCGCCACCACCAGCGTTCTGGAAGAACACGGAGCGGCGCAGGAATTGATCAATACCTATCAGGCGGTAAACACTGCGGGTGATGCGACGGTGCGCGCGCATCTGGTATATAGTCCGGCCTGGGGCGGGACCAACGACATCGAATATTCCACCGTCATGCAGAACTGGACTTCATGGCTGGGCCAGCGCGGTCTCGGAGACGACTGGCTGCGCGTCGGCGGCATGTTTACCGACACTGGGATGGATGCCGACGCCATCTTCCGTGCCACCGCCGCGCCCTACACCGGCTGGTCGGGTTTCAACTACGACAACGGTGTGCCGCAGAACCGAATAGTCGAATTCATGATCGAAGCGGCGCGCAACAGTATTCGCCTAGCCGTTATCGGCCCGCGTTTTCTCGACATTTTCGAAGAGGTAAACCGTGCGGTCGACATCACCGACAAGCGCTGGGTGGTCGGCCATCTCGACGTACTGAATGCCGAACAGATCCAGAAGGCCGCCGATCTCGGCGTCGTCATGACCACACACACCAACCGCTACATCTACAAGCACGGTCACATTCTGCGCGAGGAACTTGGACCTGAGCGGCTGAACGATATCGCACCGGTGCGCCGACTGCTGGATGCGGGGGTGAATATCGGCCTTGCGACCGACAACGTGCCGACCACGCTATTCTATCCGATCTGGCAAGTGGTTTCGCGCTGGAACATGATTTCCGCAGACCGTATCGCTCCCGACCAAGCGTTGAGTCGGGAAGAGGCGCTCCGCTGCGGCACCATGGGCGGTGCCTATCTGACGTTCGAAGAAGACAAAAAGGGCTCCATCGAGGAAGGCAAGCTCGCCGACATGGCCGTGCTTTCCGCCGACCTCCTGACCTGCCCGGAAGAAGACATCAAGGATATCGTCTCAAACACGACGATCGTCGGTGGCGAGGTGGTATACGAGCGGGAGCCGTCAACGTGAAAACAGCAGAACTCGACACCCCCGTCCTCACGGTCGACGCGGACGCTCTGGACCGCAACATCGCGCGCATGAAAGACATGACTGAGACGGCCGGCATTTCCTACCGCCCGCACGCCAAGACCCACAAATCAGCAACTGTAGCACGGAAGCAGATCGACGCCGGCGCTATCGGCGTGTGCTGCGCCAAGCTGGGCGAGGCAGAAGTGCTCGCCAGCGAAGGCATAGACAACATTCTGATCACCACGCCGGTCGTCGGCGAGAGCAAAATCAGCCGGCTGCTGGCCGCCCGGAATCAAGCGCGGGTTGCCGTCGTCGCCGACAACGTAGAAAACATCAACATGCTGGGAAGCATCGCACAACTGGCGGGCAAAATGTTGGACGTCCTGGTCGAAGTCGATATCGGCCAGGGCCGATGCGGTGTACCGCCGGGGCCGGAAGCCGCACGGCTGGCGCAGATGATTGCCGGACACCCGTGCCTCAATTTCGCCGGATTGCAGGGCTATCAGGGCAAGATCCAGATGACGGTCGATCCAGCGGAACGCGCTGCTCAGACCGAAACCGGCCTCGACAAGCTGGCCGCCACCATCTCCGAGGTAGAGAACGCCGGCCTGCCGGTCGACATTCGCACGGGCGGCGGCACGGGCACGGCACCGTTCGATCTCGACCGCGGCCTGCTGACGGAAATTCAGACGGGTTCCTACGTATTCATGGACTCACGCTACGGCGGTATCGGGTGGCCGGGCGCCAACGCGCCGCCCTTTGAAAACGCGCTGTTTATCCTGACCGCCGTTGTCAGCAAGCCCGTACCGGACCGAGTTATCATTGATGCCGGGCTGAAATCCGCCAGCAATGACCACGGAGTGCCCGCCGTCGTCGGCATCAAAGGCTGCGTCTTCGAATTCGGCGGCGACGAACACGGCATCCTGCGCATGAAAGACGGCGGCGAAGTGCCGCTGGACGTAGGCGACAAGCTGCAGCTTGTTCCCAGCCACTGCGACACGACGATCAACCTCTACGATCAGTATATCGTGCTGAAGGATAACAAGGTGGTTGACGTCTGGCCGGTCGATACTCGGGGTCGGGTGCAGTAGCACTGCACACGCCCCGAACAACAGCGGCGGCTAAGAGAGGACCGCGACGATCTCATCGAACATCACTTACAGAAAAGCGAGCCCTGCGGCCGCGTAAATCGCACCCAGCCACCACTTGTATTTGCCCCAGATCCGGATATCGAGCCCCGTGAACAACGGGAGAGCAACAAGCTGCCTGACGATCTTGATAGCCACGCCGACGCCACATAGCCATGTCAGAGAATAGTCAGCATAACGGAGCGCCGTTCTTCCGATAGGCACTGCCCCGCCCTCCTCGGACAGGTTTCCCCGCGTAAGCAGCAGAGCAGTGCCACACAGTGCAACCCCGGGGATCGCCGTCACTAAAGGAATACGACGGGTATCCGCCCGCCACGACTAAGCAGAGTCTATTTCTTTTCGATCAGCGTGCCGGTCTTAAACGGCTCGAAGGTCGGTTTGTAGCTCTTCTCGTCGAGGAACTGGCGAAGGCCCGTGTTGTAGGAGTCCTCCTGATCACCAACACGGATCGCCTGGCCTTTTTCGGCGAGGTAATCGTAGGACTGACCGAAATCCATCGTCCGCACATTACGCACGGCCTGCTTGGTAGCGCGCAGTACGCGGGGGCTCTTTGCCATTAGCTTTTGGGCGAGTTCCTCGACCTTGGCTTCGAGTTCGGCAGCGGGAACTGCAAAATTGATCATGCCGATACGCTCTGCTTCATGCCCGTCGAAGGGGTCGCCAAGGCAGCAATAATAAAGTGCATGGCGCGGAAGCACCGCATCGGCCACCACCTTGCTAACAAGCGCCCCCGGCAGGATGCCCCAATTTACCTCAGACAGGGAAAACGTGGCGTCCTCCGCCGCGATTGCGAAATCGGTCGCCAACAGCTGCATGAAAGCGCCACCTACACAGTAGCCTTCGACCATGGCGATGGTCGGCTTGTCATAGTTGTACAGCAGTTCCCAGCGCCAACGGTTGGCGGCACGCTGCGATGTCTTGCGTCCCAGAGGATTCTTCTCGTTTTCCCGGAAAAACATCTTGAGGTCCTGTCCAGCGGAGAAATTGCCGCCGGCGCCGCAGATCACGATCACTTTTGCATCGGGATCCACTTCTAGATGGGTCAGCGCTTCTTCCATCTCGTCATGAAGGCGCGGATTCATAGCGTTGCGCTTTTCCGGTCGGTTCATCCGCACATAGGCGATGCCGTCATGAAGTTCTACCTTCACGCATTCGAAATGGTCGAACATTGTCTCTCTCCTCAAGGCGTCTTTTTTTTGAATGTCATCCCGCTCTTGGGAAATGATGTCGGAAACGCAAAGGCGAGTCAAAACGCGGAAAAACATAAAACGACGGCCCGGGGCCGCCGTTTTGTATCGCCGCGAAAGAATCCCGGAGGGAACGCCAGTTCACATTTAGTCCAATATATGACGGGCGGATACCGCCAGGCGTTTAATGAAGTTTAGTCGCCGAACTGACGCACTACGTGCCTCGCCAGCGCCATTTTCATGATCTCGGTCGGGCCTTCAGTGATAATGAAACTGCGTTGGTCACGCCACATTCGCTCGATCGGCAGGTCAGTAGTCAGGCCCATCCCGCCATATATCTGCATGCAGCGGTCAGCGGCTTCGAACGATTTCGTATCGCCAAGGTACTTACACATATAGGAATCGTAGCGGATATCCTCGCCCGCATCGTGCTTGGCCGCGGCAGTGTGCACCATCAGACGCAGCATGTGCAGATCTGCATAGGAATCGACCAGCATCCACTGCACGGACTGGCGCTCAGCCAGCTTCCTACCAAATGTTTCGCGCTGCTTGGCGTAGGACGCGCCAAGTTCCAGGCAGCGTTCAATCACGCCGATACCCCGCGCACCGTGGCGAATACGCCCGGCGCTGATCCAGTTCTGCGCGAATTTAAAACCGTCTCCTTCACCACCGATCATATTCTCGGCGGGCACCCGCGCATCTTCAAACGCGATTTCCCAGGGCCGGTCATTCATCATGGTTTCCTGCGCCCGCAACAGTTTGACGCCTGGGCTATCCATATCGACAAGGAACGCCGATATACCACCACGCGAACCTTTTGCTCGGTCGGTTGCGGCGATCACCTGGGCAAAATCGGCGTCCGCCGCGCCGGTGATAAACCGCTTAATACCATTGATGACGTAATAAGCGCCGTCTCGCACCGCCGTGGTACGCATGCCGCCCGGATCGCCGCCGGCTTCGGGCTCTGTCTGCGCAAAACAGTGCCGCAGCTTCCCCTCGAGAACCGGGAAAAGATAACGTTTTTTCTGCTCTTCATTGAGGTAGTAGAGGATCGGGCTAACGATCGGACCAAAGATATTCACGTTGCGGGTCGGGAGAGCGATGGTACGCGCCAATTCGGTCCAGACGATCGATCGCGCCAGCAGGCCAAGGCCCTGGCCACCGTATTCTTCCGGCACATCGAACAGCCAGAGACCGATGGCTTTGGCCTTTTCCTCCAGCGATTCCTGCACCTCTGCCTTCAGCTTGGGTCCGTCCATGCTGTCCTGTTCGATGGGGATCAGTTCGCGGTCGACGAACCGGCGCACCGTTTCCTGCAGCAGGCGCAGCTCTTCAGGGAGCTGGTAGTCCATATCCAAATCCTTTTAGTTTTGATCTCGGGAAAGGCTGCGTATATCTGCGGCGACGACGCCCTCGCCTTCCGCACCCACCATCATGGGGTTAATCTCGATATCCGAGATCCGGTCTTGCAGGGCAGGCCAAGAATTCGACAGGCCGACGACGGCTGCTACTAGCGCATCCACATCGCGCGGGGCGGCACCCCTGAACGCACCCAGCACTGCCTTTGCCCTCAGCTCATTTATCATGTCGCCGACGTCTTCGTCAGTGACGGGCAGCAGACGAAACGCAACGTCGCGCATTGCTTCGACCATAACGCCACCGATACCTAGCGCCAGCACTGCACCGAACTGCGGGTCGTCCCGCACGCCGACTATGACTTCCAGACCGTCAACCATTTGCTGGATCAGGAATCCCTCGACGACGGCGCCGGGTTCGGCTGCCAACAGCCTATCCGACATCGCCTGCGCTGCCGCAACCGCGTCCTCCGGCGACGCAAGGTTCAATGCAACGCCGCGGACCTCGGTCTTGTGAACTGCCTGGGGCGAGACAATTTTTACGGCGACGGGGAAACCGACCCCTAACGCTTTATCGCCAACCCCCGCCGCGTTGGACGCGAAAGCCGATTTGGGTCCAGATATTCCGTGACCAGCTAGAACGTCCTCGACCGCCGCATCGGGATCCAAAGAAACCTTATCCGCCGCGAAAGGGGGGATGCCCCGGCGTCGGCGCTCGGCATAGGCCGCAAGCGCCTTTAGCGTTGTCGCTACCTCGGGCAGGCGCTGCAGGAATGGAATGCCGGCGGCGGCCTGAAACGCACGTCCCGCATCGTTGATATTCTGCGACATGCGGTTATGCGCCACCACGGGCTTGTCCGTGCTATCGCGAATCTGGCGGAAAAGGTCGGGATCGCCGGCTGTGCCCTCCGCCAACGGCAATTGCCCTTGGACCGACACCATGTCGATGTTGGGATCCTGCGCTACGATTTTTGCGACTTCGGCAAATTCCGGAAACCGCCGGGCCAGGCCAGCGCCAGTGTCCAGCGGATTGCTGGTTGGAACACCGGCATCAATGTGCTCTCGCAGCACAGCCTGGGTTTCCGGCGTAAAATCAGGCATCGACACCCCATCGGTCTCTGCGATATCCAGAAACAGTCCCTTCGCGCCGCCGGAGTAGCCAACCAACGCAACCCGGTCGCCATGCGGCAGACGTCCGGCGGAAAAGGCGAGGCTCATCTCGATCAGTGCGTCCAGCGTGTCAACGGGCACCACGCCGAACTTGCGGCACATGGCGGTGAACACATGATGGTCCGTTGCCAGAGCACCCGTGTGACTTTGCGCCGCCGCCTGTCCCGCTGCGCTATGCCCCACTTTCAGCATCAAAACCGGCTTGTTGGCCTCGAACGCCCGTTCCACCGCCGCCATTAGAGCATCGGGCCTACTCACCCCCTCCGCCATGCAGGCGATGACGCGGGTATGATCGTCATCGACGAGGAAATTTATGTAGTCGGCCATGTCGAGATCAAGCTCGTTGCCGCTGGAAACCGCATAGGAATAGCCAAGTCCCCGGGCTGCGCCCTGTTCGAGCCAGAACTGGAAGGTGCCGCCGGACTGGAATACGACGCCGACTGATCCCAGGGGCAGGCCGCGGACCCGCGAAGTTGGATAGAACAGCAGTCTTTCGGGCAGCGAGATCGCCCCCATGCAGTTCGGACCCGAGATCCGCAGCCCCGTCCGGTCGCAGATGTCGCGCAGTTCTGCCGCCCGTTCTGCGCCGACGTCGTCGCCGCCCTCGCCGAACCGCGACGCGTAAATCAGCGCGTTGCGCAAACCGGCCTCCGCCCCCTCGGCCAATACGCCGGGGATCGCCTCGGCGGGAATTATGACAACAGCAAGATCTATCTTTTCCGGTAGCGATGCGAAGTCGGGATAGACCTTCCGTCCCCACAACTCATCGCGCCGCGGATTCACTAGATAGACACGCGCGGGAAAATCCTCGTGTTTGAAATTTTCGTAAAGCCCTTTCGGCCAACCAGCGCCGCCTGTCTCGGACGCGCCGACAATAGCGATTGTCTGCGGTCGCAGGAAACTCTCAACCGAGCGGAACAAGATAACTCTCCCCGGAGGACTGTTTTTGGCCAAACGTCCGAGAAAGTATTTAGGGCACATCGTAGGAGGTCAAGAGACCCGACTACTCCGACAGCGAGAACACGTGCGCCGACATGTTAGAAATAACGCGAAAGGCATTGATATTGAACGTCTTTCTAGACAGTTGAACAATGATGCGTTAAGCTTTCAGATGGGTTGTCTAATCTGCGTCATACAGTTTTTCGGAAGGCCCGAGTGTCGTTTTTTTCGTCGCAAAGCACACGTCTTGACTCCTTTTCGTATATCGGGCGTAAAGGCTTCGGACCACTGCAGATAGCCTTGAGCGTTCTGGTTATGGGGTTGTTCATCGGAGCCGTGACAGGACCAGACGCTGACGGAATGCCGGCGTTCAGCGAACCAATGGCTGCTGTCGGAGAAACCGATGTTCAGACCGCGCCGGCACCTGAACAACCGATAGAGACGATACTAGCCTCTATCACGCCGTCAGCCGGCAACCCTGACCCCGTACTTGAGAAAAAACGCAGCCTGAAAGTACGCAACGGTGACACATTGATGTCGATAATGCTGTCGGCGGGGATCGCCCACGAAGATGCGCATGACGCAGTCAGCGCACTCAGGGCGGTATATGACCCAAGGGATCTCCGTGTCGGGCAACGCGTCCATCTGACTTTTGCGCCGGACGACAATCTGAAGGAGATGCAACTGGATCCCAGCGTCGTCCGCAAGGTCGCAGTGCGGCGCGACGAAGCAACATCATTTCGGGCGTTCGAAACCAAGCGAAACCTGACTCTCAAGATTAGCTTCGCCCGGGGGACCATCAATTCCAGTCTCTACAAGTCAGCGGCGCGCCAGAATGTGCCGCTCTCGGTACTGGCGGAACTGGTGCGGATTTACAGTTGGGATGTCGATTTCCAGCGCGAAATTCAGAAAGGCGACGCGTTCGAAGTGGCCTATGAACGCTTCCTGGACGACGACGGCCATGTCGTCCGCCATGGTCAGGTTATTTATGCACGAATGATCCTGTCCGGAGCGGCGAAACCGCTTTACCGTTTCGAACTGCGACCCGGCAAAACGGATTACTTCGACGATACCGGCCGCAGCGCAAAACGCCCTCTTTTGCGTACGCCGATCGACGGTGCCCGACTTTCTTCGCGCTTTGGTAAGCGCCGCCATCCGATACTCGGGTACACGAAAATGCATCGCGGCGTCGATTTCGCCGCGCCGACGGGCACGCCCATTTACGCGGCCGGCGATGGCGTTATCACCTTTCGCGGGCGCAATAGCGGATACGGGAAGTATATCCGCATCCGCCATGCGGGCGGTTTCAACTCCGCCTATGCCCACATGAGCCGCTTCAGAAAAGGGGTGACCCAGGGCAGCCGGGTTAAACAGGGCCAGGTGATCGGTTATGTGGGCAGCACAGGCCGCTCGACAGGCCCGCACCTGCATTACGAAATCCTCGCCAGGGGACGGCAGGTCAACCCGCTGACCATCAAGATGCCGTCCGGTATCAAACTCGGCCGCAAGGATTTCGCGCGGTTCGAGGTGAAGCGCGCCAATATCGCTACGCTAGTCGCCAACCTCCAGAAAAAAAACACGATCACGCAACGCTGAGACGGGTGCCCCAAAGCCGCAGAGCGGTAGCGGCCGATCGTCGCGTTCTGTAGGCGCATTCAGAATTCCGGTTAGACCGCTGCCTGAGTAATCAACACGGCTCCAGCCAGCATATAGCATAGTTTGCGGTGGTTCCTTATTCGCCTTTCAGAAGATCCTCCACCCGTTCAAGCAACTCCAAGGTTTCCACGCCTTGAGCGTCAGCGGATCGAACCGCGCTCGCGCGGATTATGACTTGTCGCAACCCGTCCTATTCAAAACCTAAAATGTGAGTGTTCAACGTCTTGAACGTTGATAACCGCCACTTGGGGCTCTGCAGAAGTTTCTTATCTATAGCTTCAGGCTGCATATCCAGAACTAACTTTCTCCCCAGCCGCTTTACGGTATTCAGTGACGTTGCGAGGCCCGTTATAGCGGAAACCTCTACCGCGATTAGGACCGCGAATAGAGTCGTATCAATACCCATTTGATCACGCGCTTGCCGGAAGAAATGAGTGCTACTTTCTTTGCTCGACGAAGTGTAGTTGAAAACGGGATCAAAACCCGGCGGAGACACTCGTGTCCACCAGTTATGCATTACTCCGCCACGATTTGTTCCATGGCGGCGACGTTGATGACCAATCCGCCATTGCCTGCACCCACCGTGACCGTCTCGCCATCTTCGATCCTACCCTCCAGTATTTTTGTGGCGAGCACGTTCTGTAGGCTGCGCTGGATCACGCGTTTCAGCGGGCGGGCCCCGTAGACCGGGTCGTAACCCTCATTGGCCAGCCAAGCGATCGCTGTCTCGTCCAGATCCAGCGAGATCTTGCGATCTACCAGCATCGCCCGCAGACGGCCGAGCTGAATATCGACAATGCCCGTCATGTGTTCGCGCGACAGCCTGTGGAACAGCAACGTTTCGTCCAACCGGTTGAGGAACTCCGGCCGGAACGCTCTGCGGACGATATCCACCACCTGTTCGCGCACTTCATCTACGCTTTCGCCCTCGCCCTGGTTGGCCAGCACTTCTCCGCCAAGGTTCGACGTCAGGATAATCAGGGTATTGCGAAAATCGACCGTCCGGCCCTGCCCGTCCGTCAGGCGTCCGTCGTCCAGCACCTGCAGCAGCGCGTTGAAAACGTCGGGATGCGCCTTTTCGACCTCGTCGAACAGGACGACCTGATAGGGCCGTCGGCGCACGCCTTCAGTCAGAGCACCGCCTTCCTCGTACCCGACATAGCCGGGTGGCGCTCCGATCAAGCGTGCGACGGAGTGCTTCTCCATGTATTCCGACATGTCGAGCCGCTGCATCGCGGTTTCGTCGTCGAACAAGAAGGCTGCCAGCGCCTTGGTGAGCTCGGTCTTGCCGACGCCGGTGGGCCCCAGAAACAGGAACGAGCCGAGCGGCCGGTTGGGATCCTGGAGTCCAGCCCGCGCGCGACGCACCGCATTGCTGACGGCAACCACGGCTTCGTCTTGGCCAATGACCCAACCGCCCAACACCTGCTCCATGCGCAGCAGCTTTTCGCGTTCGCCTTCCAGCATCTTGTCGACCGGAATTCCGGTCCACCGGGAAACGACCGACGCGATATCGCCGTCGGTGACCTCTTCGTCGAGCATACGGGCGTCCCCACCATCATGTTCGGCGGCATCAGCCAGCTTCTTTTCGAGATCTGGAATAATGCCGTAGGCAAGCTCACCGGCCTTCGCCAGATCGCCATCACGCTGGGCGCGTTCGAGAGCCGTGCGGGCGCTTTCCAGCTCCTCCTTGACCTTCTGGAAATCTGCCAGAGTTTCCTTTTCGGACTGCCAGATTTCGGTCAGCTCGGCCGATTTGTCTTCGAGTTCGGCAAGTTCCTCTTCCAGTTTCTCGAGCCGTTCACGCGACCCCTTGTCGGATTCTTTATTAAGCGCTTCGCGCTCAATCTTGAGCTGGATGATCCTTCGGTCGAGCTTGTCGATTTTCTCGGGCTTTGAATCCACGACCATGCGCAGCCGTGACGACGCCTCGTCGATCAGATCGATTGCCTTGTCCGGCAGGAACCGGTCCGTGATATAACGGTTCGATAGGGTCGCCGCCGATATGATGGCACCGTCGGTGATGCGCACGCCATGATGAACCTCGTACTTTTCCTTGAGTCCCCGCAGGATCGAAATGGTGTCTTCGACCGTCGGTTCCTGGACCAGCACGGTTTGGAACCGGCGCGCAAAGGCCGCATCCTTCTCGATGTGCTTACGGTATTCGTCCTGGGTGGTCGCGCCGATACAGTGCAGCTCTCCGCGCGCCAGCGCCGGTTTCAGCATATTTGACGCATCCATCGCGCCCTCCGAGGCGCCGGCGCCGATCAGCGTGTGCAGCTCGTCGATGAAAAGGATAATCTCTCCGTCCTCGGCAGTGATCTCCTGCAGGACGGCTTTCAGGCGCTCTTCAAATTCGCCGCGGAATTTCGCCCCAGCGACGAGCGCACCGAGATCGAGCGACATCAGCTTCTTGCGGCGCAGGCTTTCCGGCACGTCACCGTTAACGATGCGCTGGGCAAGGCCTTCGGCAATCGCCGTCTTGCCGACGCCGGGCTCGCCGATCAGAACCGGATTGTTCTTGGTACGCCGGGACAGGACCTGCACAGTGTGGCGAATTTCCTCGTCCCGCCCGATCACGGGATCAATCTTTCCTTCACGGACGCGTTCAGTCAGGTCGGTCGCATATTTTTTCAACGCATCGTAGAAATCTTCTGCTGTAGCGCTGTCCGCTCTGTGACCCCTACGGATCTGTTCGATCGCACCGTTCAGCAATTGCGGGTTGACCCCAGCCTTCGACAGCGCGTCGGCCGACGGCGTGCCGGTCGCCATGCTCAGCGCCAGAAGCAACCACTCGGCGGTGACGAAGCTGTCGCCCGCCTTCTCGGCGATCTCCCTCACGCTTTCGAACACCTTGGCCATTTCGGGAGCTAGATAAATCTGGGTTGCACCGAGTCCTTCCACTATCGGAATGTTCGCGAGTGCGGCGTCCAGCTCACGGCGGGCGACCCCGGGATCGCCGCCGACAGTAGAGATCAGGTTGGAGGCTAGGCCTTCCTTGTCATCGAGAAGAACCTTGAGTAGATGCTCGGGTTTGAAATGCTGGTGATTGCTGGCTAGCGCCGAGGTCTGTGCAGCCTGCACGAATCCGCGCGCCCTTTCTGTGTAGGACTCAAATTCCATTGTCTGCAACTCCATCATTAGACATTGCGATTAGCGCTCCCGCGAGGCGGCAAGCATGTATATGGACCCGATAATCGGCGTCCTTTGCAGATATGGGGAAATATCGACTTTTTACAACGCACATTTCGGGCTAGCGGTCGGACAATCGCATACCCGAATTTAACCCGTTCCGGGTCAAGACAGGGGTAATGCAGGGTTAACGGGAATATCCGGCGAGCAGGAGCGCCATTCCGTCGATCCCCTGCCGGCGACCGGTGGAAAACATAACGCAAACCACAACCCCCCCCCGGTGTGAGGCCGGGGGGGGGCGATAACTCTTGAAAATCGGCTGACGAGGGTCGTCGCCGCCTGACCGGTTCAGGCGCTGGCTTTCTCGCCCGTGTCTTCGTCGGATGCGGCTTCCGGCGGCGGAGCAGCGTCCGCCTTGGGTTTTTCGGATTTTTCTGCCGCTTCCTTGGCAGCCCCGTTGTTGCGCTCGTTGCCGCGACCGTTGCGCCGGCGGCGGCCATTGTTCGGATTACCCTCATTCTCGGACGCTTCAGCGGCATCCACAGCCTCGCTGTTCGGCTGCGCATCGCCCTCGGCCTCGGCGTTCTGTTGCTGCTGTTGCTGCTGCTGACGCTGCTGTTCGTTCGCCGCATTCATGACGCGATAGTAGTGTTCAGCGAACTGGTAATAACTCTCCGCGTTGATACGGTCACCAGCCGACGAGGCGTCACGCGCCAGGGTCAGGTACTTTTCCACAACCTGCTGCGCATTGCCCCGGACCTTGACTTCAGGACCGTTGCTCTCAAACGACTGATTGCGGGGATTTCCGCCCTTGCGGCCATTACCCCGGCCTCTCATACGATTTTTGTTCTGGCCCTGTCTCATAGCGCCTTCATGTCCGTTTCCATTCTGATTTTTCCGCCCCGAGCTACAATGGATTTACCAAATCCATTGGCCAGCAGCCTAAATTCGGAGATTGGCTTTGGTTTGCAAGGTGTTTTCAAGCCGACGGCTAAAACGGTGTTTTTCACATCGTCAGCAGTACCAGCCTAGTCTGGAATCACCCGCATTCCAACCCCTTTTTTTGTTTGGCCTTCAAACATTGGAGCGCGGTGTCCGACCGAAAATCATAGCCCGGTTGCGACCGGCAAGATCCGCGCGTTTTCCGGCAAGGCCGAAACCTGTAGAGGTAAAAATCGTCTCGACATCGGCTTCCTGCCCGGCACCGATTTCAAGGACGACCGCGCCGGCCGGGGCCACGATCGGGCTTATGCATGTCGATAAAGCGCGATAAGCATCCAGCCCGTCCTTACCGCCATCAAGGGCAACGGTCGGGTCGTATTTGGCAACTTCGGATGCCAGACCGGGTATATCTCCCGTGCGTATGTAAGGCGGATTCGACAGGACGATTTCGAACGGACCATCCACCCCGTCGACCCAATTCGTGCGGCGAAATTCGACCCGGCCGGCCAACCCTAATGCGTGCGCATTGCAACCCGCGCAGAAGATGGCACCCGCGTCGATGTCGGTACCCAACCCATGCGCGGCGGGCAGTTCGTGAAGTATCGAGAGAAGCAGGCAGCCCGATCCCGTTCCGATGTCCAGCACCCGAAGGTTGGGTTTCATATCGGCCGCAATATCCAGCACGGCCTCGACAATCGTTTCGCTGTCCGGACGCGGGTCGAGCGTTGCCGGGCCTATCTCGAAATCGAGGCTACGGAATTCACGCCTGCCAAGGATTCGGGAAACTGGTTCATGCGCAGCTCGGCGTGCAATCGACCTTTCGAAGGCGGCTACCGACACACAATCCAGCAGCATGTCCGGGCTGCGCAACATGTCTTCCCGGCGAAGGCCAAAATTCTCGGCCGCCAGGATACGGCTATCGGCCACCGCATCCTCGATGCCGGCCTTTTTCAGCGTCGAAACAGCACGCCACAAAACAGTTTTCAAATCGTAAGTTTCCGACGTCACGTAACCTCAGCAAGTTTCTGTGCCTGATCCTCGGCCGTCAGAGCATCGATGATCTCGTCCAATGTCTCACCTTCCAGCACCCGTTCCAGCTTGTGCAAAGTCAGGTTGATACGGTGATCTGACACGCGGCCCTGCGGGAAATTGTATGTCCGAATACGCTCAGACCGGTCGCCGGACCCGACCTGGTTGCGACGGTCCTCGGCTCGTGCATGGGCCTGGGCTTCACGCTCAGCATCGTAAATACGTGCGCGAAGGATCTTCAGCGCCTTGGCCCGGTTCTTGTGTTGGGACTTCTCATCCTGCTGCTGCACGACGATCCCGGTGGGCAAATGAGTGATGCGCACCGCGCTGTCCGTCGTATTGACGTGCTGGCCGCCGGCACCCTGTGCGCGATATGTATCGATGCGGAGATCACTGTCTTTGATTTCCACGTCTACTTCTTCAGCTTCCGGAAGCACGGCGACGGTCGCAGCAGAGGTATGGATCCGACCGCCGGATTCGGTCTCCGGCACACGCTGGACGCGGTGCACGCCAGATTCATATTTAAGCCGCGCGAACACGCCCTTTCCACTGATCTCTGCCGATGCCTCCTTGATTCCACCGATTCCTGTATCCGACGAACTCATGATCTCGAACTTCCAGCGGTGCTTATCTGCGTAACGCTGGTACATACGCAACAGATCGGCCGCAAACAGCGCAGCTTCGTCACCGCCAGTTCCGGCCCGGACCTCAAGGATGGCATTCTTGTCATCGGCTAAATCTCGCGGCAAGAGCATGATCTGCAGGCTTTTTTCTAGCTCGGGTATCCGGACCGTCAGTTCTTGGAACTCCTCCTGCGCAATCGTCTTCATTTCGGCGTCGGTCTCCGGATCCGCAATCAATTCGGCCAGATCGCCGGCCTCATTTCTGGCATCGCGGAGTTGCCCGATGCTCGCAACGATGGGATCCAGTTCCGAGAACTCCTTCGACATACTTACGAATTGGTCAGCGTCGCCGCCTTCGCCGCTGGACATCAGGTTCGATAGCTCCTGATGCCGGGACACGATCTGGTCCAGTCTTTCGTCGAAGCTCACGTCGGTTACTCCTTCTTTTCGCTTTCTTCACCGGACAAGCCGAACAGTCGATTTACCATCTCTTCGGCGTCCCTACCCGCTGCAGGGTCCTCTGCTGCCATTTTTCGTAGTGTTTCGGATGGGTAGTGCAGCAGCCGGTTGGCAAGTCGGCGTGTCGCCTCGTCGAGCGCCGGGTCGTCCCCGCCCATATCCGAAAGTATGTCCTGGCGGATATGCTCGAAATGCTGCCGTAGCGCGGATACAGCAGGCACCGCACCTCGCTCCGCAACGGCTCGCACGTATTCCCGCAGTTCCGTTTCGATTATCGCTTCGGCCTCCGTAGCCGCTTCGTCGCGCTGAAACCGGCCTTCAAGGGCAATACGCTCCAGGTCGTCCAGCGAATATGCGAACGCATCTTCCAGATCGTTTACCACTGGATCGACGTCGGGCGGAATTGCGGCATCGACGAACAGCATCGGGCGACGGCGACGGGCGACAAGTGCCTCCGATACGTTCTCCCGGTCAAAGAGATGTTGCCCAGCGCCAAGCGATGTAATCACGATATCCGCCTCCGCCAGTATTTCAGCTAGGTCGTCGAGAACCGAAAAGTGACAGTCGTAACGCCGCGCAGACATCTCTGCCCGGGCGCGACTTCGGGCGACAACGGTCAACTGCGACAGACCCGCAACCTGCATCTGGTCTGCAATAAGTTCACCCATCTCGCCACCCGTCACCAGCAAAGCCCGCACCCGCGACAGATCGCCCTGAACATCGCGCGCAACTTGTACCGCACAGGCCGCCATTGAGACGGGACGCTGACCAATCGCCGTCTCGGATCGAACCCGTTTCGCCGTCCGGCTCGCCGCCTGAACAATTGTATCCAGCTGTCGCCCCAGAAAATTCCCCTCACCGGCAATGCGTACAGCGTCACGAAACTGGCCAGTTACCTCCGGTTCGCCAACGATAGGGCTGTCCAGCGATGCGGAAACCCGAAACAGATGACGGAGTGCCTCTTCTGTTTCGTGATAGTAAGTTTGCGGTACTATCTCATCGACATCGAATCCGCCGAGTGTCGCCAGTGCGCCGATTGCGCCTGCGCGGGCCACTTTTTTGTCCGGCGCAAGTCCGAAAACCTCAGTCCTCGCACAGGTGGACAGCGCCACCACATCGGTAAAGCCAGCCTTGCGCAGGCTTATCAGAAAACCGGGGAGATCCTCTTCGGAGATAAAAAGCCTGTCGCGCGTCGTCTCAGAGCTGGTCCGGTGACTGGCACCAACGACGACGAGACGGCTGAGAGTCCGCTCGTCAGACATTGGCTCGCTACAGGAATTGTTCGAGACGGGATTGAAGGTCGTCCAGCGGAACCCGGTGCTGCTCGCCGGAATCGAGGTCCCGGATGGTCGCGGAGGATTGTTCCAGTTCGTCTTCACCGATGATCACCGCCGCGCGGGCACCGATATTGTTGGCGCGTTTCATGCGTTGTTTCATCTTTCCGCGATACCCCAAGTCGACGGAGATACCCGCTCTGCGCAGCCTGTTCGTCAGTATAAGGACAATCTCCTCTGCTGCATCACCCAGAGGAATGATAGCGATGGGGCGGGTCTTGGCGGGGCCGTCGCCGACTAACATAGACAAACGTTCGATTCCCGATGCCCAGCCGACACCGGGTGTCGACGGGCCGCCCATCTGTTCGACCAACCCGTCATAACGACCGCCGGCCAGAACCGCGCGTTGAGCACCCAACGCATTTGTCGTGAATTCGAACGCGGTGTGGCAGTAATAATCTAGGCCGCGAACAAGACGCGAATTCCGCATCCATGATATGCTAAGCGCGTCAAGGCCTGCGCACACTTCGGCAAAGAAATCGCGTGACTCCGTATCCAGGCTGTCATCGAATTCGGGCGCGCCGGACACGATCTGGCGATCTCCTTCGTTTTTGGAATCGAGGATACGCAAAGGATTGCGTTCCAGCCTATCCCGGCTGTCCGACGACAAACCGGACCGGTGGTCGTTGAAATAGGTAACTAGGGCATCCCTGTAATCGGCCCGGCTTTGGGTATTACCGAGCGTGTTGAGCTCCAGCGTGATATTACCCTGGACGTCCAACGCGTCGAGAATCGCCGCGCCAAGCGCAATGACTTCGACATCCCCGATCGGGTCCGCAACACCCAGCAATTCGGCGCCGATCTGGTGGAACTGACGCAACCGTCCCTTTTGCGGCCGTTCATAACGAAACATCGGACCGGCATAGAAAAACTTCAGCGGCAGATTCTGGCTCAACCCGCCTGAAATCAGCGCCCGCGCAATACCGGCAGTCCCCTCCGGCCTCAGGGTGATGCTGTCTCCGCCCTTGTCGGTAAAAGTGTACATCTCCTTGGTTACGATATCGGACGTTTCACCCAATGTTCTGGCGAACACGTCGCTGAACTCAAAAATAGGCGTGGCCGCCTCTTCGTAGCCATAGCGTTCGGCTATAATCCGGCCGGTATCGGAGACGTGGCGCGCACGGCGGGCTTCTTCGGGGAGGAGATCGTGCGTGCCGCGGACAGGTTGGAGAGACGCCATTTTAAAATTCTGAATTTGTAAGACCGGGTAACCACAAATCGGATGGCGGGTTATACCGAATTAATCGGCCACACCAAAGACTTCACGGACGTAGCTAATTCACACCGCTCAGCAGCTGTTTAGCGTCGAGAGGAATATTACGCCGAATCTGACCAATCGGACCAATCGACGGAATGCGCTTTCCGCCGACCGTGATCTGCAGTCCACCGGCGTTGCCGGTTTCGAGTAAAAGATCGGCTCCCGACGGCACTGCATGACTGTCTCCAGGGCGCAATAGCTGAGAAAACAGTGTCTCGTTATCTGCCGTTCTGACGGCCACGTAACTGTCGGCGGTTGCACGTATAACAATTCTGATGGCGTCGGGCGAATTGCCGCGAAGTATGCGACTGGGAGGCGGTTCGGTAGGTTCGACCGCAACTTCAGGCACACGAGGAGACGTCGCTTCCACGGCCCGCTCGATCAGTGCAGATGGGGCGGCTGCCGGCGCCGATGCGGGTATCTGGGTTTCTGCCACAGCGGCAACGGTCCCGGAGCTTTCTCCGTTCTGAGAAGCTTCCGACCCCGCAGACTCTAGGGGAGCGTTCTCGTTTAAGTCAGAATCGGCGTCGGAACCCGGTTCCACCGGGGCGTTGGAACGTACCTTTGCCGGAGCCCGATCTGTCTGGTTCGCCGCACCTTCCACCAGTCTCGTTAACTCGTCCGTCACTTTGGCAACGGTTTCGTTCGGGTCTCCGCCCTGCGATGACACGAAATACCAGCCGCCATAAGCACCAGCCGCGATGACGGCCGCTACCAACAGGATCAGCGCCGTGGGCAAACGGCCCTCGTCGACCGACGAAGGAAGATGAAGCTCCGTTTTGCTACTGATCCCAGCTCCCGCCATCTTAAACCGATGGACAATTTCCTCGCCGTTGAGACCAAGATAATCGGAATAGGCGCGCAGAAAACCTCCGACATAAACATTGCCGGGCAAGTCTTCAAGACGGCCTGTTTCAATCGCTTGCAGATAAACTAGCCGGATCCGCAAATCTGCCGAGACTGTTTCGAGATCATGGCCAAGATTTACGCGCATCTCGCGCAGAATCTCGCCAAGCTCGGCGGCATCGAACTCTTCCGTCTGGGTCAGCATCGTCGCATTCATGATAAAGCGTCCCCCACCGCACAACGGGCCGGGCAACGAGCTCGAATTTGCGTTTGCGGTCGAAATTTTGACGCTCGCCACAAATACTAATTCGCGCTTTTCGCGGCCTTACCCTATGTACGAAAGAGAGAAGTAGCAAAGAAATCAATTGGATATCAACTTCAAACTGTGTTCGAAACAACTCTCTAAGATTCCAACACTACCCCGTGGTCGTGAGCATATGCGCTTAATTTACGCCGAAGACTGTGATCAGGTGCCGTCATCAGGGTGTCAATGTAGGCGCGAAGCTCTTCGGTGTTCACCGTCAATGTCATCGCTTTTACTGCCCCAAAGAGCGACGGCGACAGCGACAAAGACCGAATTCCGAGCCCGAGAAGCGACATCGCTTCGATCGGGCGGCCCGCCATTTCACCGCAGAGAGACACTGGCACGCCTGCGGAATAGCACCGTCCCACGACATCCCTAATAACGGCGAACATCCCGGGCGACAGAACGTCGTAACGGTCTGAAACCCTTGGATTCCCTCGGTCTGTGGCAAACATAAACTGGAAAAGATCGTTACTACCGATTGACAGAAAATCCGTGAGGGGCAACAGGGCATCAAGCTGCCAGACCAGGCCCGGCACCTCCAGCATCGCCCCGACAAACAGTTTAGCAGGCGGCTCGGCAATGTGCCTGCCCATCCGGGCGCGTTCCATTTCGAGCACCCGCAGCGCCTTCTTGAACTCGGCGACCTCAGCGATCATCGGGAACATGACATAGAGATCCCGGCCCGCCGCCGCATGCAGCATCGCCCGAAGCTGCTGGCGGAGCATCCCTGGCCTGTCCAGTCCGACCCGGATCGACCGCCAGCCGAGTGCAGGATTTGGATCGTCATTCGCATCCAAGTAGGGAAGCTGCTTGTCGCCGCCGATATCGAGGGTCCTGAAATAAACCGGCTTGCCGTCCGCCCGCTCCAGCACCTCACGATAAATTCTGGTCTGCTGTGCCAGATCGGGAAACTCGGACCGCACCATGAACGGGATTTCCGTCCGGTACAAACCGACCCCGTCCGCGCCCGTTTCTTCCAGCCACTGCATATCGGCAAGGATCCCGCAGTTGATGTTAAGAGAAATATCCACGTGGTCACGCGTAACGGTTTTGAGACCCCGCATCGACGCATAGAGGCTTCGACGCTGTTCGCGAGCGCGCAGCGTTTCCGTCATGTGCGCCTCGATATCCTCGGACGGCCGCACAAAAACCTGCGCATTGTCGCCATCGACGATGATTCGATCGCCGGTATCCACGTTGCGCATCACCCCGTCGACCTTGCCGACGACGGGTATGCCGAGCGCGCGCGCGATGATGGATACATGCGAAGTGGCAGTGCCGTCCTCCGTAACGAGGCCCCGCAGGCGACTGGAATCATAATCCAGCAGTTCGGCGGGCCCCAGGTTACGCGCAACCAGCACGATATCGTCCGGCAGGTCCCTATTCAGGACTTCGCCGCCGAGATGCAGCATTAGCCGAGTAGCGATATCTTCGAGGTCGGTAAGACGCTCCCGAATGTAGGGATCGCTGACACGGCGCATCCGGGCAACTGTATCTTCGCGCACTTGCTGGACCGCCGTATCTGCGGTCAATCCGCTATCGATGCCCTCGCGGATTCGGCGCAACCAGCCGCGATCCCGGGCAAATCGCCGATAGGTGTCCAGCACGTCCTGATGTTCGCCAGCGCCGTGCAGGCTGGATGAAGACAGCAATTCATCGAGCGCTGTGTGCATCGCCGTCATCGCATCTCTCAGGCGTTCATGTTCAACGTCGATGTCGTCTGCGAATATCTGCCGGATACTGATATTTGGCGCATGCAGCACTGCCTCGCCCACAGCGAAGCCTTCGTTCACCGACACCCCTGCCATTCGGCCCGACCGGAACGCTAGTCCATCCCCCGCAAGGTAGCGGTCGTCTTCCTTGACAAGATCGCCGGATGCGATCAGTTCGGCAATCACGGTTGCAATGATTTCCAACGCCTCCGCTTCTTCATCCGAATACGTGCGCTGATCACGGTGCTGAATGACAAGAACGCCCCGCACCCGGCCACCGCGAACAACCGGTACACCAAGAAGAGACGAAAACGCTTCCTCGCCAGTTTCGGGGCGATAACTGAAATCAGGATGCTGCTGGGCATCCGGCAAATTCAGGGGTTCCGCGGTCAATGCGATCGTACCAACAAGGCCCTCCCCGACCTGCAGGCGCGTCACATGTACCGAATCGGGATTCAGGCCCTGGGTGGCGAACAGCTCCAAAATGTCGCCGACACGGAGCACATAGATGGAGCACACTTCTGCTGACATCTCCGCCGCAATGATGCGGACGATTTCAGCCAGACGTTCCTCGGCAGAACCCGAGCCCGCCATCACCAGCCGGAGACGGCGAAGCGCCTCGCGATGACCCGTGACGCGGGGTGTGTCCATCAGCCGGATGCCTGTTCCCGCGCAGTCAGCGCATCAACGGCCTCGCGAATGAGCCCGGAGATAATTTCGGCGACCGGTTTTTCTTCCTTGACCATGCCGACACTCTGGCCTGCCATCAGCGAACCGGTCTCGACGTCACCGTCGACCACCGCCCGGCGCAACGCTCCGGCCCAGTAGTTTTCGATCTTTAACTGGGCTTCAGTCTGATCGACCTCTCCGCGGTCAAACGCATCAATGACGCCGCGCTGGGTCTGCTGGAATTCGCGGGTCGCGTCATTCTGAAGCGCCCGGACCGGAATAACCGGAAACTGGGGGTCGAGTTGTACAGACGGCACCGCATCTCGCGCCGAAGCTCGGATGAAGGCTTTCTTGAAATTCTCATGCGCGACCGATTCCGTCGCGCAGACGAACAGCGTGCCAAGTTGACAGCCGGAAGCACCCATTTCCAGATAGGCTAAAACCGCATCGCCACGGCCAATCCCGCCGGCAATAAACACAGGCACATCTTCTATATGAGGCAGTATTTCCTGCGCTAGGATGCTCGTGGCCACTGGCCCGATGTGGCCGCCCGCTTCCGCGCCCTCGATAACCAGCGCATCGGCGCCTTGGCGCGTCAGGCGCTTCGCAAGCGCAAGGGTCGGCGCAAAACATACGACTTTCGCCCCGCCGTCCTTGGCGCGTTTGATCGCCGGTGCGCCGGGTAGGCCGCCCGCGAGAATGATATGGCTGATGTCGTGATTCAGACACACATCGATCAGTTCTTCGAGTTGCGGATGCATCGTGATCAGGTTCACTCCGAAGGGCTTATCCGTCATAGCCACTGTTGCGGCGATTTCCCCATC
The DNA here is from genome assembly GCA_002471575.1 of Alphaproteobacteria bacterium UBA7314. Classification (GTDB taxonomy): domain Bacteria; phylum Pseudomonadota; class Alphaproteobacteria; order MPNO01; family UBA830; genus UBA830. The sequence goes on along the minus strand of DKQG01000058.1, from coordinate 91,767 downwards.
CAGTAGGTCTGGCGTCATGGCACCGCAGGCGATCACGCCGAAACCGCCAGCGCTCGACAGAGCAGAAACCAGGTTGCGTTCCGACACCCATGTCATAGCGCCACCGAGGATAGCGTACTCGGTACCCAAAAAATCCCGCCCCCGTTGCCAGAGCTCATCAAGCTGTTTGTGTGGTGCGATCATATCCCTGCATCAACCCTATACGGCGTCTAGCCCGTAGACAGTATGAAGCGACCGCAGTGCCAACTCGGTATAAGTATCCGATACCAGCACGCTGATCTTGATCTCCGACGTTGAGATAACCTGAATATTAATTCCCTTGTCGGCCAGCGCCTGGAACATCCGCATCGCGACGCCGGCATGGCTGCGCATACCAACACCGACGACGGAGATCTTCACGACATCGGGGTCTCCCTCAACGCGCTCGAAGCCCAGGTCTTCCTTCTGGCCTTCCAGAACTTCAAGCGTACGGGCGAGATCATCTTTGGGAACCGTAAACGTCAGATCCGTAGCCTTGCCATCCTCCGACACGTTCTGAACGATCATATCCACGTTGATGCTGGATTCCGCCAGCGGCCCAAAAATAGCTGCGGCTATCCCAGGGTTATCCGGTACGCGCACCAATGTAATCTTGGCTTCGTTACCGCTGTGAGCAATTCCGCTGACAATTTCCTGTTCCACGATTTCTTCCTCATCTACGACTAGGGTTCCAGGCGCGTCGATAAAACTCGACAGGACCTGCAACCTCACCCGGTGGTTCATCGCAAGCTCGACCGACCGCGTCTGCAGCACCTTCGCGCCGAGCGACGCCATTTCTAGCATCTCTTCATAAGTTATCTTGTCGAGCTTCTGAGCCCGCGTAACGATGCGCGGATCGCTTGTGTAAATACCGTCGACGTCCGTAAATATATCACACCGGTCTGCGCCAATGGCTGCAGCCAAGGCGACCGCAGACGTGTCCGAACCGCCGCGGCCCAGAGTCGTTATTCGATTGTCCGATCCAATCCCCTGAAAGCCGGCCATCACAGCAACCTGTCCCAGCCCAAAACGCCGGATGATCTCGTCAGCCCTCACTTCGTCAATGCGGGCGCGCCCGTGTACATCGTCGGTGACCATCGGAATCTGCCAGCCGAGCCATGACCGAGCATCGACACCGATATTTTGCAATGCCATTGCCATCAGCCCGACAGTAATCTGCTCGCCGGCGGATACCACAACATCGTATTCGCGGGCATCGTGCATCGGCGATATCTCACGCGTCCATCCGACAAGTTGATTCGTCGTGCCGGACATCGCCGAAACCACCACCGCGACTTCGTCGCCTGCATCCACCGATTGCTTCACGCGCTGCGCAACCGCCTGAATGCGGTCAATGTCGGCTACCGACGTGCCGCCAAACTTCTGCACGATACGCGCCATGAGGGCTCCTCAACTTTATCTGCGCCGCGGTGTCGCACCCGGTCACGGGAATCAGCCCTTTGGACCGCTTTTAGGATGTTTCTATATTCGGCTTACTTGCCCCGCGCGACGCGGGCGCATACATACTCGGAAGACCCTTTTCAGGCAAGTGTAGGGAGGGAAATCTGCCATGGCCGCCGAGAACGCCACTACCATTGATCCGGAAGACGTTGCGCGATTTTCCGCTATCGCCGACGAATGGTGGGATCCGGACGGCAAATTTAAACCACTTCACCGGTTCAACCCGATACGGCTGCACTACATCCGGGATCGGATTTGCACCCATTTCGGCCGGGATAAACAATCACTGCGGCCGTTTGCAGGGCTCAGACTCCTTGACGTAGGCTGCGGTGGCGGGCTGATCTCTGAACCTCTTGCCCGAATGGGGGCAGATGTTACCGGCATCGATGCGTCGGAGCGCAACATCAGAACCGCCCAGGTTCACGCCAAACAAGGCAGCCTCGACATCTCCTATCGCTCGACAACGGTCGAAGAAATTGCGGCGACTGGAGAAAGCTATGACGCCGTCATTTCGCTCGAGGTGGTCGAACATGTGGCCGACGTCGATCTGTTTTTGGACGGCTGCGCCGCGTTGACCGCCGATAACGGAGCGATCGCGCTGGCCACTCTGAACCGCACACCGAAATCCTTCGCGTTGGGCATCGTGGGCGCAGAATACATCATGCGCTGGCTGCCCCGCGGCACCCATAAGTGGAAAAAATTCGTCCGCCCGTCGGAACTGGCGCGCGGATTGCGCAGAAACGGTATTACGGTAGAAGACATCTCGGGACTGACCTTTAATCCTCTGAACAGCGAATGGCAGGTCAGCGGAGACGTGTCGGTCAACTATGTCCTGTTCGGGACACGCTGACGGCGATAGCCGTTTCTGGACGAGAACGGCAATTTCAGAAAAAAACAACGCTATGCACTCTAAAAGTCCAAAACATGTATTCCATGAAAAGTAATGGTTTTCTGGCGGTAGAACAGCGCTCAGTTGCCGGCGAGATGGATAGTCTTCATCGTGTCTAGGTCCGAGCATCGGCAAGTGCCTGCTAGGCCGGCCACGGTTGCCGGGCATCGCTGTTTTTGACTTCAGCGTGGGGACAGACACCGCTTGATCGCAAGTTGTCTCGGGCTGCGCGAGCTCACTCCCCCTCTCAGCCAACCGTAAGGATCATCCCTTGGGTGGTCGGAAGGTGGGGGGCAAGTGCGAGTCTGCAACCGCATACCCTTAATCAGGCGTCGGGCTTCGGCCAGGGAATTCGCTGGAAATCGATGCCTTCTTCCACGAGCTCTTCGGCTTCCTCGGGCGTGGCTTCACCATGGATCGAACGGGGTTCTTCTTCGCCATAGTGAATCTTGCGTGCTTCGTCCGGGAATTTGTCGCCGACATAATCGCTGTTTTCCTCGACGTGCTTTTTCAGCTCGTACAGCGCTTCAACATAGTCATTGAGTGCCGGGTCCCGGGGCGACATAGCGGCATTTGGCGAGACCTCGTCCTTGCCCTTGCGCATTCCGCCCAGATTGGGCGCCATCAACGCTCGTCGGGTGTTGGTATCGCCGCATATAGGACAGGCGAGCGCGCCTGACTCGACCTGCTCGTCAAACGACGTATTGTCCTTGAACCAGCCTTCGAAGACATGGTCGTTGCTGCATCTGACATCTATTACAATCATGATCAAGAAACTAAGGTAGAATTGGCATTTTCCAAGCCCTATTTTTCAGATGCATAACACATAGTTACGATTCAAAAATGTCCGAAGATCCAGTTTCCCCGCCCCCCTCGACCTGGGTGATGCGATTTTTGCCGCTGATACCGAAGGGCGGCGCGGTCCTTGATCTTGCCTGCGGACGCGGCCGTCACGCGTTACCTATGGCCGATACCGGACTGAATGTCACGGCAGTCGACCGAGACGTGAACTTACTGCCCTGCCACGATCGGATAACAGCCATCGAAGCGGATCTCGAGGAGGGCGGCGGTTGGCCGCTGGCCGGGTGCGATTTCGACGGCGTCGTCGTAACGAATTACCTGCATCGCCCGCTGTTCGTCGTTCTGGCCGAAAGCCTGCGCCCGGGCGGTGTGCTGATATACGAAACATTCGCCGTGGGAAACGAAGCGTTCGGCCGGCCCCGCAACCCTGAATTTCTGTTGCGCGATGGCGAGTTACTGGAAGCCTTCGCCGGAACCTTGTCCGTGATCGCCTACGAGGCGGGAAAAGTCGATCATCCCTCCCCCGCCGTCGTTCAGAGAGTGGCAGCGATCAATTCACCGGTTGAAACAGCTTTTATTCCGCAGCCCGTTTAATGCGTTCCGCCGGTTTATAAGGCCGCACGTTCGTCAGCGACGGCACCGACCGGCGCGTTTCTGAAACCCGCGCGGGATCGATATCTGCAATGACGTAGCCGGGTTCTTCGCCCGCATCGGCAACTACTTCGCCCCACGGGTCGACGATAAGCGAATGACCGTAGGTTTGACGTCCTCCAGCGTGATCGCCGCATTGCGCGGCGGCGAAAACCCAGCAGCCGGTTTCAATCGCCCTTGCCCGCAGCAACAAATGCCAGTGGGCCCTTCCCGTTGTCCGGGTAAAGGCCGACGGCACGCCGATAAATTCGGCACCCGTTTCGGCAAGATGTGTGTACAGTCCGGGAAAACGAACGTCGTAACAGATCGTCAGCCCTGCCCTGCCCCATGGCAATTCCGCGATCACTGCAGCGTCACCCGGCTGATACGTCGCGGATTCCTGATAGGCTTCACCGTCCGTCAGATCGACATCGAACATATGAATCTTGTCATAGGTCGCGGTCACGCTGCCGCGGGGATCGATCAGGAAAGTCCTGTTGGCGATGCGGCCCTCACCGCATAATACCGCTAACGAGCCGACATGCAGCCAGATACCCAGTTTTGCCGCAAGATCACGGAACGCTGCCAACGCGGGGTGACCAGCCTGCTCGAACGATTTGTCAAATAACGCAATCCGGTCAGGTTCGAGTAACGCGACGCATTCAGGCAGAGAGACAACTTGCGCGCCATCCACGACCGCTGACTGGATCAACGCCGACGCCGCTTCCACGTTGGGCGCGATTTCGTTGCCCGCATTGACCTGAATGCAGGCAAGACGGAAACGACCCGCCATCAGGCGAGACCGAGCATCCCGTCAAGCTTGCCATCACGTTCGAGCGCCGCCAGATCGTCCGACCCACCAACGTGGTAGTCGTCGATGAATATCTGCGGGACGGTATGCTTTCCGTTGGCGCGCTGCAGCATCTCGTTGCGCCGGCCGGGGCTGGTATCGACATCGATCTCATCGAATTCGACGCCTTTCTGGCTAAGCAGATGCTTGGCGCGGGCGCAGAACGGGCAGAACATGCTGGAATACATTTCAACTTTTACCACGGCGGCATTCCTTTTTTTCTTTAACTCGTCCTAAAACAATATGGGACCGCACAACCGATTTGTCATCCGCCGGCGCTGCCAGGCGGGTCAACTTCCCCTCAACAGGACAACGCCGGTAACGGTAAGTATCACGCCGAGTAACTGGTTCCGGCGATCGCCGTCTGACACCGCAAAATCATCCTGGGGCGTTGAAGCGGAATTGGTATAAGCGCGCCTACGCCGGCCAGGATCTCGCCACCTGACCGGGCCCGCCAATCGCTCCAGACCCGCGCTGCATCGGTCGGAGTAGCATCATTAAAAATCGCGGATAAGATTTTCGCTGAGGTCGTTGCAAACCACCGCCGATTGCGCACGCCCGAATGTTGGGACTTCGCTTGAACAGGCGCCGCACAGGCTATCGAGACTCACGTCAAAAGCGAACGGAAGGCCGCAGCAGGTGCAAAACGGCTGGAAAATAAAACCGATTCCGTTCCTGCAATCCGGGCAAACCGCCCCATCGACCGACACCACTTCGCCGCAGCCGAGACAGCGCGGCGAAAGGATCGCATCGACCGCCTGTCGGGCGACTGATTTCACGGCGGCGTTAATCGACATATCGGAGACGATAGCAGATCAGTCTCCCGACACACTGTTCCGCGCCTCTAAAGCCGCTTATGTTCCACACATGACCGACGAAAGTGTTCTCTTCGATCGAACCGCCGTGCGCCGACACCGCGACCGCGCGGCAGCCACGTTCGGCGACCACGACTTTCTTCACCAGGAAATCTCGGACCGTCTGACCGACCGTCTACAGGACGTAAACCGGACTTTCGATACAGTTCTCGATCTCGGCGGCGGACATGGGAACACAACGGTATCCCCGTCACCCAGAACGCTTATCACGTGTGACATGTCCGACGACCTTCTGCGCACATCACTACCATCGTGTGCGGTCGCTATGGACGAGGAATACCTACCCTTCGCTGACAACACGGTCGACCTCGCAATTTCCAGCCTGGCGTTGCACTGGGTAAACGATCTGCCAGGCGCGCTGGCCCAGATTTGCCGTGCGTTGAAACCGGACGGATTGTTTCTGGCCGCGATGCTGGGCGGCGATACGCTTATCGAGCTGCGCCGCGCCCTTCTGGAGGCCGAAGCCGAAACCACCGGAGGGACCAGCCCGCATACCTCGCCGGTGGCCGACGTCGCCGATGCCGGTGCCCTGCTTCAGCGAGCCGGGTTCGCCCTGCCTGTCGTCGATACAGACACCCTAACCGTCACCTATAAAGACATGTTCGCCCTTATGCGCGATCTGCGCGGGATGGGGGAAACCAATGCTATCGCCGCCCGCAACAAGACCTTCCTGCGTCGTGACACTTTATTTGTCGCCGCCGCACGATATCAGGAACTATACGGTGACGCCGACGGCCGCATCCCGGCGACATTCCAGATCATATGGCTTACTGGATGGGCCCCGGCGGCGACACAACAACAACCACTGCGCCCGGGCAGCGCCGGGTCGCGGCTGGCCGACGCTTTGGGCGCAGACGAACAAACGGCCGGCGACATGGCTGGTCCAGTATCCAACTAAAACTCAGGCGGCAGCGGGCACAGCCTTGGACGATGGATCACGGGTTTCCCTCACCAGGATGGCAAATATGCCGGCGAGGGCGGCCAGGCCGACCGACAGCCACCAGACAAAGTCGTATTTTGCGAAAATGTCGAACATCCAGCCGCCGATCACCACGCCGATGGCTGCACCCAGCGAATGACCCCCGAACAAAAGACCCAGCGTCAGGCCGATAATGCGGACCCCAATATGGGTCGCCACAATATTCGCGATCACGGGGAAGGTCGCGAAGTTGAGTATGCCGAATATAGCGGCGAACACGACTAAGACACTAAAATCGACCGAAATGAACAGCAATAATACGAAGGCCGCCGCGCGCAGAAAAAACATGCTGGCTAGCAGGCGCGGCCGGTTTACGTGATCCGCCATCCATGAAAACAGAATGACGCCTGCCAGATTGCCCAATCCGTGAATACCGTAGGCGAACGAGCCTTCGACCAGGCTGAAGCCGCAGGAAATCGCATAGGGGATGAAATAGACGTCGATCACGCCGGCGGTTGTGAACCCACACAGCGAAAACGCGCCGAGCAGCAGCAGGAAAGTAGGGTTGGCGAACAGGAATTTCAGCCGATCGAACAGCGCGTCGTTTTCAGGAGCGGCGGCGACTTGCACCCGGTTTTCCGGATCGTCGACGGGCGGTTTAAAGCGGACCAGCACCAACACCGCCATCGCCGCCATCACGATGGCCAGAATCTGATAGGACTGCCGCCAACCAAGCGCGGCAATCATAATGCCGAGCAATGTAAGGATTGGCAGCTGCCCGCCCGACGCGCCGGACACACCGATGCCGATCGCGAGACCACGAAATTTTACGAAATAGCCGGACACCGACGCGGTCACCATCGGAATGGAAACCGACGCCCAGCCAACCCCGCCGACGATACCGAACAGGATGTAGTAATAGGTCGCATCGGTCACGTAGGACGTTGCGCCGACACCAAGCGCCAACGCCAACAGCCCGCACGCCATTACAATGCGTGCCCCGAACCGGTCCATCAGATTGCCCGCAATCGGCGAACCAAGCGCCATCATTACTAGCACAAGCGATGCTCCGGTCGAGACCTGCGTGGCCGACCATCCAAGTTCCTGCACCCAGAGCGGCAGGACCATGCTAACCGACGACCGCGCGCCAAAAGTGAAGCTGAGCGCGACGAAACAAATCGCGACGACGACCCAGCCGCGACGGCGATTGGTTTCCGCGACGGTCGTCATGCCGCCGCCGGCGTCGCGGCCGATTCTTCACCGCGGGTCTCACGGATCAGCCACGACAGCACCGCCGCCAGGAACGCCAACCCGATGGATACGATCCACACCCAGTCATAGCTTTGGAAGTTGTCGAAAACGTATCCGCCAATAAACGCCCCCGCCGCGGCGCCGGCCGAGTGCCCGCCGAACAGCAGCCCTAGCGTCAGCCCCATCACGCGAACGCCGATATGGGTGCTGACGAGGCTGGCAAGTACGGGCATTGTCGAGTAGTCGAAAATCCCAAACATAATCGCGAACAAAAACAGCAGTTCTGGGTTACCGGTAATCTGCATCAGGATCAGGAAAGACAATGCCCGGAAGAAATATATAGCTCCCAGCAACAGCGGCCGATTGACCTTGTCGGCCAGGTACCCCGCAAGGATCATACCGCACATATTCGCCCCCGAGAGAACACCCAGCGCCGTCGCGCTCTCGATCCGCGGATAACCGCAGGACATGGCATAGGGGATCAGATGGACCTCTATCACGCCAGAGGTTGTGAACCCGCACAGCACAAACCCGAAAAACAGCAGCCAGAAGGTCGTATTGCCGCAGAGCAGGCCCAGCCGAGCCGTCAGCGCAGCTTCCCCACCGCCAGCGGCATTGTGTACCGACCGGCTGGCTGGCGTAATGAGAAGCCAGGTGACCGGCGCAAGCGCCATAATGAAAATGCCAAATCCGGCAAAAGCCGCCCGCCACCCTGCCCATTCCACAAGTAGCGCCAACAGTGGGATCATCAACAACAACCCGCCGGAAGCGCCGGATGTCGCAATACCAGTGGCGAGCCCCCGGTGTTGCTCGAAAATCTGGGCAATCGTCGCCGATGCCTGCGGCGCCGCCAGCGACCCGTAACCCAGCCCACCGATAACGCAGAACAGCAGAATAAACTGCCACGGCTGGGTCATCAGGGAGGTCGAAGAAATCGACGCGCCGACGCATAGCAGCGCTCCCGCGACCACAGGCCTAGGCCCGATGCGGTCGAGCAGATTACCGGCCAGCGGTGAAATCAGCGTCATGAAGACAAGGACAATCGAACCGCCGCTTGAAATAAAAGTACGGTCCCAGCCGAGATCATGTTCCCAGGTAGGCATGATCAGTCCCAGCGCAGAACGCGCGGAAAACACCATCCCGAGCGCCAGAAAGATAAACAGGACGATCGCCCAGCCGCGCGGGTTGGTGCGGTAGATAGATGCTATCGAGTTGGAATCAGCCGACATCGGCTATGCGGTACCATGGAGGGAATAAAAATTCACGTCACAAATAGTCTCGGAGCATAGCGATCAGCGGCTTATCGGCCGGCGGCATCGGATAATCGCCGAGCCGCATCGGCATCACCCATTTGATCTGCTGGTTTTCCATCGGCGTGACGCATCCTTCCCACTTCCGGCAGACATAGAGCGGCATCAGCAGATGAAAATCGTCATAGGCGTGCGACGCAAAGGTGAACGGCGCGAGGCAGCTTTCGACCGTATCGACCGCGAGCTCTTCCTTCAGTTCTCGGATCAGCGCCGCCTCGGGCGTCTCGCGCCTCTCTACCTTTCCGCCGGGGAATTCCCAAAGACCTGCCATCGATTTGCCTTCCGGACGCTGGGCGATCAGCACGCGGCCGTCGGTGTCGAACAGAGCGACGGCCGCGACCAGTATTGTGGGTAAATCCGACATGTCCCGATCCAGAAATATCGCACCCGGTCAAGACCGGTAATCGGCATTGATCGAGATATAACCGTGAGTGAGATCGCAGGTCCACACGGTGGCTGCACCAGTGCCGATCTTCAGATCGATATCGATATCGATCTCATCGCCCTTCATATGCCTGGCCACAGGCGCTTCCTTGTAGCCCTTTACCACCATGCCTTTGTCGGCGACGGCAATGCCGCCAATGCCGATCGATAGTCTGTCGCGGTCGGCTTCCTCTCCCGATTTTCCGACAGCCATCACTATCCGGCCCCAGTTCGCGTCTTCGCCGGCAATCGCTGTTTTTACCAGCGGTGAATTGGCTATAGCGAGCCCGACTTTCTTGGCGGCGTTAGCAGATTTCGCACCCGTCACATTGATAGTGACGAACTTGGTCGCGCCCTCGCCGTCGCGCACGATTAGGTGCGCCAAGTCGGTCATTACCTCTTCCAGCGCCGCGCGGAATGCCCGCAACTTAGCGTCGCCGGGCCTAGAAATCTCAGCATGTTTCGCTGTTCCAGTCGCGAAGACCAGAACGGTGTCGCTGGTGGACGTATCGCTATCGACCGTTATCGAATTAAACGATCGTTCGGCGGCGCGTGCGGTAATCGTCTGAAGGACGCCGGCGGGGATTTTCGCATCGGTAAAGACGAAAGACAGCATGGTCGCCATGTCGGGAGCAATCATGCCGGAGCCCTTGGCGATTCCACCGATAGTAACCTCGGTCTCGCCGATCTTCACACGCCGCCACGCACCTTTGGGAAAGGTGTCGGTCGTCATGATGGCCGACGCCGCATCGGTCCAACTATCGGGGGACAGAGACTTTTTCAGTCCGGTCAGCGATTTTGCGATTTTGCCGTCGGGCAAAGTCTCGCCGATCACCCCGGTGGAGGCGACGAAGACTTGGTTTTTCGGCACGTCGAGCACGGACGCCACCTTGTCGACCGTGCGCTGTAGCGACTTCTCGCCCGCGAGCCCAGTAAAGGCGTTTGCATTTCCGGCATTGACGATCAGCGCCCGCGCGCGACCCCTGCCCGCCTGTTTCCGGCACCAGTGCACCGGTGCGGCCGCCGTCTTCGATTGCGTAAACACACCCGCAACCTGCGTCCCCTTGACGAGCGCGGCGAGGAACACGTCCTTGCGACCCTTGTATCTCAGCCCACAGGAAGCGCTGGCGATGCGCACGCCGGGGACGGCCGGTATGTCGGGAAAGCCGGCGGGCGCCAAAGGCGATTTTTTTGCCATCTTCTTTTCGTCGCTTGGTGATCGAAACTTTGTGCAAGTCTAGCGCATTTTCCACCTAAACGGAATCGCGCTCCGCGGCCACAGCGTGCACGATAAAGCGAAACGGGCCGCCAGGCCGAACAGCGCCGAACGGATAACACGTCACTAGCACCACCCCGGATTGCCCCGTGGGCAGGATCCATTTCCTCCGGGCGTCCGCGACCGAGGTCCTCGCCACCAAAAACCGGCGCACGGCACCGTCGGCACGCTGCACCTCGACCCGGTGACCGGGGCGCATTCCAGCTAGCACGGACAGGTGCGTGTCCCGGTGGCCACCAATCACGCTAATCCCCTCCTCTCCGGGAATTGCGGTACCGGTCACGTGACCAGGGCCGAAGGCAAGCGCCTGCCCGGAGGCGCCTGCAAGGACGATTAGGTCGGCTTCCTGGTCTGGCAGGCGGAGCCGCGCGACCGGCCAGGTATCAGACCACGGCCATGGCCTTACCTGTTCCCCGCCTGCCAGTGTCGTATCCCAGGCGCGCTGCAGCAGAAACTGCGCCACCGCCGCCTTTAAAGGAATAAGGAGTGCCGACGCCGTCAGCCATAGACCGACCGCCGCCATTACGGCACCAGCGACGAGAATGATCCGACGAAAGATCACGCGGCTTTCCGGCGCGGACGTACGGCGAGAAACACCAGCAGCGCCATCGTCAGAAAGCCGGTCCCCACCGCCAGGTGTGCGAAAAACGGCGTCGCCCCGGAAGGTAGGATGACGCCCTTTTCGTTGAATGCCGCGGAGCTCGCGGATGGCCCCTTCGAAGCCGACAACGCCGCACGTTTCTTCAGCTTTTCACCAAATAATTTTTCGTAGGCCCAACCGTGCGGCAGGTTCAAAGGCACGTCGCCGGACAGCGTCAGTTTGTCACCGGGACGCACCGACGTCTTTTCTGTCGCCAGCAGGCTAGTGTATCGGGTAACCAGGCTATGGGTCAGCCCCACCCGGGTAACCGCTGCTTTCACGGCATCCTCGGGCACGCCCTCACGGCGGCTATCCATCAGTGCCGTTATTTTCGCCCTTGCCCAAATCGTGGCGATACCGGAAACGGGGACCGCATCGGAAAGCGAAAGCTGCTGCCGCCATTCGCCAGCCGTCAGAGACAGCTCAGTTTCCGCCTCGAGCGCCGCGGCCGGCAACCGGCTGACCAGCACCACGGGTTCGCCGACGTATAAGTCAGGAACAGCGGAGGGAAAGCTTTCGGCGAACACGGTAATGTCACCCGACTGCCAGCCGTGCGATAATCCGGTCAGTGCCGGCCGTTCTAGCTTTTCAAACAACCCGGCCATCTTCGCAGGCACCTGTTTGACGTCGCTGATATAGACGTAGGAACCGCGGCCGGCCTCCGCTGCTTTGCGCATGAAATAACTGTTGGGTGCGGAACCTATTCCGATCGTGAACAGCCGCGAACTGCCGAGGCGCGACCGAATATCGCGGAACATCCGGGTTTCATCAGTTACCGCCCCATCAGTGACGAACACGACCTGGCGCAGACGCGCGTTGTCGTCTCCGCCCGCGCCGCGATGCAGTGCCCGTTGCAAGGCCGGCTGCATCATGGTACCGCCGCTCGCCTCAGTGGACCGCAGATAGAGCCTAGCAAAGAGCCGATTGCTCAGATCTGCGGCGCGTTCGCTTTCCCACAGACTGTCGGTGACCTCGGAAAACCGGATTAAATTGAACCGGTCCCCGTCCGCGAGGCGATCTATGGCAGTATCCAGCGCCGCCCGCGCCGCGCGGATCGACTCACCGCCCATCGACCCGGACCGGTCGAGAATGAAAACAATATCACGGGGCTCGCGCCGGGCGGAGAGTTGCCCGTCGGACGGCGGCATAATCATCGCGAGCACGTAAACGTCATTGCCTATAGCCTCGCGAAAAAAGGCGGTGAACGGTTTGCGCCCGAGCGTAGGTGTCCAGTCGAGAACGAAATCCCGGTCGGCGGGTAACGCCTTGTCGGCAAGTTCGATGCGCCGCTGTCCGGTGCCGGTCTTTTCGATCACAAGCTTATGGCTGGTGCTAGCGACCGCATCGAGCGCCATGCCGGCGGCGAGGTTTACCGTCAGCGACAACGGGTTCAGTGGCGGCGAATTCGCCGGATTTCGCACCGGAATGACGACGGCGGGGTCTCCTGCCTGACGTGCGTTTTCCAGTGTATGGCTGATCAGTTTGCGGGATTGCGCGGCCTGATCGAACCGCGGCGCGACGACCAGGGGAAACCGGAGACTGAATTTCCCATGGTCGAAGCGGAGCCGCTGGAGATAGTGCAGCTCTACCGCGATCCGGCCGCCCGGAGGGATATTGGCGACCTCGTTCGAAAACATATTGGGACGGTACTGCTCGACCAAAGCAGCGCGCCGGCCCTGCTCCCTTGCGGTGTCGTAGACTTGGCGCGCGGCCCGGCGTTCGGCGATTTTTGCCTCTATAACCCGGTCGCCCACGGCCAGCGTCATCCGGTTGACCGCCGCGTCTTCCGGCAGCGGAAAGACATAGCGCCCCTCCAACCAGTCTGCAGTCGGATTGACGAAATGCTGCTTTACCACTGTTCGGGCCACGATACCGCCGATGGCGATATCGACCTCGGTCGCGACCAGCGGCGCTGGCGCGTAATACCCCGCATCGACGGTACGGAACAGAAGCTGGCCACTGCGGACATCGTTCAGCCCCATCAGCCCGGCAGACTGCGCAACGGCTGGCACGGCAGGAAGGATAAGAAGAAGGATGGTTAGAAACTGGCGGGATATCATCGGTGGTCCACGTGTCGGAGAGACGAGGACGCCAACAAACCTCCGCAGTGTGGCCGCGCGATGACGAATTGTGACAGGGCTGTGAAATTTTGCGGCGATTACGTGAATTAACGAGCGGTATCCCAATCAACGGCGCCAGCAGATAAAATAATCCTCTTGTTGCCTGTACCGAACGGCGGGCGTAATTTGCCTCCGCAATCAAACCCCTGCAAAAAAGGTAAGCGCCATGTCGATCGTCGCGCAGCGTCTGTCACGGATTAAGCCCTCCCCCACCAACGTGCTGACCGGCAAGGTTGCCGAACTGAAACGCGAAGGTCGCGACATTATCGGCCTCGGTGCAGGCGAGCCGGATTTCGATACTCCAGACAACATCAAGACGGCGGCCGCGGCCGCGATCGACGCTGGACAGACCAAGTACACTCCAATCTCAGGCACGTTGGCACTGCGCGAGGCGATCTGCGCCAAATTCAAGCGCGACAACGGCCTGGATTACACGCCGGATCAGGTGATCGTCAGCTGCGGCGGCAAACAGGTGATCTACAACGCCTTCATGGCGACGCTCGACCCTGGCGACGAGGTGATCGTGCCGGCACCCTACTGGGTGTCCTATCCAGACATGGTGCTGCTGGCCGAGGGCACACCTGTATTCGTCGATGGAATAGAAGAAAACGGCTTCAAGATCACACCGGAGGATCTAGAAGCCGCGATCACGCCGAAGACAAAATGGGTGCTGCTGAATTCTCCCAGCAACCCGACCGGTGCTGCCTATACCAGGGAAGAAATGAAAGGCCTGACCGACGTGCTGATACGGCACGAACATGTCTGGGTCATGACCGACGACATGTACGAACATGTGGTTTATGACGATTTCGAGTTCACGACGCCGGCAGAGATCGAGCCTGGCCTGTTCGACCGTACGATCACCCTGAACGGTCACTCCAAGGTCTATGCCATGACCGGCTGGCGCGTCGGATACGGCGCAGGGCCGGTCGAGCTGATCAAGGCGATGACCGTGCTACAGTCACAGTCGTCGACGCACACATCGTCGATCAGCCAGGCGGCAGCGGTCGAGGCGCTGAACGGTCCGCAGGATTTTATTGCGCCCCACAACGAGATGTTCAAAAACCGCCGGGACCTCGTTGTATCGATGCTCAACCAGGCCGACGGCATTACCTGCCTTACGCCGGAAGGCGCGTTCTACGTTTATCCGTCCTGCGCCGGGACCATCGGGAGGACCACGCCGGACGGCAGAAAAATCGAGAAAGACACTGATTTCTGCGCCTATTTACTGGAATCGGAAGGGGTTGCCGTCGTTCCCGGCGTCGCCTTCGGACTGGAACCCTATTTCCGGATATCCTACGCCACATCGGACGAGGCCCTCGAAGAAGCCTGTAAACGTATTCAGCGGGCTTGCGGAGCGTTGAGATAGACGTCGCTCCCGTGATCACCATGCTCGATGTCGATTTCGGGCAGAATGGGACGAAAAAGTTATCCTCCCGGCTTTTGGGCAAAGTTCGTGCGAGAAACGAGCAGGTTCTATGGCATGGACCTTTAGTTTCTCGGCGCGATCGATACGGTGACTGGATCCAAATACCTGTTGCCTCATGGCGACCGGAAAATTCCCATAGGCTGCGGACTGTTACAGAGCCTGAAAGACTGACGCCCGCGAAAATGGTCCGACCTGCCTATCCCGCCCAGTGACATCGATTTGCTGCACAACATGTCTGCCCTCGCGGATTGCAGCGAAATTCTCGGCTGGCTGGAAAACTTCGAACAACTGCCGCAACGCACCTTTATTATCCTCGGCGAACCGGAAGCCGCCTCGTCGCTGCGTTTGAAGATCGAAGACCGGAGCATCTGCAGTCGGTGAAACAGCGAAGAGACAATGTTCGTTATTACGATACATTTAAGTGATACACTCCTGTCAGCCAATTAGAAACGAGGACCAAGGTCATGGGTGGCTATGCCTTCGCCGTCGATATCGGTGGCACCTTTACCGACATCGTTCTGCGGCACAATGACGGGCGCACCTGGGTCGACAAGACGCTGACGACCTATGGGGATCTGCTCGACGGGTTTTTCATCGCCGTGGAGGCGGCGATGGAAAAAGCGGGCGCGACCCCAGCGGATGTCGACGACGTCATCGTGCATGCCACCACCGTGGTGACCAATGCTGTGCTTACCCGGTCAGGCCAGCCGACGGCGCTGTTCGTGACCGAAGGCTTCAAGGACGTGCTCTTTATCCGAGATGAACATCGCTACGATATGTTCGATCCGCAGATCGAATTTGCCGATCCCATCGTGCCGCGTGACTTGACCTGGGGCGTCGCCGAACGGACGCTGGCTAACGGCACCGTGTCGATGAACATTGATGAGGTCCAGATCAGACAGTTCTCCGCCGAGATGAGAGAAAAAGGCGCCGAGGCGGTTGGCATCTGCCTGCTGAACGCATATGCAAATGGTACCAACGAACAGCGCGTCCGCGACATTCTGCTGCAAGAATGGCCGGAGCTATACGTGTCGATCTCGTCCGAGGTAGCGCCGCAGATCCGCGAATATCCTCGCGCGGCAACGACGGCACTTAACGCCTACACACGGCCTATAACGGAGCCATACCTGACCCGTCTATCTAAGGAGCTAGAAACGCGGGGCTTTGCAAGCCGCCCCTTGATCATGATGTCGAACGGCGGCGTGCTGGGCACCGAAACCGCCAGCCGGTTTCCGGTCCGCATGATGGAATCGGGTCCTGCGGCCGGCGCGTTGGTCGCCAGTTACTATGCCGAACGCCTTGGCCTCGACCGGCTGATGTCTTTCGACATGGGCGGCACAACCGCCAAGGCCTGCTTGATCGAAGACCGCAAACCGCTGGTCACTGGCCTGTTCGAGGTCGACCGCATGTACCGGTTCAAATCGGGCAGCGGAATGCCAGTCATCATCCCCGCCATCGACATGATCGAAATCGGCGCCGGCGGCGGCTCGCTTGCCAGCGTCGATTCCCTCGGCCTGCTAAAGGTCGGCCCGCGTAGCGCCGGATCGGAACCGGGCCCCGCATGCTACGGCCGCGGTGGCGAAAACCCCGCGGTGACCGATGCCGATGTGGTTATCGGTATCCTGGATGCCGACAACTTCCTCGGCGGCGAAATGCAGCTGGACAAGGTGGCGGCCGAAGGGGCCATAAAGCCGCTAGCCGACCGGCTGAAGACATCCGTGCCGCAGACCGCGCGCGGCATCTTCCAGGTGGTCAACGAATCCATGGCGGCCGCCGCCCGCGCGCATGCCACCGACCGCGGCATCGACTACCGCGGCATGCCGGTACTTGCCTTTGGCGGCGCCGGGCCGGTGCACGCCTGCCACGTTGCGGAGCTGCTAGAGTCAACTACCGTGATCTACCCACCGCTTGCCAGCGTGTTATCGGCATTCGGCACCCTCGTCACGCCGGTCCGGTTCGACCTTGCCCGCGGTTCGGCCGGCGGGATCGACTGGGAAACCGCCGGCAAGACCTACGCCGACATGATCGCGGAAGCCGGCATCGCGCTAGAAGCCGCGGGCGCGCCCGCAGATGTTATCCGCTTCGTTTACGGCGCGGACATGCGCTACGCCGGACAGCAGAACGAGGTCACGGTGGAATTTGCCACCGACCCGTCGACCGGCCGCGACGTCGATGCCATGCGCGAAGCTTTCGAGACCGCCTATGAAGCGCAGTACGGCCTGCGCCTGCCCGACATGCCGATCGAGGTTGTCGCCTGGCGCATCAGCGCCCATGGCCCGGCGGTCGAACGCCACGGTACCCCCGAACTGTCCGACGCCGCGACCGCGCCCAAGGGCCACCGCGACGTGCTGATCGGCGACGCGCCGGAGTCGGTCGCCGTATACGATCGCCCAGCGCTGGCGGCAGGACAGCAGATCCCAGGACCAGTTATCATCGAAGAACGCGAAACGACTATCTTCATCCTGCCGGGTTGGGATGCCAGCGTTGCCGACAATGGATGTATCACCGCGGAACGCCGGGAGTAGAAGGATGGCTATGGACGGGATCGAACTAGAAATTCTGTGGAGCAACCTAGTCAGCGCGGCCAGCGAACAGGCTCGCGCGCTGCAACGGATCGCCTTCAGTCCCGTGGTGCGTGAAGCAGGCGACCTTGCCTGCGCTCTGCTCGATCGAAAAGGCCGCATGATCGCTCAGGCAGTGACGGGCACTCCGGGACACATCAACACGCTTGCCGCGGCCGGCGAGCACTTCGTCGAAAAATTCCCGCCGGAGAGCCTGGTCGAGGGCGACATCCTGATTACCAACGATCCGTGGCTATCGGCCGGTCATTTCTTCGATATCTCAGTGGTTACGCCGGTTTTCCGCAACGGCAAAGTGATCGCGTTCTTCGGATCAACGATCCATCACACCGATATCGGTGGCTACGGCGTTGGCGCGGGTGCGCGCGACGTACATGAAGAAGGCCTATGGATACCGCGCGCCAAGCTTTACGAGGCGGGAGAGCCGAACGAGCTGCTGTTCGACATGGTGCGCCACAACGTGCGCACACCAGACGAGGTGCTAGGCGACCTGGCGGCGCAGGTGTCGTCGGGCCGGGTCGGCTCGGAGAGGATGCAACTTCTGTGCGACCGCCACGGCCTGGACGACATCGACGAGCTGTCGGAAGAAATAATCGCCCGGTCGGAGGCCGCGACGCGGGACTCTATCCGTAAGCTGAAAGGCGGAACGTATCACGGCGAAAGCCGGTTCGACATTCCCGGCGGTCAAGAAATCCTGCTGAAATGCGCGCTGACCATCGACGTCGATGAAGGCTCGGTGCATGTCGATTTTGCGGGCTCGTCCGGATCCAGCCCGCACGGCGTCAACGTGGTACTGAACTATACCCACGCCTATTCCACTTTCGCCCTGCGCTCTACGCTCGATCCCGACCTGCCGAACAATTTCGGCAGCCTGAAGCCAATCACCGTCAGCGCGCCGGAAGGCTGCATCGTAAATGCCAAGTACCCCTCGCCAGTGGCTGCGCGCCACGTTGTGGGCATGTACGTACCGATGCCGATCTTGAAAGCGCTGTACCAGGTCGCGCCCAAACAGGTGCTGGCCGAAGGCGCCGGCGCTGTGTGGACATTCCAGGTACAGGGCAAGGATGAACAGGGTGAACCGTTCACCAGCGCGATGTTCAACTATTCCGGCGGTATGGGAGCCCGGCGTGAAAAACCTGGCCTCGGCGCCACCTGTTATCCGACCGGCGTTGCCGCCGTACCGGTGGAGGTGCTGGAAGCCGCCATGCCGATCGAGTTCACCCAGAAAGAGCTAATTGACGGTTCCGGCGGGGACGGTGCTGCCAGGGGTGGGGACGGACAGGTCATCGCCTTCCACCTTCGCACCGAGGACGACTGGCTGCTCAACGCCGTCCCCAGTCGTCTGAAGGTCGGCGCCGAGGGCTTTGAGGGCGGCGAGGACGGCCAGGCCGGCCGCTTCATGATCAATGGCAAAGACGCCGCCCAGGCCAACAAGATGGTCATGCAGCCCGGGGACAAAGTGGTGCTGGAAACCCCCGGCGGCGGCGGTTACGGTAAGCTGAAGTAGCCAGGATGCGCACACTAAGAGGCTAGAATGAAGCTGTTCTTTTGGATCGCTCTGAATTGGCTCGATGAAAGGACACGCAACAACCCATCGTTTCTGAAGCGGGTACTGCCTCTCATTGGCGCTCGTTGGATTCTGCCATCACATAAGGTGGCTCCAGTGGTTCACCTCACAACAAGGGAGACATCTACATGGTTGAAGTTACAAGCTTCGTAAACTGGGACGCACTGGAAAAGGAATTTGTGCGCGACGGTGTTGAGCGCGTCGGCTTTCGCGGCGACGACACGCTGCTGGTCATGAACTGGTTACAGCCCGGCATGACGCCCGGCCCACACAGCCATCCATTCGAGCAGATCGCTGTCATAGTGCAGGGCACGGCGCGGTTCCACATCGGCGACAAAACCTACGATGCCGGTCCCGGCTCAATGATCCGCATTCCGCCCGACGTCGAACACTGGGCCGAGGTGATCGGCGACGAACCGGTGATGAACCTCGACGTGTTCAACCCGATCCGCGAAGATTACATGCATCTGGTCGAGCACCAAAATGGGAATTTTGAAGAGGGTTAAACCGCTACCCTGCATCGTCATTCCCGCGAAAGCGGGAAGCTCTTCACCCTGGCAAAAGGTACCACCTGTGCGACGATTACATTATTTGTTCGGACGGTCACGCCGGCGCAAGCCGCAATCTCCCTGCCTTCCCCCCTGTTTGTCAGCCTCTGGCTTACCCCCGGAGGCCAAATTCTGGCTGGACGATCACCCCGTCTCCGCCGACTAGTGGGTGCGTGCCAAAACCCAGCACAACGCCGTCGCCTGTATCCCGGACCGGCTCGGCGAAGACGACATCGCGGCCATGCAGGAACACGGCGGCAGGTTGCGCGAAGCGGGCGGAGTACTTGGAAACGGTGCCACACTAACATCCACAACTGTCATTCCTGCGCGGGCAGGCTTCTTCGGTCGTTATGCATAGATTCCCGCCTTATCGAGGATGACATCAATGTAAAGCTCTGGGCAGTATCGCCTTCAGCCAATACACGGCCCGGCACTGAGTAAACCGCCTGGTTGCCATCCGCGACCGGCTGCGCAAATATTGTCGTCTTCTTTTTGCCGACGACGGGAGGAACCGCCATGGAACGCGTACAACACAATATCCCCTCCGAGCTTCGGAACGTGTCAGCAGAGGAACTCGCACAGCTCCGGGTCGTCCATTTTGATAAACTGGAACCCGACTGGGACGCTTTCGCCGATTCCCAGGTGGAGGGGCGCCGCCGCGGCCAGTTCCGTCTGATCGGGACCGGCGGATCCGGTAAACCCGACCCTAACGCGCTGCCCGCCGGCGGGTTCACTCTGTCGATCATGATCCTGCCACCGGGACAGGGTGGATCGGCCCACACGCATGAGGTCGAGGAAGCGTTTTTCGTGCTGGAGGGCGAACTGACGGTCTTTTTCGACGACGAGGTCGGCAAACGGGCCTCCACCAAGCTCAGGAAATACGATGCCGTATCCTGCCCCGCGGGAATACCGCACGGCTTCATCAATGAAGGTACAGAAGACGTGCTGATGCAGACCATGATAGGCACCGGCAAGCCCGGGCCCGTCGGGTTTATCGACCACAATATCTATGAAGAAGAGATTGCTCGCCTGGCATCGCGCGCGAGCGAAAATGCGGGATAACGGGCACCTACGACCGACAAGATCGAGCTTTAACATCACGGATCGTCCGTCTGCGCCGCCAAGGTGCGCTATACCTTTCCCCTGCACCCATCGGGAAGAGGGGACGCTTTTCTTGACCCTGAGCCAGACCCGAAATCCCGTCTCTAAAGACGAGGATCGGCCTACCGCACTACGGGCGCGGGCTGAATACGTTTCAGGCGGGGTGCGCTGCCATCGGCTTCAAAGCGCTGGATTTTAGCGTTTTTCATCAGGTCCCTTACAAGATCGGCCGCGATTGCCTGCGACAGTTCTTGTCGGATCTTGTCGCGGCTTTCCTCGAACGTCGGCGGCTTGGATTGGCGTTTGTCTTCCACCTTGATGACATGCCATCCAAAGGGAGATTTTACCGGAGCCTTGGTGTATTCGCCTCTATCCAGAGCGAAGGCGGCTTTTTCGAACGGTGGAACCATCTGGCCGCGCCCGAAATAATCCAGATCGCCGCCCCGGGATTTCGACGGGCCAATCGACTTGTCCGCCGCCAGTTTCGCGAAATCTGCGCCGCCATCCAATTGCTTGACCAGTGCTTTCGCTTCGCCCTCGGTTTTCACCAAGATATGCCGGGCACGGACTTCCTCCTTCGACGGGAAATCGGCAACCGATTTTTCGTATTTAGCTCTCATGGCCTTATCGGTAACCCTGGCAGTAATTATCTTGTCGAGCAGCGCTTCTTCAAGCAGCCGTTCTCGGATAAGAGCCAAGCGTTTCAGATACCCTTCCGATACATGAAGTTTCTCGGACCGGGCCTTGCCGGCCATCAGCTTGGAGCGAACCAACTGATTGACCAGAGGTGTAAACAGCTGATCCATTGGCAGGTTACGATACTGATCCGGCAGCTGTCCTCGCGCGGTATCGAGGTCAGATCTAAAGATTTTATCGCCATTGACGATGGCAACGACGGGGTCGTTACCGGGGGCTTTTTCCATTACCTTGTCTTGAGCGCCGGCCGGCAAACCGACCGCGATCGAGACGGTAACCGCCGCCGCAAGTGTCCCGAATTTCATATTCTTTATCCTTATTTCCAGCGCCGCCAGCGCATCAGTTGTTGCTACCATCGTATTCGGTATTAGCACCGAACCGCAGTAATATTGTGTAAATAGCGAGTTTGTTGCGGGATTCCAGCGGATTTGCCGGGACGGCACCTTACCGCTGCCCCCTCAGGCCATCCGCGAGATGGTCCCAATGCGTGGCCGGGAGGGTCGTGCGTCGTTGTGAATCCGCGTGGCCGGAATATGCTTTGTACGCCGTTTACGTTGACTTGACAGCCTTTGGTGCATATCTGTGCGGCAAATTCCTGTTTATGGTAGTGTCCAGCCGCTTTGCCCCCGGAAATTCAGGCGGGCGGCCCAGTCTGAGGAATTCGAATGCTACAGTCGATCGCGCAACGCTTTTTCGGCAGCGCCAATGATCGCGAAGTTAAACGCCTCCAGGGTATCGTGGCGCAGATCAACGCGCTCGAACCGGACGTGGAAAAACTGTCGGACGATCAACTTCGCGCGCGAACGGACGAGTTCCGCGAGAAATACAAAGACGGCGCCGATCTGGACGACCTGCTGCCCGATGCGTTCGCAACAGTCCGCGAAGCCGCCAAGCGCACCCTGGGGCAGCGACACTACGACGTCCAGATGCTGGGCGGCATGGTGCTGCACCAGGGTAAGATTTCCGAGATGCGTACCGGTGAAGGTAAAACGCTTGTCGCCACGCTCCCGGTTTATCTGAATGCCATCACCGGCAAGGGCGTGCACGTCGTCACGGTCAATGACTATCTGGCGTCGCGCGACGCCGAATGGATGGGCGAGGTGTACGAGTTCCTTGGACTTACCGTCGGCTGCATCACGCACGGCCTGGAAGACCAGGAACGTCAGGCTGCTTACGCGTGTGACGTTACCTATGGCACCAACAACGAATTTGGCTTTGATTATCTGCGCGACAATATGAAGTTCCGTATTGAGGAAATGGTACAGCGGGAATTTCACTTCGCCATCGTTGACGAGGTCGACAACATCTTCATCGATGAGGCACGGACGCCGCTGATCATCTCCGGTCCCGCCGAAGATGCCGCTGAATTGTATGCTGCAATCGACAAAGTGATCCCGAAACTCAGCTCCGACGACTACGAAAAAGACGAAAAACAGCGCACCGTTGTGTTGACCGAGACCGGCACGGAAAATGTCGAACAGATTCTCGGCGAAATGGACATGCTTAACGGCGAGACGTTGTACGACATTACTAACGTATCACTGGTCCATCACGTACAGCAGGCTTTACGCGCACACACCCTGTTCCAGCGCGACACGGATTATATCGTAAAGGATGACGCCATCGTCATCATCGACGAATTCACCGGCCGCATGATGGAGGGACGCCGTTTCTCCGAAGGACTTCATCAGGCTCTGGAAGCCAAGGAAGGCGCCACCGTTCAGAACGAGAACCAGACCCTTGCGTCAATTACGTTCCAGAATTATTTCCGTCTCTATCCCAAGCTGGCCGGCATGACCGGCACCGCGATGACAGAAGCCGGTGAATTCGCCGAGATCTACGGCCTCGAAGTCGTCGATATCCCGACAAACGTGTCTCAGGTCCGGATCGACGAAGACGATGAGGTCTATCGTACGGCCGACGAAAAATACAACGCGATACTGGAAGAAATCCGGGCCTGCCAGGAGAAGAAACAGCCGATCCTTGTGGGCACTGTGTCGATTGAAAAATCGGAACTGCTATCCGAGATTTTGAAGAAGAACAAGATCGACCACCACGTCCTTAATGCCCGGTTCCACGAACAGGAAGCCTTTATCATCGCCCAGGCGGGACAGCCCGGAGCGGTGACCATTGCCACCAACATGGCGGGCCGCGGGACCGACATTCAGCTAGGCGGCAATGTCGAGATGCAGGTGGAGCAGCAAATAGCCGCCCTGCCTGAAGGCCAGCGCGAGAAAAAACGCGCCGACCTGACCGCCAAGATCGAGGCGGAAATCGCGGAGGCCAAAAAAACAGTGCTGGACGCAGGCGGTCTGTACGTCATAGGCACCGAACGTCACGAAGCACGCCGTATCGACAACCAGCTTCGCGGTCGATCGGGACGCCAAGGGGACCCCGGCCGTTCGAAATTCTACCTGTCGCTGGAAGACGACCTGATGCGCATCTTCGGATCGGAACGTATCGACACCATGCTTCGCAAGCTTGGCCTCGAAGAAGGCGAAGCGATCATTCATCCGTGGATCAACAAAGCGCTGGAAAAAGCCCAGAAGAAGGTCGAGGAACGGAATTACGAAATCCGCAAAAACCTTCTGAAATACGACGACGTGATGAACGACCAGCGCAAAGTCATCTACGAACAGCGCAAGGAGCTGATGGTCACCGAAGACGTCTCGGAAACCGTCGTCGAGATGCGCGAGCAGGTGATCGAGGATGCGGTGGCGCGCTGTATCCCGGAAAAAGCCTATGCGGAACAATGGGATACGGAAGCGTTGCGTGAAGAAGCCCTGCGCCTGCTGGGGCTGGACCTGCCGATCGACGAATGGGCGGCCGAAGAGGGTATTGCCGACGAGGAAATCGCCGACCGGCTGAGGAAACAATCGGCCAGCAAGATGGCGGCCAAGACGGCGAATTACGGGGCCGAGCTGATGCGGCTGGCGGAGAAAAGCCTATTGTTACAGCTGCTCGACCAGACCTGGAAAGAACATCTACTGGCGCTAGACCATCTCCGCCAGGGGATCGGTCTGCGGGCCTATGGGCAGAAAGATCCGCTGAATGAATACAAACGCGAAGCTTTCGACATGTTCGAAGGCATGCTGGACAACCTGCGGGAAACGGTGACATCCGTGATGTGCCATCTGGAACTGTCGGTCGATGCGGAAGAACTGGCGGCGATGGAGCAGGCTCAGGCCGAGATGGACATACAGGAAACCCGCATGGATCCCGCCTTCGCAGACGGCGAGATGGCGATGGCAGGTGAGCGCGACGTGCATCCGGCGGCGGAAATGCAGAGGCAGAGCGCAACCACGACGGTGCTTACCGCCGATACTGACCCAGCGGATGCCCCTCCCGGGTGGGAACTGAACGCAGCGCTCGGCCGATGGGTCGACCCCAACGACCCAGATACTTGGGGCAAGGTACCGCGCAATGCCGCCTGCCCCTGTGGGTCCGGCAAGAAGTACAAGCACTGCCACGGACGGGTATAAAAACCCGACGCCATTTCACGGCGCCGGGTGCGTCACTGCCCGATTACCTGACAGATAACAAGCAGACATCGATACTTTTTACCGGTGCGACGGACGGCATCGGCCCGGAAACGGCAAAAATGCTGGTGACGGCGGGTCATCATGTGCTGCTGCATGGCTGAAACCCGGTGAAACTGGCGTCGGTCGAAGCTGCGCTGGCCCCGGTCGACTCGGCTGCAACAGCGGCACCTAAACGGATGTCGTACATCGAAGCCTATGCCCAAAGCAAGCTGGCGCTGACTATTGGGCCTTTGGGCACTGGACACTCTCTTCGGGAAACGGGCCATTGACCGTCGCCGTCAATCCGGGTCCCTCTTCGGCAACATCTTACCGCTAGAAACCGTAGATCGGATGCCTACGACCCCCGCCGAATAATGAGGATACCGCTGACGACCAGTAACGCTGCGCCGATCATGGTCATAGCGCCCGGCACCTCCTGCCAAACCAGCACACCGGCGATGGTCGCCCACAGGATCGCGGTATACCGAAACGGCGAGACCAGCCCGGCATCGCCGAGCCGTAGCGCTTCGATCATCAGGAAATGCGCGCCTGCGTTCAGTAGGCCGTTCACCAGCAGCCAAGCGGAGGCGGTCGAGGGGGCGGGCATTATTTCGATGCCCGACTTTATCGTCTGGGACTCCGTAAAATAGGGTCGGCTTGTCCCGATACTCGAAAACTACGTATTTCAGGAGATTGGCATATACGCGATCTACCCGCCGACCCGGCAACTGTCTGTGTAAATACGCACGTTTGTCGACCAGCTTGTTGCACACTTCGCACCGGAGCCGCGCTGGCTGATGCGGTAAAAAGCGCGCGAAGACCCACGCCTGCCGGACGGGCCTAAAGCCCCGGAGCTTCACCCATCTTGAGAAATTTCTCGCGGCGCTGCTTCCGCAGCACGGCGCCATCGACACCGATTAGCTCCGCCAGGTTTTTCGAGATCGCCTCGCCGGCGGCCCTGATGGTTACGGAACGATGGCGATGAGCGGCGCCGACGGGCTCGGCGACAATCTCGTCGATAACCTCCAACGCCATCAGATCCTGCGCGGTCAGCTTCAACGCATTCGCTGCTTCCGTCGCATGGTCGCCATCCCGCCAGAGTATCGACGCACAGCCCTCCGGCGAGATGACCGAATAGACAGAATGTTCCAGCATCAGGATACGGTCGGCTACAGCGATGGCGATAGCACCTCCCGAACCGCCCTCGCCGATCACCAGGCTGACCATGGGTACTTTGAGATTTAGGCAGGATTCTATCGACCGGGCGATCGCTTCCGCCTGGCCCCGTTCTTCCGCGCCGATGCCGGGATAGGCCCCGGCGGTATCGACGAGAGTGATCACCGGCAAACCGAAACGGTCCGCAAGGTCCATCAATCGCTGGGCTTTTCTGTATCCTTCCGGGCGCGCCATGCCGAAATTGTGTTTCACGCGGGATTGCGTGTCGTGGCCTTTTTCTTGGCCGATCACGATCACCGAGCGGCCTTTGAGGCGGCCCATCCCGCCGATCACCGCGCGGTCCTCCGCATAGGTTCGGTCACCTGCCAGCGGGGTGAAGTCGGTGACCAGCTCATTGATGTAATCCGAGCAATGCGGCCGGTCGGGATGCCGCGCGACCTGTACTTTTTGCCAAGCGGTCAGTTTTGCATAAGTTTGGGCGAGCTGTTTATTGACCCGCGACTGCAAGCGTTCAACTTCGTCGACAATACTGATTTCGCCTTCGTCGCTGAGATGACGTAGCTCTTCGATTTTGCCTTCCAGTTCGGCTATGGGTTTTTCGAAATCGAGGAATGAGTGTACGCGTGTTTCTGCCATTTTTAGATCCGGGTGCCTACAAGGGGGTGAACATCCTGCACGAGCGACTTCAGACGCTCTTCCAGGACATGGGTATAAATCTGGGTTGTGGAAATATCGGCGTGGCCGAGCATTTGCTGAACGCTTCTTAGATCGGCGCCATTTGCCAGCAGGTGCGTAGCAAAAGCGTGGCGCAATACGTGCGGTGATATACGATGAGGGTCAATGCCGACGTATATAGCAAGATCGTTCAACTGTTTGGCAAACGAATCGCGCGTCACATGTCCGGTCGTACCGTGCGACGGAAAAAGCCACGGCACCGTTTTACCTTTGTCTTTCACCAGTTTTTCACGGAACGGTATCCACACCTGCAGAGCGGCGCGCGCGGCGGCGCCAAGCGGCACCAATCGTTCCTTGCCGCCCTTGCCGCGCACAATAACGATCCGGCCGTCACGGGACAGCGATGACAGTTTCAGGCCGACCAGTTCGGACACGCGTAGACCGGTCGCATAAAGGATTTCCAGAAGCGCCACAAGCCGTGCACCGCGCCACCCATCCACCGTCTGCGCGCCCGCCAGGAGCGCATCGACCTCGGCGAATCCCAGCAATTTCGGCAGCGGACGGCCAAGGCGAGGCGCGTCGATGGTGGAAGTGGGATCATTGTCACGTGCACCTTCCAGCATCAGGAAGCGCTGGAACTGACGAATTGCCGACAATTTTCGCGCCTGCGTTCGTGCCGCCAAACCGGAATCCGAGAGTTGTTCCACGAAACTGCGGACATGTTCCACACCGGCCGTGACGCTATCGACACTGCTAAGGGACAGAAAAATCAGATATTGTTGGACGTCGCGGCGATAGGCCTCGACCGTATTCAGGGACGCCCCGCGCTCGGCCAGCATCATCTCGAGAAACGCGTCGAGATGTCTTTGATCCGCATTTCCGCTCATGACCCCGCCGCTTACAGTCCAGACGACACGGCTGTTTCGATAGCAAGGAGCCGAGCGTCCCGTTCAAGCCCCACGGCGCGCAAAGCTGAAATAATGCGCAGCGCGTCGCCTAACTTGAGAACTCCATCGGCACTCTCTCCGGCGCCCACGGCGGCAAGAAGCACGACCTCGCCCAGCAGGCTGTCGCCGGTGGCTTCATCGACCCTGCGCTGCCAGGCGACATTCAGACCGGAGTCGTCGCCCCCGAACGGTGCGACAAGAAGAGATTGCCATCTAGCGTCGGAGATCGGCCTGCCCAGTGCCGCCAAGAGAGCAAACAATGTCCGCGCCTGTTGTGCGCCAGCCTGTGGATCGGCTTGACGGCGGGCGGTGTACCACCTCTCCAAAAGCTCCTCGGTCAGGGCGACGGAGTCAGTCGTGTCGGCCAACACCGCCAAGGGCCAAAGTGCAGCTTCGGCGGCGCGGGCCTCGTCGGATACTTCTCGGTCCCGCTCAGCGATTCGGTACCAGGCAAGCGCTTCGTCTATCCTGCCGCCCGCGAACAGCACGCGCGCGGCATCTACGGCAAACCAGTTCAGCTCCAGAGCCGGAGTCAGTTCCGCGGCCAAAGACACGCTGGGACCTGCGATTTCAGCGTAGCTGCCACGTTCGCGCCCGATCTGCCAAGCGCGCCGCAATACCTCGGCCCTTGCCAACGGGACCGTCTGCGACGCGGCCGATCTTAGGATCAGAGCTCTAGTCCGCGGACCCCAGTTTTCCTCGGCAGCAGAGATTGGTGCGTTCAGCTCCTCTCGGGAGAACGGTATCCCGAGATAGAGTTCGAGAATTTGCTCGCCGGTGAGCGCACCCGCCCGAAAGGCCTTTTCGGCGGCGATCAGACGCACATCCAATGCCTCGTTGCCCGACAACGCGACTGTCCGAAGTACCGAAATCGGTCCATCCTGCACGACTTCCGTAGGCACCCGCAGCTTCGCGGCGCGCATCATCGCAAGGTGCAACGCCATCGGCGCGACCAGCGCGGGCGCACCGTCTTTCCGAGCGCCGGCCAGAGCATCGATCGCGGTAAAAAAGACGGGCTCTATTTCGTGATCGCGTTCGCGGATCAGGTCAGAGATCAGCGCGGCGCGGGTGTGATCGCCGGATATTGCCAGACAAAAAGCCTGCGCCTGCAACCAGTACAGCCCCGTGTATTGGACACGCGCATTCTGAACTGCGGTGCAGGCGCGGGCATTATTGTCATCAAAGAACAGCGCCTCGCTGCGTGTCCGCGCCAGATTTTCATCCCGCCGTTCGTCGGACGTGATCCTCAACAGGTCCAGTGCAGGCCGAATGCGACCCATCGCGAGCAGACGGTCGACCCGAAGCACTATGAAACTGGCGCTAACCGGTTTGTTGGCGGGAACGGCAGCGCGCGAGATCAACAGCCGTTCAGCCAGACTGCGGATCACGGCACTCGACGATTCTGCTGGCATACGCGGCATGAGGGTGCTTACCAGCGCCCATTCCGACCCCTGCCAGAAATTTAGCGAAAAACCGCCCTGACCTTCCGAAAGCAGACCGTTCGCGTCCGGGTCCAGCGAGCCCAATCGATCGACCACAATGTCGGATTCCTCGAGCGGACGCGGGGCAACAGTTTCAAACGGCGGTGACGTTGTCGCCGAAGAGGATTCAGCAGGTGCCGGTTCTGCGACCGCCGGCGCGGCCTTTTCAATTTGCGGTGTCGGCCGATTCAACTGGAGTTGCGCAGCGGCATCGCCGGGCGCCAACCACGCCGCCCCAAGGCACACGAGAACCAGAGAATTAGCGAGAGAACCGGTCATTCGGGATCGTATATTCGACTTCGGTTGCCGGCACCGGAATTTTCCAAGTAGCCAGGAACAGCCCGCCGCCGACAAGCAACAGCAGCGCGCCCACGATAATAATGGAGGCCAGTTTTCTCATAATCTTGAACCCTGTCCGATTTTATTTTGGACCCTGTCTGTTTTTTCGATTCGTCGCCAGCGCAAAACGCCTGAATAGCGACAACCAAAATTACTAGTTCCGCCAGTTACCGATGACGACATCGTTGGCGACACGGAAGAAAAATCGTCGTATATTCAGCAAATAATGAAGATTTGTGGCGATTCGAGGGCAGTTTATCGGCTGTCGGAAGAGCTTTCAACGTCGCGCCGGGCGGATGTCCGCCCGAGCGTCGCCCCTGTGATCGAATACCGGCATTGATCCGATGTCTAACCAGCAACCTACTTCCGTAATTCCCGCAACGCTGGACGGCAAATCAGTCGTCCTCGTCGGATTGATGGGCGCGGGTAAAACCTGCATCGGCAAGCGGTTGGCCCTCAAACTGGGCATGGAATTCGTGGACGCCGACGCAGAGATCGAAGCGGCGGCGGACAGAACCGTTTCCGAAATATTTATCGAGTTAGGCGAGCAGGCTTTTCGCGATGGTGAACGCCGGGTGATCGCGCGGCTTTTGTCCGAAAAACCGCGCGTCATCGCTACAGGCGGTGGCGCTTTCATGGATGCCGACACCCGCGCGAACACGCGGCGGCAAGGAGTCTCCGTATGGTTGAAAGCCGACCTGGAGGTGCTATTGCATCGGGTTTCGCGACGCAATAACCGGCCGCTGTTGCAGGGCGGCAACAAGCGGCGAAAGCTGGAAAATCTGATGACACAGCGCTATCCGACATATTCGGAAGCTGATGTGACGGTGAACACCGGCGAAGAGTCGCCGGATTCAACCGTGCAGAAAGTTTACGCCGCTCTATCTAAATTTTCGCCTGTCACCAACACAAGCGCAACCACCGAATGACAACAAACACGGACGCGCTGCGGGTCGATCTTGGTAAACGGTCGTACGACATCCTTGTCGGTGAGCACTTGCTGGCTAACGCCGGACAATATATCCCGGCAGCTGCCGGCAGGGGCGCCTGCTGGATTGTCACAGACGAAAACGTGGCACCCCACTATCTCGACATGGTCACTGGATCGTTGCGGGATGCGGGTTTAGCGGTACGAAATATTGTTTTGCCCGCGGGCGAGGAAAATAAAAATTTTGGCATGGTCGAACGCGTCGTCAACGCGGTGCTGGATGGCGCACCGGAACGGACGTCGACATTGGTCGCGCTTGGCGGCGGCGTGATCGGCGATATCACGGGCTTCGCCGCCAGCCAGGTTTTGCGCGGCATAAATTTCGTTCAGATACCGACAACCCTTTTGGCCCAGGTCGACAGCTCAGTCGGCGGCAAAACCGGCATCAACACACGGCACGGCAAAAACCTCGCGGGGGCGTTTTACCAGCCTCGGCTTGTTATTGCGGACACCGCGGCACTCGACACCCTGCCGCAGCGCGAGTTGCTTGCTGGGTATGCGGAGGTCGTGAAATACGGTTTGATCCGCGACGCCGGTTTTTTCGACTGGCTGGAGCAGCACGGTAGGGCCGTCATTGAGGGTAACCTCGACGCCCGAATATATGCCGTCAAGACAAGTTGCGCCGCCAAGGCCGCGGTGGTCGCCGAAGATGAGCGAGAAAACAGCATCCGTGCGCTTTTGAATTTCGGCCATACGTTCGGTCATGCGCTGGAGGCGGAAACCGGATTCGGGTCGGAGATGCTACATGGAGAAGCCGTCGCCATTGGGATGATCATGGCGCTGAATCTCTCCGTTAGGATGGGCCTGTGTCCGGCTGGCGATCTCGATCGCACGATGGCTCATTTCAGCTCGACCGGTCTGCCAATTTCAGTCTCCGCTGGAGGCGACCGGAAATGGGATCCCGTCACCCTGATCGGACACATGGGTCACGACAAGAAAGTGCGGGACGGACACGTCACGTTCATCCTTGCCCGTGCCATAGGTGACGCAGTCATCGCGCGCGACGTCAACATGGCCGTGGTCGAGGACATGCTGCGCCGCGCGATTGCCGCATGACAAGGACCTACAGCAAACATACGCCAGAAAGAAGCACTCGCCTCCCCGCATGGAAATAGCAACACTTGCAACGATCGGCGGTATTGCCGTGCTCCTGATCCTTTCCGGATTTTTTTCAAGCTCGGAAACCGCGCTGACAGCCGCGTCTCGGCCGCGTATGCACCAGATGGAAGCAAAGGGCAACCGCCGGGCGGGCCTGGTCAACCGTCTGCGCGAAGACCAGGATCACATGATCGGCACGATCTTACTTGGTAACAACCTAGTAAATATTCTTGCGTCAGCCTTAGCGACCAGCGTCCTGATCAGCCTGTTCGGTGAAACAGGCGTGATCTACGCGACGATCGCAATGACCCTGCTGGTACTGATTTTCGGCGAGATTCTTCCCAAGACATATGCGTTTCGAAACGCGGACCGGCTGGCACTGACTATCGCACCCACCTTTCTTCTGCTTGTACGGCTTCTCGGACCTGTCATGTCGGCCATCCAGTACTTCACCCGCGGCGCACAGCGGGTGTTCGGCGTCAATTTCGACGACAACCGAGACTGGAGCGCCACCATGGAAGAACTGCGCGGCGCGATCGAGCTTCACCGAGGTCGTGGCGCAATTGCCCGTCACGAGCGCGCCATGCTGCACAGCATTCTCGATCTTGCCGATGTCGATGTTGAGATGGTAATGCAGCATCGGCGCGAGATATTCATGATTGATGCCTCACTTCCGACCAGCCAGATCGTCGAAGAGGCCTTAGTCAGTCCATTTACGCGTATTCCACTATGGCGAGATTCACCCGATAACATAGTCGGCGTCATGCACGCCAAGGGGATGCTGCGTGAGGTCCATGCCCATACCGGCGATATGGATGCGTTGGATATCGACAACATCGCAACCCCGCCGTGGTTTATTCCGGAATCGACGACACTGCTGGACCAGCTGAACGCTTTTCGACGCCGCCGTGAACACTTCGCGCTGGTGGTTGATGAATACGGCGCGCTGATGGGCGTGGTGACCCTGGAAGATATTCTGGAAGAGATCGTCGGCGATATCTCGGACGAGCACGATGTCGTACCGATTGGTGTGCGCCCACAGCGCGACGGCTCTTATCTGATCGCCGGGAGCGTCACGGTACGGGATCTCAATCGTCGGTTCGGGTGGGATTTACCCGACCAGGACGTCGCGACCTTGGCAGGGCTGATTATCCACGAAGCCAAGGTCATCCCGAATGTGGGACAGATTTTTCACTTTCACGGCTTTCGCTTCGAGATAGTGCGCCGTCAGCGCAACCGGATCACTTCCATCCGGCTAGGAAAAGTAGAGGCCGCTCCAAACGAAAATTCGGCCGAGTAATCTCTCAAATATCAGGAAACACTTGATGCCGTTATCGACCGTAGACGTAGACCGCGAACCAATACACACACGAGCCATCGAATGCCGCAGCTTTCGCCGCTCCGATGGCTTGTGGGATATCGAAGGCCATCTGACGGACGTTAAGGCTTATCCGTTCTCCAACGAGTTTCGCGGCGAAATAAAGCCGGGTGAACCATTGCACGATATGTGGATTCGGCTGACCGTGGACAGGGAATTCACCGTACAACAGGTTGAGGTCCACACCGACTCGGGACCGTACGAGATGTGTCCCGCGATCCTGCCAAACTTTCAGAAACTCTCTGGGTTGAAGATAGGACCGGGGTGGAACCGCAGGGTGCGGGAATCCCTTGGCGGCGCGCGCGGATGCGCTCATCTCGTCGATATGCTGAAACCGATCGCCACAGTCGCCTTTCACACGGTCCGGTTTTCCGACTCCTCGCCGGCGAACGCGGCAGAGAGCAAAAAGCTGACGAAAGCGTCACGCCCGCCGGTGAATACGTGCCATGTGTGGTCGTCGGACGGCGAAATGATCCGCTCTGAATATCCGGATTTCTATACCGGCAAAGCAGGATGAAAACCGCTCGGTAAGGATTGGCGGCTGACCGACAGTAACTGACCACATAAATCAGTATCGCGGATGTCAGGCGCGGTCCTCCTCGGGTCTTGTCGATATTCGGACAGATATCGTGCATCGTCCGCTTTTTCCGAAGATCAATCTCGCGGAGAGCTTCCCACAAATCTGGTTCCAGACGAATACTGTTCCTGCGTCCAAAGACATCCACGTCACCCGATAAAGGGAGTGACTCAAAATCCACTACCAGAACCAGTCCTGTGTAACCCAGTTTTCGTCAATCACCCGTTACAGGTTGAAAGACCGGGGCCGCACTTTCGTTTATCAGTAAAACCTGACAATTCATCACGCGATAAGACAGGTCCGTGAACGCAGACTTTATGAATTTCGGTCGCCGTCGACGCTTGGTTTCAAGTTTTGGGGGCCGGCTTTGCGGCACCGCAAAACTGCGGGTCAGGGCGCGTTGGCGGAGACCGAAAGAGCGTGGACAGGACCTGCAAGTTCGTCCTTCAGGACCGCGTAAATCATACGTTGTCTGTCGACACGATTTTTGCCGGCAAACGCATCGGCGACGATCTCCACACGGAAATGAGTTTCGCCCTCCGGTCGGGCACCCATATGGCCAGCGTGCTGCGACGACTCATCAATGACCTTCAATGACGCCGGTTGAAACGATTCGGTAAGTTTAGTTTCGATGTCCTGAGCAACGGTCATGATCCGGGATTATCCCCTAAATTTTGTGCAGCCAGGCCGCCATCGGTCGATCGCCGGAGTATAGCGGGCCGCGCTTGCACCTCCAAATTCCGGCGATCATACTGCCAGCATGTCGACCACAGGCTCTAGGGACCCGGATACCGACGCCGACTTTGCCGTCCGAACCTGCGCCCATCCGGACTGCAATCTGGTGGGTGAATTTCGCGCTCCGCGTTCGCGCGACGCGCTGGACAGCTATTACTGGTTCTGCCTGGAACACGTACGTGAATACAACGCAGCTTGGAACTACTACGCAGATATGGACGATACTGCCATAGAGGCGGAAAAGAGAAACGATGTCGTGTGGCGGCGGCCCACTTGGCCGCTGGGCACCCGAACAGGCAATGACGGGGAAAAATTTGCCGATCCTCTGCGCCTGCTGGGCCGCGACGGGCGTGACGGTACGGGAACACGCGCAGCGGATGTCCAACTGCAATCGCTGACGCCTTCGGAACGCGAAGCAATTTCTGTTCTGGGGCTAGTTGCGCCAGTGACGAAAGCCGATGTAAAAGTGCGTTATAAAATTCTTGCCAAAATGCTGCACCCCGATGCTAACGGGGGCGACAAAAGGGCGGAAGACCGACTAAAATCGGTTAAT
>DKQG01000058.1:0-56551 GCA_002471575.1 Alphaproteobacteria bacterium UBA7314 | reverse complement strand
TACAGGACAGCGAGCGCTTGATATAGCGCGACTTGTTTAATTTAGTTTACGCTTGAGGAACACAGTTGAATGGCTTCCAAAGACCAGAACGCGATCGTTGAGATCAGCGAAATAGATCTGCCTGACACCACGGTGTCGGCTAAAGAGGCCTTCGACCTCGACCTCGATATGGAGATCCCGGCTTTCTCGAAGAAAACCGAATACGTGCCGGATTTCGACGACACATATTGCTTCGATCACGATACCACACTCGCGATCGCGGTCGCTTTTGCTCACAACCGCCGACTGCTGATCCAGGGCTATCACGGTACTGGTAAATCGACCCACGTCGAACAGGTCGCCGCCCGCCTCAACTGGCCCTGCATCCGGATTAACCTGGATAGCCACATCAGCCGTATCGACTTGATCGGTAAGGACGCCATCGTCCTCAAAGACGGCAAACAGGTCACCGAATTCCGCGACGGTATCCTGCCTTGGGCGCTGCAGAGCCCCATCGCCCTGGTCTTCGATGAATACGACGCCGGCCGTCCGGACGTGATGTTCGTCATCCAGCGCGTTCTGGAAGTCGACGGGAAGATGACCCTGCTCGACCAGAACCGCGTTTTGCGTCCACACCCGGCCTTCCGCCTGCTGGCAACCGCCAACACGGTGGGCCTTGGCGATACCACAGGCCTCTATCACGGTACGCAGCAGATCAATCAGGGCCAGCTTGACCGGTGGAATCTGGTGACGACCCTGAATTATCTGCCGCATGAAGACGAAACAGCAATCGTCCTGTCCAAGTGCCCGGATTACAATAAGGACGCAGAAGGTCAGCAGATCATCAGTTCCATGGTGCGTGTCGCCGATCTGTCGCGCGCCGGGTTCATGGCGGGCGACATTTCGACGGTGATGTCTCCGCGGACCGTCATCACCTGGGCTGAAAACAACCTTATTTTCGGCAATGTGGGCACCGCGTTCCGGATGACCTTCCTGAACAAATGCGACGAGCTGGAGCGTACGACGGTGGCGGAATACTACCAGCGATGCTTCGGCGAGGAATTGCCGGAACTCCACGCAACCCAGACCGCCGCCTGACCTCGGAATGAGTGACGATCAGCCGGCCGAGGAATTCCGCCGCGTTACCGCGGCTGCAATGCGCGCCATCGCTGAGCGTGAAGACATCACACTTGTCTACGGCTCGGAAGCGCGGCTGGTCGACAATCAGGCCCGACTGCCTATCCCGTCGCGGGATTTCACCGAGAGAGAGGTCGCGGCGCTGCGGGGTGAGGCCGACGCCATGGCGCTGCGTCTGCGATTTCACGACGAAGGGCTGCATGCGACGCGCGCGCCGCAGGGCGAAAACGCGCGTGCAGTATTCGAATCACTCGAACGGGTTCGCTGCGAAGCGCTCGGTAGCCGTATGATGGTGGGGGTTGCCAACAACCTTCGCGCATCGCTGGAAGAAAAATGCGACTCCTTCGGCTACACCCGGGTAAATGTCCGCGAGGACGCACCTCTGTCGGAAGCGATCGGGCTCATGGTCCGCGAAAAGCTGACCGGCGAGAAACTGCCAGAAGGCGGCGAGCAACTCGTGAGCCTGTGGCGTGACTGGGTCAACGACAAGGTCGACACGGATTTTGACGCCCTCGCGGACTGCATAGACGACCAAGAAGCCTACGCGGAGGCGCTGGCCCACCTGCTGGTGGAACTGGAATTGATCGACGAGGAGTCGGAAGCCACCGATCAGCAAGAAGGCGAACAAGGCGAGGAGTCCGAAGAACAGGACGCCGAAGACGCGGATGCCGAGGACGCAGACATGGAAGGCGTATCGGCCGAAATGTCGGGCGACGAATCCTCCGAGATGGAGGACATGGAGGTCGAAGAAGGCGACGAGTCCATGTCCGAACAGGGCCAGGACGAAATGATGCCCGGCACCGGTGACGAGGACGGCGAACAATCCCAGCACCAGCAGCGCCAGGACGGCGGCCCCAGCCGCGATCGGGAACCGCTGTATCAGCCCTATACGGGCGAGTTCGACGAAATCGTCGAGGCGGAAGACCTCTGCGATCCGGACGAGCTGAACCGCCTGCGGCATCACCTGGACCAACAACTTGCAAACCTTCAGGGGATTATCGGACGGCTGGCCAACCGGCTGCAGCGCCGCCTGTTGGCACAGCAATCGCGATCGTGGGAGTTCGACCTGGAAGAGGGCATGCTGGACGCCGGGCGGCTGTCACGCGTCGTCACCAACCCGATGCATCCGCTATCCTACAAGATCGAGAAGGAAACGGAATTCCGAGACACCATCGTCACCATACTGATAGATAACTCGGGTTCGATGCGCGGCCGCCCGATCACGGTGGCGGCGATGAGCGCCGATATCCTTGCGCGGACACTGGAACGGTGCGGAGTGAAGGTCGAAATCCTTGGTTTCACAACCCGGGCCTGGAAAGGCGGACAAGCGCGCGAGCGCTGGCTGTCGGACGGCAAACCGGCGAACCCCGGACGTCTGAACGATCTGCGGCATATCGTCTACAAGCCTGCGGATGCACCGTGGAGGCGGGCCCGGAAATCGCTGGGGCTGATGCTGCGCGAAGGCCTGCTGAAGGAAAATATCGACGGCGAGGCACTGCTCTGGGCGCACAGCCGTATGGTCAACCGCTCCGAACAACGCAAAATCCTGATGGTCATATCCGATGGCGCTCCGGTCGACGATTCCACATTGTCGGTCAATCCCGGCAACTATCTAGAACGTCATCTGCGCGAGGTCATCATGTCGCTGGAGAGCCGCCCCGACGTCGAACTGACGGCCATCGGGATCGGCCACGACGTCACACGTTATTACAGCCGCGCCGTGACCATCATGGATGCCGAACAGCTTGGCGGCACCATGATGGACCGACTAGCCGAACTGTTTGACGACGGCACAACCGCCGCCGGCGCACGGGGACGGAGGCGCGACCGAGCGGCGTAAAGCCGACCGAGAATTCAGGATACAAAAAAACGGGCCGGAAATTTTCCGGCCCGTTTGCCGTTTCTGACGGAGTCCTAGGCTTAGCTCTAGCTGCCGAAGATCAGCTTCCGTGCATGCTTCACAACTGCAGGCGAGGCATTGTCGACGGAGTCGTTCACGACCTTCTGGATCTGCGCCCCGGTCGACGGGATCAGGCGTAGCTTTCGCTTTTTCAGCTCCGCCGCGAATGCCGGATCGGCATTCATCTTGTCATAAGCGGCGCGTAGGGTGGCCACGACGTCCTTGTCTACACCCGGCGGGAGGGCCAGACCGCGGCCGAGCAGGCCGGCGACGCTAAGAAAGCCAACGACTTTCTTGTCCATTTCATCGGTAACCAATTCGTTAATCATCGGCACCGATTTCGGCAGGTCGGGATCGCGGAAGATACCAACCTGCGCGATCGCGCGGGCAAACGGCTTATCGCCTTTGAACCAGTGCGGCACCTTGGACGCCCAGGCCAGCCAGTTAAACGCGGCCATCTGGGATTCACCCTGCTCCATCGCGAAGATCGACTTCGACGAACCCTTGTAGCCGGTGACCATCTTGATCTTGTAGTCGAACAGGCCTTGGATCAGCATCGGGTTCAGATAGCCGGAAGAGTTCTTGCCGCTGGTGCTGCCTATGATGGCTTTAGTCTTCAGATCTTCCAACTTGGTGACGCCGGAATCGGTACGCACAACCATAACGACGTTGGTCTGGTTGCTGGAACCGAGCCACGTAAACTTGCGCGCGTCGTAGCGCATTTTTTTCGGGCGCATTAGCTGGTTGGTGACGCCGTTGTCGAGCGGCACGATCAACGTCAGACCGTCCTTGGGCGCAACATTGGCAAACCAGTTCATTGCCTTGGCGCCACCGGCACCCGGCATATGCTGCAGAATAATATTCGGATTACCCGGAATATGATTGCCGAGGTGGTTCGAGAACGCGACACCGTATTTGTCATACG
This sequence comes from Alphaproteobacteria bacterium UBA7314, assembly GCA_002471575.1. GTDB lineage: Bacteria > Pseudomonadota > Alphaproteobacteria > MPNO01 > UBA830 > UBA830. The sequence continues at coordinate 52,610 of DKQG01000058.1, read as the reverse complement.
TGCCGCCCGGGCCGTAAGGAATGACGATCTTGACCGTCTTACCCTTGTAATCCATTGCCACAGCCGCGGTCGTCGCAGCACCGGCGATCATAGCGCTCGCCGCGATACCGGCGAAAAGCGTCTTCGTGAAGGTTTTCATGTCCCTGTCCTTTGTTAGAGAGATTAGTTTTCTAATCAAATTCATTTTCTCACGAGTCTGAGGTACGTGCAAATCCCAATACGGGACAGTATGTTGCCGTCACAATTTGGCCGCAAACGAACAAAACAGGAAATTAACCAATGTCCGAAGATCAAGCCCTCGAAGACGCCCGCGAGCGAATTACCGATTATCGCGACCGCATTCAGCATCTTGATGAAAACTCTATCGCCCTCCTTTTTAGCGAGGCCCGCAATCACAACTGGTGGCAGAACAAGGACGTTTCCGAAGACCAACTTCGTGAAATATGGGACATGATGAAATACGGTTCGACCAGCTCCAACACGCAACCGGCGCGTCTGATCTTCATCCGTTCCGAGAAAGCCAAGGAGAGGCTGAAACCCTGCCTTGCGCCGTCGAACGTCGACAAAACCATGGCCGCGCCGGTGACCGCGCTGCTCGCCTACGACAACGATTTCCATGAGGATTTCGCGCAGAATTATCCAGTCCGGCCGGAAATGGCCGACAGGTTTCGCAATGACGCGGCTGTCGCGGAAAAATTCGCCTTTCAGCAATCCACCCTGCAGGGAGCTTACCTGATCATGGCCATCCGGGCGGTTGGGCTCGATGCCGGCGCGATGGGTGGCTTTAATACAGATTTAGCCGACCAAACGTTCCTCTCGGGGAAGAACTGGAAATCCAATTTCCTGTGCAATATCGGCTATGGAGATCTGGAGGGAATCAAGGGTCCCCGCCTGTACCGGTACGACTTCGACGAAGTCTGCACCGTGATTTAGATCGCTCGACAGACGTTGAAACGAAAAAAGGCCCGCGAAACCACGGACCTTTTTATTTCATGAAAATCAGTGATATCAGCCAGCTGCTGCCATCGCCTTCTTGACCTTGCGTTTAAGCGTCAGGGCTTCTTCAGGCAGCTTGGAATCTGCGGTGCCGAGCAGGTAGGCATCGAGCCCGCCCTTGTGTTCGATGGTACGGATCGCCCGCGCCGACAGGCGAAGTTTCACCGTCTTGCCAAGAGCATCCGACAGCAGCGAAGTATCCTGAAGATTGGGCAGGAACCGACGGCGGGTCTTGTTGTGGGCATGGCTGACATTGTTGCCGGCCTGTACACCCTTACCGGTCATGGCGCATCGTCTGGACATGGTCTGATTCCCGAGATTCTTAGCTAAACACCTAAAATGGGCCGTTTGGGGCCCCGGAAGGCGCGAAGTTTTAGTCGTCTGCGGGCCCGGCGTCAAGGATTCTGAGCACCTATCTCGGAGGCCCGGCGAACCACGATAAACCGACTGCCGAAAACCATCAGGATCATCGCAGCCGCGCCGAAGAAAAATGGCCAGTCGATACCGATCGACGCGAAAACGACACCCGCCAGCGCCGGCCCAGCAATCCGGCCGGAACCGGCAAACGCCTGCCCCAGACCCAGAACACCCCCGCGGCTGGCGGGATCAGCGTATTGCGCCAACAGGCTGCTGAGCGATGCAGTGCAACCGGATGTACCGAGTATCATGAGAAATGCCGCGGCGTAGAGAACGACAGGATGGGAGGCAAGCGGCATCAACAGAACGCCCGCTCCCAGCGACGCAGCGCCCAGTGTAATCAGCGCCCGTTCACCGATCCACCTGGCTATCGGACCGATCACAATCCATTGCAGGGCGACATGGCAGGCGCCCATCCAAGCATAAAAGTAGCCATTTTGCTGCGGACCCCACCCCCAGGCCCTCTCGGACCACAACACGATTATGACCTCGATACCAGCAAAGACGAAGGGCGGCGCAAACATCAGAAACAGCAACAGGCGCGTCTGACTATGCGCCAGCGCGACTTTCCAAGCACCGAAGCCGCGGGCAACACGCGCCTGGTTTTTCTGCTCCGGCGAGACGGTTTCGCGGATCAGAATCACCGCGAGCACCAGTGCGACGGCCGAAAACAGGGCCGCCGTCAGATATGGCAGCAAGAACGCGGATCCGCCTAGATCCACGCCTGCAAGCAATCCGCCTATCGCGGGGCCTGCAACAAAACCCAGCCCGGCGGCGCCGCTGAGGCGCGCGATATTGCGAGTGCGATCCTCGGCGCGAGTGATATCGGCAACCAGCGCATGCGCAACGCTCATATTCGCCGCCATCGCCCCACCCAGAAACCGTACGACGAAAAGCATCGTCAGAGAGGTTGAAAAGGCGAGCAAGACATAAGCGCACAAAGTGCCGGTGATGGTGATCAACAACACTGGTTTACGGCCTATCCGATCGCTCAGCCATCCCCAGAACGGGCCGAATAGCGCCTGCCCCAGCGTGAAACTAACCGCGACGAGGGTCACCAATTCCGGCGACGCACCAAATTTCTGGGCATAAAGCGGCAGCAGCGGCAGCACAATGCCGAAGCCTACGGTGTCGACGAAGACGGTGAATATCAGTGCGTACACGGTTTTGGCGATCCTGATCCTTTGAGACGCCGTCATAGACGGCTCCTCGACTTGAGGGAAGCTAATTGAACAGAATTATCGCCTTTCCACGGGAGGACCGGCCGGCCTGCACGCCGGCAGCATCCGACGCCTTTCCAACCCGGGTGGTCTGTTCTTCCAGAACGTCGGGCAGCAGCAGCCTCTGTTCTGCGGCCTGGTCGGTGACCGCCAACAGTACCGCCGCCTCAGAGGCGAGAGCCTCACCGATAGCTTCTAACCGACCCGAGAATTCATCCGCCGAATAGATCAGGTGCGACTACCCTACTTTATATAGCAGGCGGTCTCGTTGAAGACGGCACTATGGCGAACATACGCGACCAGCAACCCAACAAAGGCGGGAGGCGCAAATACGCCCGCGAAAAGCCACCTCACTCATGCAGCAGGAGAGTCCACAGCTCGTTCCACCCGATGCTGGTAGGGACGTACCAGACACAGTCGAGAAACCAAACGGCTATCAGAATAATGGCAACTCCGGCGGGCGGCGCGAAAAAGATTTCCGCAAACGCCGGAAAAGGTGTCTCATGGATTCGCTTTTCCGGACAGATTTACCGGGTAACGACTCCAAGACATGTTGATTCGTGACAACTACTCCGGCATCAAAATACATATTGCCGCTCGTAACCCGAAATCACCAGACGAAGGCGGGAATCGCTGCAGCCGGCCGGGCGCTCCATTTTGCCGCCAATCCGTCCAATGCGAGCCGATCAGGCGGCCAGCCGCCAAGTTCACCGGCATGGATGCCGGCCGCGACGAAGATCGGCGCAACGCCGGCATTGGCCGCCCCTGCAAGATCGGTGCGAAACGAATCCCCAACCGCCGCGATCCGGGGTTTATCGAAATCCGCTAGTTCCCGGAAACAGTATTCGTAGATTTCGGCCTTTGGCTTACCGAACCAACGGACCGAACCGCCGATTTCCTCGTACCGCAGCGCTAGCGATCCAGCGCAGATTATCTCGCGTCCGCCACGTATGACTACGAGATCAGGATTGGCGCAGATCATGGGCAACGCCATCGCAGCCCCCTGCTGCAGCAGATCTTCGTAGTCGGCAACGGTCTCCCCGTCTTCCCATGGCCCTGTGTTGACAATCAGATCGCAATCGCCGACCTGTGGGACCTCATCCCAGTCCAGCCCATCGAACAGGTTTCGGTCGCGTTCAGGGCCAATATGAAGGAACCGGTCGCCAACCGATGCGTAAAACGGGTCAGAACGCTCCCGGAGATCGAGGAACGTGGCTTCGCCCGACGACAGAATCTTCTGGCAATATTGTTCGGGCATGCCCATCGCTATCATGGCCTCGGCCACGGCGCTACTGCGCCTCGGTGCGTTGGTCAGCATGACGAATGGTTTACCCGCAGCGGTCAGCCGCTCCAGCGTGTCGACAGCCCCGGGATACAACGTCACGCCGTCATGCAGCACCCCCCAGACGTCGAGAATGAACGCATCGTATCGGTCGGCGACCGCGGCCATCCCATCATGGAGAGGAATCTCAGAATTTTCCGTCATGCCAGCGCTCTATACGTTCAAATGGGGGCGGTAAAGCCAGATATTTTCGCTGTCTCCTGTAGTGTTGGCGCTTATGGCTAACATGCATTAACCTTGTCCACGAAATCGACCGGAAATATGTGTCACACACCCGGATTTCATACGTTTCCGGGTCAGTGGCTTGCCGGGCGGCGCATGATCCGGGCACGATCGACCGTCATGACAGATACCTCGATCATCTTCTGATCGCGCAGCAACGCCAGATCGACGGGTACGCCCGCTTCGCCGGAGCCCCAGAGCTCCCGGTAGAGACCAGCCAAGGATTTGACCTCCTGCCCGTTAACCGCCAGCAGCACGTCGCCGGGTTCGACCCCGGCATCCACGGCGGGGCCGCGTTCCGACACAGACGTGATCAAAAGATGTGCCATGGTTTCGACCGTGTAGATACCGAGCCACGGGCGCGGCGGGTGTTCGGTGCGGCCTTTTTCGATTAGCGACTCAAAGATCGGTTTCAGCAGATCGACCGGCACGAACATGTTACCGGGCTGAGTGTCAGCATTTTCCTCCTCGGCATCTTGGACGAAGAGCGAGCCGATCCCGACCAGCTTGCCCTCCGGATCGATCAGCGCCGCACCGGACCATATGGGATGCGGCGGCTCGGTGAAGATCGCGCCCGAAATCAGGTATTCCCAATAGCCGGCGAATTCGCGTACTGACGATACCTTGGCGGCAAGCGCCTGGGCCGCGCCGCCATGGGCGCCGACGGTGAGCGTGTCGCCCTCGCGAACGGCAGCTGAATGGCCAAGCTCCATCGGCTTCACACCGAGATCATCATAGGTCCGAAGCAGGCCGAAGCCGGTCTCGTAGTCATACGCGACAATATGCGCCTCGGCGACGCCCCCGATGCGGGTTCCGACCGTGATAAGATCGCATTCGTTGACCAAATACCCAATTGTCAACAGCAACCCGTCTTCGGATATCAGGACGGCGTTGCCCTCCCGTTCCGTTCCAAGATACGATGCGGAAAATGCATCTTCCGGTGCACGTGCCTGTAATGGAACGACGGCAGACAGCGCCTCGTTCAGATCATAGGCTAGCTTCGCCGGATCCGGGCGCGGCGCATCTGCCAGCGCAGGATGGTGAAGCGGGGAAATACCGGCCGGTTTATGGCCGTTTGCGCGTTCGACGCCGGTCATGAAAAACTAAAACTCCTGAAGCTGAGCGGTAGCTTAGAGGAATTTCGGGCAATGTGGAAACCCGCGCGCTTCCCTTTCCGGCAGCCGTTTCGCCAGCAGTATCAGTTTCATTTGTCGACGAAACGGGGCACTTGATCGAGGTTTCGAACAAATGGGCCAGCGTGCCGATCTCCAGTGCTTCTATCCGCCGCAGCACATACAAGTCCATGAAGGGCAAGGCTGGCGTCCGCAACTTGATGGTCGAGTACAGAAATTACGAGACGGCCGTCGCCTGCTACCGCCGCCCGGAATATCAGGCCACGCAGAAAATCCGGGCGTCGATCGCCAAAACCAAGTTTATCGTGGTTGAGGGGATCGCCGCCTGACGTCCCGCCCCAGCAACCGGCCAAGTACTGAACACGTCGCCCTGCATCAATCGGGGCGGCGTTTTATTTGGCCCTTTACCCGTGTTACTTGGGGCCGAAATGCGTATTCAGCGTCTGCCTGAGACGCTGTTCACCCAGTCCCCGGCCCTTAGCGACGGTGGCGAATTCTTCAAACGCGGCCTCCGGGTCCGCTGCCTGGTGAAGCCGTTTGTAAGTCTCCACGCGCGGTGGCAGACCCATTGCCTCTGCAACCAAGCTGGTGTAGTGCACGACCTCTACTCCGTGAATTTTTTCCTGCGGACACAGATTGCGATAGCAGGAATGATACAGCGCGGTGACGGCGTCCACATTTTCCAGTTGGGCGTTCTCGAAAAGATCGGTGACCAGACCGGCGTGTTTTTCCGGTCCGACGATACTGATCTGCAGATTACCGCAATCATGGCCCCAGTCGGGTGCGCCGGTGGCATCGATCACCTCCAACCCGGGAATTGCGCCAAGAATTGCGCGGGCGAACGCGGAGTCCCGGCGCGCCTGGTCGTTGTCGCCATGCCCATGAAACATGACCCGGCGTTCGACCCGGTTGGGAAAACTCAGACGGTTCAGATTGTCGACGATGAATTCGGTGACGTGCAGATAAGGCACATCGAATGCAAGGCCGGTCTCCGATAACGCAAAATCCATATGGGCGTGGCAAGAAGGACAATAGGTAAGAACCGCCTTGGGGTCGTAATCTTGGAATTTCGACAGCGACCGGGCGGTTAGTTTTTCCGACGTCTCGATATCGCCGTTGGCGTGATGGATGATGCCACAGCACGTCGACGGTCCGCCAAGCGCAACGAAATCAAATTCCATCGCCGACAAGATGGCAGTGATGGTTTCCGCCAGAGCCACCGTGCGGAGAACATTGCAGCCGAGATAAAGAACATAGTCATGGCGGACCTTGTCCTTCTCCGCGCCGGTTTCCCAGCAACGTTCGCCATCTGATCGCGTTGCGTCTGCCAGCGGCAGAATGGGACCGAAATATGCACTGTAGTCGAAGTTCGACATCTAGTTTTCTCCGCAATCCGTCTGAAGGAGTGTAACATTTTTCCGCAAACCGGCATCCAACGCTATACTTGTCGGTACGCTACCATACGAAAGCGCGATCATCCCGGCCCGCGACACCGCTTTACGAACGCCCGCTCCAACCCATATGCGACACCAAGATGACCTCCATCGGCTCCGATACTGACAGAAGACCCCTCACCGTCTTTAATCCGTTTGACCTGTCCCCGGTCGATACAGTTCCAGAGAATACACCGGAGGACGTAGAAGCCGCACTCGCATCGGCCCACGCGCTTTTCCGGGATCGCGATGCCTGGTTGCCGGAATACAGGCGTTTGGCCGTACTTGAACGTACCGCGACACTTATGGAAGAACGTTTCGACCAGTTGTCGAAGATCGCCGTCCGCGAAGGTGGCAAACCGATGACCGATACGCGGGCCGAAATCGCCCGCGCGATCGACACGGTCAAAGGTGCTGCCGCCGCGCTGCGGACGGACGCTGGCAAGGCCATCCCGATGGGCCTGACCCCGGCGACGGATAACCGCATGGCCTTTACGCGCAGGGAACCGATCGGGGTCGTCGTTGCCGTCAGCGCATTTAATCATCCGCTGAACCTGATCGTTCACCAGGTTTCACCCGCGGTTGCGGCGGGATGCCCCTTCATCGTGAAACCGGCACCCGACACGCCGCTCTCGTGCCTCACCTTTGTCGACATCCTGTATGAAGCGGGACTGCCGAAAGACTGGGGACGGGCGATCGTAACCTCGGACAATGCGCTTTCGGAAAAGCTGGCGACCGACCCCCGGGTAGGGTTCTTCACCTTTATTGGATCTTCGAGGGTGGGCTGGTCGCTCCGGTCGAAGCTCGCCCCTGGTGCCCGGTGTGCGCTGGAACACGGTGGCGCGGCACCGGTAATCGTTACCGGCGATTCGGACGTTTACGAGGTACGGGAAGCGATCCTGAAAGGCTGCTTCTATCATGCCGGCCAAGTCTGCGTGTCGGTACAGCGAATTTTCGCTCATACTAGGATAGCCACCCGTTTTGCGACCCAGCTCGCCATGAAAGCTGCCGGCCTGAAAATCGGAGACCCGATGGACCTCGAAACAGAAGTCGGCCCCCTGATCCGGCCGGCTGAAGTCGATCGGGTACACGAATGGGTGACCGAAGCCATCAATGGCGGCGGTCAACTGCTAACCGGCGGCGAGAAACTGTCCGATACGATCTACGCGCCGACGGTGATTTTCAATGCGCCCGCGAGCTGCCGCCTGATGACCGAGGAAGTATTCGGCCCAGTCGTCTGCGTCGACCCCTGGTTCAAGCTTGAAGATGCGCTGGATCGGGCGAATTCGCTGCCGACCGCGTTTCAGGCGGCCGTCTTTACACGGGATGTCGAACGCGCCATAGAAATCGGCGACCGTCTGGATGCTTCGGCGGTAATGGTCAATGACCACACGGCGTTTCGCGCCGACTGGATGCCGTTCGCCGGGCTACGACAATCAGGCCTCGGCACTGGTGGCGTGCCGTACACACTGCACGACATGACCATCGACAAGATGATCGTGTTACGCACTGATTCGCTGGTCACTCCGACTGATATCGAGCCCGAGTAACCGCTTTTAGAGCTCCCACACAGATAATTCACCTTGATCGTACTGCCGGTGGATTGCTCGGAAAACCAGAAACTGATCAAACGCCTCGGCTAGATCAAAGTGGCAATCTGATCAGGCGATGATTGGACCGTCGAACTCGTACTTCCCGTCCCGGTCCTCGATTTCCAGCACCCAGATATCGGGGTCGAATCCGGCTTCGCGATCGATCACCGCGCAGGCTGCGTCTTCGCGCACCGGGTCGGGGCCTGTAGCCCGCCGCCAGGCCTGCGAACCATCCAATGCCGTTGTCCGGGCATAAACTTCAAAGGTCCCATCCAGCCGGTTGCGCTTTATCATTACCAGACCTGCATCGCTGTCCCCGCGGCGCGCAATGACGGCCGGGATGAACTTAATATCGCACAGGCGGATTTGCGCGCGGATCCAGAGATCGGTTTTCAGGCGGGCTTCAGTCATGACACCGACAGGATATCATAGGGGGGTTGATCTATCGCCCACGCATGTGCGTACCATCAGCTATGAGTCAGGTTACTGAATTTCCCCTCGTCTGGATCACCGGTGCAAGCACGGGGATCGGCCGGGCGCTCGCAATGAGGCTGGCCGACCACGGCAGTACGGTATTGGCCAGCGCCCGTGACGCTGGCAAGCTCGCTAAGCTGGAGGCAGCATCGAACGACCTCGTCGGGCACATCATTGCCCTTCCTCTGGACGTTACCGACAACGACGGGGTTCGCGCTGCATACGAACGCATTTTCGCCGAGCACGGGGTGCCCGATCTCTGCGTTCTCAACGCCGGGACATATATCCCTACGGATGGGGCCATTTTCTCCGCCGACGCTTTCGCGAGGCAGATCGACATTAACTGGATGGGTGTCGTCCGCGTGCTTGACGCCATCATTCCCAGCATGGTGTCCCGTAGGTCGGGACGGATCGCAGTCGTGGGGTCGGTATCGGGTTATCGCGGCCTACGAACAGCAGCAGCCTACGGTGCGACCAAGGCGGCGCTGATCAACATGTGCGAAGCGCTTCACATGGAACTGGGCGATCACCGCGTTAAGTTGCAGATCGTTAATCCCGGCTTTATCGAAACGCCCCTGACCGACAAGAACGACTTTCGCATGCCGGCGCTGATGCCGGTCGACAGTGCGGCGAAGGCGTTCCACAAGGGACTTAAAAGTGATCGTTTCGAAATCACGTTTCCAAAAGGGTTCACCTGGACAGTAAAGTTGATGCGCCTGCTGCCCTATGCGATTTACCTCCCGCTGATAAACTGGGTGACAAAGAAACCAGGCTAGATACCCAAGTCTATCTCCGAACCAAGGCCACCTGCAGAGCATCGATATTGCCGGCTCGGAAACCGCCCTCGCAATACGCCAGATAAAACGACCAGCAGCGTCGAAACCGTTCGTCGAATCCAAGCGCGGCCACCTTGTCGGAGGCGCCTTCGAACCTACTACGCCAGTGCGACAAGGTATGCGCATAATCGAGGCCGTACCCGGCCGCAGAAGTCCATTGTAAACCCGCTGCAGCCGCCCGGTCGCGCAACGCATTGGGACTAAGCAACGCGCCGCCCGGGAAAATGTGCTTCTGGATGAAATCGGCGCTGCGGCGATAGGCTTCGAAACGTTCATTCTCAATCACGATCGCCTGCAGCGCAAAGACGCCGCCGGATTTCACGCATGATGATACGCGTTCGAAATAGGTGTCCCAGTATTTCTCGCCCACGGCCTCAATCATTTCGACCGACACCGCATGGTCCCATTCTCCGTCCAGATCGCGGTAATCGCACAGCCGGACATCAACCTTCTCGAACACTCCGGCGGCCTGTACCCGTCGACTTGCTTCATCGAATTGAGCGCGGCTGACTGTGATGGCGGTCACATGCGCGCCCCGATCGCGAGCGGCCTGTAGCGCGAAGCCGCCCCAACCGCAGCCGACTTCGAGGAGTCGGTCACCGGCTTTCACACTGGCGAGATCGAGCAAGCGCCGGTTTTTTTCCGCCTGCGCGCTCTCAAGATCGTTGGCGTCGCGCGCGAACACAGCCGATGAATAAGTCATACCGGGATCCAACCAAAGTGCGTAGAAGTCGTTGCCAAGGTCGTAATGGGCCGCGATGTTATGTTTCGACCCCTCGCGGGTATTTTGACGAAGCAAGTGCCTGACGCGATCGCCCATCCGCCACGGCGAAACTAACCTGAACGCCATCGGCCTTCGGGGCAAGTTGCGCGCGGCCAGCTCGATTACTTTCGGCAAGTCCGGGGAATCCCACTCCCCGTCCATAAAGGATTCGCCGAACCCGACCGTTCCACCGCCGAAAAACCGCCGCAGCGCGCGCCAGCGGTGCAGGGTCAGCCGCGCTGACGGGCCATCCTGCTTTCCTGTCAGGCGAACGGTCCGGCCGTCGGGCAAATCAATCTCAAGCGAACCTGCGCGGAGCCGGCCTTCGAGGTTGATCGCTCCTGACATTATGCGGCATCCCGTCGCGGCGGCGGCAGAGACACCTCTTTCGCCGGTGGTTCGGGCCGAGTGGTGTATTTCACGCCCCGCAGCATCAGTCGGATGGCCTCGAAGTGAATGGCGATCATGATCTTCAGCGTCAAGAAAGGAATACGAAAAAACCGGCTGAGCAATGCCGCATCCGTCATATCGCGCCGTTCGCCTGTCAGTGTCGCGACCAGGAATTCGCCCTCTTCGTCCGACTCCCGGATCAAGACAGCCAGCCGATCGTCAGGCGAGGCCGTCCGGATCCGGTAGCGCGCGTTCATCGCAATTAACGGCGAGACATGGAATATCTTGTCGGCAACATGGTCCTGCGGCGCGGTCTGTCCGCGTTCTACAGGAAACAGATAGCCGTGTTGATCGCCGAAAGTGTTTTTGACCTCGTACAAGACGGCAGCAAGATTACCTTCCGGGTCTGAGCAGTAATAGATCGAGATCGGATCGAATACGTAGCCCAGAACCCGGGGCATGCAGAGCAGCCGGATGTGCGCCGCAGCGTGGCTCAGCCCTGCAGCGGCGAGGTGTTTTTCGACCCAGGGACGCAATGTCGAACCGTCACGCGCGCCGTGGTCCCGATCATAGAACGAGAACAGGTTAAACCTGTTGTAGGAAAACAGCCGACGTCCAACCGCATCGTCGCGGAGCCTGTCGATATCGACCACGATGTTGAACACCCGGTAGACGAATTCGTAGGCCTTCGGCCTTGACCGCCGGTGCATTACCTCGCCGACATAGAGATCGACCGTCACGCGCGCTCTTTCCCAGTTGTTATCATATGAAACATCTTAGTGGCGGATACGGCACCTTGCCGAGAGCGGATTTCCTTATTGGGCGGATTAGTCAGCGTTCAGATACTGGACATAGACCTTCACGGAGTCCTGCATGGTGCGGGTTTTGTCGATGGTTTCCCTGCTTTCGCGACCAAACGGTGTCGAGTCCAGCAATCGATACATATCTGCGGCGCCTCTGTGATAGTTGGGAGTCACCCCGACAGAGGCATAGGTTTCAGCGATTTGTTCCATCTCGCCTATCCAGCGGCCGGCATCCGCCGGTAATACCGGCACACGGCGCCCCATTCGGACGAGCGCGTCAGGCTGGCTTTTTTCCCATTCAGCCTCGAGAATTTCGCGAACACCTAGGGCTTCCGCCGCAGTATATGCGGCCGTCAGCAACGAATCCGTCCCCTTGGTGACAGACGCGTACACCATTTTCACGGCTGAGGCGCGCCCGATTTCTTCGCCAAGTTGAATGATTCTTTTGCCGTTGCCGTCGAGTTCGTCCATCAGCACCGCGTCAGGACCGGATACGTAGAGCTTGGTCTGATTTTCACCTTTGAAAGGGGGCCAGCCGATGATCCCTCCGTCGATGAAAACAGCGCCCACATCGGCCAAAAGGCCGGCGATCCGGTTCGCCGTGGTCGGCGCGATAGCGTTCATATCAGCAAAGGGCGGGTTTGCGCAGGCACGTTTCATCGCAGCGGCCACGTCTGCAGCCGTCGCCTCGGCCCGCTCCGGAGGTATAATCGACAGCACGAGATCGGCCTCGGCTACCAACGCCTCGAGATCGGCAACCTCGCGAAATCCCGCGCGCTCTGCTCTCATCCTCGTCTCGGCGCTGCGTCCGGCCAAGACCGTGATCACGTCAATCCCCTGACCCTTGATGGACGCGCCCACTCCTTCTCCCATGTCGCCCGGGCTGAGTATCGCTACTGTTCTCAGAACCATGCCATCCCTCTTTCCTAAAGTTAGGAGGAAATCTTAGCGGGATGCCGGGACAGGAGCCAATCCGAAAAGGAGAAAGTCGGCGCCTCGGGGCATGTGCACCGACTTTCCGGACTGCAAGAAATGTGAAGCCGTTTAGGCGTCGCGCAGCGGCAGCGCGATGTAGCGGTCGTTGCCCTTGCGGTTGACGAGGACAAGGACCACATTGCGTTTGTTGTCTCTGGATTGTTTGACAGCCTTTGCAAGAAGCTTGGATACTTCGGCAGGGTCGGAAATTTCCTGACCCGCGATACGGCGCACGAAATCGCCGGGCCAGATTCCTTTTTCGGCCGCAATGCTGCCTGGCTCGACGGCAGTAACGACAACGCCTTCGATATTCCTGTCGACACTGAACCGGGTACGTGTCCGCTCGTCGATTGCCGCCAACGTCAGGCCAAAGCGCGGTTTGGCCGATTTATCCATAGTGGCCGCCACCTTTTTCTTGGCTCCCGGCATCTTGCCGATCACTACATCAATGATGCGTTCGCGGCCGTTGCGAACGACAGTTAGGTCGAAGGTTTGGCCAGCCGGCAGCCTGGCCACCCGGCGCGGCAACTCGCGCATCTTTTCGATCCTTTCGCCTTCAACGGCAACAATAACGTCACCGGCTTTTAGACCGGCTTTGGCTGCCGGGCTGTCTTGGGTGACATTGGAAACCAAGGCGCCTTCAGGCGTCTTCATGCCGAGACCAGCCGCCAAGTCCTTCGTCACCCTCTGGATATTCACGCCCAGCCAGCCCCGGGCCACGGCGCCCTTGTCCTTCAACTGCGCGATGACCGATTTCGCCATGTCCGACGGCACCGCAAAACCGATCCCGGCACTGACGCCCGTGGGCGAAATGATCGCAGTATTGATGCCAATCACTTCGCCACGAATGTTGAAGGTCGGTCCACCGGAATTACCCTTGTTTATGGGGGCGTCGATCTGTAGAAAATCGTCATAGGGACCGGCACCGATATCCCGCCCGCTGGCGGACACGATTCCCGTCGTCGCGGTCTGGCCAAGCCCGAACGGACTCCCTAGAGCAATCACCCAGTCGCCGACCTTCGCGTCGGAAGAACTGCCAAAACGTACAAACTGAAACTTCCTGTCCGACGTAACCTTCAACACCGCGAGATCCGTTTTGGGATCCCGGCCGACCAAAGTCGCCTCATAGTTATCGCCGTCTTTCAGCATGATTTCGATTTTCTCGGCATCGCCAACGACATGGTTGTTGGTCACGATATGGCCTTCCGCGTCTATAAAGAAACCGGAACCCATGCCCTGTACCTTCGACCCGCGCTGCGGAGATCCTTCACCCGGATTACCGAACCCGAACCCGAACTTGTCGCCGAAGAAACGTTTGAACGGTTCCGGTATTTCGGAAAGCGGGGCGCCCCCCCGCGGCACCTTGCCAGTTACGCGGATCGATACGACTGCCGGTCCGACCCGGTCAATGATCGCCGAAAAACTGGCCGGCAGGTTGCGGTCTAAAGTTGCATTCGGCGGCGCTGATATCGGCGTGGCCGCTGAGAGCTTTTTGCTGGATAGGATGCCTGCGGCGGCACCGGTGATTGCCACGGCACCCAGAGCGGCAATGGCTGTGACGGTATTGATTCGCTTGGAATTCGACATCTTTTTACCCCTTGGTTGAGAAGTACTTATGACATCGAATATGGGAAAGGCAGCCTTACAGCCGCCTGTCCGCAGGATTACAAAACTCTAATGTTTGTAAACCAACGCGTGCGGGCGAACCCCTCTCAGCTCTGTTCCAGCTCACTGTCCCAATAAAGGAAATCGCGCCAGCTTTCGTGCAGGTAATTGGGCGGAAATGAACGGCCGTTGCTCTGCAACTGATAATTCGTTGGCTCGATTGGAGCGACTGCCGGCACCATGCCGCAGTCCCGCGGCATCTTGTTACCTTTGACCAGATTGCAGTCAGCACATGCAGCGACAACGTTGTCCCAGGCCGTATGACCGCCGCGCGATCGCGGAATAACGTGATCAAAGGTCAGCTCTGACGTGCCGGGCGTATCACCGCAATACTGACAGGCGAACCGGTCGCGGAGAAAGACATTGAACCGCGTAAACGCAGGGCGCCGCGACAGCGGTACATATTGCTTCAACGCAATTACGCTTGGCAGCCGCATCGAAAACGTCGGCGACCGGACCTCTTCTTCGTACTCCGAAACAATGTTCACCCGATCGAGGAACACCGCCTTGACAGCGTCCTGCCATGACCAGATCGACAAGGGAAAATAACTGAGCGGCCGAAAATCGGCGTTGAGTACCAGCGCCGGGGAGTCCCCCTTCACTTGGCAGTCGCCTGGCGGAGCAGTCTGTCAAACCGGCGGGCTGTCGGAAATACGCTCATCTCCTGTCTAAGTTAGCCCTCCCTTAAATCAAGGGCAACCGGCAGGGCGTGAAGATTTTGTGAATTTTTATTCACATCCCTACCGGATGTAGTGGGCAGTCAATCAGTTCCTGAGGACTTTCCTGACGAACTCCAGCCCGATGCGGATGCCTTCTTCGTCGATACCATGACCCAGCCCCGGGCGTACATGGGTGTCGATTTCGATCCCGTTTTCACGCAGAGCCGCGGCGGCGGTCTCCATCTCCGACACGGCCAGCAGCTCGTCGGAGTCCCCGTGCACCATGACGACCGGCGGTTTAGACTGCATTTCGTCCTTTAGCAGATCGGGCGCCTCCATCCGGCCGGAATAGCCGACTATCCCTGCTAAAGCATGCTCCCGGCGCGGTGCCGTGAACAGCGACATCATGGTCCCTTGGGAGAATCCGACAAGTACCAGGTTCTTTTCGGTCAGACCGTGGCGCGTCAGCTGCTGATTGATGAAATTATCGAAAATCGCCGCCGTCGACCGGATAGCGGCCAGCCGTTCATCACGGTCCTGCATCCAGACGTCGTACCACTGATACCCGAACGGAGAGCCATCGCACCGGTATGGAGCGTTCGGAGAAAGAAATGCCGCATCCGGGGCAACCTGGGCGAAATACTGGCCCAGCGAGATCAGATCGTTTCCGTCGGCACCAAAACCGTGAACGAACACGATGAGCTGTTTCGCTGGTCCGCCGGAGGCAGGTCCGGCCTCTGGGCCGGAGAGTTCGGGAAGATCGGTCATACATGTATCCGTGAATCCATGGTGGGTGCAGTCGATATCATCTTTTGCGGGGTGTACTCAATCGCGGGGTACTCAAATAGTGATGCCACAGGATACTGGCGGCGACACTGCGCCACGGCCGCCACTGTTCGCCGATCTCAGTCAGCTCGTCCGCGTCAGGGCGAACCTCGAGGCCTTTTATTTCATGTGCCGCCGCCTGCAGAGCGATGTCGCCGACCGGCCATATGTCAGGCCGTTTCAAGCTCATAAGCAGGTACACGTCTGCCGTCCACACACCGATTCCCTTTACCTGTATCAAGTGCTCGCGCACCGAATCGTCGTCCAGATGCGGCAGGCGGCCGATGCGAAGCGATTTATCAAGGATGCATTTCGATAAATGGCGGACGTACCGGGTCTTCTGACGGCTAACCCCGGCGCCGCGAAACTCGGTGTCGGTAAGTTCCAACGCGCGTTCGGGGGTCAGTTTGCCGGCGACCGCGGTCAGCTTGTCGAATGCGGCCCGCGCAGAGGCCAGCGACACCTGCTGTTCGAGGATCAGCAGCACCAGGGTACGAAATCCGCCGGGACGGTCCCACATCGGCGGATTGCCGAGACCCGCTATGATTTTATGCAGGTCCGGGTCGCGCTTTGCGAGTATGATCGACGCTTTGTTAAACGTCTCGGCGGTAAGTCGGGTAGTCATCGGGTCCGGTCCGGCTGGCGGCGCACCTTCTGGGGATGTTTCGCCACCGATTTGAAGGTTCCGTCTCTATCTCACAGAAGTGGTGTCATGGCAAAACGCAGCAAGGCAGGACAGATTACGCGGTTCGCGCCGAGCCCGACCGGTTATCTTCATATCGGGCACGCCTTTTCCGCCCTGACGGCATTTCACGCCCGGGGGAAGGGAGGGACGTTCCACTTGCGGATCGAAGACATCGATCCTGCCCGCTGCAAACCGGAGTTCACCGACGCAATTCTTGAAGACCTTGCGTGGCTGGGTCTGGACTGGGAGAAGCCAGTACGCAAACAATCCGAACACATGGATGATTACGACAAGGCCCTGCGCAAGCTGACAACCAAGGGATTGCTCTATCCCTGTTTCTGCACCCGGACGGAAATCAAGGCTGAGATCGAACAATCAGGTCACGCGCCGCATGGTCCAGACGGCCCCATCTACCCCGGTATTTGCAAAAAACTGTCGGATGAGAAACGCGAAGACCGGATCGACAAGGGTGATCCACACGTGCGCCGTCTCGATATGCAGGGCGCATCGGCGATTGCAGGGCCGCTTGCCTGGAAGGACAAAAACCAGGGCCTGGTGAAAGCCAAACCAGAGCGTTTCGGCGACGTCGTTCTGGCGCGCAAAGACGTACCGACCAGCTATCATCTGGCGGTAACGGTAGACGATCATCTCCAAGAAATAACCATGGTGAACCGTGGAGACGACTTGGCCCCGTCTACCGACGTGCACCGATTGCTGCAGGGCCTGCTCGGATATACCCCGCCGGGCTACGACCACCATCGCCTAATCCGCAACACCTCGGGCCGCAGGCTGGCAAAGCGCGATCAGGACATGACGATCCGCGCGTTGCGCGAAAACGGATATACGCCGGAAGAAGTCGTCAACATGACAGGGTTCGAAGAGTAGGCGAAAAATCGTCGCCCCGAGCTAAACGGCCGGAATTTCCGGTGTACACTCCTCTTTTATGTCAGAATGAAGCAGTCCCGTGTCCACCGAAAAAATCCAGACCTATTGTGCGATGTGCACGTCGAGATGCGGTGTCGTCGCGACGATCGAGGACGGCCGTTTCACGCGGGTCGACGCCGACCCGGACCATCCCAACGGATGCATCTGCATCAAGGGTTCCGCCGCTCCGGAAATAGTCTACTCTGACGACCGGCTGCGCCATCCTCTCCGAAGGACGCGGCCCAAAGGCGATCCCAACCCCGGATGGGAACCAATTTCCTGGAACGACGCGTTGGAGCTGATCGCAAGACGCCTGCTGGATATACGGGCCGAGTCCGGAGCGGAGAGCGTGGCATATGGCTGCGCAACAACGGCCGGCAGCGCAACAGACGACGTACGTCCTTGGCTGGACCGGCTGTTCGGGGCATTCGGCACGCCGAACTTCATCGGCCCGGGACATGTCTGCACATGGAGCCGGCTATTCGGCTCGAAGCACACCTACGGCGTTTCGACCCCGAGGCCCGATACCGAGAACGCCAACTGCATTCTGCTGTGGGGTATCAACCCCCAGGCGTCGGACCCGGTCAGCGCCGGACGGATCGCAAAGGCGCGGCAACGGGGAACGAAACTGATCGTCATAGACCCGCGCGAGCACACACTGGCCAAAAAGGCGGATTGCTGGCTGCGCGTGCGCCCCGGCGCAGACGGAGCGCTGGCGCTCGCAATGCTGCATGTGCTGTTCGACGAAGACTTGATTGATACCGATTTCGCCCGCAACTGGACCAACGCGCCCTTTTTGGTCCGCACCGACACAGGCGATCTGCTGTCGGGACAGGATATCTCAGTCGATGCTGGAAAAAATTCCTGGGTTGTCCGGGACTCAAAAACGAACCGCGCGGCAATATGGGATCCCGAAACAGGGTTCGGCGACAACGAGACCGTCCCATCGCTGTCCGGCTCGTTCGAATGCCCCCTGCCGGACGGATCGACCGTGCGTTGCGAAACTGTGTTGGACCTGCTTCGCTCGCGCGCCGCCGAATATGCCCCGGAAAAATCAACCGATATCACTTGGGTAGCCCCCGAAGACGTGCGCCGCGCCGCACAGATGTTCGCCACCGAACGTCCCTCCGGATACGAGAGCTGGACCGGTACGGAAATGCATTCCGGTACGCTGCAGATGAACCGGGCAATCCAGTGCTTTTACGGACTGACGGGCCAGTTCGACGCTCAGGGAAGCAATGCCGAATTTGCGCCGGCACCCAGCAACCCGATTACCGCCGCAGAATTTCTGCCGCCGGGGCAGACTGACAAACGACTTGGACTGGCCGACCATCCGCTGGGACCATCCCGCGACCCCGGCCACATTCAGCATACGCCGCTCTACCGAGCGATTCTCGACAAGGACCCCTATCCAGTGCGGGGGTTAGTGCTATTCGGCAGCAACTTCCTAGTCGGGCACGTTGATCCAAAGGGCGCTGCAAAAGCGCTGAAAGCACTGGAGTTCTATGTGCATGTAGATCTTTTCGACAATCCAACAGCACACTATGCCGATATCATCCTGCCCGCTTCTTCTACTTGGGAAAGCAGCGCAATCCGGGCGGGGTTTTGCAGCAGCCAAGAAGCGTTCGCGTGGACGCAGGCAAAGACGCCGGTCGTAGCGCCGCGCCACGAATCCCGCCCCGATCTGGAAATCATTTTCGACCTGGCGGCGAGGTTGGGTCTGGATAGCGCCTTCTTCGGCGGTGACCAGGAAGCGGCGTGGAACCACCATCTGTCACCCACCGGCCTAACCATGGCCGACCTCAAAAATTCTCCCGGCGGAATACCGTTCGACACTAATACAACATATCGAAAGTACAGCCGGCCGCTCGAGGTAGACGGCAGTCCCGCGGGCTTCGCGACGCCAAGCGGACGCCTTGAACTTTTCGCCAGCGCCTTTCCGGCAGCCGGATACCCGCCCCTGCCCGATCATGTCGAGCCGCCGGACAGCCCGCTGGACGACGATCAGACATATCCATTGGTCCTAACCAGTTTCCGCGTTATCCAGCTTATCGGGCCCCAGAATCGCAACATCCCTAGGCTAAGATCACGCCAGCCTGATCCGTTTATGGAAGTCCACCCGGAAACCGCAGAGGCCGCAGGCGTCGCAGAGGGTGAGTGGGCTTATCTGGAAAACACGCAGGGGCGCGTCCGTTTGCGGACAAAGATCAATCCGTCTTTACACCCCCGCGTCGTGTGCGCACCTTATGGGTGGTGGCAGGCCTGTGCCGAACTGAACCTTCCGGGTCAGCCGCCCCTGGCGGAAAACAGCGCCAACCAGAATCTGTTGATCGGAAGCAGACACATCGATCCTCTCAGCGGATCGATCCCGCACCGGTCAACAAGATGCCGGCTGGTCGCTGATTAAAAAGCGCTAGGCTGCCTTTTGAGGGTTTCGGCCACCCCGCTTGCCACCGCGGCGGCGGGGTTTGCCGTTGGCGTGCGCGGGTTTGTGGCCATGACGGTGACCGCTGCCTTTGCCACCGCGACCTTTGCCGCCGCCCCGGCCCTGCCGTTTCGGAGGCGCCGTTTCTTCTCCTTTCGGCCCATCGCCGACCATCGTCAGCGACATTTTCAAAAGCTTTTCGATATCGCGGAGATATTTGCGTTCCGACGGATCGCAGAACGCGATGGCGACACCGCTGGCACCGGCTCGGGCTGTCCGCCCGATTCGGTGAACGTAGCTTTCGGGTTCGTTCGGCAGTTCGAAATTGATGACATGTGTGACGCCGTCGATATCAATTCCGCGGGCGGCGATGTCTGTCGCCACCAGGACGCGGCAGTTGCCGGCCCGAAACCGTTTCAGCGCTTTCTGTCGGGCTGCCTGGGATTTATTGCCATGGATCGCCGCCGCCGGCACACCCATTTTTTCAAGCTGCTCGGCTACGCGGTTGGCCCGATGCTTGGTGCGCGTAAACAGGATCACCCGTGACAGATCGGGATCGGCGAACACATCGCGCAACGCCTGGGTCTTGCCGCCGCCGGCGGATACGTGACGCACGGTTTGTTCAATGCGTTCTACCGGTGTCGCCTGCGGGGTGACTTCAACTCGCAGCGGATCGCGCAGCATTTGCTTGGATAGCTTTGCGATCTCGTTGGGCATTGTGGCAGAGAACAGCAGCGACTGCCGGTCTTTGGGTAGCGCGGCAACGATCTTCCGCACGTCGCGGACGAAACCCATGTCGAGCATGCGGTCGGCCTCGTCGAGGACGAAATATTCGACGCCCGACAGGTCGACTAAGTTACGGCCGTGCAGGTCGAGCAGGCGGCCCGGCGTCGCAATGACGATATCCAGTCCGCGCTTCAGCGCACTGATCTGGCGGTTTTCCTTTACCCCTCCAAAAATGACGGTCTGGCGCAGTTTCATCTGCGCGGCATAGGCTTCGAACTCCTCGCCGATCTGGATCGCCAGCTCGCGTGTCGGCGCCAGAACCAGCGCCCGCGGGCGGCGGATATTTTCCTTGGGCCGCGGATTGCGGAATTTGTGCAGGACGGGCAACGCGAAAGCGCCGGTCTTGCCGGTGCCGGTCTGGGCGATGCCCAGCATGTCCCGGCCCTGCATCAAGCCGGGAATGGCTTCCGCTTGGATGGGTGTAGGGGTTACGTGATTACGTGCCGCCAAGGCACGCAGTATCGGATCGGACAAGCCGAGATCCGAGAATTCAATACTGTTCACTAAGTTACTTCTTTCTGCCGCGTGCAATTAATCCGGGCGTCTTCAACGCTATCCAGCACGGGCTATTTCCGGGTACCGGGCGCGGCCGGCACGAGGTGTTTTTGCTTATTTGTTCCCGGGAAATATGCCGCTTCAATATCGGCATTTCGCGCCATCGCGAGACAACTAAAGACGCGTTTTTGGGCCTTTCGGCCCGCTAAGTCAATAAGATACTTATATTAATCCGAAACCCGACCAATTATTGGGAACGAATGGCGACATACTAACGACGTAATCCTCTCAGAATGTTTTCGTAGTTGGGATGCTCGGGCGGCAGGATGCCGTGGCGGATGCAGAAATCGATAATCACCAGGTTGCAGTTGAACTTGAAGTCGTCGGACGCATCGACGATCGCCATCACCTCAACTGCCGGCAGCAGGTAAAATTCGGAAATTTCACCGTCGGTGTTTACCGGTGTGAAATCCGCCGGCAGCTCCAGATCCCAGCAGAACATTATGTCAGGTTTCAGCCCGACTTCGCTCTCTGCGCAATAGGTGACGGCGCCGGTCGGAATCGCGGTCGCAGCCAGTTCTGGCGCTACGCCTGCTTCCTCCCCCGCTTCCTTGATGACGTTCTCTTTTAGGCTCAACGTCACTGGCTGGCCGCCGGCGATCATGTTGTCGAGCATGCCGGGGCAGACTGGCCGGTCGTCGGCACGCCGCGCGATCCACATGTGGATACCATCTTCGCTGCGCACGAAACCATTGATGTGGACCCCGTAGGCACGCGCCCCGAAAAACGGCGACGCCGCCCGTTCGATTTCAAACGCGTGCGGGCCGCCCCAATTTCCACCTACCGGATAGGGCTCTCCTCGCCAGCCTGTCAGCGCACCGTTTTCGAACAGGGAACGCACCACCATTTCGACGGCGGCCGTACGATCATCATACGATTCCAGGCCGTCCGCCAGCCGCACCGCTTCGTCAGACAGGCTGAAAACATCGGGAAACTGTTCCAGATGAACCAGACGATCCCTTCGAATACGGCCGGCGATTTCCCCGTCGACGATCAGCGGTACAAACTTCGACAGATCGTGGGCGTTGCAGCGGGAGATATGGTCGAGGAGACTCATCGGATGAAAATATAGATCAGGACATGCAGCGATACTGAAACTCTATCACGGAACTATGTCGGTATGCATGGCCAAGGTACGCTTGGTGCTTTACAAGAAGATTCCGCCCTCCGAGAGCGAGCTGCTGAACCTGCAGGCTAAGGATTAGCACGATCCTGAATATCTAAAACTGAACCCCGAGGCCGTGGTGCCAACCCCAGTGGATGGCGACCCAGCGATTACCGAATTGTCGGCCATCATGTTCGATCTGGAGGAAACGGAACCGTCACTATCGCTGCTGCCGGACGACCCCCGGGATGCTCGCGCAGACACCGCTATGGATGAAGCGGATCGCGGAATTTCTCCACCCGGCTGCACCACGGTCACTCTCGCGACCGCCAATCGTAAGTATTTCCTCGTCACCATGACGCCGTAGGAACGCGAGGCGCGCGATGCCCGCAATTCGAACTAGGAACGTGGCGAGATCTGGCGAGACTGCATCGAGATGGTACTCGAGGCGCCGCGCGTTGACGCCGCTATCAGACACTACGACCCCGCCTTCGACGACATGGAACGCCAGTTTTGCGAAACAGCGTGGCTGGCCGGACGCGGTTTCGGCTTCGCGGATAACTGCATGATCCCCCACGAGAAACGGCTTAGCCTGATCTGCATGGACAGCCTGTGCACCCGCAACCGCCCGAACGTCACAGAATGTTTCGAGCGAATGGAGGCGCGCCCGTCCTACGAGAATGCCGTTCCGGACTGCATGACCGGCGAGGACCACGAGTGACTCGTTTTCCCGCGCGGCGAGGTTGATGGCGAATTGTGGCAAGTGCTCGCGGTTTAGTCCGCCAAAACGCCGCATTGCGTCCGATGTCAGGCGGCCTCATATTGCGGTGATGAGCACCGCTCTCCCCATCCTGGTCATCGTCGCCTTGGTCGCGACGCTGGGCGCACTGGCGCTGGGCCTGATTTCCATGGTCCGCGGCGGCGAATTCAATGCCAAGCATTCCAATAAATTTATGCGCGCGCGGGTGTTCCTGCAGCTTGGGGCCGTTGCGCTGCTAGGGCTGTTGTTCCTGTTCTCAACGAAATAGCTGCTTCATCGTTCCGTTTTATCCCCTACTCCTGAGGGGGAGGGCTAGGGAGACGGTGAAATAGGCCTGTTTCCCCCTTTTCCAGGAAGGTCGAGGGTGCAAAAGCGACTAGTCGCAACCATACACTTCGCATTGCAGCATTTATGACCGAAACTTGACATCGGGCGTGACTCAGGTAGGTTTCGCAACTGCGAAATAAGTCTTTCCGTCCGCATCCCGAGTGGCAGCGAAACGCGCCCGGAAAGGCCCAAAAATACAGATGGCTGCCCCCAGATTGAGAGAGTCTGACCGATGAAACTGCTCGTCGCCGTCAAGCGGGTGATCGATTACAACATCAAGGTTCGCGTCAAGGGCGATGAAACCGGTGTTGAGACCGCCAACGTCAAGATGTCCATGAACCCGTTTGACGAAATCGCCGTCGAAGAAGCGGTCCGTCTTCACGAAGCAGGCACCGCGACCGAAATCGTCGCGGTCTCGATGGGCGTGCAGCAATGCCAAGAAACAATCCGTACAGCACTGGCAATGGGCTGCGACCGGGGTATTCATGTAAAAACTGACGACGAGCTGCAGCCACTGGCGGTCGCCAAGTTACTGGCGAAGATCGTGGAGCAGGAATCGCCGGATGTGGTCGTCCTCGGCAAGCAAGCGATCGACGACGATTCAAACCAGACCGGCCAGATGCTCGCGGGCCTTTTGGGCTGGTCGCAGGGCACTTTCGCGTCGGAAATCGCGCTCGCGGACGGCAAGGCCAACGTGACCCGCGAAATCGACGGCGGGCTGCAGACCGTCGCCATCAACCTGCCGGCGGTGATCACCACGGATCTGCGCCTGAACGAGCCGCGCTACGCATCGCTGCCGAACATCATGAAGGCGAAGAAGAAGGAAATCGCCGAGATTACGCCGGAAGAGCTGGGCGTCGACATCGCGCCGCGCCTGACCACGCTGAAGGTCACCGAACCGTCGCAGCGCGAAGGCGGTATTAAGGTCGAAACCGTCGCGGAGCTGGTCAACAAGCTGAAAAACGAAGTAGGGGTCATCTGATGGCTGTTCTCGTCGTCGCCGATCACGACAATTCGGCAATCGTTCCCATCGTTCTTAATACCGTGACGGCTGCTGCCGCCATCGACGCCGATGTGCACGTGCTGGTGGCCGGCAGCAATGCGGGCGCCGCCGCCGTGACCGCAGGGAAGATTGTCGGTGTCTCCAAGGTGCTGCACGTCGACGGTGCCGCCTACGAGCACCAGCTCGCCGAGGCGCTGGCGCCGGTCGTCGTCGCCCATGCAGGCAGCTACAGCCACATCCTGTTTCCGTCCAACACCACCGGCAAGAACGTCGCTCCGCGCGTCGCCGCACTGCTGGATGTGGCGCAGATTTCCGACATCGTCGAAGTAGTGTCGGCAGATACCTTCGTGCGGCCGATCTACGCCGGCAACGCGATGGCGACCGTGCAATCGTCGGATTCGGTAAAGGTCATCACCGTCCGCGGTACAGCCTTTGCCGCCGCCGAAGCCGAGGGCGGGTCCGGCGCGGTCGACACCGCCAATGCCGCCGACGATCCCGGCCTTTCGAGCTTCGTCGGCCAGGAACTGACCAAGTCCGAACGCCCCGAACTGACCGCTGCCCGGGTAATTGTTTCCGGCGGCCGCGGAATGCAGTCGGGCGAAAATTTCGAGATCATCGAAAAGGTCGCCGACAAGCTTGGCGCCGCCGTCGGCGCATCGCGCGCAGCGGTCGATGCCGGTTACAAGCCCAACGACTACCAGGTCGGCCAGACCGGCAAGGTCGTTGCGCCGGAGCTATATATCGCGGTCGGTATTTCCGGCGCGATCCAGCATCTGGCAGGCATGAAAGATTCCAAGGTAATCGTCGCCATCAACAAGGACGAGGAGGCGCCGATTTTCTCGGTCGCCGATTACGGCATCGTCGGTGATCTCTTCAAGCTTATCCCCGATCTGGACGATGAATTGGAAACGCAGGACATAAAACCGCGGTAACCAATCGCGGGAACATTTAACGAAAAATTCTGTGACAGGGAGTCAACAGAGGAGTTTTACATGACTGATATTCAGGACCCGGGCGCCACGCCCGAAGCACTCAGCATCAAGCAGATCGGCGTTATCGGTGCCGGCCAGATGGGTTCCGGGATCGCGCATGTCGCGGCCACCACGGGCATCAATGTCGTGCTAAACGACATCGGCGAGGAACAGCTGGACAAGGCGATCGCCACCATTGACAAGAACCTGGAACGCCAGGTCAGCCGCGAAAAGATCAGCCCCGCCGACAAGCAAGATGCGCTCGACCGACTGACGACATCGACCGACCATGCCGCACTGGGCGACTGCGACGTCGTTATCGAGGCCGCGACCGAAGACGAAGCCATCAAGCGCGAAATATACAAGGCGGTTATCCCTTCGCTGCGCAGCGACGCCATCATCGCATCAAACACTTCGTCGATTTCGATCACGCGCCTGGGTGCAACCACGGACCGGCCAGAAAAATTCATGGGCATGCATTTCATGAACCCAGTGCCAATCATGCAGCTGGTCGAACTGATCCCCGGCATCGCCACCGATGACGCCACCCACAAGATTGTCGGGGGGCTTACCTATCGCATGGGCAAGACGCCCGTGATCTCGGAAGATTTCCCGGCCTTTATCGTCAACCGCATTCTGTTGCCGATGATCAACGAAGCGGTCTACACGCTTCATGAAGGCATCGGCTCGGTGAAGGACATCGACACTGCGATGAAGTTGGGCGCCAACCACCCGATGGGCCCGCTGGAGCTGGCCGATTTCATCGGTCTTGATACATGCCTTGCAGTGATGCAGGTCTTGTACGACGGCTTGGCCGATACCAAGTACCGTCCCTGTCCGCTGCTGGTGAAATACGTCGAAGCCGGCTGGCTGGGCCGCAAATCAGGTAAGGGTTTCTACGATTACTCTGGCGACCAACCGGTTCCGACACGGTAATTTTTCATAGCCGTGAAAAGAAAAAACCCGGCTCATCGCCGGGTTTTTTTATTCCGCCGCCTGGGCCTGCACTTCCTCCGCATCGGGTTCCCACTGCCCTGACCCTTCCAGCGCCATGGCGTCGGGCATGACGTCCTCCGAAAAGCGTTTCATCGACGCCACGGTCAGTTCGTGCGGCATGCTGGCAATCTGGAACATGCCGAGGAAATAACCGAGCCCGACCTTGTCATGACACTCGGCCAGCTTCTGACGCACAGTGTCCGGGCTGCCAACGATGATGACGTCTCGCTCAATCAGCGATTCAACCGTGTGAGTGGACACCAGACTGGATTTCGTTTTCAGCACGCGCTTATAGGATTCGACGGACATATAGCCCGGCGGCAGTAGCATCGAGATGGAATAGCGCAGCAGTTTGTTGAAGAACAGCTCGATATGCGGCCTAACCTCATCGATCGCCTGTTGATCTGTTTCGCCAACATATATCGGCGCGGCCCAGCCCAGCTGTTCCGACTTGGCTGTATAGCCGTGCCTGTGTGCTACGTCGCGATAGGCGTTGTGAAACCGCACCACATTCTGAAACGGTGAATAAGTCTGCAGATAGGTGTATTTGCGGGCGGGATGCGCCGCCCACTCGATGGTTTCGGTCGACCCTTGGCTCGGAACCCAGATCGGCGGATGCGGATCCTGGAACGGCCGCGGCCACATGTTCACATAATCGAAGTGATAATGCTTGCCCTCGAACGGGAACGGACCTTCCTCGGTCCACGCCTTTATGACCAGGTCGTGGGCTTCGTGGAACCGTTCGTGGCTGAACGCCGGGTTGGCGCCCAGCGAATAGTATTCAGCCCCGAGCCCCCGCACCATGCCGCTGATTAGCCGCCCACCGGTGATGCAGTCGATCATGGCGTGTTCTTCCGCAAGCGTCTGGGGATGATCGCGGATGCCGAAGGCATTGCCAAGAATGGCGATTTTCACCCGTTCGGTCTTTGTCGCCAGCGCCGAGGCCATAACAACAGGCGACGGCATGAGGCCATAGGCATTCTGGTGGTGCTCGTTGACGCAGACGCCATCGAAGCCGAGTTCTTCAGCGTATTCCAGTTCGTCCAGATAGCGGTTGTAAAGCTCATGACCCTTCTCAGGAACAAATTTGGTGTTCGGATAGGTCACCCAGCAGGTGTCGTATTCCTCGTCGTAATCCGGATCGACACAGGCATACGGCATCAGGTGAAAGAGAAAGATTTTCATGAGCGTTTCCCGTGGATGATCCTACGCGCAGCTATTCGGCAGCAACTTTGACATCGGAGACGCCGAACTGTTTCGCCGCCGGCATGACGTGTTCGGCAAACCTCTTCATGCTGCCGACGGTCATTTCGTGCGGCATGGACGCCACCTGGAACATGCCCAGGAACGTGCCAACGCCCGCTTCGCGCTGACAGTATTCCAGCCGGTCACGCACGGTATCCGGGCTGCCGCAGATCACGATGCCAGTTTCCATCAGATCTTCCATGGAACGAACCTTGGATAGACCACCCTTGTGCTTCATTACATTCTTGTAAGATCTCAGCGACAGGTAACCCGGCGGCAACAGCATTTCCGGCGTCATGCGCAGGAATTTGTTGAAAAACGCCTCCATGTGGGGACGGGCCTCCTCGATCGCTTTTTCGTCGGTTTCCCCGACATAGATCGGTGCAGCCCAGCCGACCTGCGAATCCGTCGCCTCGTAGCCGTGCATATCGCGAGCGACATCACGATACATATGTAGGAATTTCTTCACCGCCTCGAACGGGCTGTAGGTTTGCAGATAGGTGTATTTACGATCTGCGTGCGACGCCCATTCAATGGTTTCTAGGGATCCCTGCGAAGGGCACCAGATCGGCGGATGCGGTCTCTGGAAAGGGCGTGGCCAGACATTCACGTATTCGAAATGATAGTGCTTGCCCTCGAATGCGAACGGACCTTCGTCGGTCCAGGCTCGGATAACCAAATCGTGCGCTTCGTGAAACCGTTCATGGCTGAACGCGGGATTTGCGCCCATGGAATAATATTCGGCGCCGATACCCCGCACCATGCCGCTGATCAGCCGGCCGCCGGTGATGCAATCGATCATCGCATGTTCTTCCGCCAAGGTCAGCGGATGCTCACGGATGCCGAAAGCGTTCCCGAGCACCGCAATCTTCGCCTTTGACGTGCGCCGCGCCAACGCCGAAGCCGGCACGATGGGCGATGGCATCAGGCCGTAGGCATTCTGATGATGTTCGTTGACGCAAAGGCCGTCGAAGCCAAGCTCTTCGCCCATCTCCAGTTCATCGAGATAGGTGTTGTAGAGATAGTGTCCGACTTTGGGATCGAAATTGGAGTTGGGATAGACCACCCACGACGCCTTATATTCCTTGTCATAATCCAGATCGAGGCTGGCATAAGGCATTAGATGGAAGAGAAAGCACTGCATTGCGGTTCCCCAAATTAATAAGCTCACGAACGATTATATCGCAGTAAACGAGGAGCGAAACCTCCCTGAAAACTCCAGAAAACCACCTTCCAGAAAAAATTAACCAAAAGTGTCCGAATTTAGGGTAAGGTTTTGCGCTTGTTGCGGCAGAAGAAGAAGTCGTCATGAGCGCTCACGATCATATTGTCCTCACCTCGCATCCGCCCGTCGACGGCAACGGGTGCCCATCGATCAAATGGGGTGCGGCCGACCCGGCCCAACGCGGCCCTATTATCGGTACCGTCACCGACCCGGCGATGCGAAACACGATCGGCACCCATTCGGGCAGCTATTCTGTGTATTTAGCTGCTTCCGTCGCGGCCGGACATCTGGATCCGGAATTCAAACCCGATCTTCACAATACTATGCCGGTGGCCAGGATCGGCCCCTACCCGCAATGGTCGGATGCCGGAAAGATCGTATCTCTCGATCCTTTCGGACATATGATCACCGAATGCTTCGGCGATCAGCTCGAAGCTGGCGTCAATATCCG
Source organism: Alphaproteobacteria bacterium UBA7314 (assembly GCA_002471575.1). GTDB lineage: Bacteria > Pseudomonadota > Alphaproteobacteria > MPNO01 > UBA830 > UBA830. Next base: position 23,407 of record DKQG01000058.1, on the reverse strand, counting down.
GCCGACCATCGCCATCACCCAGGCGCGTCTCCAGATGCTGGAGCTGCGCGAAGCGATCGAGCTTGGCCGGCTGAAAGCCGATGGCAAGATCCTGATGGAAAACGGCGACGTGTTCGTCACCAAGATTGCGGTCGATCCGGTCTGGCACCTGCCCGGTATGGCAGAACGGCTTGGCTGCGATACGGCGACCCTCCGCCGCGCCCTGTTCACCTACACCGGCGGCATGTATCCGGAACTCGTCACCCGCAGCGATGTGGAGGTGTTTCTGCCGCCCATCGGCGGTTTGTCGGCTTACATCTTCGGCAATTCGGACACGGTATCCGACAAATCCGTACCGCTGGCCTGCCGCGTGCACGACGAATGCAACGGGTCCGACGTTTTCGGCTCCGACATCTGTACCTGCCGTCCCTATCTGACCCACGGTATCGAGATTTGCGTCGAGATGGCTCAGGCGGGTGGCAACGGGCTGGTCGTCTATAACCGAAAGGAAGGCCGGGCACTGGGAGAGGTAACCAAGTTTCTGGTCTATAACGCGCGCAAGCGTCAAGAAGAGGGCGACAACGCCGCCAAGTATTTCGAACGCACCGAGTGCGTCGCCGGCGTGCAGGACGCGCGGTTCCAAGAACTGATGCCCGACATCTTTCACTGGCTGGGCGTGCAGCGGCTCGACCGGTTCGCCTCGATGAGCGATATGAAGCATGATGCCCTAGCTGGTCAGGGTATAGAAATCGGCGAACGCATCGACCTGCCGGAAGAGTTGATACCAGAGGACGCGAAGGTGGAAATGGAGGCCAAGAAGGCCGCAGGCTATTTCACGAGCACGGATATCAAGGACGAAGACGGGCTAAGAGCTACGAAAGGGCGCGCCCTGTTTTGACGACAACGGCCCATGCCCCCGACTCCGTCGACGGCCTGCTGACCCCGGAAGCCGTCCGCGAACGCTGCAGCGAGATCCTACTAGCAGGTTTGGATGGCGATCTGCCGTGGTTCAACATCGATATGTCAAAGCTTTCAGATGCGGCCTCGCGCGTCGTTACTGAAATCGAAAACAACTATCCCTCAGGTAACGTACCGTTTCACAGCCGCTGGCGGCATTTCGAACAGGGCGACACGGATCTGTGGGCCGACATGGCAGCAGCGCGCGGACTGACCGGAAGCGATCTCGCCGTCGCGGCAGGTGACTTGGCAATCGTGTCGGTGTTGCTGGATGCAGGGGCCGGTCCCGACTGGATCTACACCGACGATGCGACCGGATTGCGTCTCGGCCGATCCGAAGGCCTGGCTCTCGCAAGCCTCCGCCTGTTCGAGAGCGGTCTTCTGAGCGCCGACAAGAACGATCCGTTACGCGCCGACGCATCGGCACTGTCCTCCTTGACGGCGGAAACGCTGGGCCGGATATTTCAGGTCACGGATCACAATCCACTCGTCGGGCTGGAGCAGCGCGCCGGGTTGCTGCGAAAGCTCGGCGATGCCATTCGAAAACATCCTTCGCTCTACGCGCGCGACGGTGCGGTCCGCCCCGGCAACCTGATTGCCGCGCTAGCGCAACGACCGGGGCTGGAGGCGCGAGACATCCTAGTTACGGTGCTCAGTTCGTTGATGGACATCTGGCCGTCACCGGTCCGTATTGACGGTCGCCCTCTAGGCGATGTCGGCGATCACAGCGCGTTGATCCGCAGCGATGCGACGAACGGGATCGTGCCGTTTCACAAACTGTCGCAATGGCTTTCCTACTCGCTGATCGAACCCCTGGAGCAATTCGGCATCACGGTGTCGGATCTCGACGGCCTCACCGGACTGGCGGAGTATCGTAATGGTGGGTTGTTAATCGATGCCGGCCTGCTGACGCTGAGGGATAAAACCTCGCTGTCCCTCGCCCACACGCCGTCCAGCGAACTCATTGTGGAGTGGCGGGCGCTCACCGTCGCGCTACTGGACCGGCTGGCCAACGACGTCCGTACGTCATTGAACAAATCCGCCAAGGACCTGCCGCTTGCCAGCATCCTGCAGGGTGGAACATGGTCGGCGGGCCGCAAGATCGCTGCCGAACTGAGAGCTGACGGCGGACCGCCGATCAGCCTCTACAGCGACGCAACTGTTTTCTAGGGAGACCCCAACTTGGCTAGTAATACAAACGCCTCTATCGAGGTGGTCGATCACCCCCTAGTACAGCACAAACTCACCATGGTTCGCGACCGAAATACCGGTGCAGCCGATTTTCGCCAATTACTGCGAGAAATCAGCCACCTTCTGGCCTACGAGGTATGTCGCGATCTGGACACCGAGGCAGTTGAGATCGAAACGCCGCTTGAGGTATCGACCGGCCCAAAACTACAAGGCCGCAAGATATGCCTTGTCTCGATCCTCCGCGCAGGTAATGGATTGCTGGACGGGATGCTCGACCTGATCCCCGCTGCCCGTGTGGGGCATATCGGTCTATATCGGGACCCGGATACCAAAGTTCCGGTCGAATATTACCTTAAGTTGCCCGACCATCTGGACGAACGGCAGTGCATCGTGGTCGATCCGATGTTGGCAACCGGTGGATCGGCCATCGCCGCGGTCCACCGGATGAAACAGGCAGGCGCGAAACGGATCAAGTTCGTTTGCGTTGTCGCCGCTCCGGAGGGAGTAGAGGCCTTCACCAAGGCTCACCCCGATGTGCCCGTCGTAACCGCGGCAATCGACCGCGAGCTGGACGACCATTTTTACATCCGCCCCGGGCTGGGCGATGCCGGTGACCGGATGTACGGGACGAAGTAGTTCGTTTCGTATTTCGGCGGTACAGTTATACTGAGCTTCATGAACAAAAATGATCGCATCATCATCTGCGGCGGCGGTCCGGTTGGGATGGTCGCAGCACTCTCTCTGGTTCGCCAAGGCATTCCCGTCACGGTTCTCGAAGCTTTCGAAGAACCGCCCAAGGATCCCCGCGCGGCGACAATCCACGCCTCGACGCTGGAGATGCTTCATTCGGTGGACCTAGCGAACGGCATCAAGCAACGGGGTCTGATGGCCCCGGCCTTTCAGTTCCGGGACCGCAAGTCACAAGAGATCATCGCCGTCTTCGATATGAAGCACATCTCGGACGAGACGGAATTCCCGTTTGCTATTCAGTACGAACAATGGAAGCTGACCCGAGACGCAATGGCAGCGCTACAGTCGCACGATATTGCGGACGTTCGGCTTGGATCAACCATAACCGCCTTTTCCCAGGATTACGAAGGCGTCACCGTGGTCTACGAAGACCCCGCCGAGGAAATGCACAAGGTCGAAGGCCGCTATTTGCTGGCCTGCGACGGCGGGCGGTCGACGATCCGCATCGGGTTGGGTGTTTTCATGTCCGGCTTTACTTGGAATGAGCGCTTCCTGGTCCTGACCACCGAACACGATTTCGCTGCCAGCGACGGATACATCAATCGCAACTACGTGATGGACCCGACGGAATGGCTAGCGGTTTTCAAGGTTCCGGGCGACAAAGATCAGGGTATCTGGCGAACGCTATTCCCGACCGAGGGGCACGAAAAAGACGAAGACCTCCTGTCGGATGCCGGCGTTACCCAGCGCATCAGGGGCCTTCGATCCAACATGGATCACAGCGACATGCTTCACCGCAATCTCTATACGGTGAACCAACGGGTGGCGGACCGGTTCCGGATCGAACGCATCTTCCTGGCGGGCGATGCCGCGCATCTTAACAATCCGCTGGGCGGATTGGGCCTCAACACCGGTATCCACGACTGCATGAACATTACCAAAAAGATCGGCGATGTCTGGTACAGGCGCGCTCAGGAAGACGTGTTCGAACGATATCACCGCCAGCGCCATCAACTAGCCACCGAATTCCTGCAAAGCGTGACGATCGAAAACAAGAAACGGATCGAGGAAAAGGATCCCGAGGTCATCCGCGCCAACCAGATGCAGTTGCGCGAAAATTCGGAAGACCCGGCGAAAGCCAAGGCATGGCTGATGCGGTCATCCCTCTTGGACAGTGTGCGCAAGGAAGACACCATCGAGTAGTCGCGCGGCGGGCCGACAGGCATCGGAGCAAGGAGCTGACATGCTAACATTAAGCCATACGATGCCAATAAACGATCGGGAACCATACCTCACCCGTCCCCAAATTTGGCAGGGCCTAGTGTTGAAAGCAGAGAACCCGGTGCCATTCCTCGACGCGATTAGCGCCTGCAACGTGATTGAACGCGGCGACAACTGGTTGCTTCGGGATTTCACCCTTCGAGGCGAAGACATGCAGGAACGCGTGGCGTTCGAACCCGAGGAACGCGTCACCTTCGTGCGCACCAAAAGCACCGCCATGGGAACCGTGATGAACGAGGTCGTCGAGACGAACGACGGCGAGATGGGACTGCGTTTTACATTTTCCCTCGAGGTGGAAGGCCTAGAAGACGGCAGTGCCGAGGAAGCCGAATTCGCCGACCGCATGTCGAAAAGCTACTTTCAGGGTGTAGAATCCACGCTCGCGGAGATACGCCGCCGGGTCACCGCCGGAGAATTGAACGCGGCGTGAACAAGGAGATCGCTGAATGACAAAACTCAACCGGATCGGCGGCTTGCATCACTGCGCCTATCGGTGCCGCAACGCCGAAGAAACCCGAAGTTTCTATGAAGATCTGCTTGGCCTGCCGCTGGCACATGTCATTCAGGCCGATGCAGTCCCCAGTACCGGCGCCTCCGACCCCTATGTACATCTGTTCTTCGAATTCGGAGACGGCAGCTACATCGCTTTTTTCGACCTGGGCGACGAGACGGCCTGCATTCCAGACCCGGAAACACCGTCTTGGGTGAACCATTTCGCCATGCAGGTGGGCACGGTTGCGGAAGTCGAGACTTGGAAAAAACGCCTGGAGGATGCGGAAGTGGATGTTGTCGGCGTTACCGACCATAAGTTCGTCAAGTCGATCTATTTTTTCGACCCTAACGGCATCCGCCTAGAGATCACCTGCGAGGTGATCGGCGAACCCGAGCGTCAGGTTCACCGGAACGACGCCCATGCGGCGCTAAAAGCCTGGACCTACACCCGCCCGGCACCGCCGTCGGAATTCTACCGCTTCAAGAAAGAAGCGGTCGAGGCCTAGCGTCTGGCCTCACTCCGGCAAAGTTGCAGTTACCTGTTGGATCCACTCTTCGGAGGCGCCGGTCGACTCCAGCTCTAGACGCGCCTGGGCCTTGGTCTGAAGGACAGACCCGATCACATTCGGATTGTCGCCCTCTTCCGGTTGGCAGCAGGCCTCCATGCGAACGCCGTTTGGATCCTTGAAATACATCGATACCAGCCCCGGCAGGATATCCACCGGCCCGTCATATTCCACACCGGCGGCGTCAAGTCGCTGACGGAGGGCTTCGAGCTGATCCGGAGTCACTGAAAAAGCGCAGTGCTGCATACCGCCGATATCGTCGCGATCGGATTGTTTCTTCACGCCCTTGGGAATTTCGAAATAAGCCAGCAGGCTGTCATTGCCCATATCGAAAAAATAATGCCGGATTTCCTCATAGGGCGGGTTGCCCCGGTTGCCGGGGCCAGTTCCGACACCGGGCGGAACCTTCATGGCATGCACCAGCGGCATACCCACCACATTGACGAAAAAATCCGTCGTCATTTGCATGTCTTCGGTGGTCAGCGCCAGGTGATGTATCCCGCGGGACGGCAATGCGGTGGCAGCGGACTCGGCGGCGGGCGAAGGTCCTGTGTTGGGCATGGTGGGTCTCCCTACGTTTGAGACTAGTTTAACAGCTTCCAGCATCAACGTGAATTCCGCAGACCGGAGCCCCTCCGGAAGCATCGACCCCAACGTGACATAAGACCCTTTCTTCGGCACACTGTCTGCGTTTTCGGTAAACTATCGCCTTCTTCGCCGACGTCGCACGGCTGATGCCGCTGACCCTGTTTCCCGCCATCTTGCTTTGGCTGCCCAAAATGTGGGGCTGATGTAGGCTGTCGATGAAAGATAAGTACTAGACCAACAACCGAGACCATCAAAAGAAAGGGAGAAATAATGATCTACGAAACTAGAACCTACCGGCTGAAACCGCGCGGCGTACCGGAATTCATCGACAAGTTCGGAAAGGCATATAAAAACCGCCAGAGCCTGTCGAAGATTTCGGCCTTCTTCTACACCGAGATTGGGCCGCTGAACGAAGTTATCCATATCTGGCCCTACAAGAACGCCGACGAACGCGACAAGAAGCGGGCGCGGTCGGTCAAGGACAAGAAATACACCTGGCCGCCGAAAGTCGCCCACCTGCAGGAGCACATGCAGTCAGAGCTATTCGTGCCGTCGCCTTTCACCCCGACCTTCTCAAAAGGCAACAGGGGCCCCATATTCGAATGGCGCGAGTACCAAATCATTCCGGGTCTGATCCCAGAGCTTTATAAGAGCTGGGAAAAGGCCATCGGCAAACGGACGGAAATGTCCGAACTGGTGATGGCGATGCATACTGATGCGGGCGACCTGAACAAGTTCGTGCACATCTGGGCGTATGAAAGCCTCGAACACCGCGCTGAGGTGCGGGCCGAGGCGATGGCCAAGGGCATCTGGCCGCCGAAGGGCCGCAAGGAAACCTTGCAGACCCAGGCCAACAAGATCGTACTGGCAGCGCCGTTCTCGCCGATCAAATAAGCCGATCATTGAAACGCTGAAATTCGGGCGGGTGCCGGCAGGTATCCGCCCGACTTGTTTCCGGAACGGAGGTTGTTAGGAATAGACCTTGGAATAGGAGGCAAACGCGCATTGTTGCTCGCCGCCAGCGGCGGGCTAGGCTTTGCATCTGCGCTCGCGCTGGCGCGCGAAAACGTCCAGGTCTGCGTGAGCGGGTCGAACAGCGACAGGGCGGCCGACGCTGCGCGACGAATCGCAGACGACACCGGGACGACCGCGGTAGGACTTGCCAGCGACTTGTCGGATCCATCGAATATGAACGCGCTGCTGGAAGCGACCATTTCGGCATTGGACGGTGCGCCCGATATACTGGTGCTCAATCACGGCGGCCCGCCGCTCCGCAAGGCGCTCGAAGTGACCGGAGACGAACTGGCCAGCCATGCCAACATGATGATGTTCAGCCTTATCCGGATGGTGCAGTTGGTCGTACCCGGCATGCGGGAACGCGGCTAGGGCCGCGTCGTCCTGGTCGGCGCCCCTGCCATCGGCGAACCGATCCTCAATAACGTGCTGTCGAATCTCTATCGCAGCGGCATGGCCAATTACTGCAAGACACTGTCGGGCGAAGTGATTGCTGACGGTGTGACGGTAAACATCGTCTTGCCGTCCGCCGTGCGCACCGACCGGACGCTCTCTACTGCCGAACAGCGTGGTGCTCTCAAGGGGATATCCGACGAGGAAGAACTAACCGCCCGCGAATCCGCAACACTCGCCCGCCGGTTCGGCACGCCCGACGAATTCGGCGCCATGGTTGCGTTTATCGCCAGCGACCGCGCGAGCTATACCAACGGCGCCAATATCCGCGTCGACGGAGGCTCAGCCAAGGGGTTTGGCTAGAGTTCACCGATAAAATCGGCTTCTAAACTCGGAGAAGCCGGGCTGGGACCACGACGGAGCCCTGCATGATCATCCGCGCCGTTCGGGTAATGCCAGCGGCTTCAATTTTCCTGCCGCCGTCGCCATCACTCAGTGTCAGCGCCAGATGCAGCTGACCCGCCGGATGTTCGATAGAGAACTGTGGCCGATCGTCCCCCGCCGGCAAATCAAGAAGCGGTTCGACGACCGTACCGGGTGTGACGGACGCATACGCGAGGGCTATGCCGCCGGTGATAGCATGGGTCTCGTGCGTCTTGTCCGGCACGAGGTAACGTGACGCGATCACTCCGCCATCGCGCGGCGGCGCGGTGATGATTATCTTGGGCTGGACCTGCCCTGACACATCACCCAGTCCCATGCGGTGACCGGCTTCCAGCCGCATCGCCTCGACACGTTCGAAGAATGCCGTGTCGGTGTCGAGTGCGGCCGCAGGTTCATAGCCGGTTTTTCCGACATCGGCGGCCCGCGTAATCATGCATGGCATGGCCGCGTCGATGATGGTGACATCGACGCCGTCTATGGTTTCCGTCTTCTCGCCAGTCGGAAACAGTTTTCCCGTCCGCGCGCCGATGACGTTCATGAAATTGAGCAGAATGGGTGACGCCGTTCCCGGCACACCATCGATCGCGACCTCGCCCTCGTACTCTACCTGACCTCCAGGGGTGGGAACCACAGCCTCCACCAGCCCGCCCGTGTTCACCTGATGGATACGCACACGGGTTTCGCCGTCCTGTGCCTGAATCATCCCCGTCTCAATGGCATAGGGTCCGACGCCTGCCAGCATATTGCCGCAGGTCGGCGCGTAATCGACTTTGGCTTCGTCAACGGCAAGCTGGGCAAAAAGATAGTCGATATCGCAATCGTCGCGTTCCGACGGCGAGAGAATACAGGACTTGCTGGTAACAGACGTCGTACCGCCAACGCCGTCCACCTGCCGCGGATCGGGCGATCCGAAGGCTTTCAAAAGAATATCGTCCCAGAGGTCTCGGTTGTCTGGCAGATCGGCTTTTTTGAAATACAAGCCGCGGGAGGTGCCGCCGCGCATGAATACCGCCGGAATGGAACTTTGCATGATTAAAGCCTCCACTTTAGCTGGGGAGCAACACCGGTGCAGCGCCGGTCCGCTAGGCGTTTTCCGGGCTGCTCTCCTTGGCGTAACGCACCAAGGCCAAGTAGCGGTATATGCCGTGGACGAACTTGCCATAGGGCATCGTGAAGAACAGCCCGAATACGACCCCCAGATGCAGCGCCAATAGCATACCCATCGCCGGCGTGTCGCGCAGCACTAGCAGCGCCAGCCCAGTCAGGCTGGTCAGGAACAGCATCGCCAGAAACGCCACATCCATGCCGAAGCGTTCTTTATCCTGCATATCGGGGTCGCGTGTGAACTTTGCTTTCAGCAAACCAACCGGCCCGATCAGCAAACCGATGCCACCAATGGTACCCAGCAGCACCGGCAGGTCGTACCAAGGGTACGGCGCCTCACGTCCCAAGAGGTAATGATACAGCGTCGCCACCGACGTCGAAGCAAAGCACATCAGGAAACCGTAAAACGTGCAGTGGTGATAAAACCGCCGGTGATCCGGCGTGTCGTTTTCGTCCGCCTGGCAATCCGCGCCGCCACCGTCGAGATAACGCAGCTTTCCGGCGTCTTTCATCGCCTGCCACAGGGATCGCGGATCCGCCAGCGTCTCCGCCGGTTCGCCAATATCGTGCCAGAACGCACGCGCGCCCATGATCGTCGCGAGGATGGCATACAGGAACACGGTGCCGAACAGCGCCACCATCGCGTTGTGCGGCATCAGCTTGTAGAAAGAGCCTGGCCCTGTATGAGTACCGTACAGCACCGACGGATCGTTCCAAGCAGCGAAACCGGCGATGAATACGGCCACGCTCAGCGCCGCAATGATGCTGATCGCCAACCCGTTGCGGGCAAAAAGGCCGGCAAACATCCGCGGCCAGGCATAGGCCTGATAAGACTCGGCTCGGGCCCTTGCCATCGCCCGCGGCACGTTTATGTTGAACTGATGCGGCGGCGAGAACTGACAATCGTAGAAACACGCACCACAACCGTGACATAGATTAGCCATGTAGTTCAGATCCCCGTCCGGAAAATCGCGGCGAGCAATCATCGCCGGAAACACGGCGCATAGCCCCTCGCAATAGCGGCAGGAATTACACACCGTCATCAGGCGGCCGACCTCCGTCAGCGCCTCAGTCCCGTTGGGCACGTCGCCCAGCCCGGCCTTTTCCGGTTTGGCGAGCGGGTCGAAGTCAGTTGTCTGATTAGTTGCGGGCATTATGCGCGGCCTCCCTGCCTGCGATACGGCCGAAAACGGAGCCGATGGTCATGCCGATGCCAGCGGCATAGCCCTTGCCGAGCACGTTGCCGGACATGATTTCCCCGGCCGCGAACATGTTTCCGGCCGGCTTGCCGTCGTCCATGATGATGCGGGCTTCCTTGTTAACGCGCGTTCCGAGATAGGTGAATGTGATACCTGGTCGCACCGGGTAGGCGTAGTATGGCGGGTTTTCCAGCCGCTGCGCCCAGTGGGTCTTGGGCGGATCAAGCCCTTCGGTATAGCAATCGTCCAAGATGGTGTGGTCGAATGTCCCGTCGACCACTGCCTTGTTGAAACCGGCAACTGTTTTCTCGAGGGTGTCGGCGGGTATCTTCAGTTTCACCGCCAGTTCCATCACGGTATCTGCCTTTATCGGCGGAAACAGCGACGGCATGAACTTGGTCAACACCGAATGATCGAACACGATATAGGCGATCTGGTCGGGTTGCTGCGCCACCAGCCGGCCCCAGATAGCATAGCGTTTAGGCCAGATGTCCTCGCCCTCGTCGTAGAACCGTTCCGCGTTCTTATTGACCACGATCCCGAACACGACACAGTCCAGCCGAGTAATAATACCGCCATCGTATTGGGGAGCGCGGGCGTCTATCGCCACCGCATGACACTGCGTGGGGTCACCGATCCGCCTGACGCCCGCATCGAGCAGCATTTTCAGAATGGATCCCTGATTGTTGGCAGTGCCGCGGATCAGGAAATTGCGCGCAGCGTCGCCCCAATATTCGGCGAGCCAGTCGATATTGGATTCGAACCCGCCTGCCGCCGCAACCAGCGCGCCGGCGCGGACCGTTTCCTCCTTGCCATTTATATACGTGGTGGCGGAGACGAACATCCCGTCCCGGATATCCATCGCCGTGACTTCAGCCTCGTACAGCACGTTGACGCCGATCCGCTCGGCGGTGTTGTAGAGCGCGTTGAGCATTGCCCGGCCGCCGCCGAGGAAAAACGAATTCGTTCGTCCAAGTCCCAATGTTCCACCCAGCGGCGGTTGGAATTTCACGCCCTGTTCGACGATCCAGTTCAGCATGTCCTTGGACTCATGGATCATGTGCCGAGCGAGTTCCTCGTCGGTCTCGCCCTCGGTCACGCGGAGCAGATCTTCGAACAACTCGTCCTCCGGATAGGGGCCGGTCAGCGTGTCGGTCGCTGCATCGTGGGCGCAACGCATATTCCGCGTGTGGCGCGTATTGCCGCCGCGATAGAATTTTTCCGCCCTCTCCAGAACGAGGACGGAAGCGCCCTCTAGTCGAGCGCTAATTGCGGCACATAGCGCGGCATTTCCCCCGCCGATGACCAGCACATCAAATCTCTGCGTCAAATCCACCATTTATCCACGAATGCCTGTGATCTATCAGATAGAAGCTTCTTTTTGCCGCTTCGAGTTTCTTCTTGCAATGGCGCGCGGTGGATTTCCGCAACCTTTCTTCTGGGAAATTGTCATGACATTTTCGCACAAGTGCCGCAAACCGGCGCTTATTTTAAGGCTGCCCGAACGCGATGAAATATCTGTTCACAATTCGGCAAGCAAAATCTTCTTGGGATTAGCCCCACTACGACGATTTCGACCGCAAACTTGCTCCGCGCGGGCGCCGGTCCGCGCCCTAAGTGGGCTAGCAAAAGCGCAGCCTGAATTATCGCTCGTCGGTGGCGCTTTGTTTGCCGACACGGCGCACGGTGGAGAGCAGACATTATACCCTGGCTGCCCTGCCCTGCGAGACGGTCCAGTAAATCCTGCCGGTACTTTATCACCCAGAACCTCGCGCCATGCTGGATCTCATCCCGGAAATAGATAACGGACATCTCAGTGTCATCTTGATCAGCCATAATCTCGGCGTGCTGACACTGGTGCTTGGACTGGTCGGCCGGGCTCTCAGAAACGCTAATCCGTTCGGCAGGTGCCGGACCGCTGCGCTGGCCGTATTCGACTTCGATCTCGATATATCGGCCGGTATCCGACCTGATATGGTTCGATATCCGCCTAGCGCCGGCAAACTTGTCGGTTTCACGCGTCCGAAAATATAGATTCCGCGGCCTGATCAATCCTTTTCATCGAACCCTACTCTCGCGGATATAAAAATTGAGTTTATGATGGCGGCATGAACCTTGCCGAACGTCTCGACACGAATGCTTTGCGACGACCTGGGCTGCCTGCCGTCGTGACGCGCGACATCGTCATCACCCACGCTGAATTCCGCGACATGGTCTGCCGACGTGCGACCCGGCTCGCGGAGTTGGGTGTGTCACGGGGAGATATCATCGGCGTCAACCTGAAGGACAATCCGGAGCATCTCGCCGCCCTGTTCGCTCTAGCGCGGATTGGCGCAGCGGCCCTGCCGATGGACTGGCGCTGGACGGTCGCGGAAAAATCCCGTCTGGCGGATTTTTTTGATCCCAGTGTGGTTCTGTCGGAACCGGAAGACCCCTTCATACGCATCGATGGCGACTGGCAGTCTGTTAAAACTAACTCAGACTGGCGAAGCGCGGCCGACGCCGCAGACCCCGACGCCACAGACCTTGCAGATGGCGATCCGCCACTTCTGCTCGCCCTGTCGTCGGGCACCACCGGTATCCCTAAGGGTCCGCTGATCACCCACAATCAATTTTTCGCGCGGTTCATGATCTATTTCGTGACGCTAGGATTTACCGAACGCACGAAATATCTGTGCGCTACGCCGCTCTATTTCGGCGGCAGTCGCGGGTACTCGATGTGCGCCATCTACGCGGGCGGAACGGCTCTGCTGTTTCCGCCACCGTACGAGATGCCAGATCTGATAGATTTCGCCGACCGGAACGGGGCGACTAAAATGTTCCTTGTCCCGACCCTTCTGCGCCGTGTACTCGACATGCCGCCGCGCGACGACGGGAAGCTGCTGTTGCCGGGGCTCGACATGCTTTTTTCGACAGGCTCGATACTGCATGAGGAAGAGCGCGATGCGCTGATGCGCAATGTGTGTCCCTCGTACCTCAATTTCTACGGCTCGACAGATGGCGGCGGGGCCACTGCGCTGTTCTGGCACGACCCGCCGGAAGTGTCGGGATCCGTCGGTCGGCCCGTCTTTGGCGCGGAAATCGATATCGCGGGCGATGACGATAGGTCGCTGCCACCCGGAGAGATCGGACGTATCCGCTACAAGCATCCCGGAACAGCGACCGGCTATCACAACGATCCCGACGCTAGCAAGACGGCGTTCCGCGACGGCTGGTACTATCCTGGAGATTTGGGATGGCGCGACGTCGCAGGATACCTGTTTCTCGCAGGTCGCGCGAAGGATCTGATCATTCGCGGCGGCGTGAACGTATACCCGGCGGAGATCGAACACGTGCTGAACCAGCACGCAATGGTCATGGACGCAGCCGTTGTAGCCTGGCCGTCGCGGGAATTCGGCGAGGAGATCGCCGCCTTCGTGGTTCTGCGAAACGATAACATCGACACTGAGGAAATACTGTCTTGGTGCCGCAAGAATCTCGCGCGTTACAAACTGCCGCGCGAGATATTCGTGATCGACGATCTCCCCAAAAGCGGTGTCGGTAAGGTGCTAAAGCACGAACTGGCCGACCGGCTGACGCCGCTAGATTGAGGTTTGCCGCCCTCGCTCGTCGATCCGCATCGCGGTGAGGACCGCTATCGTGGCCTGCGCGTCGGGGCGACCATTCCCTGAGGTCGCATAGGCAACATTTTACTCTTCCAGAACGGCCTCAAACCCTTCGAACTTCGGATGACCAAGATACAAGGCGCCGTTGTTACCCGCATTGGCATGGGCACGGCGGAAATGATCGGATTTCGTCCACGCCTCGAAGGCATCGCGGTCGCGCCAGATGGTGTGCGAGGCAAACAGCGTGTGATCGTCCGCTTCTGGCCCGCGCAGAAGATGAAATTCGACGAATCCTTCAACGTCTTTCAGCAGCGAATCCCGGCTGCGCCAGACTTCGACGAAGGCGTCTTCCGAGCCCTTCACAATCTGAAAGCGGTTCATGGCGATGAACATGGAATTCCCCCGATGCAGGCCCTGCGATCTGGTGCGGACGGCGGGACTTGAACCCGCATGGTCTTGCGACCGACAGATTTTAAGTCTGTTGTGTATACCAATTCCACCACGTCCGCATTCTTGTGGACAATAAACATGCCCCCACCCGGATGAAAAGAGGCGGATTGAAATGAAACTCGTGAGTCCTTGATGCTAGCCCCGGCTCACACCGGCGGGGTATGCCGCCCGCAATCAAAAGAATCGCTCTCGCCAACAGGAAAGGCATCGAATGTCGGAGACGGCGCCGCGGCGGTTTCCCGCCGCCGAGCTTGAAGATTTCATCTCCCGCGCACTGACTAACGTCGGTCTGCCTGCACGCGACGCGACAGATTGCGGCCGCCTGATGGTGGCGTCGGATTTGGCGGGGTTCCACACCCACGGCATCTTCCGCCTGACGCAGTACATGTAGCGCATCCGCGCCGGCGGCATCAACGTTACCCCGACCGTCACCACAGTCGCGGAGTCCCCCGGCACCGCCCTGGTCGACGGGGACAACGCCATGGGTCACCTTGTGGTCGAATACGCGACGAAACTCGCGATCATAAAGGCGCGGGACACGGGCGGCGCCTGGGTCGGCGCGCGGCGATCAAACCATGCGGGTGCGGCAGCGACCTATGTGTCAATGATCGCCGATGCAGCTCTGATCGGGCTGTACGGGACTAACGGCAGCGCCAATCATATGGCACCCTGGGGCAGTGCCGACCTGCTGCTGGGGACCAACCCAATCGCCGCCGCGATTCCGGCGAAGGATGGCCCGCACGTCGTGATGGATATTGCGACCACTGTGTCGTCGTTCGGGAAGGTTCGCACCGCCGCGCAGCGCGGCGACGACCTGCCGCCCGACTGGATGATCGACCGCAACGGCAACCCGATTACGGATCCGTCGCGCATCAGGGAAGGCGTCCTCAACCCGATTGGCGGACACAAGGGCTATGCCCTGTCACTGGTCGTCGGCTTACTGGCGGCCACGCTGTCCGGTGCGCAGATGGGTGTCGACGTCGAAAGCATGGGCGATGCGGAATACCAGAAGACACCCGTGAACAACGGCCACTTCATGATCGTGGTCGACCCCGCGCGTTTTGGTAACGCCCTGGATTTTGGCGCCCAAGTCGATGACGTGGCCAACACCATTCGCGCAGCGACACCAATGAGAGGTGTGAAAAGCGTCCGCGTCCCCGGCGACGGCCGCGCCGCCAGTATCGCAGATGCTAAAACCAACGGCGTGCCAGTGCATGCCGCCCTGCTGGACAATCTCAACCAACTCGCGCAGGAACTCGAGATCAGTCCACTAACCTAACGTCAGAGGAAACTGTCATGGCAGGCGCTGAGCCCTATGTTTTCACATCCGCCCGTCCGCAGCCCGGCTCGAAGCCGAAAAAACCGGATGCGTTCACCATCGACATCCACTGCCATGTGCATATTCCGGAAGCCGCCGAAATTGCGGAGCCGCATTTCAAACCGGAAATGGAGCCAGCCATCCTGTTCGCCAACGAGATGACGCGGGAGGTGAACATGCAGCAGAACGTCGACCGCATGCCGCATCTGACAACAGTGGATCACCGGCTTATCGACATGGATGCAATGGGCATCGACCTGCAGACCATCATTCCGCCGCCGTTTCAAGCCTATTACTGGCTGCCGCCGGAAATCTGCATGCAGGCGTCAGAGATCGTGAACAACGGCCTGGCGGAAATCGTCGACAACATGCCCGATCGTTTCGTCGCCTTCGGTACCATCCCGCTGAACGACGCCGACATGGCGGTCGCCGAGCTAGAACGCGGCGTCACCAAGCTGGGGTTGAAGGGCTTCCAGATCTTAACCAACGTGAACGGCTCGGAAATTTCCGATCCGCGATTAGACAAGTTCTGGGCCAAGGCGCAGGACCTGGACACGCTGATTTTCATCCATCCCAACGGCTTCACCTCCGCCGAGCGGTTCAAGGACCATTATTTCAACAACGTCATCGGCAACCCGCTGGAAACCACCATCGCGGTGCACCGGCTGATCTTCGACGGCGTAATGGAACGGTTCCCCGAACTCCGCATCCTGCTGGCCCATGGCGGTGGGTATCTACCGGCCTATACCGGACGGATCGATCATGTCTGGGGGGCGCGCGAGGATGGACGCGTCAATATCGACAGGGAGCCGACCAGCTATCTGAAGAAAATGTGGTTGGATACGGTCGTGTTCACCCCGCACCAGCTGAAATACCTAATAGAACAGTACGGCACCGACAAGATCGTCATGGGCACCGACTATCCCTACGACATGGGCGACTACAACCCGGTTGAACTGGTCGATCTGGTCGACACGCTTGATGGCAGCGAAAAGGCTGCGATCTGGGGCGGTAACGCCAAATCACTGCTCAAGATGGAAGATTGAAGTGGGTCGATGACGATTTGTTGGTTCGAACCGCACCGTCTGAGAGGGGTACATTTTCTCTTGTCATGCGTAAGATCGGTCTGCCCGTAGGCGCGCAGCCCCCCCCACGACCTGAAATCCGTCAACTAGAGCAACCAGCATCAGAATTTTAATGTGCTGGCACATGCCAAGGGCTGGTCATCTTGTTTTCCTATTCAGTGGACTGGTGACCGCACTGCAAGCGCCAGGCGGTCACTTGAAACCTCAGAATCAAAGACCTACGCGCACGCGGCCATAACGTACCCTTCATAAATTGCGACACACTGGATGCGGTGAAAAATTCGCGGAGGCCCGCACAAAGGATACACGTTCCTATCGGATCGAAACCGTGAAATCATTTTCGCCTCCGGTCTACAGAACGCCCGCTTTCCAGCATCGAGCGCGTGGTTCGGCGTTGCCGAGCCGATTCTTTTAGTGGTCGGAAAAGACGGCACGATCCGTCACCGGTTCTAGCTCCGAAACTATCAGAACCGGCCCGAAGTGGACGTGATATTCGATATTCTGAAGGTTGAGGCGAAGGGCTAGACTTCGCGTCCTCGCACAATCTCCACGATCTTTGCTGGTTTCACCGGATAATCGCTGAGTCGCGCGCCAAAAGGCTCCAGCGCATTTTCAACCGCCGACACAATGGCCGCCGCCGCCGGCACTGTGCCAGTTTCACCAACGCCCTTGACGCCCAGCGGATTCAGTGGGGTCGGCGAATGTTCGTATTGCAGATCCAGATGGATCAGCTCCGTTGCCGTCGGCATGGTGTATTCGCCGAAGTTGGTGGTGAGCGGCTGGCCCTTCTCGTCGTAGCCCATCCATTCGAACAGCGCATTGCCAATGCCGTGCACCACGCCGCCAGCGATCTGGCCATCGACGATCATCGGATTGATCAGGGTGCCGCAGTCGCTGACCACGACGTAGTTCAGAAACCTGACCTCGCCGGTGCCGGTATCGACCTCGACCTCGACTGCCTGCACACCATTGCTGTAGGTCAGGGCCGAGGGTTTGAAATTATCGGAGGCTTCCAGCCCGGGTTCAATGCCGCCAGGCATGGAATAGCCCGGTGCGCCGGAGCACGCCTCTGCCACCTGTTTTATCGTGATCGAGACGTCAGATCCTGTCACCCGGACCTCGCCATCTGCCAGCTCCAAGTCTTCCTCCGCCGCCTCCAGCAGATGCGCAGCCATTCTCAGTACCTTTGCCCGCACTTCTTTTGCGGCGCCGTGGACGGACGATCCAGCAGTTACAGTCTGGCGGCTGGCGAATCCACCGAGCCCAAGCGCAATGGTGCCGGTATCGCCTGAGATGACCTCGATGTCCCCGACAGGAACGCCGAGCTGTTCAGACGTCACCTGTGCCAGCATAGTTTTCAGCCCCTGCCCCATCGCCAGCGCGCCGGTAAACACCCGTACTTTGCCGGATCGCTCGATGCGGACGGTACCGGACTCGAACGGCCCACGTCCGGTCCCCTTCAGACTGTTGGCGAGACCGATGCCGAGATACCGGCCTTCCACCCGGGCGGCAGCCTGTCGAGCTGGAAATCCTTCGTAGTCGATGCGATCTAGCGCGATCTGCTGGCACTTTAGAAAATCGCCGCTGTCTGCCATCACCGGCGATCCAGCGCGGGTTTTCAGCGGCGTTTCATACGGCATTTTTTCGGCAGGTATCAGATTTCGACGGCGGATTTCGGCCCGGTCCAGACCGAGCCCCTGCGCCGCCCGGTCAAGCAGACGTTCCATCGTATAGTTTCCCTCGGGATAGCCTGCGCCCCGGACGGGGGCGGCCGCCACCACGTTGGTCTCCATCACATGGACGTCGATTTCATAGTTGGGCACCACGTAGGGCCCTGGAACACCGGTCGAAGCATTGTAGGCCATGTTGATGCCCTGCGGCGTATACGCCCCTTGGTCGGAAAGCATGGAACCGCGAACGCCGAGGACGCGGCCTTCCGCGTCAACGGCGATTTCCATCGTCCAGTCCTGTTCTCTCTCCTGAATGGCGGAAGTGAAATGCTCTCGCCGGTCTTCGATCCATTTTACCGGCCTGTCCAGCAGGCGGGATGCCAACGCCACTGCAACCTCCTCCGGATACGCAATATATTTCGATCCGAACCCGCCGCCGACATCTGGGGCGACCACCCGGATGCGGCCTTCGGCGATGCCGAACATCTGGACGATCGCTGAACGGACTTCGTGCGACATTTGGGTCGACGACCACAACGTCGTGGTATCGTCGAGAGCATCGTACCGGGCAACGGCGCCACGTCCTTCGATGGGATGTGCGGCCCCGCGATGCTGGACAAAACGTTCACCGAATATGTGCGCGGCGTCAGCGAAGGCGGCATCGGTATCGCCGTAGGACTGTCCGAACCGGACCAAAACATTATCATCCTGGCCGGAATGCACTTGCGGTGCGTCGTCCGCAAAAGCGGCTGCGCATCCTGCCACCGACGGCAGCGGTTCGTACTCCACTTCAATCAGCGTCGCGGCATCCTCTGCGGCATAGCGCGTGTCGGCAGCAACCAGCGCGATCGGCTCGCCGACATGGCAGACCTCTTCTCCTGCCAGAAGCCAGGGCGTAACGTCTGGGCGGAAAGCGGTGGTAGGAAATTGCAAAGGCAACCGGTCCATCAGCACATGCGGCGACAGATCTGCAAGGGTGTAGACGGCGCAGACGCCCGCGACAGCCTTCGCTGCCTTGGTATCGATGGCGACGATTTTCGCATGCGGATGCGGACTGCGCAGGAATGCCGCATGCAACATGCCAGACAGGTGAATATCGTCGACAAAGACGGCAGTCCCGCGCAGCAAGGCCGGGTCTTCTATCCGTTTTACAGGGTCCCCGATCATGAAATGCCTCCGTATTTTCCTACCCGGAGACTAGCACAGCGACAGGCGCTACCCCATAACTGGGTCACAGAATTTCTTCGGAGGGAATCGTGATGAACATTATTTCACTGGAACAGGCGAACGCCATCATCGCCGCCATTTTCGAGAGAAGCCGGGAACTGAACCTGCGCCCGATGAGCGCCGTCGTCGTCGAACCCGGCAACGTCGTCAAAGCGTTCGGCAAGGAAGATCATGCCTCAGCGCTCCGACTTGAAATGGCTCTGGGCAAAACATACGCCGCACTCGCGCTTGGCCGGTCGTCCAGTCTTGTACAGGTTCGGGCCAATGAACGGCCCATGTTCATGAAGTTCATCGACGACGCGTCGGAGCGTCAGGTTTTCGCCGAGGGCGGAGGACGATTGATCCGCAACCAGGCCGGCGAGGTGATCGGGGCAGTCGGCGTAACCGGCGACCGTCAGGATGTCGACGAAGACATGGCTGCCCACGGCATTCACTCCGCCGGACTGAAGACCGACGAGGACTGCTCGGATATGGGCCAGTTAGTCCGGCTGGATAACTGACCGACTAGGCCCCTTCGATCACCGCGCGGCAGTCACCGAAACCGATCCGGCGGGCACCGTCAGCATCGCACCAAGCCCGCATGATAAGCTCGTCGCCATCGGCGAGGAACCTCCGCTCCTCGCCCGACGGCAGGGACACCGGCTCTGCGCCACGTTTGGTGATCTCCAAAACCGATCCCAGCGCATCTTCAGTAGGTCCGGAGATCGTGCCGGTGCCCATCATGTCGCCGGGGCTGAGATTGCAGCCGTTTGACGTATGGTGCGTCAGCATCTGGAATATCGTCCAGTACAGATGCTGCATGTTGGTGACCGCCAGAACCTGCGGCGGCGTGCCGGCATCGCGCATCTGCTCGGACGCGATCGAGACCTCGATCTGAACATCAAAGCCGCCATTGGCTTCGTTTTCAGAGGATGACAGATACGGCAACGGTGCAGGGTCGCCGTCCGGACGGTCATAGGCACCGCAGCGAAACGGCGCCAGCGCCTCCATCGTTACCACCCAAGGCGAAATATGCGAGGCAAAGCTCTTGGCGAGAAACGGCCCTAGCGGCTGATATTCCCAGGCTTGGATATCCCGAGCCGACCAGTCGTTGAGGATGCATAGCCCGAAAATGTGGTCTTCGGCTTCGGACATCGAAACGGGTTGGCCCAGCGGGTTACCTGGCCCGACGAAAAACCCGATCTCGGTTTCATAGTCAAACGCCATCGACGGGCCGAAAGACGGGTGGTCAGCATCCGGCGCTTTCGTCTGGCCGACGGGTCGCTTGACCGTCTCCCCGCTGGCTACGATAGACGAAGCCCGGCCGTGATAGGCAATCGGGATATGCTTGTAGTTCGGCATCAGCGGATTGTCGGGCCGCAGCATTTTGCCGACATTGGTTGCATGAAAGATAGACGAATAAAAATCCGTGTAATCGCCAATTCGCGCCGGCAACCGCATCGCGACACCGGCCTGCGCCAGAAGAATTTCATCAGCAACCGCTTGGGCGGCTTCACCTTCCTCGGTGTCGTCGCGCAGTGCTCTGGACGCAGTCGCACGCAGCGCCGACCAATGCCGCCCGCCCAACGCCATCAGTTCGTTGAGCGTATCTCCGGCACAGGCGCCAGCCGCATCGTCTGCCACGCCGCCAATAACACCCTTGGCGCGTGCCGCCGTGACATCGAGTATTTTATCGCCGATTGCGATACCGACTTTGCCGACGCCGATCTTGGGATCCGTGTACACGCCTAGGGGCAGGTTCTGGACCGGAAAATCGGCTTCGGCCTCATTGGCGCTGTCGATCCAGCTGGTCAGCGTCGGGTCGTGGGTTTCGTTTAATTCAGGCATTATTTTTTCCCGTTAAAGTTCTTATCCAGCCCCTGCCAACAATCCTGATAGTCAGCTTGGACCTGCGGGCTATTCACCCCCCACTCCGTCAGTTTGATCGGGTAGCGGGTTTCGAACATGAAGGCCATGGTATCCATCAGGTGCATTGGTTTCAGATCCGACTTCCTCGCTTTCTCGTACGCTTCCAGATCCGGACCGTGCGCCGAGTGCATGTTGTGCAGGCTGGCGCCGCCGGGCACGAAACCTTCTTCCTTCGCATCGTACTGCCCATACACCAGCCCCATGAATTCCGACATGAAATTGCGGTGGTACCACGGCGGGCGGAACGTGTGTTCCGCGACCATCCAGCGCGGCGGGAAGATGACGAAGTCGACGTTCGCGAGCCCCGGCGGTCCTGACGGCGACGTCAAAACAGTGAAAATCGACGGATCGGGATGATCGAAGCTGATCGACCCGATAGCCATAAAGTTAGCCAGATCGTATTTGTACGGAGACAGGTTCCCATGCCACGCCACGGCATCCAGCGGCGAATGATCGATATCGCAGATCCACAAATTACCGCCAAACTTGGCGACCACTTCAAAGTCGCCCTCGCGGTCTTCGAAGGATGCGACAGGCGCCAGAAAGTCGCGCGCATTGGCCAGACCGTTGGATCCGATCGGTCCGAGATCGGGCAGTCGCAGCGACGCCCCGAAGTTTTCGCACACATATCCTCGCGTCGGTCCATCCGGCAGGTCGGCACGGAATTTGATCCCCCGTGGAACGACCGCAATCTCACCGGGCACCGTTTCGACGACGCCCATCTCGGTCACAAGGCGCAGCAGCCCCTGTTGGGGCACAAACAGCATTTCGCCGTCGGCATTGTAGAAATACGAGTCCGTCATGGACGCATTGGCGCAGTAGACATGGATGCCCATACCGGCCTGGCTGTTGGCATCGCCATTGCCGGCGAGAGTCTGCATGCCCGCGATCAGATCGGTATCCGCTTCAGGAATCGGCATGGGGTCCCAGCGCATCTGCTGCGGCGTCAGCACGCCTTCACCGAACGCCGGCGTCCGCCACAGTCTGTTTTCAATCCGGCGGAATTTCCCGTGCCGTGCCGATGGGCGCAGCCGGTACATCCAAGTTCGCAGGTTATCGTTGCGGGGCTGCGTAAAGGCGGTGCCGCTGATTAGTTCGGCATACAGGCCATACGGCGCTTTCTGCGGCGAATTCTGGCCCTCCGGCAGTGCACCGGGCAGCGCCTCGGTCGCGAATTCGTTCCCAAACCCCGACTGATATTCGGGCCTGGTGGTGGTCAGCGGGTCCATGAACTCACCCTCCATGACTGTCCCTTATTTCGTCCATCCTATCCCGCCCGCGCCGGGATGGCGACAGGCAAGCTGTGCTGGAATTCTCGGGAAACGGCCTTATATTGCGCGGCCACAGCATCTCGTATGCCAAGTGAAATTTCTGGACACTCTCATGGGCGTTAACAGCGGCGAAATAGCCGCCCGGCGGACCTTCGCCATCATTTCTCACCCGGATGCGGGAAAAACCACGCTGACCGAAAAGCTGCTTTTGTTCGGTGGCGCGATCCAGACTGCGGGTGCGGTAAAAGCGCGCGGCGAGGCCCGGCGCGCCCACTCGGACTGGATGAAGGTGGAAGCTGAGCGCGGCATTTCGGTTGCATCGTCGGTGATGACGTACGAATACGGCGGCTGCACGTTTAACCTGCTCGACACGCCGGGCCATGAGGATTTCTCGGAAGATACGTACAGGACACTGTCGGCGGTCGACTCCGCTGTCATGGTTATCGACGCGGCGCGCGGGATCGAAGCCCAGACGCGCAAGCTGTTCGAGGTCTGCCGTCTGCGCGACATGCCGATAATTACATTTATCAACAAAATGGACCGCGAGGCGCAGGAACCATTCGAACTTCTGCAGGAGATTGAGGAAACACTGGCGCTGGACGTCACGCCGGCGAGCTGGCCGATCGGTATGGGGCGCGACTTTCTCGGCTGCTACGACGTAATCGACGACAAGCTGGTACTGATGGAGAAGGGCCATGCCAGCGGAAAACTCGGCGACGACATCAACGACGACACGGCCTGTGAGGGCGTTGAAGATACGAGACTGGACGAGTTGCTTCCCGCTCATGCGGTGGAAAAACTCCGCGAAGAAGTTCCCATGGCGACTGGCTTGTGTCCGCCGCTGGATTTTCAGGCCTATCGCGACGGCACGCTGAGCCCTGTATTTTTCGGCAGTGCGATCAACAATTTCGGCGTCCGGGAACTGCTGAAAGGCCTGGTGTCGATGGCGCCGCCACCGCGCCCGCAGCAGGCAGA
>DKQG01000015.1:65918-110307 GCA_002471575.1 Alphaproteobacteria bacterium UBA7314 | reverse complement strand
GTAAAAACATCCATCTCCGGCATCTGGATCACCATCAGGACACCAACGTAGCCCTTGGTGCCCACGGCCTCGATCAACTAATGGAACTGGCGGCGCATGAACCAGCGGTATACCGGCATCCGCAGAAGGCTAGAAATAGCGGCGGCGGTGGAGATCGCCGTCAGGACGGCCAGACAGACCGGTGGCTCGATCGTCCACGTCATGGCCCGGCGTTGTACCCCGTTCTAGTCCACGTTCAGCACGATCTTCCCGAAGTGCTTGTTTGCTTTCATGTATTCGACGGCCTCCGCCGCGTCGTCCAGCGCGTATTCACTGTCGATTGGCAGGGACAGGTCGCCGGCTTCGACAGCAGCCCACAGATCGTTTTTCATGGCCTGTACGATATCGCGAACTTCTTCCACCGACCGGGTGCGGAAGGTGACGCCGATATAGTCGATGCGCCGCATGGCATGCAGGTCGAAGTTGAATTCGCTGGTGAAACCGCCCAGCCGCCCGACATTGACGATCCGCCCCAGGATCTTCGTGGCAGCAAGATTGGCGTTGGCCACGTATCCCGATATCTGGTCGACGATGAGGTCGACGCCATCGCCACCCGTGGCCTCCAACACTCGATCGACCCAGCCTCTGTCGGTGGAATCGACGGCGAGATCGGCGCCAAATTCGCCGAGACGCGCACGGCGTTCCGGGTTGGTGGACGATCCGACGACCAGTTTCGCACCGAGTGCCTTCGCGATCTGAAGCCCCATAAGTCCGACACCCGTGCTGGCACCCTGTATCATAATAGCTTCGCCCGCCTTGAAGCGGCCTGCCGTGACCTCAGCGTTGTGCATGGTCTGCAACGCGACCGGCATGGTCGAGGCCTGTGTCCATGTCATGTTGTTGGCTGGCAGCGGGACGGCCCGTCCCCAATCGGCGACTGCGTACTCGGCCCAGCCCGTCGTCCCGGAACACATTACGCGGTCGCCCGGTTTCACGCCCTGCGCCTCGTCGCCGACCTCGACAACTTCGCCGACGAATTCGATCCCGGGAATGGTGCCGGGTCCGCCGGCGCGGCCATGGGCCATGCCGCTGGCGACCATCGCATCGGCCCGGTTCATGCCGCAGGCGCGGACTCGGACCAGAACTTCGTTCGGTTTCGGTTTCGGTTCGTCGACCTCTTTGATTTCAAGCCCATGTTCTCCGACGACTGCCGCTTTCATTCTTGTGTTTCCCGTTTTTGGGTTAAGTTGGCTCAAATCTATCAACGAAGCAGTGGCTTGTCGTCTGCCCTTGCCCGTCGCATCTCTCAACATCATCATGCCTTCAGGGGAGGGACACCAATGAAAGACGCCAAATCGCGCGGTTACAACGATCTGCAGGACCATCTGGCGGCGCTTGAAGCGGCCGGGCTGCTGACCGCCATCGACGCCCCGATCGACAAAGACTCCGAATTGAGTCCGTTGGTGAGATGGCAGTTTCGCGGCGGCATTGCGGAGATGGAGCGCAGGGCATTCCTGTTCACGAACGTCACCGGCGCGGCGGGCCGTGAATTCGATATTCCCGTCGTTACCGGCGCGCTGGCGGGCAATGCAGCAATCTATTCCGTAGGCATGGGCGTGCCTGTCGAAAACATCGGCGAATGCTGGGCGAACGCCATCGCCAATCCGATCCCGCCGGTAGAAACCGTGAATCCACCCTGCCAGGAGTTGGTCTTCGAAGGAGATGACCTGAAATTCGGCAACGGGCTGGATGCTCTTCCGGTGCCGGTTTCGACGCCGGGATATGATTCCGCGCCGTATCTGACCGCCACCGCCTGCGTCACCCGCGATCCCGACAGTGGTATCCAAAACCTCGGCACCTATCGCGGCGGGCTCAAAGCGCCCGACCGGATCGGGTTGAAGTTGTTTATGAACCTGGGTCAGGGCGGCACCGCGCATTGGGAGAAATACAGGGTCCGCGGGGAAGCTATGCCGATTGCGATGGTGATCGGCTGTCCCCCGCCGGTTGCCTATTGTGGGCCTCAAAAATTACCAAAAGACGTCGACGAACTGGGTGTCGCCGGCGGCATCGCCGGCGCCCCGATCCGCATCTCGAAGGCGCGGACGTCGGATCTGATGGTGCCGGCTGATGCCGAGATTGTTATCGAAGGACTACTCGACCCCGAGTATTTCGAGCCCGAGGGTCCATTCGGCGAGAGCCACGGCTATATCAACTTGGAGGAATTCAACTTTATCCTGAAAGTCACAGCGATCACCCGGAAGAAGAATGCGGTGTTTACGTCGATCATCAGCCAGGTCACACCGTCTGAGTCCTCCGTCATAAAGCGCGTGGCATACGAGCCGTTATTTCTCAATCACCTGCGCGATCATCTCGGCATCAGCGGCGTGGTGCGGGTCGGCATGCACGAGCCGCTGACCAATCTGCGCAAAGTCGTCGTGATCCAGGTCGCCCGCGAGACGGCGCGCACCGAGATCTGGCGTGCCTTATACGGCGCGATGTCGTTCCAGGAGCCCGTCGGCAAATACGTGATCGCGGTAAACGATGATATCGATCCGAACAATCTCGATGCCGTGTTCTGGGCAATGAGCTATCGCGCCAACCTTGCAGAGGATTGCGAGCTGATAAAGCACCGGCCGCTGGGGCACGGACCCAAGACCGGTGCCGCCGAAGACGCAACGCTAGCCATCGATGCCACGCTTAAAGCCAACATGGCACCCGTGGCGCTGCCAAAGCGCGAATATATGGAACACGCTAAGGCGTTGTGGGAGCAGCTGGGGCTACCGCCCTTGAAGCCCGAACCGCCCTGGCACGGCTACGAGCTGGGCGACTGGTCAGTAGAATGGGACAAGCTTGCCGAACGCGCCGCTGCCGGCGACTGGATCGCCAATGGCGAACGCTCCAACCAGCAGCGGCGGACAGGGGTCGTCCCGAATACCGATGTGCGCAAGGTGCGGGGGGACTAGATCATTTTTCTAGTGTTGTTCTTCCCGCGAAAGCGGGAATCTTTTGCCGCTTCATTCATTCATCGGGAGATCCCCGCCTTCGCGGGGATGACGGCGCTCTGAAAATCCCGCTCCCAAGTCTGCACCCGGTTGTCGCCGGTCCAGCCTGGATGATCCTCGCGGGGACGGGATACACGCTTGCATCGGTGTGCACCCGAGAATTGTCGTCTGAATATTCGACGGCGCAGCTTGCGTTCATGCGGGCTTTAATCGCCATCGCGTTCATCATGCCGATGATCGCCCGCAACGGAGTCTCGGTCATGAAAACGACCGTTTTTCCCATACATGCGATCCGGGCGTGTCTAACCTATGGCGGCATGATGTGCTGGTTCTACGCGGTCAGCGAGATACCAATCTCCGACTATACGGCGCTGCTGTATATCCAGCCGATATTCACCATCCTGCTAGCGATGCTGATACTCGGTGAAAAGGCAGGGCCGCGGACTTGGGGTGCGATCGGCGTTGCCTTTGCCGGTGCGCTAATTATCCTGCGACCGGGGTTTCAGGAAATAAATCTTGGCATGCTGGCGGCGCTTGCGACCGGCGTGTTATTTGCCGGAGTGAATACCTGCATGAAAACCCTGTCGCGGACCGATTCCGCGGCCGTCATCGTCGCCTATGTGAGTATCCTGATGCTGGTGTTCTCAGCTGTTCCGGCTTGGTTTTACTGGACAGATCCTGCGTGGGCCGACGGTCCCGCTATCCTCGGCGTCGGCGTGTTCGCTCTGCTGGGGCAGTATGCGATCACTCGAGCGATAGCTGTTGCGGACGCGCGGGTCGTCCAGCCGTTCGATTTTTCCCGGTTGATCACGGCGGCGGTAATCGGCTGGATCGTGTTCGGCGAAAGTTCCGATATCTATACCTGGATCGGGGCGCTGGTTATCTTTTGCGCCAGCTATTATGTGATCGTATTCGAACGAAAGGGCGGGCACTGATGGCACGCTACAAAATTGCGGTCGTTCCCGGTGACGGGATCGGCAAAGAGGTTGTGCGCGAAGGCCTACGTGCGCTGGAGGCAGTCGGTGCGAAATTCGGGGTTGACTACGAGTTCACCGAGTTCGGCTGGAACTGCGACG
Organism: Alphaproteobacteria bacterium UBA7314; assembly: GCA_002471575.1. Lineage (GTDB taxonomy): Bacteria > Pseudomonadota > Alphaproteobacteria > MPNO01 > UBA830 > UBA830. The sequence continues at coordinate 106,250 of DKQG01000015.1, read as the reverse complement.
ATTACGACAAGACCGGGCGCATCATGCCCGAAGACGGCGTCGATCAGCTTCGCCGGTTCGACGCCGTCTTCCTTGGCGCGGTGGGTATGCCGGGCGTGCCTGATCATGTGTCGTTGTGGGGCATGCTGATCCAGATCCGGCGGGAATTCTTCCAGTATGTGAACCTACGTCCCGCCCGGTTGCTGCCCGGCGTGCAATCGCCCCTCGCCAATCGTGGACCGGAAGATATCGACATGATGATCGTTCGCGAAAACGTCGAAGGTGAGTATTCCCAGATCGGCGGGCGGATGTACGAGGGCACGGATGAAGAGATGGCCATCCAGCAGGCAGTGTTCACGCGCAGGGGGTGCGACCGGGTCATGCGCTACGCGTTCGAGTTGGCTGCTTCCCGTCCTGCGAAAAAGGTTACATCGGCCACCAAGTCCAACGGCATCATTCATTCCATGCCTTATTGGGACGAACGCTTCGCCGCGATGGCGGCCAGTTATCCTGATATCGAGACCGACCAGTATCACATCGATATCCTGACGGCCCGGTTTGTCACCAGCCCTGACTGGTTCGACGTCGTCGTCGGATCCAACCTGTTCGGCGATATCCTCTCCGATCTGGGGCCGGCCGTAGCCGGGTCCATCGGCGTAGCCGCATCTGCAAATATCAATCCCGAACGCGATTATCCGTCGATGTTCGAGCCCGTCCACGGCTCGGCGCCCGATATATTCGGCCGCGGGATCGCTAATCCCATTGCGCAGATATGGTCGGCGGCGCTGATGCTTGACCATTTCGGCGAACGCGAGGCCAGCGCGGCGGTCATCGGCGCTATCGCGGGCACTGCAGAGGCCGGCAAGGCCATCGCGGCCGCAATATGATCACTCAGTATACCTGGCCAACGCCGAACGGACACAAGGTGTCAATACTGATTGCCGAACTCGGACTGGAGAACGATGTCGTCGCTGTCGATATCAACACGGGCGACCAGTTCGCGCCGGATTTTCTCCGGATCAGCCCCAACAACCGTATCCCGGCAATCGTCGATTACGATCCGGCCGACGGGGGCGATCCGGTCTCCGTCTTCGAAACCGGTGCCATTCTGATGTATCTTGCCGAAAAGGAAGGCCGCTTCCTACCCGGTCCGGACGAATTTCGCGGACGGAAATCGGTGATGGAATGGCTGATGTGGCAGATGGGTGGTCTCGGTCCCATGGCGGGGCAGGCGCATCATTTCCGACAGTCGATGGGCGGCGAAGACGTGCCCTATGGCGTGGAGCGCTATTCCAACGAAGTTCGCCGGCTTTACGGCGTGATGGATAAGCGCCTGACGGAGGCCGAATGGCTGGGAGGCGACGATTATTCCATCGCCGACATGGCCTGCTGGCCATGGGCGCGGTCGTCGCGCCGCCAAGGGGTCGACAAGGCTGAACTTCCCAGCGTCAAACGCTGGTTCGACGCAATGTCGGCACGACCCGGTGTGCAAATGGGAATGGAATTGCTTGCCGACAAACGCGGATCGAAGGCGATGACGCCCGAGTCCCGCGATCTGCTGTTCGGCGCGGGTCAGTTCGAGCGGGAGTGATGGTCGACAACTGGATCGACTGCCCCCATTGCGGCAAAAACGTCACGTCGTTTCCGGACGAGTGCCGGTCCTGCGGCAAGGATCTGCGGTATATGTCGGACGGAAGCCCGAATCCGGATAAGACCAATCAGCATGTGAAGGCATTCCAGGTCTTCGGCGGGCCGGAAAAATGGCTGATCACAGCGGCGATCGTCTTTTCCCTGATCGTCTATCTGTCGTAAAATGCCAGAGCGTCAATGCGCGCTCAATGTCTTTGGGGCGCATCGCCGCGGCGGGCTTCTTCCCGAACGCCGTAGTAATTAGCCGCGAAGATGACGATGCCTCCAACGGCTGTCCAGGGATTGATGGCCTCGGCGTATAAGAGGTAGCCGAGCAACGCCATCAAGGGCAGACGCAGGAAGTCGAGCGGGAAAATGATCGTGATATCCGCCAGCTTCAGCGCCCGGGCCATCGTGTAATGAGCAAACAGGCCGGACAGGCCCCAAGCCAGTATCCAGGGGATATCGATAGGTGCCGGTGTCACCCACCCGAAAATGAAGACTGCGGGGATCAGCCCTAGCGGTAGTTGCATCGCGTTCATGTAGAAGATGATGCCCTGCGGAGTATCGGTCCGAGTGAGGTATTTCACGAATATGCCGGACCCGGCATACAGGGCTGAGCCGAGTAGCATGACGAACCCCGCCACGCTGAACGCAGATCCCTCCGGCTGCAGGATGATCAGCACGCCGACGAATCCCAGCAGCGTCGCGATCCATTTGTGGCGCCACATGGTTTCGCCCAGAAACATGACCGCCAGAACCGCCGTGAAAACGGGCACCGTGAATTCGATAGCGGTCAGGTCCGACAGCGTTAGGTGGATGATGCCGTACATCCAGCACAGCTGTGCCGAAAATTGGACCAGCGCGCGGCATCCGTGGAAACGGAATTTCGTCGTACGAAGATCGCGAAACCGGTTCCGCATGATGAACGGCAGAACCACCAGTACACCGATTAGAGACCTGAAAAACAGGATTTCGAAGGTCGACATCGTGGTGTGCAGTTCGCGCGCCGAGATCGCCATTCCGGCAAATCCGGCCATGGTCCCGCAGAACCACAAAACAGCCTGAAATAATGGCGGCACTACCGTTTTACCCCGCGGGTTTCTCGCCAGACAGAGTAGTAGTTCCCGGCGAATATCAGTATTGCCCCTGCCAGAACCCAGACGCTGACCTGTTCGGTATATACGAGCCAGCCGACAAAGGCGGCCAGCGGCAGGCGTACGAAATCGACTGGAATGCAGACGGTGGCATCAGCAAGTTGAAAGGCCCGGGCAAGGCAGAAATGCGCCGACATCCCTGTCAGCCCCATGGCCAGCAGCCACGGCGCGTCGGCCCAGCTCGGCCACACCCAGTCGAAGTAAAACACGGCTGGTAAGAGTGCCAGCGGCAGCTGGATGATCTGCATCCAGAACACGATGACCCAGGGGGCGTCATCCGCGGTCAGCGATTTCATCATCACGTTGGAGATGCCGTAGCACAGAGCCCCCAGCAGGACGACCAGCGCCCCGTCGGTCACGATCTCCAGCCCCGGGCGAAGGATCACCAAAACGCCCGCCATGCCCATCACCACGGCGATGATCCGGTGGGACTTCGCCTGTTCACCGAGAAACAGCATGGCGATGATGGCGGTCCACATCGGCATGGTGAATTCCAGTGCGGTAACGTGTGCCATGGGGAGCAGAGTGATGCCGATCACCCAGCACCATTGGCCACCGAAATGGACCACGTTGCGGCTGACCTGCATACCGATCCGGCGCGTCTTCACCTTGTCGAAACCGAGCCGCCAGGCGACCAGGCACATAATTGGAATCCCGATCAGGGACCGGAATGAAAGCAGCTCGAAGCTCGACATATTGGTCGACAATTCGCGCACGGCGATCATCATCAGAATGAAGGAAGCAGCCGTTCCCAATACCCAGCAGGCGGCGAGAACCGCGTTATTGGCCGGTTGATCAGTCTGCGCGGCGGGGTCTGCCATCGGTTGGGTATCCGTTTGCCGGGGTCAGTCGTGCGTCGGGGCGGCCGTCTTCGCGGCGCGAGTTTCCCGACGGACGATGTAGAGAGTAGCGACAAAGATAACCGCCCCGCCGATCCATGCCCAGACCACGGGGACTTCCCCGAAAAAGACGAATGCGCCCAGTGTGACCCACGGCAGTTTGGTAAAATCGACGATGATAATCAGGCTTGCGTCCGCGAGCGCTAGCGCGCGAGCTAGCAGCCAGTGCGCCAGTGTGGCGCTGGCCGCAAGGCCGATCAGCCAGGGTACGTCGCCTATTGACGGAAGGCTAATGCCGCCCATGGCCAAGGCCGCGATCAGTGCTAGTGGAAGGTGAATGACGTTCATATAGAACACGATAGTGTCGCTGGTGCCGTCCCGCATAAGTACCTTGGTTGCGATGTTTGCGCCGGCGTATCCCGCCGCCGAAACGATGGCGGCGACGGCCGCCATCGTCACCGGTTCGAGACCCGGCCGCAGAATGATCAACACGCCGGCGAACCCCAAGAACGTCGCGATCCAACGGGCGGTGTCGACCCGCTCGCCCAGAAACATGATGGCGAGAACGATGGTGAACAGCGGCACCGTGAACTGAAGCGACATACCGACCGACAGGTTGATCTGGGATATCGCGTAGAACCAGCCCGCCACGCCGACAAAATGCATCAGGTTGCGGAACAGGTGCCAGCCGAATCTCCGGGTGCGGAACAATGCGCTGCCCGAACGCGCAAACACAGGCGCTAGCAGCGACAGACCGATAAACGCGCGCCACAAGGCAAGTTCGCCGGTATTGTAGCGGTCGGCGAGGTGCCGCACGATCATTACCATCGACATGAAGGCGAAGGTGGATAGTGTGATCCAGATGAAGCCGCGCAGATTGGGCGGCAGTCGGGTGAACTTGTCCACAATACCGCCGGTCATGCGCCCCCTGCCGCGTCGTCCGCCTTGCGTTGTTTCTCCAACCGGCTTTCTCGGACGGTTATGTACCAGGTACTCAGAAAGATGATCCCGCCGCCGATCCATACCCACTCGCTTGGCACTTCGCCGAACAGGGCGAATGCAAATCCCGACGTGATCGGCAGGCGCAGAAAATCAGTTGGGCCGATGATGCTAGCATCGGCGAGCCGCAGCGCGCTGGTATACATGAACGGGGCCAGTGTCCCCGTAACCCCAATGAACAGAATGGGCAGAATGTCGTCCACCGTCGGCGGAACCCACAGCCATATGGTGAGCGGGATGCTGAGCAGGAGAATGAAGAAGTTCGTGTAGAAGGTCAGCGCCAAGGGCGTTTCGGTCTTCACCATGAATTTGAGAAAGATCACGGTTCCTGCATAGAGCGCGGCTGATCCCAGGATCATCATTTCCGGCCAGCCGACGGCCAGATTCCCGGGCTGAAGCACTACCAGGGTGCCGCAGAATCCAGCGGCGGTCGCGCAGGTGCGCCGGATACCCACCCTTTCTCCCAGAAAGAGGACCGCAAGAAGGATCAGGAACAGCGGCAGCGTAAAGTGTATCGCCACCGCCTTGCCGAGCGGCACCACTCCGATGGCGTAGAACCACATGATCATGCCGCCGAAATTCACGACGGCGCGCATCGCATGCATACCCGGCCGTTGGGTTTTCAGCAGGTGAATTCCTTTCCACGCGAAATACGGCATCAGGATCGTCATGCTGACCAGCATGCGCCAGAACACGATCTCCGGCGATGTCATAGTGTCGGCCAGAAAACGGACGCAGGTGTGGGTTGCCGAAAACAGAAACATCGACGCCACCGCAATGATGACGCCGGTCAGTATCGTCGACGAAGCCGGACTGGGGGAGGAGCCGCCCTGAGAAGTCATAGGTGCAACCTACCGGTTTTGCGGCGGGTGGCGCTAATCATTTTCGGAGCGGGGTCGTGAGGCAGGCTCAGACCTGTTTTTTCGCCTCGCGACGGGCGATGAAATACGTGCTGGCGAATATAATCGCGGCGCCCAGCCACACGAATTCGTCCGGCACTTCAGCGAACAGCAGGAAGCCGAACAGGGCGGTGAAGGGCAGGCGCAGGAAGTCGAACGCGGCGACCAAACTGGCATCCGCCTTGCGCAGCGCCACGGCGACCATGAACGGCGCAAACAGCCCGCAGATACCGAGACCCAGGATCGGCAAGATGTCCGCCGTTGTTATCGGCGCCCACAGGAGGATCGTCGGGATCAAGCAGCCGAGCGCCATGAACAGGTTGGTGTAGAAGGTTACGGCGGCCGGGGTTTCGCTCTCCACGACTTTCTTCAGGAATACGACGGCGCCGCCATACAGCATCGCCGAGCCCAGGATGGCGAGTTCCGGCAAACCGGTGTCGATCATGCCCGGTCGCAGGATGACGAGGACCCCGCCGAAGCCCAAAAGCATCGCGGTGATGCGCCATGGGCCGATGCGTTCTTTCAGAAAGATAACGGCGAGTAGCACTATAAACAGCGGCATCGTGAAGTGGATGGCGATTCCCTTTGCCAGTTCAATGTGCCCCAGTGCCCAGAACCACATGACCATCCCGACGAAATTGAAGGTCGACCGGACGACGTGAATCCTTATCTGCCGCGACTTCAGTTTGTGAAGTCCGGTCCAGAGAAAATAGGCGCCGATCCCGGCGATACCGAAGACCGCGCGGATGAATACGATCTGCCATGACGACATCGTGTCCGATAGCAGACGCACCGACGGTGGCACGACGCTGAAAAGCAGCATCGCGGCTACAGAGATGATCGTCGCCTGGAGCGCAGGGTTCAACGCGCCTAAACCGGATGGGCCGGACGTGGGGTCGGAAGTCATGAACGGAGCATAACGGAATTCCGACGAGAGTCTTTTCCGTTGCTTAGCTTTTGCCGGCGCCTTCCAGATACCGCTGCAGATTGACAGCCTGTTCGCTGCTGTCGACCAGTGCCGAGACGATCCGGCTGAATTGGCGGAAGTCGTCTGCGGTCAGGGAGCCAAATTCAACGTCGTTGACCTGGCGCTGAAAGGGTGCCAGCTCGGCGAGGCTGTCACGGCCTTTCCGAGTGACGGTCAGCACGGTGCGCCGCCGGTCGGCAGCGTCAGTGGTCTTTTGGACCAGGCCCAGCGTTTGAAGTTTTCGGGTGACGTTGGTGACGAACCCGGTGCTGACGTGCAGATGATCCGCCAGTGTCTTAACGTTCACGTCGCCGTCTCGACTGAGCCGAGCGACCGAGATGAGAATTGTGTACTCGATTCCGGCCAGCCCGATCCGCCTTGCATGGCCTGCGCGGATCGCTTCATGGCGCGCGTTGAAGGCAAAAATATCGTGAACCAGCTGGCGGAATGCCTGATCGGTGCCGTTTACAAGCAGTTCTTCGCGCGACACGGTCAATGGGTTCGCCTGTAGCGCGGCGTCACCCACCGGTTCCCTGTCGCCCATATTGGGTGGCGCTATATCCGTGCTGTAGAGCTTATCCGGCATAGGCGCCTTTTTCCCAGTACTCGGGTGCACAAACCCCGTTGACTCCGATTTATATTCTAAAATAGTATTGTTTGTATATTAAATTCGAATACGGGAATCATTGGGCATGGCAAAAACAGGCGCACAGCATCTGGAGTCCCTGCGCGACGGGCGCGAGGTTTTCCTGAATGGCGAAAAAGTTGACGACGTTACCACTCATCCAGCATACAAGAATGCCGTTGCCGCTGCCGCCAATCTATACGATTTTCAGGCCGATCCTGAAAACATCGAGTGGATGACCTTCGAAAGTCCGACATCGGGCGAACGGGTCAACCGCTGCTGGCAGCTGACCACGTCCTATGAAGAGCTTGTTGCCCGCCGACGCGCGATTGAGGGTTGGTCCCGCCTTTCCGGAGGCTGGCTGGGCCGGTCCCCCGATCATATCGCGTCGTCGATGGTCGGCCAGGTGATGGGCCTGCCAGTCTTTGAAAAGCATTCCAAGGAACGCGCCGGTGCGCTGCAGGAGTATTTTCAGTTCGCCCGCGATACCGATGCCTACATGACCTACGTGATCATTAATCCGCAGGCCGACCGGAATAAGAGCACCGGGGAACACCAGGATGAATTCCTCGCAACCGGCGTCGTTGATGAGGACTCGGAAGGTATCACCGTGCGCGGCGCCAAGATGCTGGGCACCGGCTCGATCATGGCGAACGAGGTTCTGTTCGCGAACATTCAGCCGCTGAAACCGGGCGAGGAAAAATACGCGATTTCCTTCGCCATCCCGATGAATACGAAGGGTCTGAAAATCATGTCGCGCCGGTCATACGAAGAATCGGTGTCCAGCAGCTACGATTATCCGTTGTCGTCGCGCTTCGATGAGAACGATGCCTTGGTGTATTGCGACGACGTGAAGGTGCCGTGGGAACGCGTGTTCATTTACAAGGACACTGATACCGCCCGCGCCCAGTTCCAAGACACTTACGCCCACTACATGCAGAACTACCAGGCGATGACCCGTCTGATGGTGAAGATGCAGTTCCAGGTCGGCGTCGCCCGCCGGATCTGCGAGACTATCGGCACTGTCGGCATGCCCCCTGTGGCGGAAAAGCTGGGTCACATGGCGGCGCAGGCCGCCATGGTCGAAGGGCTGGTCTACGGCATGGAATCCGGTGGCGGCATGTACAACGGCTACTACGTGCCGGACCGCAACCTAATGTACACCGCGCAGGTGCTGACCCAGCAGCTTTATCCGGAATTCGTCACGTCGATGCGCGAACTCGCCGGTGGCGGGCTGATCATGTTGCCGTCTTCCGCGGAAGATTTCGCCAATCCGGAGCTCAACGGCTACATCAACGCGACGCAGAAGTCGGCGATTGGTTCGTCCGAGGACAAGGTCAAGTTCATGAAGCTGGCTTGGGACTCGATCGGTTCCGAGTTTGCCAGTCGTCATACCCAGTACGAGATGTTCTATGCCGGTGCCCAGTTCGTGACGCGTAGTCATGCGCTACGCACTTATGACTGGAACCGATCGGCGGAACTGGTCGATTCCATTCTCGACAGCTACAGCCTCGATGACGTGATCGGTAACAGTCGGATCGCGGCGGAATAACCGGCAGCCGACCGAGGGTTTCTCTGGTTTTCGTCAAAACCTGCGTGGCGTTCTTGTTACTTCCCAGAACATGCCCGGCACGTCGGCGCTTGCTCAGGTCCCGGCGATAGCTTCGTTTGAGTTGGTCGGCGTCACACTTCTTAGGCGGTTCCGGTATCTCAGAGGATTATATTCTGTAAACAAGAATAGCGTGTTATCGGAAAACCGCGACCAAGCGTAGCTGGCCTAGCCGGTAGCGTTAGGACCAGTCAAAAACGCGTACGGGAGCGCATCACCGACTTTCCGACCTTAGGAAGTTTTCCTATATTTCGCATGCACCTCTGACCGCCCCTCCGAACTTACGGAACAGTCGACCATGACAAAGCAGGACAAGTTCGACTACATCATCGTCGGTGCCGGATCGGCCGGCTGTACGCTCGCTGGGCGTCTGACCGAGGACCCGTCGATCCGGGTATTGCTGCTCGAGGCCGGCGGCTGGGACCGGGATCCGTGGATACATATACCGCTGGGTTGGGGGCGCATCCTGCAGAAACGCCTGCACGACTGGATGTATTTCGCGGAACCATCGGCGACGATGGACGGCCGACGCATCGAATGCGCGCGCGGCAAGGTGATCGGCGGCTCGTCGTCAATCAACGCTATGGCTTACTATCACGGCCATCCCACGGATTACGACCGCTGGGCGGCGACAGGCCTTCCCGGTTGGTCCTATGCCGACGTACTGCCCTATTTCCGCCGATCAGAAGATTGGGAGGGCGGTGCGGATACCTGGCGCGGCGCCGGGGGACCACTGACCGTGCGCAAGACCACGTTCGAGGATCCACTCTGCGAAGCATTTCTGGACGCTGCGCGCGACGCGCAATACCCATTTACCGAGGACTATAACGGCGAGCAACCCGACGGCTTCACCTGGATGCAAGCTACGCTGCGCCATGGCCGGCGATGGAGTGCGGCCGCGGCGTATTTGCACCCCGCGCTGAAACGCCCCAACTTGACGGTAAAGACGAAGGCGCTGGTTGAACGCATCGAGTTCGACGGCGAACGGGCCATCGGTATTCGCTATGGTCAGGGTGGCCCATCGGTCTCCGCGCGCGCCGAATGCGAAGTGATCCTGTCCGGCGGGACGATCAATTCGCCGCAATTGCTGATGCTGTCGGGGATAGGCGATCCTGCCCACCTGCGCGACCATGGGATCGACGTGGTCATGCCGTTACGCGGAGTCGGGCAAAATCTTGCCGACCACACGTCGTCGGCATTTATCTTCCGTCGCCACGACGGCGGGCCGTTTCAGCGTAACATGCGCTTCGACCGGGTCGTCCTGTCGCTGATACGGGCATATCTCGGCAAGGGCGGGTTTGCCGCCGATCTCCCGTTCGGGATCACCGGGTTCCTGAAAACCACTCCCGATGTCCCTGCTCCCGATATCCAGATGCTATTCTGGATGGGGGCGACGACCACTGCCTCGCCCTGGTTGCCGCCCTTCAAGAAAGCGTTCACCGATTCGTTCTCGGTCCGCATCATGCCGATGCATCCGACCAGCCGGGGGCACGTTGCCCTCGCATCCTCCCGTCCGGAGGACGCAGCGATCATCCACCAGAACTTTTTCGGAACGGAAGAAGAATGGGAAACCATGCGTCGTGGTCTCAGGATGGCGAGGGAACTGGTCGCGTCGCCACGGTTAAAAGTCTTCGGCGGCGAGGAGATCGCGCCCGGCGCGGACAAACAGTCCGATGCGGAAATCGACACCCATATCCGCGCGACTATGGGCACCGTGCATCACCCGGTGGGGACCTGCAAGATGGGACCCGATACCGATCCGGAGGCGGTGGTTGACGGCGAACTGCGCGTGCGCGGCGTCGATGGCTTGCGGGTGGTCGACGCCTCGGTGATGCCCGACCTGATCGGTGGCGCGACGAACGCGCCAGTCATCATGATGGCGGAAAAAGCCGCCGACATGATCCTCGGCAAAGAGCCGTTGCCGCCTGCGGATGTCTGAACTGAAACGCTACTTTGGCCGAAACGTGATGACGGCGACCTCGCCTTTAGAGAAAAAACGAACCGGCATGAACGAAACGCCGATAACGGTTTTGATGGTGTAGCGGGTCATTCTGCTATGTTCCCACAGGACGTGCGCATAGCGTCGCGGCATCCTGGTATTGGTCATGATGGGCAATCCGCTCGGCAGGCTAATCTAACGGCCATGCGTATGACCGGTGAAATAAATCGAGACGTCTTCCGCTTCAGCCAGCAGTTTCGGGGAATGCTGCAGTAGGATCCGGAGTCCCATCGGCAGGGCGGCAAGCGCGGGCGCTGCCCACAGACCCGGTCGCGACCTCTGCGAACCGTACACCACGCAGTCGGCGGCGAAGACGGTTTTCTTGGCGGCGAATTTCAGCTCGTCCAGTAACTCATCCTTGGGCCGGCAGACGACACGTACCTAGTTGCCGGTCACCTGAACGCTGCGTATCATTTCCAAAAACGCCTCTCCGCGTCCAGGGACCGCAACCTGATCCATGACAAGGATAAACACCGGCCTGACGATGGCGGTCGGAATCTCGATCTCACCGATCCTAAGACGGCCGATCTTCATACCAGTCGTCGTGGATTCGACCATCATGCTGATATTGATAAACTTTCCGAACGGGTTGTCTGGTAGCGGGGTTTCGCCGGTTATGGCAGCCAGAAGTCCGAACCGGCTCGGCACGATCTGCGCCTTCAACTGTGGAACCGCGGCCAGCGCGGCCGCTAGCGCCGTGTTGATCTGACCTTGGTTGGCAGTAATTGTCGTAATTTTGCCATCGGGCAGATTTCGGCGATCGTATTGCTTCAGAAAAACTTTGGCCCACTGGACATCGCGGACATTGACCTCGGCGCTTTCGGCGACCAATGGCGCGTCTTCAAGCCCGAACCAGGCTATGACCGGCGACGCAAGGAGACCGAGGATGATCAACCACAGGAAAAGACGAACAACGACCATGAACTACGCGGTTAAGTCCGAGATGTTTTCCGACGGCACTAAATAGCGCCAGTCTTGCGATTGTGTAAAGAAGCGGAACATACGGCGCAGTGACTTATAGCACACGTGTTCGCACTATCAGGTCAGACTGATCGGTGATAGCGGCTTTGATCCGGCGCGGAAGGGACAGGACGAGCAGACACAAAGGGATTTTATGGGGAGTGCTTCTTTCATCAAGAGGACTCCCGCCAACGCGGGAACGACGTAATGCCCTTTTCCACCATACCCGCGGAAGTGGGAGCTATCCAGCGTCTCGGCCGTTATAACCGAACGCTGGCCCCCGGGCCTCATCTGGTCGTCCCGCTTGTCGCCTGGATAGGCACCCGCGTGGGCGTCGTCGATATGGACGGCGCAACCCTGATGGTCGAGGCGGTCGACTAATACCCGACCGACTTTATGCCGACGGTACCGATAAATTCGCTCAGCGCCGCGTTGAACGCCGACGGGTTCTCCATGCAGCCGTAATGGCCTGCGCCGTCGAGAACTTCGATCGGCCCGTCGCCCAGAGCCTTTCGGGCAGCATTGGCGGTTTCCATGAGCGAGGACGGGTCTTCCGATCCCGCGATTACCAGTGCCGGGCAATCGATACGGGGCGCAATTTCGAAAAAATCGGTCTGCGCCATCATTTCTACCGCCTGGCACATGGCCTCCAGCGGGGCGCGTTTCATGATGGTGACGGCAAGTTCGGCGACCATCGGCATCACGTCCGATCCCAGCGCCTTGCGCCCGCGTTCCTCGGCGAAGCGTTCGGGGCCGAGCTCGCGGAACGTTTCAAGCCGGGTCTTGCGTTGTTTCGTGCGTTCGTCGTCCGGCAGGCCGGCAAGTCCGGTCAGGCCTTGGCAAAACGTATAGGACAGCGTCTGATCCGGGTATTCAGCGGCGTAGGAGGCCCCGATCAGGGCCGCGACCGACTGGCCGACGATGTGCGCCTTGAATGCGCCGACGGCGTCCAGCGTGGCAGACAGCGCATGGGCATAATGTTCGACGGTGGGATTTTCGCGCACGAACCTGCCCGACGCGCCGTATCCCGGCATGTCCCAGGCGATGATGCGGAAATCCTCCGCCAGCGCGCGGAATTGGAACGCCCATGTCTGCGACGAGCCGCCGAGTCCGTGCAGCAGGACCAGCGGCGTTTTGCCATCGTCGTCGATCGTCGCGGTGTCGCGGATCGCAATCGGCGTGCCACCGACGTCCACGGTCATCAGTTCTGGAAGAGCCATGACGACAGGTTAACGAATTCGGTGAGGCGTGTTTAGAGGGCTGCCACGCCGACGTCTTATGTCTGCGCCGTCATCGCGTTACGATAGCGCTCCCAGTAATCGTCGCAGGCCGCCACGCTCTCCGGCGAAAGTTCGTATTCCGGGCGGGGATCTTCTATCCAGTTGCCGTCCGGGTCGTCGCCGCGGATGTGAATGGCCAGCGGGTTGTCGAACTGGGCCTGACGGACGGATGAATCGGCAAAGTGAATGGCGAACCCGACGCGGGGCCAGTCGGCGTTATTAGGTTCCGATGAATGGATCGTCTTGTTGTGGTGGATCGACATCTGGCCGGGTGCAAGCGGCATGTCCACAGCGGTTGAAATATCCAGGTCGCGGATCGTCTGGCCTCGAGACAGCAGGTTTTTTTCATCGTAGGTCTCTTCGTGCGGCAGGATCGCTTCGCCCCGGTGCGTGCCGGGCAGGATTTTCATACATCCCGATTCCGCATTCGCCCGGGTAAACGCCACCCAGGCGGTAATCGATTCCGGCGGTTCCAACCCGTAATAGGTCGAATCCTGGTGCCAGGAAATGAACCGCGGGTCGTGCGCCTTCTTAGTAAAGAAGGAGGACCCCCAGCACACGATATCGGGACCGATGATATCCTCAATCGCATCGGCCAGCCGAGGGTGCATCACCAGATCCCAAAGCCATGGAAATGGCAGGTGTGCCTTCATCCGGAACCGGGCCTGTGCCTCGGTCTCCATAGATGCTTCCAGAGCCTCGAACCGCCGCGTGTAGTCCGCTGCCTCTTCGGCCGTAAGAAGGTCGATGGGCCAGACCGCACCGTCGCGGTTCCAATGGGCAAGCTGCTCGTCGGTTAGGACTTTGGGCATGGTTGGCTCCTCCGGGATCGTACGATCCGAAGAGTAGCACAGCGATCTGAACTGTCACCCATGAAGCCTCTACTATCGATCAGTTATTCACGCAACGGTGGGGACCTCCCTTCAATCGGGATATGGCGTTTCATGTCTATATCATGACAAACCGCGGAGACGGTGCGGTCGATATCGGCGTCACGAACGATCTTGCTCGTCGCATCTACGAGCGCCGCGAGAAACTAGAGAGCGGTTTGACCGAAAGGTGCAATCTGACGACGTTGGTGTTCTATGAAGAGTATCATGATGCTGACGAAGCGATCGCCTGCGAAAAAACCATGAAGAAGTGGCAGCACAACTAGTAAATACGTGCGGCCGAGCGCATGAATCCCGAACGGCGGGATTTATATCTCCATCTGAATGCGTCACGCGAGTTCCCCGCGTTCGCGGCGATAACCAGGAAAGACAATGAAAAGAACTCTGTGACCTGTTGTTACCGCTGCAAAGACCGAGTTCTTTTTTTGACAAGGTCCCTAGTATTTTCCGACGCCGGTCAGGTATTCGCCGTAAGTCGCGTCCAGCGCTTCGAGGCAGACGGGATCGAAATCCTCCCTTGGTTCCGGGTCTTCCTGCCAGTGGCCATGCGTATCCGAGCCGCGTACCAGTGTGGCCGTGGCGTTTTTCAGCAACACCTGGTGCACGTGCGGCGCGATGTAATGGATCGATATTCCGACGCGCGGGTGATCCGCCTTGTTCGGGTTCGACCCGTGGACGACTGCCTCGTGGTGGATCGAAAATTCGCCGGGCTGCAGGATCACGTCGACGGCTTTGCCCTCGTCCACGTCGTGGATCGTCTGGCCCTTCATCAGCAGATTGTCGGCATCGCCAGTTTCGTCGTGGTCGTAAAGGCCCTTGTCGTGGGTGCCGGGGATAAACCGCATGCACCCTGATTCCACATTCGACGGGCTAAAGGCATACCAGACGCTCAGCGTCGCGCGTTCGGAAAGGCCGTAATAGGTCGAATCCTGGTGCCAGGATACGAAGCGGGCGTCATTGGCGTTCTTGGTAAAAAAGGAAGAGCCCCAGCACAGGATGTCTGGGCCTATGATGTCCTCGATCGCGTCTAGGATGTTGTCGTTTCGGATGATGTCCCACATCCAGGGGAAAGGGAGGTGGGCCTTGATCTTGAAGCGGTTCTGCGGTTCCTCTCCAATTTTCTTTTCCAGCGCGATATATCGGTCGAAATTCGCCTTCGCCTGATCCTGGTTTACCGCGCGAATAGGGAAAATACAGCCGTCCGAGTGCCACGCGGCGATCTGTTCTTCGGTTAGTATCTTGGGCATGCGTGGGTGCTTCCTAAAACGGTTTGGCATCGCCGACGACGGTGGTGCGCAGTAGCAAACGGCGTTCGCTTGCCGGAAAATCGGTGCGGGCGTGCATCGAGCACCGATTGTCCCACAGCAGCAGGTCACCGACCTGCCATTCGTGTTCATAGACGAATTCGGAGCTTTCCGAATGATCGAACAGCGCGTTCAGCAGGCCGTCCGCCTGGTCCTGCTCCATGTCTATCACGCCCTCGGTCATCAGCCGGTTAACGTAGATTGCCTTTTTGCCAGTGTCGTCGTGGGTGCGGAACACGGGGTGGACCGACTCCGAAAACGCGGGCGTGCCTTTGTCATCGCCCTTTTTCACCGATCCGTAATTGTAGTGGTGAAACGCCTTTCGGCCTTCCAACGGTTCGCGCAATTCGTCGGGCAGCTTGTCGTAGGCGGCATATCCGCTAGCAAACAGAGTGTTGCCGCCATGGGACGGGATTTCGACGGCATTCAACATGGTTGCCTTGTGCGGGACCTCGGCATGCATCATGTCGTGGTGAAACATCATCTCGCCGTCCGGCAGGGCGCCGATCGGTTCGCCATTTTCGCGGATGTTGGAGATCAGCATGATGCCTTCGGGCAGCGCATCGTACCCCTTCGGGTGGAATTCCTTCGGTCGGGCGACCTTGCCCGGCTCGCCGAACCAGTTTGTGACATCGAGCTGGCGCGCCGCGTCCAAGTGCTGGCCGCGAAACAACAGGATGATGTTGTCGAACCAGGCCTGGTTGATCTCGGCGACGGTTTCCGCACTTTGTTCCTTCTTAAGGTCGATATCCTGGATTTCCGCGCCGATATGCTCGGATAGTTTGCTAATTTTCAGAGCCAATGCGTGTCTCCCTATTCGTGAAGGGGCTGTCCCTTCACCGTGCAACGGCGAAGCATCCGGCGTTCGCTTGCCGGAAAATCGGTGCGCGCGTGACACGAACACCAGTTGTCCCACATCATCAGGTCGCCCAGCCGCCATTCGTGTTCATAAGCGATCGATGGGTCGTCCGCGAAGGCGAACAATTCGTCCAGCATTGCGCGGCTTTCGTGTTCTGCCATGTCTTCGATACGGGCGGTAATCAGGGGGTTGACGTATAACGCGCGCCGTCCGG
The DNA here is from genome assembly GCA_002471575.1 of Alphaproteobacteria bacterium UBA7314. Taxonomy (GTDB): domain Bacteria; phylum Pseudomonadota; class Alphaproteobacteria; order MPNO01; family UBA830; genus UBA830. The sequence goes on along the minus strand of DKQG01000015.1, from coordinate 90,041 downwards.
TCACCGGGTGAGTGATGGTGACGGGTTGGATTTCGTGCTTATACTTGGAAATGTCATCCGAGATATCGACTGTCTCGCGCGTTGCGAAATCGTATATCTGCAGCGCCCGTTGGCCCTGCACGCGTTGCTTCATGTCGTCCGACAGCTTGTCGTAAGCGGCGTACATATTGGCGAACTGCGTATTGCCGCCGGTCGACGGCAGCTCCATCGCATACAGGAACGTCCCCTTGTGAGGGGCCTTGTCGTAGCACATGTCATGGTGGAACCACATTTCCCCGTCGGGCAGGGAACCTATGTACTTGCCGTCCTTCTTTACGTTCGACACCAGCATGATCGATGCATTGTAATCCGCGCCTTCCGGCCGCCGTTCGGCGGGCCGTGACCGGACGCCGACATCCCCGAAGTGTTCGGCAAAAACAATCTGCCGGTCGGTGTCGATATCCTGATCGCGGAACAGTAGGACGATGTGTTCGTGCCAGGCGTCGGTGACAGCGGCGACGGTGTCCGCGTCTAGTGGCTGCGACAGATCGACACCTCGGATCTCCGCGCCCAGCGCGTCGGACAGTGGACGGATATCGAAGTGTTGTTTCGTTTTTGTCATTCGGCAGCCACTTCGCTCACAACGGGCGGTTCGCCCATAATTACCGGGTGTTCATCCTTGATCGTCAGGCGGCGAAGCTTGCGCCGTTCGGTTTCCGGGAAATCGGTGCGTGCGTGGATGCTGCAGCGGTTATCCCACATCACCAGATCGCCCGGACGCCAGACATGTTCGTACTGAAATTTCTCCTGCGCCTGGTGTTCAAAAAGGAACTCCAACAGTTCGCGGCTTTCGTCTTCAGGCAGGCCCTCTATTTCCTCGGTCATCAGTTCGCTGACATAAAGGGCAGTCCGGCCTGTGACGGGGTGTTTGCGAAACACCGGTTGCGCCCACCAGCGGCCGTTCTCGCGGTCGAACTTTCCTTCTTTCATTACCGCGCCGTATTCGAACACCTGTATCGCTCTGCGGCTGGCCAGTTTCGATTTCACGTCGTCGGGCAGGGTTTCCGCCGCCTGATAGCAGTTAGCGAATTTGGTATTGCCCCCGTGCGACGGAATCTCCATCGCGTACAGCGTCGTTGCCTTGTCTGGGTGCTCGCGGTACGGCGTGTCGGAATGGAACATCATCTCGCCGTCGGGCAGGGAGCCGATGGGCTTGCCGTTTTTACGGATGTTCGACACCAGCATCACGCTCGGCCCTAGTTCCGCCGCCTCGTTGCGGATCGCCTTGGGGCGTTCGTGGCGCGCGATCTCGCCGAAGCATGATGCAAAGGCGGTGTGCGCGTCGAGGTCAAGGTTCTGATTGCGGAAGAGCAGAACGATATGGTCGTACCACGCCTGTTCGATCGCGGAGACGGTCGCGTCATTCGGTTTTACAGACAGGTCGATGCCACATATTTCCGCGCCGATAGCGCCCGACAGCTGTACGATTTCCATCCCTTTGATCCGCTTGATTTCCTATTAGATCGCTGTCTCACTATAGACGATCAGGCTTTTCCCTGCACACGGTTTGTAAAGTAAGCCAGCTTATTGTAAGTTAGCTTATTATAACTGTGGAGCTGAGGAAACGCCCGTGAACGTCGTAAATTCGAGAACGCCGGCCCCCAACCGGCAGACCCAGATCGACCCGGTCGGTTACCTGATCGGCGACGTATCGCGCATGATCCGCACCGTTTACGACCGCCGGGTTGAACCCTTGGGGCTGACGCGGGCGCAGTGGCGGGTGATGACGCGGCTGAACCGGCTGGAAAACTGCACCCAGACCGAACTGGCAACCGATCTCGAAATCGAAAAACCGACCCTCGGGAAGTTGATCGAGCGGCTGGAGGCCAAGGGTTGGGTCGAACGCCACCCTGATGCGAAAGACGCGCGTTCCAAGATTGTCTGTCTGACGCCTGTGGCGCAGCCGGTATTGCAGGAAATGCGCAGCGAGGCGGAGCGGGTCGTCGCTGGCATTTTTGCGGGTGTCAGCGCCGAGGATGCGGCGCATCTTCACGGCATGCTGGATCATATCAAGGGCAATCTCGCTGCCATGCTCGAAGAACCGCAGTCGGTGGAGGCCTGATCATGCGTCTCAGATCCCGACGCGCGTTTTTGCGCTTTGTCCTTCTGTTCGTGTTGCCGGCCGTTGCGCTAGTGGCGGGTGGTCACTACTGGGTCAAGAGCACCCGCTACGTTTCCACTGAAAACGCCTATATCAAGGCGCATCATCTGGCGATCAGTGCCGATATCGACGGTCGCGCGGTTCGCGTGCTAGTGCGGGAAAACGACCGCGTGAAGAAAGGCGATTTGCTATTCGAACTCGATCCCGAACAGCACAAGATTGATATTTCGAAAGCCGACGCCGAACTGAACGGCATCCGTAACACGCTGGATGCATTACGCGCGGAATACCGCACGGCCGAAGCCGAACTGCGCGACGCGGAGCAGGGAGCCGGATATTACCGGCGCGTCTTCCAGCGCCAGAAAAAGCTGATTGAGCGCGGCGTCGCATCGCGCGCAAAATACGAAGAAGCGGAGCGCAATCTGAGCCAGGCAAGGCAGGCGACGCGGACGATTGGCCAGAAAATCCAGCAGGTCCGCGCCAAGCTTGGCGGTCAGCTTGAAATTCCTGCCGAGAAGCATCCGATGTTCCTAGAGGTCATGGCCCGCCGACAGCAGGCGGCGCTGAACTTGCGGCGAACGCGCATCGTCGCACCGGCCGATGGTATAGTCGGTAAGGTATCGCTTCAGGCCGGCGAATACGTCGAGGAGGGCAAGGCGGTCCTCCCGATCGTGCAGGCTGGTGAGAATTGGATTGAAGCCAATCTGAAGGAAACCCAACTGACCCACGTCCGAGCCGGCCAGTCGGCGCGGATCGTCATCGACGCCTATCCCGATCACGAATGGACCGCAAAAGTGACCTCCATCAGTCCATCGACTGGTGCCGAGCTGTCGGTGCTGCCGCCGCAGAACGCCAGCGGCAACTGGGTCAAGGTGGTGCAGCGCGTGCCGGTGCGGCTGGAACTGGATGCCTCCCATGACGTGCTGCCGCTGCGCGCCGGCATGACTGTGTCCGTGTCCATCGATACCGAGCGCGACCAGTCGCTGTTCCGCATGATGAATTCCGCTCTGGCCGACATCGCCGGAAAATGAACTGGAATTCCGTTTCCCGATACGCGGATCGCATCCCTAAAAGATGACTTCCCTGACCGGGTCCGGTGAACGCACCGAGGTGTTCCAGCGCAATATGATCACCGCGTCGGTGATGATGGCGACCACGGTTGTCATCATCGACATGACCATCGCGACCATCGCGCTGCCGCATATGCAGGGGGGGTTGAGCGCTAGTCAGGACCAGGTGTCCTGGGTGATGACCACCTACTTCATGATGCAGGCGATTACCATGTCGGCGACCGGCTGGCTGGCCGGGCGGTTCGGGCGCAAGCATTTATATATACTGTCGCTGGTCGGATTTGCCGTCTGTTCGGTGTTATCGGGCAACGCGACGTCGATCGAGGAGATCATGATCTATCGCGGCCTGCAGGGCATGTTTTCGGCCCCCGTGGTGCCGATCAGCCAGGCGCTGATGCTTGATTCCTATCCCCGCGAACGCCACGCCCAAGCAATGTCGATCTGGGGAATCGGCGTGATGTTTGCACCCGTGATGGGGCCTGTGATCGGGGGCTGGCTGACCGACGAATACAGCTGGCGCTGGGTGTTCTATGTCTCGATGCCGTTTTCGCTGCTCGGTATCTTGGGCGCGATCTTCTTTATCCGCGAGACGCCCAAGAACCTTGAACGCAAGTTCGACTGGTTCGGGTTCTCCGCGCTCGCTATTGCGCTGGCGGCAACACAGTTCCTGCTCGATCGTGGCGAAAGTGAGGGCTGGTTCGATTCCGACCTGATCATCACCACCGGAGTGATTGTCGCACTAGCCTTCTATCTATTCGTAGCCCACAGTGCGACGACCAAGAATCCGTTCATCAGCCTGGGGATCCTGAAGGACCGCAACTATATGCTGGGCCTACTGTTCATGTTCTTGCTCGGCGTGCTGGTGCTGTCGATGAACGTGATCATGCCGCTGTTCCTACAGAACGCCCGCGGCTATCCGATCCTGACCGCCGCGCTGGTGATGATGCCACGCGGGCTGGGATCGCTATTCGGGCTGGTATTGGCGGGGCAGTTGAGCGGAAAAATGGACCCGCGCCTGCAGATCGCCATCGGCTTCGCGTCGACCGCTTATTCAGCCTGGTTATTTTCAACGTTCACGACCGATGTGGGTCTGTGGGCGTTTATCTTCGCCGCGTTTTTCAACGGCATTGGTATCGGGTTGATATTCGTGCCGCTGACAGCGGTATCGTTCTGGACGCTTCCAGTGGATCTTCGGACCGAGGCTTCTACGTTTACTAGCCTGTTCCGCAATTACGGTAGTGGCATCGGGGTGTCGATCGTTATCAGCGTGCTGTCGCGGACGCAGTCGACAAGTCACGCCTACCTCGCCGAACGTACGAATCCCTATAATGAGGTTATGAAGGAACCACACTTGCCCCTGCAATGGGACATCTTCACGGTCGAAGGGCTGCGCTTGCTTGATGCCGAGGTCACGCGCCAAGCGATGGCCATTGGGTTCCTGAACGACTTCAAGCTTATTTTCATCGGCGCAATGATCTCGGTGCCGCTGGTCATGCTGCTGTCGCGTCCCAAGGGGTCAGAAACCGTGTAATCGCCGCCCGCATGCCCGCTTTCGCCGTTCGTCCTCCGTTGCTATAGCTCCGCCATGGCCCTGCAGAACAAATCTCGACTTCGGAATACACTGAAAAAACTCAACCGCCTCGCTCCCGGTGACGAGGACCCGCGACCCAGTGCGCAAGAAGCGCTCGATTTCCTCTCGATGATGGCGGGAGAAAAACCGGTGATGCTGCTGGGCCGCGGATACAACGAACAGATCTGGATAAAGGGTGTGCTGCAGATCGCCTCCGACGCGAAGCTGCATATCGTCGAGGGACCGTTCTGGGACGCCAGCGCCGATGCCGGCGCCGGGGCGGATTTGCCGGACTGGTATTTCGATCATTCCCGCGCCGCGTTTGCCGAACATCGCGCCTGGTACATCTGCCGTGCCCGCGCAGTGGCCGACGAAGTCGCCGTGATATGTGAGACCGCTGCGATCACCGTGGCGCAGGAAGCGAGGTTGCTGAACTACCCAGAATGCTGCGTCCGCGCCCACTACGGACGCGCCGCGGAATACCAAGGCATCTGGCTGGATCTGTTGCGCCGCAAGGCGAGTGGTGATGATGCCAGGGCCATGGAATTGCTGACCGGGAACGAGCCGCTGGAACCGGAAACCGACGAAGATTTGAACCGGCTGGAGGCCGCGATGGAGACCATCCCGGTGCCGTTCACCAGCATCAATGCCTGCGACGCCTGCCTCGACGGCGGCCCCAACGCGCCGGCCAACATCAAGTCGCTGGAAGGTCGCAAACTGGCGGGGGAGATAGACGAGGGGCTGGTGCGGGCGCTGAGTTAACCACCGGCGCTTTCGTACCTGATCTTGATCACTTCGATATCCACGTCACCGTCGGACGTGCGCAGGCTCACCACGTCGCCCTCGAAAGCTTTAATCAGGGCGCGGGTGACGGGGGAGATCCAGCTGATCTTGTTTTCCTCGATCCGAGCTTCGTCGATGCCGACGATGCGGACGGTCTTTTCCTTGCCGTGCTGGTCCTCGTAGGTCACGGTGGCGCCGAAATAGATGCGCTCGGGGTCCGTCTGTTTGGCCGGGTCCACCACTTCAGCACTTTCCAGCCGTTTGATTAGGTGGCGGATGCGGCCGTTGATCTCGCGTAGGCGCTTCTGACCGTAGATATAGTCGCCGTTTTCAGACCGGTCGCCATTGCCCGCTGCCCAAGATACGACCTCGACCACCTTGGGCCGTTCTTCCCGACGCAGATGGCGCAGCTCGGCCTGAAGGGCGGAGAAACCCTCCGGGGTGATGTAGTTCTTGCGTTCCTGCTGTAACTCGGCGGTCCCTTTTTACGGCGGTTCTGGTCCTATCCCCTTCCCGGCCACGCATTAGGATGCTCCTGTTGGTGGCCGGGGGGGGGCTGAGGGCACGAAGTGCCCCAAGGCCGGCGCGATAGCTGCGGTGGCAGATTATGCTATGCTGACAAAATGATCCGGATAAACGATACGCTGACCATCGGCGAGGAAGAAATCGAAGAGTATTTCATCCGCGCCAGCGGGCCGGGCGGGCAGAAAGTCAACAAGGTGGCCACTGCGGTACAGCTGCGCTTCGATGCGCGGCGCTCGCCATCACTGCCGGACTATGTGCGTCGCCGCCTCGAAACCATCGCTGGCAACAAGCTGACCAAGGATGGCGAGATTGTGATAACCGCCAACAGTCAGCGCACCCAAGATGCGAACCGGCGCGATGCGTTGCAGCGTCTGACCACGATGATTGACGAAGCGGCACAACGTCCCAAATTCCGCGTCGCGACGAAACCGGGCAAGGCTGCCCGCAAGCGCCGGACCGACACAAAAACACGGCGTGGCCAAATCAAGAAATTGCGCAGCCACCGAATCGGACATGAAGAGTGACCACTATCGAAGACACCGACGGCGACACTGAGAGCCGAGACCACGAATTTGGCGGGCTTCTGGCGGCTTCCGGCGTGCCGGTGTCCGATGCCGAGACAGCGGAGCTGCGCAAAGCGTTCGACACGCTGTGCAACCTTGCGGCGCGGGTGCGGACACCCGGGCGGGACTGGACCGTCAAGCCGATGCCGTCCTTCGCGGCGACGCCACGCGACGGCGAGGCCGACATATGACGGCGCCGTTTCCGCCGACCATCGCCGAAGCTGCGGCAGGACTGGCCGCCGGAGATCTGACGGCCGCCGGTTTGACGGAATTGTGCCTCGCCCGGATCGAGGCGCTTGACGGTTTAGTAAACGCTTATCACAAGGTCCTGAAGGACGAGGCGCTGGCTTCAGCAGCAGCCTCCGACGCTCGCCGCGCCGCCGGAAAAGATGTTGGGCCCCTCGATGGTATTCCTCTTGCCGTAAAGGATGTTATCCAAGTTGAGAACCATGCCTGCACGGCCAATTCCCGGGTGTTGCAGGATAATATCGCGGATACCGATGCGGGTGTGATTGCCTGCCTCCGGGCGGCCGGCGCAGTCATCCTCGGCATTGTGGATACTTACGAGTTCGCGTTCGGCGGGCGCCCTACCCATGACGCTCTGTTTCCACCCGCCTGCAATCCATGGGACGTCACTAGGTCGACCGGCGGCTCGTCCTCCGGCTGCGGGGCCGCCGTTGCGGCGGGCTTGTGCCTAGGTGCTGTAGGCTCGGACGCCGGCGGTTCGATCCGCAGCCCAGCGGCACTGTGCGGTACCGCCGGAATCAAACCGACTATTGGCCGAGTGCCCACGTCCGGCGTCATGCCGCTAACCTTTTCCCTCGATACCGTCGGCCCACTGGCGCAGACAGCGGAAGACTGCGCACTGATGCTGCAAGCGATGGCGGGATATGACCCCACCGACCAGCTTTCGGCAGATATGCCGGTGCCGGACTATGCGAACGCATTGACCGACCGGCTGGACGGATTGACGGTCGGTATCGCGCGTGGCTTCTACAGAGACGACTATGACACCCCGGCTGATATTGCCGGCACCTACGACGTGATGGGGAAGGTGTTCGAAGGGCTCGGTGCAAAGGTAATCGACACCGACCTACCGCCGCTGATGGATTTCCATGCTGTGGGGCGTCTGATACTGCCGTCGGAAGCTTATGCCATCCACGAGGAAACACTACAGACCCGCTGGACTGAATTCGGCCCGCTGGCGCGCAATCGGATGATGCTGGGCGCACTGGTTCGGTCGTCGGATTACCTGCAGGCCCAGAGACGTCGCCGCGAACTTGCCCACGCGGTCGATGCCGTATTCGAGGATTGCGACGCGTTGGTCGCGCCCGCCATGCTGACCCCTGCCGGGCCCATGGATTCTGACGAGGCGTTTCCATTCCTCGCCGCGCCGATGATCAACGTGCCTTTTAATCTGACCGACCATCCGGCGGTATCGGTACGCTGCGGTTTCCAGGACAGCGGCATGCCGGTGGGCGCCCAGATCGTCGCGCGGCGCTGGAAAGAGGCCGGCGCATTACGCGTGGCGCATGCGTATGAGCAGGCGGCGGGCTGGCGCGACGCGCGGGCTGCGGTCGTGTAATTAATTAAGCAATCATCCCCGCGAGGGCGGGAATCTCTTTGTTACGTATTCCGGGGCCGGGAGATCCCCGCCTGCGCGGCGACGCTGCCCCCGGCAGGCATTATTCAGCCGCCACTTTCTCGGCGCCGAAGCCCAGATGTTTCAACTTTGGAATAACCTCTTCGGCGAACAGGCGAAGGTTCTTCTCTGTCAGCTCTTTGGACAGGGTGCCGAATTGCAGCATCGGGGCGATATTCCCGAAGCCCATTTCCTTCTGGTATTCCTCCAGCTTGGTGGCCACCGTTTCGGCGCTGCCGCAAAGGAACATGCCGTTATCGATCAGGGTGTCGCAGTCGAGGTAATTCTGGCGCACCTTGTATTTGCCTTCTATCACCGCCTTGTAGCTGGCAAGCGACGAATAACCCGGCGGCAGTTTGTACTGCGTCGGCGAGGCGATGAACTTGTTAAACAGGCTTTCGATGTGGGGCGCGGCTTCCTTGCGCGCGATCTCGTCGGTTTCAGCCACATATGCTGGCATAGCCCAACCAAGCTGTTCGGGCGGGCATTCATAACCATAGACCTCGCACTGGTCGCGATAGGCTTTCAGGTTCTTGCGCACCGACGCCACCGGGCTGAAGGTGATGACGTAGGTGTATTTGCGGTCCGGATGGGCGGCAAACTCAACCGTTTCAGTCGAACCCTGCGACGGGATCCAGACCGGCGGACGCGGGGACTGATACGGTCGCGGCCACAGATTCACATACTGGTAGTGATAATGCTTTCCGAAGAATTCGAACGGCCCTGGTTCCGACCAGGCGCGGACGATCAGGTCGTGCGCTTCGCGGAAGCGTTCGAGGCTGAAACCGGGATTGGTCATCGATGCATGGTATTCGCAGCCGATGCCGCGGACGAACCCGGCGATGAAGCGACCTTCCATCAGGTTGTCGATCATCGCGAATTCTTCCGCGATTACCAGCGGGTTGTCGACGATGGGCAGTGCCCGACCGATCACCCCTATCGAGGCTTTTTTCAGACGTCGCGATAGCGCGCCGGCGAGCACGTTGGGCGACGGCATCATGCCATAGGCTGTTTGATGATGTTCGTTGACGCAAACACCGTCGAATCCAAGCGTATCGGCCAGTTCTAACTCGTCCAAATAGCGGTGATATAGCTTCGCGCCCTTCTTCGGGTCGTAATATGTGTTGGGCAGGTTTATCCAGGACGACTTATTAGTCTCCAGGTAGTCGGGATCAATGTCCTGGTAGGGCATCAAGTGAAAGAAATAGAATTTCATGCTGCGGCTCCATTCGTATGGGCGGTCACGACGGCAATAAAGTCGTCCAGTTTTTCCTGCTGCGGCAGGTGTCCGCATTCGGGCACGATGGTCAGGCTCGAACCGGGGATAAGTTTTTGCATGGCCTCCCCGTAGGCGGGCGGGAAGATTTTGTCGGAATCGCCCCACAGGATAGACGTTGGAACGTCGATCCGGTGCAGCCATTTCTGCAGTTCCGGGTTATAGAACCGAGGATGCCACGCCATCTTAGCGGTCGAAAAATGGTTCTTTAGGGAAATGTCAGCGTCTTCTTCCGACGGCTCTTTGGCGAGCCGCGCCTCGGCTAATTTCGGGTCGAAGAATGTATTGAAGACCCGCTCGTTGTCGTCCCAAAGGAAGATATCACCTTTCGGCACGCCATCGACGTGAATGCCTGCAGCGGAAACCAGTGTCAGCGTTTTGATTTTAGCCGTCGACCGCACCGCGATTTCGAGGGCCAACCAACCGCCAAGCGAATTGCCGACCAGGTGAACCTTTTCCGCATCCAGCGATTTCAGGAATTCGAGATAGAAGTAGGCAAGATCACCCATGCCATCCAGCCAGTCCGGCGTATCCGATCGTCCCCATCCCGGGTGGCTGGGAACGATGACCGAATAGTGCTCCGCCAGACGGTCCATATATGGCATCCAGTTATGGGCGCCCCCCGCTCCGTGCAGAAATACCAGCGGCGGTCCGTCACCGCCTCTCAGTACTTCTATTTCGCATCCTATGATGGTCGTTTGTTCGGAGGAATGCTCCGCCATGTCCCGTCCTGCCTCGTTATCGGTCTAATTGTTTAGGTATCTTACTATTAAAGGCCTGCCCGTCCATAGGCCTGATGGCCGCGCAACCGAAATTTAGGGATTTCGGGGAGTCTGCCGGCCCGTATGAAAATTGACATGCCGAGAAACCCTATGACCGATAACGGCTCCGCCGGTTCAGATAAGAACGCCGAGTTTGTCCAGCAGCTGGAGGTCGAGTTCCGCGATCTTGCGTTCGATCTGCTGTCGAAGGCAGAGGCGTCTCTCGAAGACGTCCGCAAAGCTGGCGAGCTGGTTGGGGCCAAGAGCGACAGCATCTGTCGCAAGGCGCACTACCTGTAGGGCTCTCGGCGAGCTGCGGCTACAGCCTGAACAGTGTTGTTGCGCACCGGGCCGAGGATTACCTCGCCAACGAGAAGGTTCTGAACGAGAAGAATTTGGCGACACCCAGACATTCGTCGACGCCCTTGGCGGTCCGATCGGTGCCACGCAGTCTGGGAATTGCAGGCCTGCGGCTACCGCGTAACCCCTGAGGGTACCCCGTTCAAGACGATCGAGATCGCGTCCATGACCGAACCCTCCCTAGTGATTGCAACCGGCGTGCTTTACATGCTACCCGGCCTCGACGTGACTAGCGCGTTCCGCACTATGCGGGCCACGAAGGATATCCCCGTTGCGCTGATCAACGCTAACACCCGCGATGACGTTATCGCCGGCGGCCTGCCAACACGGTACCGGTAATCCGCGACGGCGGTGATTTTGGTGATGACCTGATAGACGCGATGACCGAAGTGGGCATTCAATCGGTATTTAAGGGCATTCTTTAAGAGGTTTCCGCCCCGTAATACAGCATGGAAACATGCTTCGCCTCGGCGAAAAACAGCCAGCGTTCGACCACCACGCCCACCGATACAGAAATTGCGGCGATCAGCGTGCCGGGAATGGCCAGCCAAGGCTGGGCGCTGCTTGTTAGTCCGGTCAGCACGATCGGGATCAGAAAATAAGTGAAAAAGCAGATGCGCCGCAGTTTATGCGTGTGCTTGCGGGCGATGGAGAAACCCATTTCGCGCTGGACGAAGTTTTCCGTCATGGTCGGTGGATCGAGCAGGCGCACTTTGCCCAGATCGCCGAGACCGGTCGCGCTTTCCGGCGTCGCCGGACCAGGTTGCGTGTCGATGCTGCGCCAGTACTTGCGTTTGATGTAAAAACTGAGGAACAGCGCAATGATTACCACCAGCGCGACTTCTGGCGTCTGATAGCCGAAGACCTGCGCCAACGCATGAAACCAGGCAGCCCCCGACAGCAGGGCGAAACACAGATAGCCCGGCACCGTCAGCTTGTTGTGCCACGCGCTGATAGTCCGTAGCGTGGCGTAGATCATGCCCGTCGAATGCACCGTCAGCAGGCACATCATAGCCAGCACCGCGGCGATAAAGGCGAATTTCCCGTCCAGCGACTTCGCGATCACCCAGCCCCACGCTGTCAGAACCAGCGGCACGTATGTCGCGGTCGCCAGAACGCCTTCGCGCGACAGCCATGATGATTTCCACTGGCTGTAGGCGCGCCACGCACGTTCCGGGTGGCCGAGATGGGCGGTCGAAGACAGCAGGCCGCTGGTGATCAGAAGGGCGCCGAGGCCGAGTCCCACAGCGCCGAACCACGGATCCGCCGGCACGCCGTCCAGCGCGCCGAACAGCGCCATCAAGAAGATCAGCCCGTAGCCGGCGCCAGACGCGGTGGTGAAGAATATGACGGAATAGGCGGGATGCATGGCGGAGTGAAACTACCTCGAAAGGACCCGGTCGACCCAGCGCAGAAATCGACTGTCGCCGTCAGGCGCAAGGTCGGCGAGCGGCGGCAACGACGCGCCGACGCCGGAAGGTCCCTGTTCCTTTTTCGCGGCGCGGGGTGGCAGATATCGATTGACCGGCTTGTAGCCCAGTTCCGGCATCAGTTCCTTGCCGCCGCGCTCTGAGACCAATTGCGATACTTCAGAGTCCGGATCGTTCAAATCGCCGAAATGGCGCGCGCTGGCCGGGCAGGTGGAGACGCAGGCCGGCACCCGGTCTTCCTCGGCCAGGTTTTCGTTGTAGATGCGGTCGATGCACAGCGTGCATTTCTTCATTACGCCGGCGTCGGTGTCGTATTCGCGGGCACCATACGGACACGCCCACGAACACAGCTTGCAGCCGATGCAGGCGTCCTCATTGACCAGCACGATACCGTCTTCTTCGCGCTTGTAGGATGCGCCCGTCGGGCAGACCGACACGCATGCCGCATCTTCGCAGTGCAGGCAAGACCGCGGGAAATGCACCGTGCGGCTGGCCGTGCCCTCGCCTGCCTCGAAGGTGTGGATACGGTTGAACCAGACGCCATTGGGATCAGCCCCGTAGGGATCGTGATCCGGCAGCGGGGCGGAGTGACCGCCGGTGTTCCATTCCTTGCAGTTGACCGCGCAGGCATGACAGCCGACGCAGGTGTCGAGGTCGATCACCAAGCCAAGCTGCGCGTTGCCGGGCTGGACGCGGGGCGGCAGCAGGGTCATTGGCAATCTCCGTCGTTTTTGGAACGTTTCGGTTTGAACAGCCCGCCATAGCGAAGGATGTTGTCCCGCAGGCTATGCCCACCGCGCCGAGGCTGGGCCTCGAACTGCGGGAAAGTTGTTTCGTCGGCCGCGTCCCCGGGTTCCGCCTTTTCGATGCGGACGCGGAGATCGTACCAGGCCGCCTGGCCGGTTACCGGGTCGGAATTTGAATACCGGTAGCCGTTTTCCTTGGGCGGCAGCAGTTCGGATATTACGTGGTTCAGCAGGAAGCCCTTCTTGGCTTCCGGCGCGTCTGGATCCAGGTTCCACGCGCCCGACCGCTTGCCGATAGCGTTCCACGTCCACACAGTGTCTTGCTGCGTGCCTTCCATCAGGCGGATCTGCACCTTGATACGGCTGTGATAGCTGATCACCCACACCCAGTCGTCGTCTTGCAGGCCTTCCAGCTCCGCCTTGTTGCGGTTCATGTAGAGCCGGTTGCTGGTGTGAATCTGGCGCAGCCAGGCATTTTGCGAGCCCCAGGAATGATACATCGCCATCGGCCGCTGGGTCAGCGCGTAGAACGGGTATTCGTCTTCGATCCCGTCTTGGGACTCAAGCGGCCGGTACCAGGTCGGGAGCGGGTCGAAATAGCCGCCGACGCGGACCCGGTGCTGTTCCGGCGGCCTGATGTCTCCATGGCCCTGCGCTGCCAGCCGGAATTTCTGCAGTGGTTCGGAATACAGCTGCATCACGATCTGATCGGACGACCCGATCCAACCCGCTGCCGCAGCGTATTCCAGGTAATCCCTATTGGCATGCTTGTAATAGCGCTGGTTTTCTCGGAATTCGTGGCTCCAAAAACAACCGTTTTCGATGTAGCGGTTCAGCTGGTCCGGGTTCACGGCACCGGTACCGTCGCTGTCGCCTTTCTCTCCGCGCCATCCGGCTAGCGGGCCAATACCGGGCGCGCGTTCGTGGTTGACCAGGTAATCGGGATAGCCGCCAGGAAATTTGGGTGTGCCATCCTCGTTAGTCATACCCGGCAGGCCGAGCCGCGCGCCAAGATCGAGCATCACCGACTGGAATGCGCGTACGTCGCGATCCGGCTGTACCACTGGCTGGCGGATCGCGTCGGCTGGCCCATCCGCCGAACAGATCGGCCGGTCGAGCAGCGAGATACAATCCCAGCGTTCCAAATAGGTGGTATCCGGCAGCACGATATCGGCATAGGGCACGGTTTCCGACCAGTACGCATCCGAATAGACGATGAAGGGGATTTTGTAGTCGTCGGTCTCGGCGTCGCGGTCGGTAAGCATGTCTATCACGCCGGACGTGTTCATCGACGAATTCCACGACATGTTCGCCATGAACATGAATAGCGTATCGATGGGATAAGGATCGCCTTTCCAAGCATTGGTGATGACCATGTGCATCAGTCCGTGGGCGGATACAGGCGCCTCCCAAGAATAGGCCTTGTCGATGCGCTGGGCCGTGCCGTCAGCATCGACCAGAAGGTCTTCCGGCCCAGTGGGGAATCCCAGTGGAGGGCCGGGCAGCGGCGTGTCGGGCTGGACCTGCCCCGGCTTGCCGGCCGGTTTCTGCGGCGGCGGGCAGGGGCGCGGGAATGGTGGCTTGAAGCGAAACCCGCCGGGCACGTCGATGGTGCCGAGCAGCATCTGCAGCACGTGAATGGCGCGGCAGGTGTGGAAGCCGTTGGAATGGGCGGAGATGCCGCGCATCGCGTGCATCGCGACGGGGCGGCCGATCATTTTGTCCTGAGTGCGGCCGGCCCAATCTGTCCATTCGACGTCGAGGACGATTTCTTTGTCGAAGGCGGCCTCGGCCAGTTCGGCGGCGATACGGCGGATATGGTGCGCTGGTACACCGGATCGCAACGCAGCGACTTCTGGGCCGTAATTGGTGTCCATGTATCGGTCGGCCATCAGCTGGAAAGCGGGGACGGCGGTGCGGCCGTCATCCAGCGTTACTTCGCCGATCACTTTCGGCGCGACGCCGGCGAGGCGTGCGTCGGCAACTTGGCCGGTGTTGTTGTCCCAGCACAGCGGCTCGCCGTCCGCCCCACGGGCGAATAGCCCGTCATCCGCCGCCCCCGGGTCCCGTATCACCAGCCATGGCGCGTTGGTGTAACGCACCAAGTAATCGAGATCGATCTTGTCGGCGTGCAGCAATTCGTGGATCAACGCCATGACGAACGCGCCGTCGGTGCCGGGTTTGATACCGATCCATTCGTCGGCGATGGCGGAATAGCCCGTCTTCACCGGGTTGATGGACACGAACTTCGCGCCGCGCTCCTTCAATGTCGACAGCCCCATCTTGATTGGGTTTGAATCGTGGTCCTCGGCGACACCGAACATCATGAAATATTCGGTACGTTCCCAATCCGGCTCACCGAACTCCCAAAACGAGCCACCAATGGTGTAGAGCCCGGCGGCCGCCATGTTGACCGAACAGAACCCGCCATGGGCGGCGTGGTTGGGCGTGCCGAACTGGCTGGCCCACCACCCGGTCAGTGCTTGGCTCTGGTCGCGGCCGGTGAAAAAGGCCAGCTTTCTGGGATCTTCAGCGCGGATTTTAGCAAGCCGCGCACTGACGATCTTAAGTGCTTCGTCCCATTCAATTTCCTCGAACTCTCCCGAGCCGCGCGGGCCTTTTCGTTTCAGCGGCTTGGTCAGGCGCGCCGGCGAATAATGCTGCATGATGCCAGCGGATCCCTTGCCGCATAATACGCCCTTGTTGACCGGATGATCCTTGTTGCCTTCGATATAGCGGATCTGGCCATCGCGCAGATGCACCTTGATGCCGCAACGGCAGGCGCACATGTAACAGGTGGTGGTCTTGGTTTCGTCGCCGATTTCCGGCGACAGATCGATACGCTCTTCGGGGTTCAGAAAATCGCCGGGCATGGCGTGTGCGAATCCGTTTTTTGCGGCGGGGCCGCGCCCCGCAGAAGAATTTAGCATTAAGACACAAGCTGCATTCGGTCAAACCGCGCCATGCGGAAAAATCATACCCCTAGCGGTGTTACACATAGCACTTGATTCTTGGTAACGTTCTTCGGGGAAAAAAAGGTTTATTACAGAAACAGGAGCCGTCATGTCCCCCGACGTGGTGTGTTTTTTCGACAACAAGACCAACTCGGCGTCCTACGTCGTCAGCGATCCGGAAACCGGACACGCCGCGGTCATCGATCCGGTGCTGGATTTCGACCCCGTGTCGGGCCGCACGGCGACCGACAGCGCAGAAAAGATCGCCGGGCATGTGTCGGCGAACAATCTGACCGTCGACTGGATCATCGAAACCCATGTCCATGCCGATCACCTGACGGCCTCGGTCTGGCTGAAGGAAAAGCTGGGCGGCAAAACTGGGATCGGCGCCGGAATCGCCGTCGTCCGCGCGACGTTCGGCAAGCTTTTTAACGCCGCCGATGTGATGGACGTCGACGTTGCGCCGTTCGATCAGCTGTTTGCGGACGGCGCCAAGTTTAGGATCGGCAATATCGAGGCGAAGGTGATCGCGACCCCGGGCCACACGCCCGCCTGCGTCACCTATGTTATCGGCGATTCCTGCTTCGTCGGCGATACCATGTTCATGCCGGATTCTGGAACCGCGCGCTGCGATTTTCCTGGTGGCGACGCCAAGCAACTTTTCGAATCCCTGCAGAAAATCATCTCCCTGCCGGACGACATGCGCCTGTTCGTATGCCACGATTACGGCGCTGGTGGTACGCGCGATTTCGCGTGGGAAACCACCGTCGGCGAGCAGCGCGAAAACAATATCCATATCGGTGGCGGAACGCTAGAACACGACTATGTCCAAATGCGTCGCGACCGCGACGCCACCCTCGGCCTCCCGCGCCTGATCGTCCCGGCCGTGCAGGTGAACATGCGCGCCGGCAACTCCCCCCCGGCCGAGGAAAACGGCACGTCCTACATCAAGGTTCCTCTGAATATTCTCTGACCAAAAAACATGCTCCGGTAGTTGGGTCATACAATTGAACATCTAACATCGACCCGACAGTAATTTTGGGGAGCATATCGACGCGCGTGGCTGCTCCGCGGGGGCGTCGGAGGGGTTGTAACCCTGCATTTCCCGGGGGCCCGGTATTCTCGGTTTTCTGGGTCAGTTCAGCAAATTGATGCGACTTTGTATTATCAGAATAGCATTTTTCGCTAGGTCAATTCGCGTTTGCCGGCGGACGAAAGCACCCTGCCCGAGTGCCTCATCAACACAGGACTGTTGCGGAAAGACGCAATATGGTTACCATGATTGGTGGTCAACGAAGAACGGTACGACCCAAGGGAGCAATATACAGAAAGGACTAAAGCAATGAAACTGCGATCGGTACTAACCTCGGCACTCGCGGCGGGTGTCATGATGACAGCCACTTCAGTTTCGGCTGCGAATTTGAAGGTGCTCGCGAGTTGGAACAAGAACATTTGGCCCACATATGTGGTGCTAGACACATTCGTCAAAAATGTCGCTAAAGTCGGCGGCGACAAGGTAAATTTAAGAATCAGTGGCCCGGAGGTTGTTCCTCCGTTTGAACAGCTCCAGCCTGTAAAGTCTGGTGTGTTCGACATTCTATTCACCCATGGCGTCTACCACGTCGGTTCAAAAGGCCTAGCCGCCATCGCTGATGCCATGACCGCTGACCCAGTAGGGAAACGGTCGTCTGGTGTCTGGGACTCGTTAGACAAATTTTATCAGAAAACCCATTCACTCAAGCTTCTCGCAATTTCTCCGAGCAGCACAGCTGGTTATCACATCTTCCTGAAAGACCCAATTAAGGGGGGGTCTTGGGACGGCCGAAAAATTCGTGGCACTCAGACTTACCACGGCGTTATCAAGCTTTTCGGCGGTGAACCAGTCGTAATGCCGGGTTCACAGGTTTATTCCGCGCTCGAAAAAGGGGTTGTTGATGGCGCTGCATGGCCTGCAGCCGGTATGCTCAGCATGAAGCATTTCGAGGTTGCTAAATATAAGGTGCGTCCGACCTTCGGGACCTCGACGTTGCCTATCCTCATTAATATGAATAGCTGGAAAAAGCTAAATGCCGAGGAAAAAGGCATCCTGTTGGCTGCTGGTGAGATGACAGAGCTTCAAATGCCTTGGATTGGGGACAAATTGCAGGCTCAGGAGGATGCTAAACTTGCACAGCTCGGGGTAAAAATAACTCAGATCCCGGCGGATAAAGTCGCTGCAATGAAGAAAGCCTTTTCCGACAGTTTGTGGGCTCTCGGCGAAAAGTGTTGCGGTGATGACGCAAAAAAGATGCGGGACTTGGCTAAAAAAGCTGGGATCTCTCCCTGATTTTTGCTGCCGCTCAATGAGCTACCTCGGCGGCTAAGGCCGCCGAGGTGTTCCTTCTGCGAATTAAAATAAGAAATTTTGCGCTTCGTTATGAACCCATTCTCGATCGCGACCCGGTGGCATGATCACCTTACCACTGCCGGTTATTACCTTGGATGCTTGGCTTTGGCCGTGATTTTTGGCGCCTACATTATAGAGGTTTTTGCGCGTTATTTCTTCAATGCGCCGCAGTGGTGGGCTAGTGAGGCTGTCTCTTATTCGCTCTGTGCAGGCACCTTTTTAATGATGCCCTATGTTACTTGGAAAAAAGGGCACGTTGCAGTTGCATTGATCTTCGATATCCTTCCCAAACCGGCCGTACGGCCGGCCGTTTGGTTCACATATCTTCTCGGCACCTTGGCTTGTGCTTTGGCAACTTGGATTACGGGCGGGGAAACGCTGCGCCAGTGGGTAAATGATGTACACATTATGGCAGTTGAACCCGTGCCAAAGTATCTGATTTCTTGGGTTATTCCATTTGGTTTTGCCAGCTCTACACTCCATTTCGTGCGTATGCTCGACTGGCGTAGAATTGATCCTGCAGCGGCGGGTGCCCTTGGTGGATTTGGAGAAGGCTGACAATGGGTTGGGAAGCAACGCTTATAACGACGCTATTATTGCTAATGGCAGCCTTCCTGACCGGTGCGCCTTTATTCGTCGCGTTTCTTGTAATTAATCTTGCCGGTGTGGCAATTTTCCTTGGCCCTGCCGCCTTTGGTATGGTGGCAAATTCTATCTTTGATACCGCGAATTATGCTGACCTGGCGACAATCCCGCTTTTTGTGCTGATGGCGGAAATTTTGTTTAGGTCTGGTTCGGTCGATATCCTATTTGACGCTGTCGATAAGTTGGTGGGTCGGATGAAAGGTCGGCAGTATGTGCTTACCATCTCACTCTCCACCGTATTCGGTGCATTATCGGGTTCCGGGATGGCGGTAGCGGCAATGTTGGCGCGAACGCTTTTCCCCACCATGCGCAATAGGGGCTACGACACAAAGCTCTCCATAGGAACAATGCTGGCTGGCGCAAGCCTAGCGCCGATTATCCCTCCCAGCGTTCTCGCTATCGTCATCGGAACGCTGTCGAACACGTCGATTGCCGGATTGCTGATCGGTGGGATCATTCCAGGTCTGCTGCTGGCGGGATTGTTCCTGATATACACCATGGTCAGGGTGAGGCTGAATCCGGCCCTTGCGCCCGATGATGCAGACGACGAAGTCGAACGGGTCAGCACCGCCGATAAGCTACGTGCGGTCGCAAGCTGTCTGCCGTTTGGCCTGATTATTTTCTCGGTCATGGGCTTCATCATGTTCGGCATTGCTACCCCGTCGGAAGCGGCCGCGACCGGCGTGCTGGCGTCGCTAATAACCGCCGCTTATTATCGTCGGCTGAGTTTTTCCATGATCGTGGATTCGCTCGGGACGTCGGCCTTCATCACCAGCATGATCCTGCTGATTATGGCGTCATCACGCATGTTCAGCCAGTTGCTGGCGTTTACCGGCGCTACTACGGAATTGACGAATCTGATCGTCTCTCTCGACTGGTCTCCGATGATCATGCTGTTCGTCATGATGCTAATTCCCTTTATCCTGTGCATGTTTATCGACCAGATCGCGCTGATGTTGGTGGTCATCCCTATCTACCAGCCGCTACTGGGCACGCTGGGATTCGATCCCGTCTGGTTCTGGCTGATCATGCTGCTAAACGTCACGGTGGGCGGCATATCGCCGCCCTTCGGTTACGTGATATTTGCGTTCCAGGGGGCAGCTGACCGGGTGACGATTTCCGAGGCTTTCAACGCCGCGTGGCCGTTCGTTGCACTGTTCCTACTCGGCATGGTGGCGCTGGCGGCTTTCCCGCCGTTGGTGACCTTCCTGCCATCACTAATCTGACGTGTTGGTTTCTGGTAAAACTAGATCGAACAGTAATCCGTCCAGCAATGATCTCCGCGGTTCGCTGCGCCTTCGGGCAAGCGATTTGTTGAGTGGAGACGATTTCCCGCATGCGCTAGTCTAACAAGATGGTTCAGCTTTCCGTACTCGATCTCGCGAATATCGGTGAAGGACTCACGCCCGCCGATGCGCTCGCCAATGCCCTCGACCTCGCGCAGCATGCTGAGGCCGCCGGTTACACCCGCTACTGGCTGGCGGAGCACCACAATCTGTCTGGCATTGCCAGCGCAGCGACGGCGGTCTGCATCTGCCACGTCGCTGGCGGTACCAGCACGATCCGCGTCGGGTCCGGCGGGATCATGCTGCCCAACCACTCGCCCATGGTTATTGCCGAACAGTTCGGTACCCTCGCGACTCTGTTTCCTGGGCGTATCGATATCGGTCTGGGACGGGCGCCCGGCACAGACCCGCGCACCTGGCAGGCACTGCGCCGCGGGCCGGAATCCTCTGAACGCTTCCCGCAGGACGTGGTCGAGCTGCGCGCGCTGCTCGGCCCGCCACAGGAAAACCAGTGGCTGCACGCGATCCCTGGGGAAGACACCAACCTGCCACTCTATATTCTAGGCTCCAGTCTGTTCGGTGCGCAGTTGGCCGCCATGCTGGGCCTGCCTTACGCCTTCGCGTCACACTTTGCGCCACAGGCCCTGTTGCAGGCGGTAGAAATCTATCGCGAGCGGTTCGAACCGTCGGAACAGCTGGCCGAGCCTTATGTGATGGTCGGCTGCAACGCTATCGTTGCCGACACCGAGGAAGAGGCGAAACGCCTGTTTACCTCGCCGCAGCAGAATTCTACCCGAATGCTTCGGGGCACGCGCGGCAAGCTGCCGAAACCGATCGACAATATTGATGAATTCTGGTCGCCCGAGGAAAAGGCGCAAGCATCGTCGATGCTCGCTTGTTCTTTTTACGGATCGTCGGACACGATTGCCAAAAAGCTCGCCCCCCTGATCGAACAGACCGGCGCAGACGAGCTGATCGTCGCCGCCGCGATCTGGGATCACGATGCGAGGGTGCGGTCGTTCGAACTGCTGGCCGATGCAATGACCCAGCCGAGGCGGATGCAGCAGGCAGGCTAAGCTTTTTTATCGGCGGTTCCGACTCGCTCCCCCTCCCGGCCCTTCGCATAATCGCCGACTAGCCCGCCGATTTCCTCCAGCTCCTCGACCGTCCCGTAGAGCACCCTGATCACGACGTTGTTCTTCTCACCCACGTAATAGGTCGCTTCTCGCCGGATCACTGCGATATGGATCGGCGGCTGCAATTCTCTATGACAGTTATTCCAGCAGCTGATTGCCGGTCCACCGCATAGACCGGTGGTGATCGCAGACCGAGAACATGGAATAGCTCATCGTGTCGACGGAAGGAGGGGTCATAGGGTAACTTTCCGTTTCCTGTACGAACAGAACGTTACCTGACCGGGATCGACACCGAAAGGTTCGAACCGCTATCTTGGCGGCGGTACAGCAATATGAAGAGACGTCCGAAATGGGTGAGTTTGCAGTCGGCCAGTCCGTGCTAAGGGAAGAAGATCCAAGACTATTGACCGGCGACGGGGAGTTTCTCGACGACATCAACCTGCGTGGCCAGGTCTGGGGTTATGTTCTGCGTTCCCCGCACGCAAAAGCGGATATCCTGTCGGTGGATATCTCGACCGCCGAGGCCGCGCCCGGTGTTCTGCGCGTGCTGACCGGCTCGGACTGGGCGGCCGAACGCTACGGCAGTCTACCTTGCGAAGACGCGACTAAGAAACGCCCCGACGGTGCGCCTATTTATCATCCCTATCACCCGGCGCTGGTCGCCGAGCAGGTGAAGATGGTCGGTGACCCGGTGGCGTTTGTGGTGGCGGAAACGCCGGCGCAGGCACGCGATGCGGCAGAGATGATCGTTGTCAACTACGAACCGCTGCCGGCGGTCGCCCATCTGGAAAAGGCAATCGCGGCGGACGCGCCGCCGGTGTGGCCGGATTGTCCCGACAATATTTCATTCGTTGAGGAAAAGGGCGATGCCGCGGCCGTCGCCGCGGCGTTCGACACAGCCGATCATGTCGTTTCACAAAAGCTAATAAACAACCGCGTAACGGCGGTGGCGATGGAACCGCGTGGCTGCCTCGGGGATTATGATCCGCGCCGCGACCGGTACACGCTTTACACCGGCCTGCAGAATCCGCACCCGCTGCGCTACCAGATTTCGCGCCAGGTGTTCGATATCCCTGAAACGGCGGTGCGGGTGATTCCCGGCGATGTCGGCGGCAGCTTCGGCATGCGGGGCGGCACCTATAATGAACTGCTGCTGGTGCTCTGGGCCTCGCGCCTCACGGGAAGACCCGTCAAATGGCGGTCCGACCGGTCGGAAGGTTTCATGTCCGACACCCATGGCCGGGACAATGTCAGCGAAGTCGAGCTGGCGCTGGACAAGGACGGGCATTTTCTGGGTCTGCGGGTGAAAACTCTGGCGGCGATGGGCGCGTACCTTGCCATTCGCGGTCCGCGCCCGCCGACCAATAATCTTGGCACGCTGGCCGGTATTTATCGCACACCGGCCGTGCATGTGGCGATCACGGGCGTGTTCACCAACACCGTACCGACCAATCCCTATCGCGGTGCCGGCGCGCCGGAAGCCGCCTATCTAGGCGAGCGCATCATCGATATGGCGGCGCGAGAGCTGAACATGGATCCGGTGGAGATCCGCCAGAAAAATAGCGTGACGCCGGACCAGATGCCGTGGACCAACGCGCTCGGCTTCACCTACGACTGCGGCGATTTCCCCGGCAACATGGAAAAGGCACTCGACGCCATCGATTATACCGGATTTGAAGACCGTCGCGCGGAAGCGGCATCGCGCGGCAAACTGCGGGGGCTCGGCATGTCTAACACGGTGAAGAAGACCTCGTCGCCGTTTCCGGAATCGGGCAGCGTGCGGTTCGATCCGTCGGGCACGGTGACGCTGATCATGGGCACGATCAGCCACGGTCAGGGGCACGAAACCGTTTTCAAGCAGATCGTCTGCGACCGGCTGGGGCTCGATCCCACGACCATCCGTTACGTGCAGGGCGACACCGATATCGTCACCTACGGGCGCGGCACGTTCAATTCTCGGTCCATATCGATCGGCGGCTCCGCCGTCTCTCTCGCTTGCGACAAGACGATCGAAAAAGCGACCCGAATTGCCGCCCACCTGTTCGAAGCAGCGGAAAGCGACATTGATTTTGCCGACGGCGTGTTCACCGTACGCGGGACCGACCGAGCGATGACCACTCTGGAAGTCGCTGCCGCGGCCTTCCAGCCCGCGAAGCTGCCGCCCGAGATCGAGCCTGGGCTGAACGAGACCGGTACCTTCGTGCCGCAATACTGGAACTGGCCCACCGGCGTACAGATCTGTGAACTGGAAATCGACCCGGAGACCGGAGAAACAGACATGGTCAATTTCGTCTGCATCGACGACGTCGGCACGGTGATCAACCCGCTGTTGCTAAAAGCACAGATGCACGGCGGTATCGTGCAGGGGGTCGGCCAAGCGCTGATGGAAGACATCGCTTACGACGGAGAAGGGCAGCTGATTTCCGGCTCGTTGCTGGACTATGCCTTGCCGCGCGCCGACGACACCTGCTTGATGGACATCGTTAGCGCGCCGACTGTCACCGGTTCGAACTTGATCGGCGCCAAGGGCGGCGGCGAATCCGGTCCCACTGGCGCGCTGCCCGCCACGATCAACGCCGTGGTCGATGCGCTGAAACCACTGGGCGTGACCCATGTCGACATGCCGGCGACGCCGCAGCGGGTCTGGCAGGCGATCCAGGGGGCGGCAGGAAGGGCTTGATCAATCCGTTCCAGGGCCATTTCGCGGCGTGTGCATTTTAGGGCATTTCATACTTATTCGCGGCCAATAGATTGATTGTTGGGGGGGCTCCCCTACACCGGCGCTGGATGGGGTAGAACGAAAATATTAGTCATCCACACTTGGCGCGCTTTTCCTTGGCTTCGGCAGGG
>DKQG01000015.1:0-65530 GCA_002471575.1 Alphaproteobacteria bacterium UBA7314 | reverse complement strand
CGATCGAGGCATTTGAATGCGAGAACGGAAACACAAAAACCCGCACGTAGAGGTCGCGTTTTCGCCCTTCGACACTTCCAACGATAGTCACTTGCTTGCCGCCAAATTCGGTTTCCGGAGCGTTGACGATTGAATTCGGAAAACCGCGCCGACCAATCAGACGCTGAGGAAGTACCGCATCTTTGAGATCTTCGACATCAGACCGGCTCGCTGGCTATTCCCTCAAATGCGACCAGCGGTCCCAGGCTTCCCGGCGCGCCTCCGGAGACGGCGCGTTGACCTTCTGGAAGTCGTCTTTCCAGTGGAACGGGCGGCAGGCGTCGATGATGGCGCGGCTGTTATATAGCTTCCCCGCCTTGCGGTCGTCGGGCGAGATCATGGGGTCAAGCGCCGACGACCACGCGTTTTCGATGAAGTTGATGTTGGACGCCGGGTCGCAGCGCGTGCAGGCGGCCCAAATCACCTCTTCAAGGTTAGTGACGTCGACGTCTTCGTCTACCACGATCACGAACCGGCCGAGATAGGCGCCTGCGTGGCACATGGCGGCGATGTGGCCGGCCTGCACCGCGTGGCCGGGATAGCGCTGCTTGATAGCGACCGCTAGGAACAGCCGCGAGCCGCCGACCTCGTGCGCCCATACCTCGGTAACGTCGGGAACGCCGGCCTTGGCCATGTTTTCCTTCAGCACCGCCGATCTGCTGATTGCGCGATACCGTGCGTATTCGTAGGGCAGGCGAATATGCGCCGCACCCAGCAGGATGGGATCGTTGCGATGATAGATCGCCGCGATATCGACCCAAGGTTCGGCCTCCATTGCGCCGCCCTGATAGCCCAGCCATTCACCGAATGGGCCTTCACGTTCAGTGTTACCGGGATGGATGAAGCCCTCGATTACGACTTCGGAATTGGCGGGGAAGGGCAGGCCGGTGTGTTTGCCGGTAACGCATCGGATCGGCTTGCCGCGGTAGGCGCCCATCATGTCTAGCTCGCTCATGCCTTCCGGTACCTCGGTCGACGACGTTAGGAACGACAGCGGATCGGTGCCCACGACGATACAGACCGGCATCGGTTCGTCCTTGGCCATGTATTTGTCGCGGTGAATGCGCCCGTGTTTGCCGGGCGAGATATAAAGCCCGACGCGTTTTTCGTCGTGGATCATCACGCGGTAAGTGCCGCAGTTGATCCAGCCGGTGTCGGGATCACGGGTTATGTTGAAGCAGCCAGTACCGATGTAACGCCCGCCGTCGTCAGGGTTCCACAGTGGCGCGGGAAACCTGGTGACGTCGATGTCGTCGCCTTCCTGCACGTTTTCGAACACAGGCCCGTCGTCGACGATCTCGTGGGGCACCGGTTTCATGTTCTTGGTATGGGTGCTGTAGCCACGCGAGAGTTCCAGCTTGTTGAAGTTTTCCGGGAAGCCTAGCGTCAGGTTTTTGCGCGTGCCGGTGAACCAGTTGATCAGAATGCGGAAGCCCTGCGGGCAGCCTTCGACCTCGTCGAATAGCACCGACGGCGTGCCTTCGTCGTGGCACATCACCTCAACCACCTGTCCGATGTCGGTATGCCAGTTGGCGCCGGTGACGGTTTTTAGGTCGCCCTTTGCCTCGACCGCGGCGAGCCAGTCGCGCAAATCGTCGTATTCCAGCACGCAGCCGGAATTTGTGGCGGGCTCGGCGGTATCATTCGTTGTCTCTGTCATCGGCCTTTCCTGTTCGGGCAGGGCGTGTCACGCGATCCGCGGTATAGTACCCTTGCTGTGGAGGATTGTAACATGACCACCGCGCTTTACACCCACCCCAGCTCGCTCGAACACGACACCGGCGCGGGACATCCCGAACGGAGCGCTCGCATCGAGGCCGTGAACGAGGCGCTTGCCGGGGAGTCCTGGTCGGCGCTTATCCGGCACGACGCACCGCTAGCCACCGGCTACCAGCTGAAACGCGTCCACGACGGCGGCTATGTCGATCTCGTACTCGACAATATTCCTGAAGACGGGCTCGCCCGGCTCGATGCTGACACGGTACTGTCGCCGGGGACGGGCGACGCTGCACTGCATGCCGCCGGTGCGATTATCGCCGCGGTCGACGCGGTGGCTGGGGGCGATGCCGACAACGCGTTCTGCGCCGTCCGTCCGCCGGGGCACCACGCCGAACCGAGGCGCGGCATGGGGTTCTGCCTGTTTAACAACGTTGCAATTGGTGCTTTGCACGCTCGTGCCGTGCACAATCTGCAGCGCGTCGCGATCTTCGATTTCGACGTGCATCACGGCAACGGCACGCAGGCGGTGTTCGAGACCGATCCCAATACGCTGTTTGCCTCGTCGCATCAGTATCCCCACTATCCGGGGACCGGCGCGACCGCGGAGACCGGCGTCGGGAACATCTTCAACGTGCCGCTGGACGCCAATGCCGGCGGGATGGAATTCCGAGCGGCGATGGAAAACCGGATTCTGCCCGCCGCGCGCGCGTTCGGCCCGGATATCGTCTTCATTTCGGCCGGGTTCGACGCCCATGCGCGCGATCCGCTCGCGTCGCTGCGATTCGAGGAAGAGGATTTCGAATGGGCAACCGCGCAACTTAAGGATATTGCCGGCGAATTCGCGGAGGGACGCTTGGTATCGACCCTAGAAGGCGGGTACGACCTGAAGGCTTTGGGTAATAGCGTTCAGGCTCATGTGTCGGCGCTGATGAGCTGATTGCATGCGAAGTTGATTCAGGCGACGGGTTGCCGTAAACCCCTCTCAATCCTACTATTTAAGCGGGTAATAGAGGTGAATCATGGCTGATGGTGGCAAACTGGCGGATGTCGCCAAGATGTCGTTTGAGGACGCGCTCGAGGAGCTTGAGGACATTGTGCGAACGCTCGAAGACGGCAAGGGCAAGCTGGAAGATGCGATTACAGCATACGAACGCGGCACCAAACTAAAGGCCCATTGCGAGAAAAAGCTGAAGGCTGCGCAGGCCAAGGTAGAGACAATTTCGCTTGGTGCCGATAGAGAAGTCGCTGCGGAGCCAGCGGACATTGAGTGATGTCCTGTCCATAACGCCGGTGAGAGAGGCGCTTGCCGACTTCGGCACCGTCATGACGGAGACGCTGGATGCGCTGCTGCCGTACCCGACAGGACCGGAAAGCGGGCTTTTCGAGGCGATGCGCTATTCGGCGCTGGCCAGCGGAAAGTTTCTCCGGCCGTATCTGTTGTGCACCTCCGCGATAATGTTCGATGTGCCGGGGCGGCAGTACCTGCGAGCCGGCGCAGCGGTCGAGATGGTGCACAGCTATTCGCTGATCCATGACGATCTGCCCGCGATGGACGACGACAACATGCGGCGCGGCCGGCCCGCCTGTCACAAGGCGTTCGACGAAGCGACCGCCATCCTGGCGGGCGATGCGTTGCTGACGCTGTCGTTTGAGGTATTAGCCGGGGCCGAAACGCATCCGGATGCGCAGGTGCGCAGCGACCTAGTGGCGGCGCTAGCGGCGCGGTCGGGGGGCGCCGGCATGGTTGGCGGTCAGGTGATTGATCTGGCAAGCGAACATGCGGATGTCGATGCCGATCTGATCGCCCGGCTGGAAACTATGAAAACGGGCGCCCTCATCGCGTTTTCGACAGCAGCGGGCGGCCTGCTCGGCCAGGCCGGCGGAGATGTGGTTAAGACGCTGGAAACATTTGGTTTTGAGCTCGGTCTCGCCTTCCAGATTACCGATGATTTACTTGACGTCGAGGGCGATGAAGACGATCTTGGAAAGAAGGTTGGCAAGGATGCCGGAGCCGGGAAGGCAACTTTCGTCTCGGCGCTTGGCGTCGACGGCGCAAGACGCAGGGCCCGTCAGGTGACGGATCGGGCCCTGTCGCGGCTCGATACATTCGGCGAGCGGGCAGATGAGTTGCGCTCGGCGGCGGAATTCGTGCTAGCCAGGAGAAGCTGAACCCGGGTATCCGGCCAGCGCAGTTTAACAAAGGAGCTTCGGGGGAACGTAATGGCGCTTCAGACGCCGCTTCTCGATCAGATCAACAGTCCCAGTGACCTGAAAAATTTTGAAGCCGATCAGCTTCAGCAGATCGCGGACGAATTGCGGGCGGAAACCATCGATGCCGTCTCGGTAACGGGCGGGCATCTCGGTGCCGGCCTCGGGGTTGTCGAACTGACGGTGGCTTTGCATTACCTGTTCGATACTCCGGACGATAAGATCGTTTGGGATGTCGGCCACCAGGTGTATCCGCACAAGATCCTGACCGACCGACGCGACCGCATCCGCACACTGCGCCAAGGTGGCGGCCTGTCCGGCTTCACAAAGCGAACCGAGAGCGAATATGACCCTTTTGGAGCTGCCCATGCGTCTACGTCGATTTCGGCGGCGCTCGGCTTCGCCGTCGGCAGCGACCTAAAGGATACCGGTCATCGCGCCATAGCTGTGATTGGCGACGGCGCGATGACCGGCGGCATGGCGTATGAAGCGTTGAACAACGCCGGCGCGATGGATAACAAGCTGATAGTCATCTTGAACGACAACGACATGTCGATCGCGCCGCCCGTCGGCGCGCTGTCAGCCTATCTGTCGCGGCTGATTTCGTCCAAGTCGTACCGGTCGCTGCGTGATATTGGCCTGCACATGTCCGAAAAATTTCCGCGCCGGATGAAAAAAGCCGCCCAGAGGGCGGAAGAATATGCCCGCGGCATGCTGACCGGCGGCACGATGTTCGAGGAGCTCGGCTTCTATTACGTGGGCCCGATCGACGGCCACAACATGGACCACCTGATCCCGGTCCTGAAGAACGTGCGCGACGATGAGGCCGACGGTCCCGTGCTGGTCCACGTGGTGACACAGAAGGGTAAGGGCTATGCTCCGGCCGAGCAGGCAGCCGACAAGTATCACGGTGTCGGCAAGTTCAACGTCGTAACCGGCGCGCTCGACAAGGGCAAGGCGAACGCGCCCAGCTATACCAAGGTCTATGCTGAAAGTTTGATCAAGGAAGCCCGCGACGATGACAAGATCGTTGCGATTACGGCAGCGATGCCGTCCGGCACCGGCATCGATCTGTTCGAAAAGGAATTCCCCGACCGCACCTTCGACGTTGGTCTTGCCGAACAGCACGCGGTGACGTTTGCAGCCGGCCTGGCAGCCGACGGAATGAAACCCTTCGCAACGATCTATTCGACCTTCCTGCAACGAGCATTCGATCAGATTGTTCATGACGTCGCGCTGCAGAACCTGCCTGTGCGCTTCGCCATGGACCGCGCAGGCTATGTCGGAGCAGACGGCCAGACCCATTGCGGT
Source organism: Alphaproteobacteria bacterium UBA7314 (assembly GCA_002471575.1). Lineage (GTDB taxonomy): Bacteria > Pseudomonadota > Alphaproteobacteria > MPNO01 > UBA830 > UBA830. Next base: position 60,253 of record DKQG01000015.1, on the reverse strand, counting down.
GCTTATGACATCGCCTATCTCTCCTGTCTGCCCAACATGATCGTAATGGCACCGTCTGATGAGGCAGAGCTTATGCACATGGTTGCCACCGCCGCCAACATCGACGATGCGCCCATTGCATTCCGCTACCCGCGCGGCGAGGGCGTCGGCGTTGACATGCCGGAATGCGTTGAAATTCTCGCCATCGGCAAAGGCCGCATCCTGCGCGAAGGCACGAAAATTGCGCTGTTGTCCTATGGCACGCGGCTGCAGGATTGCCTCGACGCGGCGGAAGAACTGACTGCGCACGGTCTGTCCACGACGGTCGCCGATGCGCGTTTCGCCAAGCCGCTCGACCGAGATCTCGTCAAGCGGCTGGCCGCGGAGCACGAAGTTCTGTTGACCATCGAAGAGGGATCTGTTGGTGGCTTCGGATCGCAGGTAGCGCAGTTCCTCGCGATGGCGGGCGTGTTCGACGACGGACTGAAATTTCGCCCGATGGTCATGCCCGATCTCTTCCTGGACCAGGATTCCCCACGCCGGCAGGTCGAACTGGCCGGTCTCGCCAATACCGATATTGTGGCCACGGCGATGGCGGCGCTAGGTCTCGAAGCCGCGTCGTTCTCAGCTGGCGAGAGGGCCTGACCGACGGCCGCGCGCGCGCGCCCCGATGAGCTACTCGTGGAACGGGGGCTGGCGGAAGACGTCAAACAGGCACAGGCGTTGATCCTGTCCGGCAAGGTGTTTTCCGGCGAGGTGCGTATCGATAAGCCGGGCACGCCCGTTTCCACCAAAATACCGATAGAAGTTCGAGGCGCGGATCACCCGTGGGTGTCGCGCGGTGGCCTTAAACTCGATCATGCTCTCGACTGTTTCGGCATCGACGTCAGGGGTACCTCCGCCATTGATGTGGGTTCGTCTACCGGCGGATTTACGGATGTTCTGCTGTCGCGCGGTGCGGAGCACGTCTACGCCGTCGATGTTGGCTATGGGCAGCTTCACTGGAAACTGCGTCAAGACGACCGTGTGACCGTTCTGGAACGGCAGAACGCCCGGCACCTAACGGCGGAACATATCCCGGCTCCGGTCGGCGCCGTGGTCTGCGATGCTAGCTTCACACGCCTGGAAACTGTGCTTCCATCTCCGATGGGCTTTGCCGGCCCTAGTGCCCACCTGATTGCGCTGATCAAACCGCAATTCGAGGTCGCGAAAAGCGACGTGGGGCAGGGGGGAATCGTGCGCGATCCGGCACTTCACCGGACCGCCTGCTGTCGGGTCGAAGACTGGTTGGCCGGTCTGGCAGGCTGGACGGTTCTCGGAACCGAACAGAGCCCGATCAAGGGGGCGGAGGGCAATATCGAATTCTTCATCGCCGCCCGGTTCGACGGCTGATGGAAATCCGGATCAATTCGCTCGGCGCGCGGGGCGACGGGATCGCGGAATCCGGCGAGGGAACGGTCTACGTTCCCGATGCGCTGCCCGGTGAATTGGTCCGTGTCGTAAAGACCCTGCGGCGCGGCGACGGGCAGCGCGCTGTTGTGCGGGATGTTGTCGAAGCATCGTCTGAACGGATATCGCCCGCATGCGGGCATTTCGGGACTTGCGGCGGCTGTGCCGCCCAGCACATGGGTGCCGGTCTCTACGCGGCGTGGAAAAGGGACCTGGTGAGAAATTCCCTGGCGCGGGCAGGGGTAGATGCTGAGGTTCTAACGACGGTCAGCGTGCTGCCCAGTACCAGGAGACGTGTCCGGCTTGGATTTCGGCAGATCCGGGATAGCGTCATCGTAGGCTTCCGGGAGGCTGGGTCGGACCGAATCGTCGATCTAGCTGAATGCCCCGTCGCGACGCCGCGGGTCGTCGGGGTTCTGTCCGCGCTCAGACGTTTCCTGCCACGTTTTACAAACCATGGCGAGGTCGCCGTTACGGAGACGGATAACGGGCTCGACGTCGTCGTGTTCGCAAAGGGTGAACCGGATCTCGATCTTCGTATGGATGCGCCTGCATTCTGCGACGAAGCGGGTATCTGCCGCCTGTCCTGGTCTGATGGCGACAGCCTGCCGGAACCGATCCTCGTGGCGGGTGAACCTGTGGTCAGGTTCGGTGATGTGGCGGTATCCATGCCGCTCGACAGTTTCTTGCAACCGACCGCGCCTGGTGAAGCCGCGTTGCGGGATTTCGTTATCGACGCCGTCGCTGAAAGTACCGCCGTCGCCGATCTATATGCCGGGTGCGGGGCGTTCTCATTGCCGGTCGCGGCGGCGGGAAAAACCGTTCATGCGGTCGAGGCCGTCGCGGCGCAGTGCGCAGCGGTTCAGGCAGCGGGCGACCACTGGGGCGTCACTGTGGAGACGCGCGACCTCGTCCGCCAGCCGCTTCGCCCGTCCGAGCTGATCCGGTTCGATGCGATCGTTCTCGATCCGCCGCGCGCCGGGGCAGGCCCCCAAGTGGAACAACTGGCGGCGGCGGGCGTGCCGCTAGTGGTCTATGTATCGTGCAATCCCGCAACGTTCGCCCGCGATGCGCGTGTGCTGGCTGACGCCGAGTATGCGATCGGTCCGGTCCAGCCATTCGATCAGTTCCTTTGGTCGCACCATATCGAGCTTGCGGCTGTGTTTAGAGTGCGGCAGAGCTGACGAATCTGCGTTTGGCCCGCGAGGTCATAGCGCGGCGAGTTAACTGTCTTAGAGGGATCAAAGACCTGGAGCAGCTACCGAAGGAGGCAATGCCCGACTGGGCTACACCCATCGCTGCTTCCAATCGTTTGACGCTCGTCTTTGAAATCGTCCGGCGCGATGTCCTTGATCAAATTACCGAAGAAGAAAGCGAAGCCCCCACATTTCAGAAACTCGAAGGGCGACTGCGTGCACTCGCCGTTGACGGCTAGGTTGCGAAACTGGATTACGAAGATTTGCGGAGTCGTATCTGCGAGGCCGGTTTAGTACTCAGGACCTTGTATCCTTACCTACCTGTCCCCGATGCCGCAGCAGGTGGTCGGCTAGCACGCAGGCCATCATGGCTTCACCGACCGGCACTCCGCGGATGCCGACGCAGGGATCGTGGCGGCCCCTGGTCGCAATTTCGGTATTCCTGCCTTGGCGGGTGACGGTTTTGCGGGGCGTCAGGATCGAACTAGTCGGCTTGACGGCGAAGCGGACGACAACGTCCTGCCCGGTCGAGATGCCCCCCAGTACGCCGCCCGCGGTATTGGACTGAAAATCGACGTCCTTGCCTTTCATCCGCATTTCGTCGGCATTGTCTTCGCCCGATAATGCGGCCGCGTCGAAGCCGGCGCCAATTTCCACGCCTTTGACCGCATTTATACTCATCATTGCGGCGGCCAGATCGGCGTCCAGCTTGCCGTAAATCGGCGCACCGAGACCCGCCGGTACGCCAGAGGCGACGATCTCGATCACCGCGCCGACTGACGAGCCCTGCTTTCGCACATCGTCCAGATAGGTTCCCCATTCCTTCGCGGCGGCCGCGTCGGGGCACCAGAACGGGTTCTTCGCGATGTTGGCCCAGCGCCATTTGTCGCGGTCGATCTCCATCTCGCCCATCTGCACCATGGCGCCGCGGATCTTGATCCTGCTGCCCAGGATCTTCCGGGCGACCGCACCTGCCGCAACGCGGCAGGCAGTTTCCCGCGCCGACGACCGGCCGCCACCTCGATAATCGCGGATGCCGTATTTCTTCCAGTAGGTGTAATCGGCATGGCCGGGCCGAAATTTGTCCTTGATGGCGCTGTAATCCTTCGACCGCGCATCTTGATTGCGGATCATCAGGCTAATGGCCGTACCTGTGGTTTTGCCCTCGAACACGCCCGACATGATTTCCACCGTGTCCGGTTCCTTACGCTGGGTGACGAAGCGGGAAGAGCCCGGCTTGCGCTTGTCCAGCCACGACTGGATATCGGATTCGTCCAGATTCAGGCCGGGAGGTGCGCCGTCCAGCACGCAGCCGATGGCTGGGCCGTGGCTTTCGCCCCACGTAGTCATGCGGAACAGATGCCCGAAGGTGTTGTCGGTCATTGGGTCATCCTGCGTAAGCAGATCATCTTCTAGACCGTCGATATATCGGGTGCATCGGCTGCCTTCATGCCAACCACGTGATAACCGGAATCGACATGATGCGTTTCGCCGGTCACACCTGTCGACAGGTCGGATAGCAGGTAAAGCCCGGCCCCGCCGACTTCGTCGATGCTGACGTTGCGTTTCAGCGGCGAGTTGTATTCGTTCCATTTCAGAATATAACGGAAATCGCCGATACCTGAAGCCGCCAGCGTCTTGATCGGCCCGGCGGAGATCGCATTGACGCGGATGTTGTCGCGACCCAGATCTGCCGCGAGGTATTTCACGCTGGTTTCCAGCGCGGCCTTGGCGACACCCATCACGTTGTAGTGCGGCATCACCCGCTCGGCCCCTGCATAGGTGAGCGTCAGCAGGCTACCGCCGTTCTTCATCATCGGCGCGGCGCGCTTGCAGATTGCGGTAAACGAATAACATGAAATGTTCATCGTTTTGGCGAAATTGTCGGACGAGGTATCCACATACCGGCCTTTCAGTTCGTCCTTGTCAGAATAGGCTATTGCGTGCACGACGAAATTGAGGCTGCCCCATTCTTTGCCCAGAGTTGAGAAAACATTGTCCACGCTAGCAGTGTCGGTGACATCGCAGGGCAGGACAAGCTGGGACCCAAGAGAATCTGCCAGCGGGCGGACGCGTTTTTCGAGTGCTTCCCCCTGATAGGTAAAGGCGAGATCCGCGCCGTGATCGGCGAGGGCCTTGCTAATACCCCACGCAATGGACCGGTCGTTCGCAACCCCCATCACCAACCCGCGTTTACCGTGCATCAATGCACCCGCGTCCGACATCCGAACCTCTCAATCTTACAACGCGGATCCCGCAGACGGGGCGGGACCCGCAGATTTCGGCATCCTACACAATCGGTCTGACCGGTCAATTTTGGCGAAAAGGCGGAATCGAATACTGATCGGCTCAGTTCCGGATTTTCAACATCCTGTCGGGCTGACGGCAGGCTCTCTCCTGGGTTTCTTCGGTTTTCCCGCACACTGTGACGGTCTACTGGTATTCAAGGTGGTTCTGGCCGGCGGAGGTCTGGTATGTCTTGGTTGGCGTCGACGTGCCGCGGTGGCCGTCGTCCGGGGTGGACAAGCTGGCCGACTAGCCGGTCTTGTTTTTTTCCGCTATTTCTGCGCCGTGTTCCGAATTTCCTCTTTGTCAGTATCGTCCAGCGGTTTGCTGAACTCGCTGCTAGCCTAGGTTCCCACAAGTACCCCCCCCTAGCGTAATGGTAATTATTTCATTGGTTTCGCTGCCGAACAGCGCGTCCCCGATGCCGCCCACCGCTACACCGATGAGCTCGCCACCGGTCTGTTTCGGCCCTGTCCTTCGCGACCCGCAAGCGCGAGGCTCGCGATGACGGTAATCGGTGTTGGAATTCTGGAATTCATCATGGTGACGCCCATTTCCTCTCTACCGAGGGCAACCCGTTCGGACACCGGCGGATTGCGTTGGCTCGTTTCACCCGGTATTCAACGGCCAAAAAATTGGCCACCCCTTGAGATGGGGATGCAACCGAGACACTTTGCAAAAGTTGCGGTAAAATTTGACCGACATGCAGCAAGGTGTGAATGACACGATTTTTCAGGATGATTCCATGGCGGGTGCCGACCAAGACGATCCGACAGATCTTTTCCAGTCCTGGCTGAATGAGGCGCACGACACTGAACCCAACGATCCGACCGCGATGACGTTGGCGACGGTCGATGCGGGCGGGCTCCCGTCGGCAAGGATGGTACTCCTGAAAGGGGCGGATGCGCGAGGTTTCGTCTTCTACACAAACACCGAAAGCCAGAAGGGTATCGAACTGGATGCCACGCGGCAGGCAGCCTTGGTGTTTCACTGGAAATCGCTGCGGCGGCAGGTACGCATCGTCGGCAGCACCGAGCGTGTAGACGACGCAGAAGCTGATGCCTATTTCGCCAGCCGCGCCCGCGGCAGCAAGATCGGCGCTTGGGCGTCGGATCAATCGCGCCCGCTGGAGGGCAGGTTCGAACTGGAAAAGCGCGTCGCGCGGTTTGCTGCCAAGTTTGGTACCGGCAACGTGCCGCGCCCGCCGCACTGGACCGGGTATCGCGTCGTACCTCGGGAAATGGAGTTCTGGCAAGACAAGCCGTTCCGGCTCCACGAACGCGTGGTCTACCGGCGTAAAGAGGGCGGTCCGTGGGAAACCGGACGAATATTCCCCTAGATCCTCTTTTTGTTGTTTTTCGTGCTACGATTATGTGCCGTGCGGATAGCATATCTGAATAGACGGAGATTGTGTCGGGGTGGTCCGGGCCTGCCGTATTCCAGAATACTGGCTACCGGGGCTTCGGCTGCATGGGGTTGTTATTCGACTCAATCCAGCAGGTCGCCAGCGCAGCGCAATACGCCGTTCCCGGGGCCGGCTCCGCAGACATGAGGCTTGAAGCCGGGACCAAAACCCCGCATTCTCCACGTAGCAACAACAAGTGGTCCGACAAGGCAGGCATTCGACCAGCCAAAACCGCCCGGGAGGTAAAGATGAGTTTCAAGACTATTTTGGTTCCTGTCGGTTCGCCGGAAGCGAGCAAGTCGACCCTGAATGCGGCATTGTTGATCGCAAAACGCTGGAATTCGCATCTCGAAATACTTCACGTGCGAGCCGATCCGCGCGGGCTGGTTCCCTATACCGGAGAAGGCATGGATGGATCCATGATCGAGGAGATCATTAACGTGACCGAGCGGGAGGGCGAGGACCGGGCGACCCAGACTAAAGCGATGTTCGAGGCGTTCTGCGCGGAGCACAGCCTGAAGGTTTCGCATAAGCCGTCACCCGATGCGGGTGTGACCGTGTCCTGGCGCGAGGAAGCCGGGCGCGAAGACGAGATCGTTGCCCTGCATGGTCGTCTCTACGATCTTATCGTCGTTGGCCGGCCCGTCACGGATGCGCCCTTGCCGTCGCCCATCACGCTGGAAGCGGCGCTGCACGATACCGGCCGGCCCATCCTGGTCGCCCCGCCGCAGGCACCGTCGGATACGGGTGCGCATATTGCGATTGCCTGGGAAGCCAGCCCGGAGGCCGCGCGGACTATCGCCGTTTCGATTCAGGCGCTGACGGAGGCTGAGAAGGTCACGATCTTGGCACCGAAACTGCCCCAGCCGCTGCCGCTTGAACCCGCTGATCTGGTGGCGCGGTTGCTCTGGCACGGCGTCAATGCAGACATCCATGAATTCGACACGCAGGCTAGCGATCTCGGCGCGGCATTCCTTGCACATTCCGCCGCCGTTGGTGCCGATATGTTGGTAAAAGGCGCCTATTCGCAAAGCAGACTGCGACAGATGGTGTTGGGCGGACGGACGCGCCACATTCTCAACCATACGACTGTTCCGACCCTTCTGGCGAAGTGACGGACCCAGTGGAACCGCTGAATGACGGATAAAACCCGGACACTGATTCTAACTGGCGCAAGCCGCGGGATCGGCCACGCAACGGTTCGCCGGTTCAGCGAGGCGGGCTGGCGCATCATTACCTGTTCCCGCGACGACGTGCCCGAGGCATGCCGGCTCGATCCCAACTGGGCGCACCACATCCCAACCGATCTTGGAGATGCTGCCGATCTTGAGGCCTTTATCGATAAGGCCAACGAACATATCGGTGACGGCGGGCTGGCCGCGCTGGTGAATAATGCCGCGGTATCGCCTAAGACGCCCTACAAAGAACGGCTTGGCTGCCTTAACGGCGACGAAGAGGCCTGGCGCGAAGTATTCGAGCTGAACTTTTTCGTGCCGTTGAAGCTGTGTCGCGGGCTTGCAGCTGCCCTGCACCGCGGCAAGGGCGCAGTTGTGAACATCACCTCCATCGCTGGGCATCAGGCGCACCCGTTCGCGGGTTCTGCCTACTCGGTATCGAAGGCCGCCCTTTCGTCGCTAACTCGTGAGCTGGCCGTAGAATTCGCCGAGCTCGACGTCCGCGTCAATGCGGTCGCCCCCGGGGAGATCGAGACCGAGATGATCGGGCCGGAATACGAATCCCTGATCCCGCGGATACCGCTGAACCGAATGGGAACGCCGACCGAAGTGGCCGGTACCGTGTTCCAGCTTTGCACGCCCGATTTTGGCTATGTCACCGGGACGGAAGTTTTCATCACCGGCGGCCAGCACCTGCTCTAGCCGACCGGTATTTCGTTCAGCATCGAGCCAATCTAGCCTGCCGATGGTGAGGCCGTCCGTATCATCTATGTGGAAGGACTGACCACCGGGTTGGCGGCGTTAATGATTGACCCGCCTGACTGGTAGGACTGGGATGAAAGACAACTGGAGACTGGCCGTCTGGTGGCCCGTGGCTGTAACGATGTCATCCTAGGATGGGCCGCACTGGCGCAAGTACCCGACACCTGAGGTGCTGCTAGGGTCGCTGAGGTTAGCGTCTATGATTCTGAAATGGCGTAGCGCCTAGGGATCGGGCTGGCGCTGCTATATCGGCTGTTCGTGGTGACCGAGGCAGAGGGTTACTGGACGCTCAGGTGAAGATGATGACCGAAAACGCCGCGAGCTTTACACCGCATGCAAAAGCTGGCTTTAAAAAGTCGGTGCCCGCGAACAGCATGTCGTTTAGGCAGGCCGATCGTTTACCCTTCCGGCGCTGCGCCGTGATGATAGAAGATCGGAGCGAAGGTTTTGACCTTTGCGCCTTACTCGCCCAACGCCGAGCCGACGATCAGGTTATACTGCACGCCTTTCCGGTAGAAATGGGGGTAATTCCTCGGCGGTGACGTGATCGAAAGGCCGCTCAGTTTACTCTTGCTCGACCGGCAGTCCCATGCAGGTCTGAATACCTCTCCGCTGAGGTCGCTGGCCCGATACGCGGATGGGGCCAGACGTTGACGCCCTTGCCTCTCCCGCATACTAGCAGCCCCACACTATCAAAAAACACGGAGGATCCTACGTCCCAACTTCCCGGCGTTTGGCGAACGGCATTACTCGCCGGACCTTGAAATCACCGAGGATTGCTGACCCGTGGCTCGGCAACGATGTCTATTGCGGAAATTCTTTTCATACCGGGGGAGACTTAGACACGGCCTCGCAGCGCCCGAAGCCAGCTCAGCCGATGTTCAACCAGTCCGATATCGTGTGTCAGCCAGTCCTGGAAGAATTTCTCGTCCGCCCCGGGGTCGTGCAGATCGCTTAACCGGGCGAGCTCAAGCTCACAGGCGTCTATCAGAAGATCGACCTGATCGCGCCTTTCGCCCGCTTCCAGCATTGGTAAGAAACGCATCTTCAGTGCGATGACCAGTTTAGACATGTCAGTAAGGGGCGGCCGCACTGAAGCTTTCAGGAGGATGAGGAGCTCCGCTCGTCCTTGTTCCGTCAATGTCAGAACGGCGATCGAGTCGTCGCCATTAGCGTGGACTAGGCCTTCATAGCGCAGCAATTCGATCGATGGGCCCGTTAGTTCAAGCGAAGGTCCGGCGATACGGCCGACGAACTGGCGAACCGCATTGGCGAGATCCGCATACACCAGTGGCCCCTCGGACAGTAATCCGAGTGCCGCCAGTCTGATCGTTTCTTTCGGTAAGAGCGAATTGTCGCTAAACACGTCCCATCCCTTTCGTCCCTGCAACGCTTTTTAAAAAACGATTAATTTATATATTAAGCAGCTGCCTGGATTGCAAGACGACCCCATATTTCCTGCAGGGAATTAACCAAATGGGCCATATCGTCGTCGCTGTGCAACGGACCCGGTGTCAAACGTAGGCGTTCCGTACCCTTGGGCACGGTTGGATAGTTAATGGGCTGCACGTAAATTTGATGCCGGTCCATCAGCTCGTCCGTGACCTGCTTGCACAGCACCGGGTCGCCAACCAGAACCGGCACGATGTGCGACTCCGACTCCATGACGGGCAGATCCGCGTCCCGCAACAGCTGTTTCAGAGTTGCAGCGCGTTCCTGCTGCTGTTCCCGTTCGACGCTGCTGGTTTTCAGATGGCGCACGCTTGCAAGCGCGCCGGCGGCGACCGCCGGTGGCAGGGCCGTTGTGAAAATAAAGCCCGAAGCATAGGAGCGGATGAAATCGATCATGGCCGCCGAACCAGCGATATACCCCCCAATGACGCCAAACGCCTTGGCCAGTGTGCCCTGGATTACAGTGATCCGGTCCATCGCGCCGTCGCGTTCGGCAACGCCCGCGCCGCGGGGGCCGTACATTCCGACTGCATGGACTTCGTCGAGGTATGTCATCGCATTATAATTATCGGCGAGATCGCAAATTGCGTTTATTGGCGAAATATCCCCGTCCATCGAATAGACGGACTCGAACACGATCACCTTCGGCCGGTTGATGTCGATAGCCTGCAGCTTGCGTTCCAGATCTTCAAGATCGTTGTGCGCGAACACCGCCTTCTCGGTTAAACTGTGTCGAATCCCTGCGATCATCGATGCATGATTTTCGGCGTCGGAAACCAGCACGCAGTCGGGTATTTGCGCTCCGATGGTCGACAGCGCGGCTTCGTTAGCCACGTACCCGGACGTAAAAACAAGCGCGGCTTCGGTGCCGTGGAGATCGGCAAGTTCTTGCTCCAGAAGAACGTGGTAGTGGGTCGTGCCGGAGATGTTCCGCGTGCCACCTGCGCCTGCCCCCACCTTGTCGATGGCTTCCTTCATCGCAGAGCGGACTATTTCGTTCTGTCCCATGCCGAGATAGTCGTTGGAACACCAGACCGTCACGTCTTCCGTGCCGCTGCCGGTGTGGCTCGTCGCTTTGGGAAACGCGCCTACCTGCCGCTCCAGATCCGCAAAAACGCGGTAGCGACCTTCAACTCTGAGATCGGAAATCCGGTCAGCAAAAAACTGTTCGTAGTTCATAGACGTCACTTTCCACGGACTTTTAGTCGGTAGTTTGTATTTGTTAGCAGCATTCCACCCGAGCTGCTTGAACAATAGTAAAAGAAACCCTGAATGCAAACAGGTCAGGGGCGTCCTCATCCAATATTCGGCGGTTTGGGCGAAAATGTCGCGGGCGAAGGCGTAGATCGGGATCAATTCCCGGTGAACGCCCCCGCGGCCGCAGCTTTCTCAGTTTCCGAAAGCGCGTACGCAAACCTGTCGAACATCGCATCGATTTCCGCATCCGATATGATCAGCGGCGGCGAAAACGCGACCCGGTCGCCCATGGCGCGAACGATCAGCCCGTGTTCCTGTGCCCGGGCGGCAAGCCAGGGGCCGACAGTGCCTGCCGGTTCGAACATCGCTTTAGTTTCCTTGCTTGCGACCAACTCCACCGCGCCGACAAGCCCGAGCCCCATGGTTTCGCCGACAAGGGGGCTACCGGCGAAGTCGTGCAAGCGGCTCAAGAACCGCCCGCTGCGCGCCTTCACCGTAGCGACAAGGTTCATTTCCTCGTAGATGTTCAGGGTTTCCAGCGCGACCGCCGCGGGGACCGGATGACCCGAATAGGTATAACCGTGCCCGAAAACACCGACCTCGGCGGTTTTCGGTGCAATAGCGTTGAACACATGGTCATTCACCATGACTGCTGAAATCGGCATGTAGCCCGATGTCAGTGCCTTGGCGCAGGTCAGGATATCGGGTCTGAGTCCCAAAGTATGGCTGCCCCACATTTCACCCGTGCGGCCAAATCCGCAGATCACCTCGTCGGCGATGAGGAGGACGTCGTGTTTTTTCAGCACCGCCTGGATCTTTTCGAAATACGATTTTGGGGGCACGATCACACCGCCCGCGCCCATGACCGGCTCGGCGAAAAAGCCAGCGACGGTCTCCGGCCCCTCGGCTTCGATCAGCCGGTCCAGGTTGTCGGCGCAGCGGGTCGCGAATTCCTCCTCAGTTTCGCCGTCTTCGCCATTCCGGTAGTGGTGCGGCATGTCAGTATGCAGGAAGCCGTCCAGCGGAAGGTCGAACGCGGTATGATTGACAGGGACGCCGGTGATACTGGCGGCGGCGACCGTAACCCCGTGATAGGCTTTGAACCGGCTGATGATCTTCTTCTTTTTTGGCCTGCCAAGCGCGTTGTTCAGATACCAGATCATCTTGACGACGGTGTCGGCCGCTTCCGAGCCGGAATTGCAGAAAAACACTTTGGCCATTGGGACCGGGGCCAGTGCAAGTAACCGTTCCGCCAGTTCAATCTGCGGCGGGTGACTTTTCTGGCTGAAGCCGTGATAGAAGGGCAGCTCACGCATCTGCCGGGCAGCGGCTTCTGCGAGGCGGTGTTCGCCGAATCCCAGAGACGTGCACCAAAGACCCGACATACCTTCGATGTATTTCTCGCCGTCCTCGTCCCAAACGTAGACCCCGGCGCCGCGCGTGACGACCAGCGGTCCGTCCGTGCGGTTGGCGACGGCATTGGTATACGGATGGAATACTGCATCCGCATCGCGACGGCTGAGCGAATTTGCACCGGCGGAGCCGGGCCCATTGCTGGTTACTTTGGGGGCGTTCATGGCGGACCTCCGTCAGCGGCAGTCCGCAAAGTATATCATCCGCCGGTGACGCTCATATGTCTTGAGACGGCAGGAGCCGCGCGGCGGCGATCGATTATGAAATCATGGCCCTTGGGCTTGCGGGCGATGGCGTCATCGATAGCCTGCATCATCAGCTTATCGTCACCGTTACGCAGTGGCGCCCGCAGGTCGGCGGCGTCTTCCTGACCCAGGCACATGAACAGCGTGCCTGTGCAGGTCAGTCGTACCCGGTTGCAGTCTTCGCAGAAATTATGGGTCATCGGGGTGATAAAGCCGATCCGGCCTCCGGTTTCGTCAACCCGGACATATCGGGCGGGTCCGCCGGTCGTGTCGTCAATATCCGTCAGCGTCCAGCGCTTTTTCAGTTCGGCGCGGACCATCGACAGGGGCCAGTACTGATCGAGCCGCATGTCGCCGCCGATCTCACCCATCGGCATGACTTCGATAAATGTCAGATCAAACCCGCGATCGCCGCACCACGCGACCATGTCATGGATTTCATCGTCGTTGACATCCTTCAACACTACCGCGTTAATCTTGATGCGATGACCGGCATCGGCGGCGGCATCCACCCCGCCCAGAACCTTGTCCAGCTTGCCCCATCGGGTAATCTTCTCGAACTTTACCGGATCGAGCGTATCGATCGACACGTTGATGCGGCGCACGCCTGCATTAAACAGTCCCTGAGCATGGCGTTCAAGTTGGCTGGCATTGGTCGTCAGGGTAAGTTCTTCGAGCGAGCCGGTGTCGAGATGGCGGCCCAGACGTTCGAAAAGCCACATGATATCGCGGCGAACCAGCGGTTCTCCTCCAGATATCCGCAGCTTGCGGACGCCGCGGGTCACGAATGCGCTGCACAGGCGGTCCAGTTCTTCTAAGCTGAGCACGTCCGCCTTGGGCAGGAACGTCATGTTCTCGGCCATGCAGTAAATGCAACGGAAATCGCAGCGGTCGGTGACCGAGACCCGTAAATAGCTTACCTGCCGATCGTATGGGTCTATCAGCGGTTTTTCCGCGATTTTAAGGTCTGTGGTCATCCGTTTGAGCGTCCCGTACCGGGTTTTCGTTCAAAAGCGTTATTCACGAACGACTATAACGCTTTTGAACGAAAAGAAAAGTCACGGGCCGATAGGCTCAATGCGTCAGGTCAGGCGGAGTGGGTCTCGAACAATCGCAGCGTAAAGCGCGAACCGTGCCCCTGAGAAATGTCAACGAAGACGTCTCCGCCAATCATGCGGGCAAGCTGGCGCGAAATCATCATGCCGAGTGCATTCCTTCGCGCGAGTAGGAAACCCCTCGTCTCGCTGCTCCCTACAGCATCGAATCGAAACTGATGGCCGCTCAGGATCCGAAGTCGACGGTCAAGTCCCCGATGCCAACCCGTGATTGTATGACCGCGCCGGCCGTCACTTCCGAACCTCACTTTTGTGCATCCGGGGTAATGCGGGCTTCACCAAGCGGACAGTCACACACCCGGACGGCTTTCGACGCATAATCTCATTGGATGCAACTTCATTGTATGAAACCCTGAACCGGATCATACTCCGCCGATGACCGTTAAGAATGTCTCTTTGGTTCGTCCGGATCCAACGAACCCCTGTCTTACAGAGCGGGTCTCAGGCACTGATCAGAACGGGCAGCCTGTCGATACCTTGGTACCGGTGGAGAGTCCCCTGGCGTTGTATTTGAACAGCCGGGAAATCGTGACCCTGATGACTGTGGGCGACTATCCAGAGTATCTGGCGGTGGGATATCTGCTCAACCAGAACATGCTGCGCCCGGACGATGTCGTTACCGGTATCGACTACGATGAAATGGCAGAAGCGGTGGTCGTCCGCACCGAGCAGGAAACCGATTTCGAGGAAAAGCTGGCGAAGCAAACGCGGACGTCGGGTTGTGCGCTCGGCACGGTGTTCGGGGACATCATGGAGACCTTCGAGGATAAAATCCTCGATCCCGACGCGAAAATACACACGTCATGGCTTTACGCGCTGACTGCCGCAATCAACACTACCCCCAGCCTGTATCTGGAAGCCGGTGCGATCCACGGCTGCGTGCTGTGCGAACAGGACCGGCCGCTGATTTACATGGAGGACGTGGGGCGGCACAACGCTGTCGATAAAATCGCAGGCTATATGTACCTGAATGACATCCCGGTTGCCGGTAAGATGTTCTACACGACCGGAAGGTTGACCAGCGAAATGGTGATCAAGTCAGTACAGATGCAGATTCCGATCCTTATTTCACGCTCCGGATTTACGGCCTGGGGGGTCGGGTTGGCGCGCCAGGCAGGATTAACACTGATCGGCCGCGCGCGCGGGAAGCGCTTCATGGCCTTGTCTGGCGAGGAGCGTATCGTCTATGACATAGATCCCGATGTCGCCGCCGAGGAGCCGGACCGACATCACCGAAAAGCGGCTTTGGCCGACACGTGACTGTAACGCTCGAATGGCAGGGGCCCGTCGGCGCTGACCGTATCCCGAACGATCCGCTGATCTTCGAGAACCTCTGCCAGGCAGGAGTATATCTTCGCATAAAATCTTATGCCGGTGGGCGCATCGTCGCCTATGCCGGGCAATCGGTATCATTGCTGGCGCGCTTTGATCAGCACCTTTCCACGATGCTGGGGTTGGCATCGCCGTTGCGGGACGAGATAGGGGGTGAAGTCTTCACCGGCGATGCCGCCGCCCGGCTGGAAGCCTATGGCGATCTGAACCGCGTGACCGCGCTGGCGGCGGCAGACGTGCGTCGCGTGCGGTTTCTGTATGCCCTTTGCGACGACTATTTCCACACCGAACATATGAACCTTGCGGAGGGCCTGCTGCAGCGGCGGATTGTGCAACGGATCGCCGATGTCGAAAACGCCGTGTTGGCGCCAGGAGTAATACCGAACGACGTGCCCGACCGATGGACAAACGATTTCAGCGCGCTTGAAGACGCGGACCGGGATCTGCTGTATAAACTGCTGGGGGACGACGCCATGACCCTAGACATGCTGCCTGACAATGCCGTCTGAGCCTGATATCTGCGGCTTGCTTCTGGCCGGAGGACAGTCCCGCCGCATGGGCGGCGGCGATAAATGTCTGTTACCGTTGGGCGGACGGACGCTCCTGCAATGTATGATCGACGCAGCGCGGCCGCAGGTCGGAGCGCTGGTCTTGAATACCAACAGCGACCCCGATTTGTTCACTGCATACCGGCTTCCAATTAAGCCGGACGTCATTGATGGCCATGCCGGTCCATTGGCCGGCGTGCTTACGGGTCTGGAGTGGGCGGCGGAATGCGCACCGGAGTCTTCCTGGGTTGCCAGCTTCGCTTGCGATGCGCCATTAATTCCACCGGACCTGGTATCCGGGCTGCGGCAGGCCATCGAGGCGGCGGATGCCGATATGGCCTGCGCGGCGTCGGGCGGGCGGCATCACCCTGTGTTCGCGCTTTGGCCGGTCCGGTTAGCTGCTGACCTGCGGGAGGCCGTTACGCGAGAAGGTCTGCGCAAGGTCGACGACTGGACATCCCGCTACGCGCAGGTGCGGGTTGAATTTTCTGCTGTGCCGAACGATCCGTTTTTCAATATCAATCGGCCGGAGGACCTGGCAACAGCGGAGACCTTGCTGACGCGCCGTTCCGGTGGTGAAGTGTCGGGATGAGCCCACCCGTTCCCGCTCCGCGTCTGCGCATCCTGCTCGGCCGGGAGATCGCCATCGGTCCCGGCAAGGCGGAATTGTTGCGCCTGATCGAGGAAATGGGATCGATTTCGGCCGCCGCGCGCGAGATGGGCATGTCCTATCGTCGGGCGTGGACGCTGGTCGAAACAATGAACGGCGCCTTTCGCGAGCCCGTGGTGGAGGCGGCGATCGGCGGTCGCGGCGGCGGCGGCGCCCAGGTGACGGATTTCGGCCGCGAGGCGCTGAACCGCTATCGTGCGATGGAAGAAAAGGCCGTCAGCAGCGTGACTGCGGAGATGGACGCGTTTTCGGAGCTGCTCGACTCCGATTTCGCGGGGTCGGATGAATGAAAATGAGTTGCTAGCTCAGATGCCCGCCGACAATTCCTGCCAGTAGAAGCCATCCGAACAATCGGTTCGACTTGAACTTAGCGAGGCAGTCTTTGGGTGAATCGAGGTCGACGTCGACGACCTGCCATACCAGCTGTACTGTCCCGGCGGCAAGGCCCACCCAGAAGACCCAGCCCAGCCCGGCGCCGAATCCGGCGATGCCGAACAGTGCGACGGCGATCAGATAGAAAGCGACGAGCCAGGGTTTTGATGCCAGCAGACCCAGTGCGCGGGCTGAAGATTTAACACCCGCGGCGGTATCGTCGGTCCGGTCCTGGTGGGCGTAGATGGTGTCGTACCCCAGAGTCCAGAAAATACCTCCGGCGTAAAGGACGAACGCAGGCCAATTTACGTCTGCGGTCACGGCTGCCCATCCGAGCAGCACTCCCCAGTTGAACGCTAGGCCGAGCACGAACTGTGGCCAAAACGTTACCCGCTTGGCGAGCGGATACAACGCCACCAGCGAGAGCGATGCGAGGCCTGTCCATATTGCGAAGGAATTGAATGAGAAGAGAATGGCAGCGCTTATGGCAAGCTGCATCGCGAACCAGATCATCGCCTGGCGCACGGTTACCTCGCCTGCCGGGAGCGGGCGGTCGCGGGTGCGGGCGACCTGGGCGTCGAAATCGCGATCGAGGATATCGTTCCAGGTGCAGCCGCCGCCTCGCATCAGCAGCGCGCCGAGTCCGAACAGGACGAACAGGTGCCAGTGCGCCGGGCCGATCGAAGCCATCGCGATCGCCCACCAGCACGGAAAAAGCAGCAGCCATGTCCCGATCGGCCGATCGAAGCGTGACAGCCGGATAAATGGGTGAATCCGGCGCGGCATCAGCCGGTCCACCCAGCCGCCACGCGGAATGTCGCTGGGAGAGGGAGTCGTCATGGAAATCTTTATAGCACAGTCAGGGCCCGGCCGGATTGCCGCGTGCGCTGCGAGACGCAGCTGCCGGATTCGTCCAATCTGTGCCAGTATCCGCGGCATGAACATGCACCGGAACCCCGCCAATACCGACCATCGTGCGCGTATTCGCCTATTCGTTGAATACGACCTCGAACACCATCACGCTGTGCCAGCGACGCCGAACCAGCATTCCTACTTGCGTAAGGTCATGCGCCGGAGGGACGGCGAGATGGTAGCACTATTCAACGGCCGCCATGGCGAGTGGCTGGCCCGCATAGCCTACGAAGGCAAATCGCGTTGCATGATGATCGTCGAACAGCATCTCCGGCCGCAGCGTGTGCCGCCCGATGTGTGGCTGCTGTTTGCACCGGTGAAGGCGACGCCGATGAACAACATCGCCCGCATGTCGACCGAGCTTGGCGTCGGGCGCATTTGTCCTGTGCTGACTGAGCATACCGATGTGACGCGGACCAATACTGCGCGCTTGCGATCGAACGCCGTCGAGGCGGCGGAACAATCCACCCGGCTGAACGTGCCGATCGTCGACGAACCCGCGCCGTTGGCAGAAATGCTGGAAGATTGGGATCCCGCGCGCCGCATCATCCTATGTGCCGAGGCGGGCCAGGCCGTGGCGATACCCGATGCGCTGTCCGAACTCGAGCCCGGCGGGGCGTGGGCCGTGATGACCGGACCGGAGGGCGGATTCAGCCATTCCGAACTTGACGGACTCGCGAAACTGCCTTTTGTTACCCCGGTTCGTTTGGGGCCGCGAATTCTCCGGGCGGATACGGCGGTGGCGGCGGTGCTGGTGTGCTGGCAAAACCATCTCGGCGACTGGTCCGATTAGGACGCGGACGTTGCGGCATGGGCCGGCTTTCGTTCCGGGGATTCACAAGTCTGTACCGGTCAGCGCATTGAATAATTAACGGGCGAACGCGTATGGCCGCACCACCGGCAGGTAAATCCGAACCGATTACCGACTATCGGCAGCTGGTCGAGTATCTTGAAGAAGGCAACAAGCCGCGCGATGCGTGGCGGATCGGCACCGAACACGAAAAGTTCGTCTTCAAGCTCGATACCCTGGAACCTGTTCCTTACGAAGGCGACTGGGGCATCGGCCGGTTCCTCGAGGGACTGGTGCGGTTCGGCTGGGAACCCGTGATGGAAAACGGAAATCCCATCGCGCTGACCATTAACGATTGCAATATTTCGCTAGAACCGGGTGGGCAGCTTGAACTGTCCGGCGCGCCGTTGAAAAACATTCATCAGACCTGTGACGAGGTGCACACACATCTGGCTCAGGTGAAGGAAATCGCGGGTGAACTTGGCGTCGGCATGCTGGGAGCAGGGTTCATCCCCAAATGGAAACGCGAAGATATCTCGTGGATGCCCAAGGGGCGTTACGAGATCATGCGCGAATACATGCCAAAAAAGGGTAATCTCGGCCTCGACATGATGCTCCGCTCCTGCACGGTGCAGGTGAACCTGGATTTCGAATCCGAAGCCGACATGGTGGAGAAGTTCCGCGCGTCGCTGGCGCTGCAACCGGTGGCGACGGCGCTGTTCGCGAATTCGCCCTTCGTCGACGGCGTGCCCAGCGGCTATCAGTCCTATCGCAGCCATCTGTGGGAAGATACCGATCCGGATCGTTGCGGTATCCTGCCGTTCGTCTTCGAAGACGGAATGGGGTTCGAGCGGTACGTCGAATACGCGCTCGATGTCCCTATGTATTTTGTTTACCGCGACGGCGAATACGTCGATGTGTCTGGACAATCTTTCCGAGATTTCCTGGACGGGAAACTGCCGGGGCGGCCTGGCGAGACGCCCACGATGAGCGACTGGTCCGATCATCTGACGACCATTTTTCCTGAGGTCCGGCTTAAGAAATTTCTGGAAATGCGTGGTGCCGACGGCGGACCCTGGCGGTGGCTCTGCGCGCTGCCGGCCTTGTGGGTCGGTCTGCTTTATGACGCCGATTGCCAGTCGGCCGCATGGGATTTGGCGAAGGACTGGACGCTGGAAGAACACAATTTTCTGCGCGCCGAGGTGCCACGGCGCGGGTTGCGCACGAAATTCCGCGACGGCACCGTGCAGGATCTTGCGCTTCGTGTGCTCGAAATTGCGGAAGCCGGGCTAAAACGACGGGCAATCTTCGACAAAACCGGCGACGACGAGTCAGGGTTTCTGAACACCCTACGGGAAATTGCCGAGCGCGGTTACCCTGCCTCCGAAAAGCTGCTGACTCTTTACGAAACTGAGTGGCAAAAGAGTGTCGACCCAATCTATCGAGAATTCGCTTATTGATCTGGTCGCGCCCCAGGCGGCAATTGCCGTCGTGTTTACCTGCGCGCATGCCGCTGCCCAGCAAGAGCCCACACCGCTCTCGAGGAAAATGGTGCCGACAGGTTCTCTCGCCGGGGGGGTGCTAAAAATAGAAAATCTGATAGGCACGCGTATCCGCGAAGAGCTCAAACGCCTTGGTCTGCCGCCACAGTCGAAACTCGACACAACAAGCGAAACGGTGCTGCCGGAGAAGCTGCCCGGCTGTCGGAAACGGTGATGTCCGGACTCGACCAGAACTGGAAAGGTTTTGCATCGCGAGAAGGATATATTCGGTCGCGCAGCGGTGGGTTGAATGCCGGACAGCGCGGCGCGGAACGTTATGTATGGCGGGATCAGCGTTTCTACCCCAGGTTCAAAGCTGCCGACCGGAAAAGCGACGGGCTCGACCAACGAGATAGACGGGATTAGAGGGCGGCGGTTATGAGACCGGCCGGTTAGGCGGCGGTACCGCCGATCGTCAGGTTTTCGACCATCAGCGTCGGCTGTCCGACCCCGACGGGTACGCCCTGGCCGTCCTTGCCGCATGTACCGACCCCGGGATCGAGCTTCATGTCGTTGCCAATCATCTTAACGCGGGTCAGCACATCCGGACCGTTGCCGATGATAGTCGCCCCTTTTACCGGCGCGCCAATCTTGCCGTCTTCGATCAGATAGGCCTCCGAGGCGGAGAACACGAATTTCCCCGACGTAATATCGACCTGCCCGCCGCCGAAGTTCACTGCGTACAGACCGTTCCGAACTGACCCCAGAATTTCTTCCGGATCGTGATCGCCCGAGAGCATATAGGTATTGGTCATCCGCGGCATCGGTGCGTGGGCGAAGCTCTCGCGCCGTCCGTTGCCTGTTGGCGAGACACCCATCAGCCGAGCGTTGAGTCGATCCTGCATGTACCCGGTCAGAATGCCGTCTTCAATAAGGACGGTTTTGGACGTAGGTGTTCCCTCGTCGTCAATAGACAAAGAGCCGCGGCGGTCGGTGATGGTGCCGTCATCGACAACAGTAACGCCGGGCGCCGCGATGCGTTCGCCCATCAGTCCGGCGAACGCGCTGGTTTTTTTGCGATTGAAATCACCTTCTAGGCCATGGCCGATGGCTTCGTGCAGCAGGATTCCCGGCCAACCGGGGCCGAGCACAACGTCCATTGCGCCTGCGGGTGCGGGTACCGAGTTAAGGTTTACCTGTGCCTGGCGGAAAGCTTCGTTGATTTGCGCCTGCCAGGCATCCGGTTCGATATACGCTGCGTAACCGGTTCGCCCTCCAGTTCCATGGCTGCCGGCTTCCATGCGGTCGCCGTCGGCACAGACTATGGATACGTTGACGCGGACAAGCGGGCGGATATCATCGCGGCGTTCCCCATCCGCGCGAAGGACCTGGACGGCCTGCCATTCGCCCGATATCGATGCCGAGAACTGCGCCACGCTGTCGTCCATTGATCGCGCATAGTCGTTCATGTCTTCCAGAAGTTTGACCTTTGCGGCGAAGTCGAACTCGCCGAGGGGATTGGTGTCCGTGTAAAGGTTGGCGTTGGTCGTCCGGGGCGTGACGTCTGACATTCCGACTTGTCCCGTGCGCACAGCGCGAACTGTTTTGCCGGCGCGGGAAATGGCAGCCTCCGACAGCTCCGACGCATGGGCATAGCCTGTCGCCTCGCCCGAAACGCTTCGCAGCCCGAAGCCTTGCGTGGTGTCGAAAGACGCGCTTTTCAGACGGCCGTCGTCGAATGAAAGGCCTTCCGATTGACAGTACTCCAGGAACAGTTCGCCATCGTCTGCTCCGTTAAGCGAGTCCGATACGATGGACTCGATTCGCCCCAGGTCCATACCGGCCCGCTCGAAGAAGAGGTTGTCCGTGCTTTCGATGTCGCTCATGATTTTTTTCCACAGATAAATTCCACTCCAATATGGAATGTTCCGGGTCCATCGTCACCTTTTTCCTGATCTGTCGCTAAACCGCGAAAAACAGAGGTAAATATGCGACATTACGTCGCGAATTTTCATACGACCGGACCGTGAAGCTCCTAAGCCCTCCCAGACCGCCAGTTTCACGGCCGTTATCCCTTTGACTGGGAAGGAGATTCGGTTTTCTGCGACAATGCGCGCGGCTTGTTAATCAGGTCTTCTATGGGTTAGTTTTCCAACGTTGTTTACTTTCCGCCGAAGAGTGGAGAGCTATCAACGTGCCTGTTGTATCTGCAGGCTATTCAGGAATTTTGCGTAGAGCCCGACATCACCATAACGGATTTCACATAATGCCCATTGCAGTCAGACTTTTCCGTTTCCTTGCGCTGCTCGGAACGCTCGCGATGCCGGGGCTAGCCGCCGCCGCGCAACCGGAACCCTGGCAACTGAATTTTCAGGATGCGGCGACGCCGCTGATGGAGCAGATCACCAGCTTTCATGACCTGCTGCTCGTCATCATCACGGTGATAACCCTGTTCGTGCTGGTGCTTCTCGCTATTGTGATATTCAAGTTCAATGAGAGGGCTAACCCAAATCCAAGCCGAACCACCCACAATACGACGATCGAGGTGCTGTGGACCGTTATTCCTGTTGTGATCCTGGTCGCGATCGCGGTGCCATCCTTTAAGTTGCTTTACAAATCCGACGTGATTCCGAAGGTGGACATGACGATTAAAGCGACGGGACATCAGTGGTATTGGAATTACGAATACGTTGATCACGGAAATTTCTCGTTTGATGCGAATATGATCGCCACTGAGGATCTAAAACAGGGCCAGTTGCGGCTGCTAGAAACCGACAATCGCGTCGTCGTCCCTGTCGACGCTATCGTCAGGGTACAGGTAACGGCGGCAGACGTGCTGCACTCTTGGACCGTCCCCGCATTTGGCAGGAAAATCGACGCGGTACCCGGACGGCTCAACGAGATCTGGTTCGGGCCAGTGAAGAACGAGGGGGTCTATTACGGCCAATGCTCTGAGCTGTGTGGTACCCGCCACGGCTTTATGCCTATAACGGTAGAGGTGGTTTCGAAAGAGAAATTCGACACTTGGATCGAAAAGGCGAGGAAAGAGTTCGCAGCTGATGATAGGCCATCGTTGCGCGAATATGCACAAATTGAAACGAAATAGGGATCGAGGGAAAACTTATGTCAGACGCACACGCAGCCCACGATCATCATGCCGACCCAACCGGGTGGCGGAGATACGTATATTCCACTAACCATAAGGACATCGGTACGATGTACCTTATTTTTGCCATCGTGGCCGGGGTCGTAGGCGGTGCGATGTCGATCGTCTTTAGGGCTGAGCTTCAGTCGCCTGGAGATGGGATTCTCGGTGGCGATTATCAAATGTATAACGTGCTGGTCACGGCTCATGGCTTGATTATGATCTTTTTCATGGTCATGCCCGCCATGATCGGCGGCTTTGGCAACTGGATAGTGCCGCTCATGATTGGTGCGCCGGACATGGCTTTCCCGAGGATGAACAATATCAGTTTTTGGCTGCTTGTTCCGGCATTCCTACTGCTGCTAGCTTCGCCGTTCGTGGCGGGCCCGCCCGGCGGCGAGGGTGTCGGAGGTGGGTGGACGATCTATCCGCCATTGTCATCAACGACCGGACAGCCTGGTCCCGCGGTCGACCTCGCGATCTTCGCTTTGCATATCGCCGGCGCGTCTTCCATTCTGGGCGCAGCTAACTTTATCACTACAATTTTCAATATGCGCGCGCCAGGCATGACGCTGCACAAAATGCCGCTGTTCGTGTGGTCCATTTTGGTAACGGCGTTTCTGCTGCTGCTTTCGCTACCGGTTTTGGCGGGTGCCATCACTATGTTGCTGACTGACCGCAACTTCGGTACTGCGTTCTTTGACGCCGCCGGCGGTGGCGATCCAGTCTTATTCCAGCACCTGTTCTGGTTCTTCGGGCACCCTGAAGTTTACATTCTGATCCTGCCCGGCTTCGGCATTATCAGCCAGATCGTATCGACGTTCTCACGTAAGCCAGTCTTCGGCTATCTTGGCATGGCCTATGCTATGGTTGCGATCGGCGTGGTTGGCTTCATCGTTTGGGCGCATCACATGTTCACGGTCGGAATGAGCGTCGATACGAAGGCTTATTTCACCGCGGCGACGATGGTGATCGCGGTGCCTACGGGCATCAAAATCTTCAGCTGGATTGCCACGATGTGGGGAGGGTCGGTGCGCTTTACGACGCCGATGATCTGGTCGATCGGTTTTATCTTCCTCTTCACTGTTGGCGGCGTGACGGGCGTTGTGCTCGCTAATGCGGGCATCGACCATTCGTTGCACGATACCTACTACGTGGTAGCACATTTCCACTATGTACTCTCGTTGGGTGCCGTGTTCGCGATCTTCGCCGGGTTCTATTACTGGTTCCCCAAGATGACCGGCCGGATGATCCCCGAAAGCCTGGGCAAGATTCATTTCTGGGTCACTTTCATAGGCGTTAACCTAACGTTCTTCCCGATGCATTTCGCCGGTTTGGCCGGCATGCCCCGGCGTATTCCGGATTATCCCGATGCGTTTGCAGGCTGGAACGAAATCGCTTCCTGGGGGTCGTACGTAAGCGGCATCGGGGTTCTGATCTTCTTGTATGCCGTCTGGCGTGGGTTCTCATCGAAAGAACGGGTTGGAGAAAATCCGTGGGGCGAAGGTGCAACGACGCTAGAATGGACCCTGCCGTCGCCGCCGGCCTTCCACTCGTATGACGAGCTGCCAGAAATCAAGGAGGAGGGAGCCCACTAGGGCCGGCCATGACCGACCAGCCTCTCAATGCGACTGGCGGCGTAGCCGCCGTCCCGCTGCCCCGCGACACTGCGGTGTTAGATTTCATCGCGCTTCTGAAGCCGCGAGTGATGTCGCTGGTCGTGTTTACCGGGTTTGCCGGCGTAGTCGTTGCGCCCGGCAGCATTCATCCGATTATTGCCGCCATCGCGATCCTCTGTATCGCAGTCGCGACCGGTGCTTCGGGTGCGATCAACATGTGGTACGAGCGCGACCTTGACGCCAAGATGGAACGCACCAGGGAACGGCCGCTTCCCGCTGGACGGATGGAGCCCAATACGGCACTGGCTTTCGGCGTATTACTTGCCGGGGGATCGATCATGGTGATGGCGCTCGGCGTTAACTATGTCGCCGCGGCTATTCTTGCCCTCGCGATCGGATTCTACGTCTTCATTTACACGATCTGGCTCAAACGCCGGACGCCGCAGAACATCGTGATCGGCGGTGCTGCCGGAGCGTTCCCGCCGATGATCGGCTGGGCCGCCGTAACAGGTGATGTTAGCCTAGGTGGCATCGCGCTGTTCGCACTGATTTTCATGTGGACCCCACCACATTTCTGGGCACTGGCGCTTTACAAGTGCGGCGACTACGACAAGGCGGGTGTACCCATGCTCCCCGTCGTTTCCGGTGTGCTGGAGACCAAAAGACAGATCCTGCTCTACACTCTATTATTATTGCCGGTATCCCTGGTTCCCTGGTGGATCGGGACGGCGAGCATCGTCTGGGGCGCACTTTCCGCCGTTATGGGGCTATTGTTTATTATGTTGGCGGTAAAGGTGTGGCTCGACGACTCCTACAGCGCGCCACGCCAGATGTTCCGCTATTCGCTGCTTTACCTATCTGTCCTGTTCGCGGCACTGATCGTCGACAGTGTCGTCTGCCGGGCGATTGCAGGGTGACGGTTATGGCAAAACGGCCATCAGACATGCACAAGAAACGCCGGGGGCGCAATATCGCGCTGGTCGTCGTTGTCTTCGCGCTTGCGGCGCTATTCTACGTGATGTCGATCGTTCGCATGTCAGGCGGGGGGGCAGGCTGATATGGCGCGCGATCTCAAATACCGCAACCGGCACGTGGCGCTCGTGTCATTCCTCGCCGCCGCCAGCATGGTCGGCGCTTCCTTCGCGGCTGTGCCGCTTTACGAGGTGTTCTGTCAGGTCACCGGCTATGGCGGCACCACCCAGACCGCCGAAGAGGCTCCCGGTACGGTACTGAAGCGGAAAATGGCCATCCGGTTCAATGCGGATGTCGACAAGGCGTTGCCTTGGAAATTCGCAGCCGCGCAGGACAAGGTGGAGATTCGCATCGGCGAGAGCGCACTGGCGTTTTATCGCGCCCGTAACGTATCCGCCCGGCCCATCGTCGGCACCGCTACGTTCAACGTGACGCCGCTGAAAGCCGGCCAGTATTTCCACAAAATCGAATGCTTCTGCTTTACCGAGCAGCGGCTGGAAGCCGGCGATGAGATCGATATGCCGGTTTCCTTCTTCGTGGATCCGGCGATTGCCGACGATCCCAACCTAAATGACGTCAGGGAAATAACGCTTTCCTACACATTCTTCCAGACGGAGGCTGACCCCGACCGCACCGCGCGGGCGGGAGACGTCTCTTCGAAAACCGATGGTTAAACAACGGAGCGCATAAATATGGTCCCGCCCGCAGATTCAGGCGCCAGCGCCGCAGAACACGATTACCACGGTCACAAGCACCCGTATCATCTTGTCGACCCCAGCCCGTGGCCGTTCTTCGGCTCGATTTCGGCGTTTGTTATGGCCATCGGGGCAGTGCTTTATATGCACGGAGAAATCAGCTGGGTTCTGATCTTGGGGCTGGTTGCGGTTCTCGGAACCATGGCCGGATGGTTCTGGGAAGTGATCAAGGAGGCGGAATTCGGCGGCTATCACAATCCGGTGGTCCAGGTCGGCATGCGCTACGGCATGGCGCTATTTATCGCCTCCGAAGTGATGTTCTTCGTTGCCTGGTTCTGGGCTTATTTCAACGCCGCCCTTTTCCCGACTGAGCAGATCGACGGCACATGGCCACCGCCCGGTATCCAGACGTTCGATACCTGGGACCTGCCGTTCCTCAATACCTTGATTCTGCTGATGTCAGGCATCACGGTCACCTGGGCGCATCACGCGCTGCTTGAGAGCAATCGCACGCATTTCCTACAGGGGCTCGCCCTGACGATATTTCTCGGCGTCTGCTTTACCGGCGTTCAGGCTTTTGAGTACAGCCACGCGGCATTTGGCTTCGGAGATGGGATCTACCCGTCCACCTTTTACATGGCGACCGGTTTTCACGGTTTCCACGTACTGGTCGGGACGATCTTCTTGATCGTATGCTACTTCCGCGGACGTGCCGGACACTTTACGGCCAAACAACATTTTGGGTTTGAGGCGGCGGCCTGGTATTGGCATTTCGTCGACGTGGTATGGTTGTTCCTGTTCGTCAGCATCTATTGGTGGGGCCGCTAGTCGCGCGGCCGCGCTTTGCGGCAGGCGGGGCGCTATGAATGCGTCCCGCAGCTTGCCGCCGCAGTCGCTTTTTTCGACCAGCGTGGGGTGCAAATGCCCCAGATGCGGCCAGGGAAGACTTCTCGAAAATCTGCTCGACTTGCGCGACCGCTGCGGTCATTGCGGCCCTGACCCGACCCCCCACGGTACTGGCGACGGGGCGACAGTGTTTTTTCATCCTTTTCCTAAGCGTGATTGTCGTCGGACTGGCGATTTGGCTCGAATTGGCCGTCAAACCGGCGGCCTGGGTTCACCTTGCCGTCGGGCTTCTGGTCATCGGTGTCGGCTCTATGGCGATGCCACATCCCGCCAAGTCTACCCTGTTCGCGATGCATTAAAAAAACGTGCGGCACAAATACGAGACCGGCAATGATGCCTGAGCGCGTCCCGTTCCGGCTTAACTTCTGGATGACGGCCTGCGCCATCCCGGTGCTGATGTTGCTAATCGGTCTAGGTGTTTGGCAGCTGCAGCGGCTGGAATGGAAGCAAGCCTTGATCGCAGAGCGCCTGGACCGCGGTGCTGCCGCGCCGCTGGCAATCACCGAGGTACCGGACGATGGCTGGAAGGATTTCGAATACCGGCGGGTGACACTGCGAGGTCGTTTCCTGCATGACCGAGAGATGCTGATCCTCAATAAGGTTCGTCACGGACAAACCGGATTCGATCTGGTGACGCCGATGGAGCTGGCGGACGGAGGTGCGGTGCTGATTCACCGCGGCTGGGTCCCCCGTGCCTGGCCTGCCGGAAATCTTGTCCAACGCCGTCCCCAAGGGATCGGCACGCTCACCGGTGTGCTGCGCGATGGAGGCAAGGCTAATGCCTGGGTGCCGGAAAACGATCCGTCAACCAATAAGTGGTTTTTCGCTGACGTGGCGCAGATGGCCAAAGCAGCGGGTATTGCGGGCCAAAGACCCTATCTCGTTCGCGTTACTCCCGATCGTCGCGAGAGGGGCTATCCCAAGGGGCCGCATGCCAGCTACAAAATTAGTAACAAACACCTCGAATATGCCATCACGTGGTTCGGGCTGGCGGCAGCGCTGGTGATGATCTACCTCGCCTATCATGTGCGGCGGCGCTGAGAGGGAAACATCAATGTCTGCCTATCGAGAACTTGAAAGCCGTTTTCGGCGCATGGCGGCGTTGGGAGAAGCCGCCGGCATGTTGCATTGGGACATGTCGGTTCTGATGCCGTCGGGTGGGGTTGAAGCCCGCACCGAACAACTCACCGCGCTGAAACTGACCACCCACGAAATGAAAACCGACCCGGCGCTGGCCGATCTGCTGGATGCGGCCGGCGGGGAGGCCCTAGACGGGCCGTGGCAGGTTGCCAACCTCGCCGAGATGCGTCGCATCTGGGTGCATGCGAATGCGGTGGATGCCGACCTAGTTGAGGCGATGACCCGAGCCAGTTCCGCATGCGAGATGGTATGGCGCGAGGCACGGCCTGAAAACGATTACGCCCGCGTGTTGCCTTACCTGGAAGAGGTGCTGAACCTGTCGTGCCTCGCGGCATCGGCAAAGGCGGCCGCGCTGGACTGTTCTCCGTACGAGGCATTGCTGGATGAGTACGAGGCCGGCGGGCGTACGGACCGGATCGATGACCTGTTTGCCGATCTGACCGATTTCCTTCCTAGCTTACTCGAAACCGCGCTCGGTAAACAGTCGGCTCGGGGTGACGCTATTATGCCTGCGGGCCCGTTTGATACAGAACGCCAGCGCGACCTGGGCCGCAGTTTGATGGGGGTACTTGGCTTCGATTTCGATGCAGGACGCCTCGATGTCAGCTTGCATCCGTTCTGTGGGGGCGTTCCCGGCGATATCCGGATCACGACGCGCTATACCGAGGACGATTTTACGCAGAGCCTGATGGGCGTGCTCCACGAAACCGGTCACGCGCTTTACGAGATGGGGCTGCCGGCAGACTGGCACTATCAGCCGGTGGGATCCGCCCGCGGCATGGCGCTCCACGAGAGCCAGTCGTTGTTGATTGAGATGCAGGCCTGCCGCAGCCGAGAATATCTCTCCTTCGCGGCGCCCCTGATGCGGGAGACGTTCAGCGGCAGTGGGCCGGAATGGGAGGTGGAAAATCTGTATCGCCTGTATACCCATGTGGAGCGTAGCTTCATCCGCGTCGACGCCGACGAGGTTACGTATCCTGCGCACGTGATCATGCGTTACCGCCTCGAACGGGCGCTGGTCGACGGCGACTTGCGGCTGGCCGATCTACCCGGTGCATGGAACGATGCCATGGAAGACCTGCTGGGCATCCGCCCGCCCGATGACCGCCAGGGCTGCTTGCAGGATATTCACTGGTATGACGGCGCCTGGGGCTATTTCCCGACCTACACGATGGGTGCGATGGCGGCGGCGCAGTTGTTTGCGGCGGCGAAAGCGGCTCAACCCGAAATTCCGGATCGGATCGCGGAGGGCGATTTTATGCCACTTGTAGGGTGGATGCGGAAAAACCTGCATGCAAAGGGGTCGTCCGCATCGACCGACGAGTTGATGGAAGCTGCAACCGGCAAACCGCTCGGAGCCGATGATTTCAAGGCCCACCTGCAGGCCCGGTACGGCTGACACCGGGACCTCATATAGACGGCGTTTCGTGATATAGGCGGCGTTTCGTGCGGTTTTGAACGAAGAACGGGTGGGAAAACATGAAACGCCGCTACGTCAATCGACTACAGATTTCTTCACCGTTTTTGCTGGCCGCCTGTGTGTCCCCCGGGTTGTCGGAACGGCTGCTGACGCGCATAGGTTTTGGGTCTTGTCTCGATCAGGAAAATCCAGCTCCGATATTGAAATCTGTGCGGGCGCATGACCCGGACGTGTTCATTTTTCTGAGCGACAACGTTCATGGCAACGTATCGTCCGGTGCGATTAGCCAACTGAGAGGGGCCGATGCGTGTTTCGGCCCCAATGAAGATTTTCAGGCGTTGCAACGCGGAGCGGAAATGCTCGCTACCTGGGACATTCACGATTACGGCGCTAACGACACTGAGGCCGATATTTCGTGGCGAAAGCGGGCAGAGCAGATCTTTCCCGATTTCTGGGATGTTCTGGTAGATGAAGTAAGAAGAAGATGGGGCGGAATATACACAGCACTTATTGTTGGGCCGCCTAGCCGGAGGGTGCAGATCACCCTGCTCGGCACCCGTTCAAATCGATCCGGGTTGCTCCGCGAAGGAGCGAAAAACGCGGGTTACGTGCCTGATCCCAATCCTGCGAAAACCCTGCTCGGAACGGTCGAAATAAACTGGGCCGCCCGCGGGATGAAGCCCGCACCGCGAAACCTCGCGGGAGAGAGTGCGAAAGATCGGCGTGCCGTTGGACTTACTGCGGGTGTAATGAACAGTTTCGCGTTTGACATCGACTGTCGCCGGATTAAATTCCGCCCGACTTTGAGGAACAGGTATTGAAATACGTATCCACGCGGGGCGACGCGCCTGAACTGGCGTTCGACGATGTATTGCTGGTCGGTCTGGCGACCGACGGCGGTCTTTACGTGCCTGCCGAATGGCCACAGTTCTCGCCTGCCGAGTTCGAGGCGATGGCCGACCTTTCTTACGCCGAAATCGCCTTCCGGGTTATCAGGCCCTTTGTCGGCGGTACTATTGCCGACGATGCCCTAAAAGCGATGATTAAAGAGACTTATGCTGGTTTCGGACATGATGCAGTCGCGCCGCTGAAACAGATAGGTACCAACGAATGGCTGATGGAGCTTTTCCACGGCCCGACGCTAGCGTTCAAGGATTTCGCGTTGCAGCTTGTGGGACGGATGTTCGATCATGTGCTGGCGGCACGCGGCGAGCGGGTGACTATTATCGGCGCGACATCGGGCGACACCGGCTCCGCCGCGATCGAGGCTTGCCGCGACCGCGACAATATCGATGTCTACATCCTTTTCCCGGAAGGCCGCGTGTCCGAGGTGCAGCAACGTCAGATGACGACCGTCGATGCCGCCGGTATTCATGCCATTGCCGTGGACGGCACGTTTGACGATTGCCAGGACTTGGTGAAAGCGATGTTCAACGACTCCCAATTTCGGTCGGCGCACAACCTGTCTGCCGTCAATTCGATCAACTGGGCCCGTGTGCTGATTCAGATCGTGTATTACGTGGTTGCGGCGGTTCGCCTCGGCGCGCCGAGGCGGGCGGTGAGTTTCGCGGTACCGACGGGTAATTTCGGGAACGTATTGGCCGGCTGGGCGGCCTGGAAGTGCGGGCTGACGGTCGACAGGCTGGTGGTCGGAACTAATTCCAACGATATACTGTTTCGCTTTTTTGAGACCGGTGAAATGAAGATAGC
The DNA here is from genome assembly GCA_002471575.1 of Alphaproteobacteria bacterium UBA7314. Classification (GTDB taxonomy): domain Bacteria; phylum Pseudomonadota; class Alphaproteobacteria; order MPNO01; family UBA830; genus UBA830. The sequence continues at coordinate 28,867 of DKQG01000015.1, read as the reverse complement.
CGGCGTCGAACCGACCCTATCACCCAGTATGGATATCCAGGTGTCCAGCAATTTTGAACGCTTGCTTTTCGACATGCTGGATGGAGACGGCGCGGCGGTGCGTGAATGGCTTGCTGATTTCCGGGAAACCGGCGCGATGTTGGTCGACGACCGGCGACTGTCCAAGGCGCGCGGGAAATTCGATGCGGCGCGGCTGGATGATGACGGCATCCGTTGGGTTATTCGCAATGTCTTTGAAAACACGGGCGAATTGCTAGACCCACACAGCGCCATTGGGGTCGATGTGGCGCGGAAATGCCGGGGTGATAACGCCGTGCCTATCGTCTCGCTGGCGACGGCACATCCTGCCAAGTTTCCCGATGCGGTAGAAGCAGCAACCGGCATACGGCCGCCGCTGCCGTCCCGTATGGCCGATCTGTTCGACCGGGTCGAGACGTTCGATACCCTCGCCAACGATGCGGCGGCTCTGCAGGATTTCATCCGGCGGACTGCCGGAGGGAAAGACGCAGCGAAAGTCGGCACATGAGCGTTTCCGAGGCCGTCCTCGATGGCGGCATGCGGGTCGTTTCGGATCGGATGGACTCGGTTGAGAGCGTGACGATTGGCGTCTGGGTGAATGCCGGTGCGCGAAACGAAGACGCATCCAACAACGGTGTGTCGCATCTGCTGGAACATATGGCGTTTAAGGGGACCCGGCGGCGGTCGTCCCTTGATATCGCGACAGAGATAGAAAACGTCGGCGGGCATCTGAACGCCTACACGTCGCGTGAAACGACGGTCTACCACGCGACGGTGCTAAAAGACGATATTGATCTGGCGCTCGATATCATTTCTGACATCGTTCTGAATTCGACTTTCGACGAAGAAGAACTGGGCCGCGAACGCGGGGTTGTGCTGCAGGAAATCGGTCAGGCCAACGATACGCCCGACGACATCATTTTCGACCTATTTCAGGAAACAGCCTATCCCGACCAGCCTCTAGGGCGGCCGATCCTCGGAACTGCGGAGATCGTCGCCGCCATGCCGCGCATCACGCTGGTGGACTACATAGGCGCGCAGTATGGCGGAGACCGGATGGTGCTGGCGGCGGCAGGTAATCTGGATCCCGACGATCTGTTGAGACGCGCTGAGAGTGCCTTTGACGGCGTTGCCCCCTCTGAGGCGCCGCCGCCGCCGGGAGGACGTTACCGGGGCGGCGATTTGCGGCAGACCCGTGATCTCGAACAGGCCCATCTGGTGATGGGCTTCGAGGGCGTCAGCTTCACCGATGAAGATTATTATCCGCTTGCCGTGCTGTCGACCGCGCTAGGCGGCGGCATGTCTTCCCGCCTGTTCCAGGAAATTCGAGAAAAGCGTGGGTTAGTCTACTCGATTTATACGTTTTCCTCGACTTTTAACGATGGCGGAATTTTCGGTCTGTATGCCGGCACCGGCGAGGGGCAACTTGCCGAACTAGTGGATGCCGTCGGCGATGAATTGCAACGGGTCGCGCAGGAGCCGATGGATGAGGCCGAGCTTGCCCGGTCCCGGACGCAGATAAAGGCCGGCGTGCTGATGTCGCTGGAGAGTACCTCATCACGCGCCGAACGGCTGGCGCGTCATGTGACCATCCACGACCGCATTATCCCAGTCGAAGAGATATCGCAAAGGATCGATGCGGTCTCGGCAGACGATATCGGGCGCGTTGCCGGCCGACTGTTATTGTCCGCGCCGACGGTAACGGCGATGGGCCCGGTGGACGGGCTGATCGATTACGAGACGGTGAAAGCCCGGCTGGCCGGCTGACACCGGTCAGGCGTGTCCTGCATCACCTGAGAGCATGGAGACATCGATACCGATTTTCGCAAGCGCGCGCTGCCAAACTTTGTCGGGGTCGTAATCGAAAATTAGCCCCGGATCCGCGTCGACCGACAGCCAACCGTTTGCCTGGATCTCGGCATCGAGCTGTCCCGGACCCCAGCCGGCGTAGCCAAGCGCCAACAGGCTGCTTTTCGGCCCGTCGCCCTCCGCGATATCGCGCAGGATATCGGTCGTGGCGGTCAGGGCGATCTGCTCGTCAATGACCATCGTGGCTTCTTGCCGGTAATCTGACGAATGCAGTACGAAACCGCGTCCCGCTTCGACGGGGCCGCCGAAATGCACCCGTATATCGTCTCCGCCCGATGATGGACGCAGATCGAGCTGGTCGAGCAGATCGGGAAAATTGATTTCGTCCAGAATTTTGTTCACGACCAATCCCATGGCGCCGCCCTGGCTATGGGCGCACATGTAAATCACGGTTTTGACGAATCGTTCGTCTAGCATCTGGGGCATGGCCACCAGCAACTGTCCGGCCAGATATCCGTCTGTACTGGGGTCTTCTGTCATATCGCACCTGTGTTTACTTTACCCGTTTCCGGGCGGTTACCCCAAGATATCCATCAACTTTTTTCTGGCCCCACTGGTCGCCTTTACACGGACAATTTACTTGTGTGATTCAATCTTTGAACCGCGAACGGTGTTACCAGATGTACCTTGTCCTATATTATAGGTCGGATCGAAAAAAGGGTTAATGCCAACATGTTTCGGGTGAAATGCTTCAGCATTAGACGTCTCTACACGCAGATTGCCATGCTGGCGTCCCTGCTCGCGGTTGGCAGCGCCGCGTCTGCAGCGACTTCCGAGAGGTTCGAGCATGATCACGGTACCGTTCGCCTGCTTTCCGGTGGCGCGACTGCGGGCGGGGGCGAAACCCTCGATCTCGGTCTTCAGTTCCTTATGAAGCCGGGCTGGAAAGTATACTGGCGGTCACCCGGCGATGCTGGTTTTCCACCAGAGGTAAACTGGACCGGGTCGATGAATTTTGCCGATGCTAAGATGGCGTGGCCGGCCCCAGAACGATTCTCGGTCCTTAACCTTGAAACGCTGGGGTACAAGAAAGAGGTCGTCTTTCCAATAACCGCGTCGGTGTTAGAACCGGGGAACGCTGTCGTGCTGAAGGCCCGGGTCCGATTTCTAACCTGCAATGACATCTGCGTCCCCTACGAGGCCAATTTCACATTGAACCTGCCCGCGGGGGCGGACATCAATACCCCGCAGTTGGGGACAATCCAAAGATGGCGTGCAAAAGTGCCTGCTTCGGGCGATCGGGCCCCGCTTTCGATCGATCGGGCGGAAGTCGCCGGCAGCGGCAAGACCACAGCGCTGCTGGTTCGCGTCGCCGGTTCCGATGTACTGAAATCGCCCGATCTCTATGTCGAAGGACCGGCGGATTACGGTTTTGCCAAGCCGGTCGTTCGGATCGCGTCCACGGGCAACGAGGCGTTGATGCGGATCGACGTGCAGCCCCCTAACCGGCCCGATGCGCGTCTTGCCGGTGAAACGGTAACCTTGACAGTGGTCGACGGCGATCTTGCGGTCGAACAAAAGGTCACTTTGCGCCGTGCCGAGTCCGTGGCTGCAGCCAGTTCGGGCGGAGATGCAATCGGCTATGGGTTTTTGGCGATCCTCGGTCTGGCCATTCTAGGTGGGCTCATCCTCAATCTGATGCCTTGCGTGTTGCCAGTCCTGTCGATCAAGTTGCTATCAGTCGTCGGCCACGGTGGCGAAGCTCCGTCCCGTGTGCGGGCCGGTTTCCTGGCATCCGCCGCCGGCATCGTTGCTTGTTTCTTGCTTCTCGGCACAGTCGCTGTGGCGCTTCAAAGCGCCGGCCTGGCGGCCGGGTGGGGCATCCAGTTTCAGCAACCGGCATTCCTCGCGTTTATGGTCGCAGTGATTACGCTGTTCGCTCTCAATATGTGGGGACTGTTCGAAATTCGCCTGCCCGGTGCGGTGTCCGACGCCACCGTATACGCGTCCGGTCACGGGGGTAGCGGTTTTTGCGGGCATTTCATGTCCGGGGCATTCGCCACCCTGCTGGCGACGCCGTGTACCGCGCCGTTCCTCGGCACCGCGGTCGGATTCGCCCTGTCGTCGGGGACGGTTGAGATATATGCGGTGTTTCTTGCGCTCGGGATTGGACTCGCATTGCCGTGGATCGCCGTAGCGGCGTTCCCGGTGCTGGTAAAAAGGTTGCCGAAGCCCGGCTCGTGGATGCTGACGTTGAAACGTATTCTGTCCATCACCCTGATTGGAACTGCGCTCTGGTTGCTCAGCGTGTTGTGGTTCCAGATCGGGGGGGCGGCGACTACCATGATTGCCCTGTTGATGGTCGCGATCGCGTTCACGGTCTGGCAGTGTCGCTATCTGACCGAACGGGCAAGATTCGCGACGTGGGTGGTCATCAGTCTGTTGACGGCGATTTCGATGGTTGGGGCAGACAGCTTTGCCGATGCCGAACGAGACCTGCTCGTCGCGGCTGAAGACGAGACTTGGCGCAAATTCGATCTGGCGGCCATCGACGCTGAAATCTCAAGGGGCAACACTGTACTGGTAGATGTGACCGCGGACTGGTGTCTGACCTGTCAGGTCAACAAGTCGTTGGTGCTCAACCGTGGGCAGGTTGCTGAAATTCTCGTCGCGGGCAGCGTTATCGCCATGAAGGCTGACTGGACCAAGCCCGATCCGGTTGTCACCGCATATCTCAAAAGCTATGGCCGCTTCGGCATTCCGTTTAATGTGGTTTACGGCCCGACGGTGCCGAGGGGGGTGCCGTTGCCGGAGATCCTAACAGAATCCGCGGTGCTCGCGGCGTTCGAGCAGGCGGGCGGCAAAAAGGCACTCGCTCGCAGGTAGTTCTTCCCCTCCGCCAGTGACAAACTGCTTTCCGTGTTCTATCTCACGGACGTGTTTCACAGCGCTCGCGAGAGCGCTTTAATTCGAGGGACTGCAAAATTGGCTATTGGTGTTGGAGCTAGGACTACTGCGGCAGGGTTGACGCTGGGCATGGGCAAGGTTCTCGATCTGACCGATCGCGGGCTCGGCGTGCGGTCCAGCCGCTATTCGATGATCGTTGAGGACGGCACCGTGACACAGTTTAACCTAGAAGAAGGCGGTGGGTTCGAGGTCAGCGACGAGGATAACATCCCCTCGCAGCCCTAAAACCCTCGGCTCTGGAGACACCCTATGGAAAAATTCGGGATCGGGCAGGGGGTCCTGCGCGAGGAAGACCCTCGTCTACTGAGGGGTAACGGTCTGTTCGTCAATGACGTGAACCTGCCGGGCCAGGCGCATGCGATCGTCCTGCGTTCCCCCCATGCCCATGCCGATATCCTTGGAATAGATACCTCGGCGGCATCGGATCTTTCAGGTGTTCTGGCGATCTATACCGGCGAAGACATCTTCGCCGATAATCTCGGCGTGCCCGGGATGCCGGTCAAATGGCTGCGTCCCGACGGGCAGCCCATGAAATACCGGCCCCAGCCGCCGCTGGCGCTGGGACGGGTACGCTACGTCGGCGATCCCGTTGTATTGGTCGTTGCTGAGACCTTAGATCAGGCGACCGATGCGGCAGAGGCGGTGATGGTCAACTACGACCCGTTACCGTCGATCACCGATACCGCGAAAACCATCGATAAGGATGCGCCGCGGGTCTGGGACGATTACCCCGATAACGTCTCTGGCCTTTATCAGGCGGGCGACGAGGCGGCGACTGACAAGGCGTTCGAACACGCGCACCGCATCGTCAAGCGCCGGTTCACCATCAGCCGCGTGTTTGCGCATTACTTGGAAACCCGGGGTGCCATCGGCTCCTACGATCCGCGCGAGGACCGGTTCCTGCTGCATGCTGATGTGCAGTACCCGCACCGGGTGCGCCAGTTGCTGGCGGAGAAAATTTTTGGCGTTCCTGAACAGAATATCCGCGTTATGGCCCGTGATGTCGGCGGCGGTTTCGGCACAAAAGGTTGGCAATATTCGGAACATCGCCTGGTATTGTGGGCATCCCGCAAGCTGGGGAGGCCCGTGAAGTGGACGTGCAGCCGGTCCGAGGCGGTGCAGGCGGACGAACATGGCCGAGACAACGTCACCGATGCAGAGCTCGCCTTCGACGAAAACGGCAGGGTCATCGCGCTGAGGGTGGGGACCATTGCCAATATCGGGGCTTATCTTTCTGCGATCCGCAATCTGCTCGCAGCGTTTACAAACGTCGGCACGCTGATCGGGGTGTACGATATCCCGGTGGCGCACGCGGTGGTGCGGACTGTGCATTCCAACTCAAATCCCACTGCGCCTTATCGTGGCGCTGGGCGGCCGGAAGCTACCTACGTGATCGAACGGATGTTCGACGAAGCCGCGCGGGAGCTGTGCATCGATCCGGCGGAGCTGCGCGCGCGCAATTTTATTAAGCCTGAGGATATGCCGGTTAAGACGGCGCTGGGGCTTGTCTATGATTGCGGTGCGTTCGGGGAAAACCAGATGCGCGTGCTGGAGATGGCCGATTACAAAGGTTTCCCGGAACGCCGGGATGCTGCGCGCGCCCGGGGGAGGCTCCGCGGTATTGGCATCGCCAACCCGATCGAACGATCGGCGTCTCCGTCGCCCGATTTCGCCGAAATTCGCTTCAGCACCGATGGTACCGCCACCATCCTAATGGGCACTAAAAGTCAGGGGCAGGGGCACGAAACCGTCTACAAGCAGATCGTGGGCGACCGACTGGGACTGGACCCGGCGCGTATGCGGGTTGTTGACGGCGATACCGACCGCGTCGCGTTCGGGATCGGGACGATGGGCTCGCGATCAACCGTGATCGGAGGCTCGGCATTGTACTACGCGGCAGACAAGGTGATCGAAAAGGCGAAGAAGGTCGCCGCCCACATGCTGGAAGCGGCCGAGACAGATATAGAGTTCGGCGACGGCGCGTTTTCCGTCGCCGGAACCGACCGGTCCGTTAGACTGACCGATGTCGCCAAGGCATCTTTTTTGCCGGCAAAATTGCCGCCGGGGGTGGAACCGGGTCTGTTCGAGAACGCGACCTTTGCACCGGACGACGACACCTATCCCAATGGCAGCCATGTGTGCGAGGTCGAAATCGATCCGGAGACCGGCGAAACAGACGTGGTCGGATACTGGGTGGTCGACGATGTCGGCGTCATGGTCAATCCGGTCATTGTTAAGGGCCAGATACATGGGGGTGTGGCGCAGGGCGTTGGCCAGGCGCTGGGCGAACAGGTCGCCTATGACCCCGATAGCGGCCAGTTGCTCAGCGGCTCTTTTATGGACTACCGGATGCCGCGTGCCGGTGATTTTCCAGGTATCGAGATCGAAGGCAACGGCGTACCGACCCAGCGCAATCCACTCGGCGTGAAGGGTGCGGGCGAGGCGGGAACCGTTGGCGCGTTGCCTGCAACGATGAATGCCGTCATGAATGCGCTGGCCGAAGTCGGCGTGACCGACCTCGACATGCCAGCGACACCGAGCAGTATTTGGCAGGCGATAGAGGCGGCATCTGCCGACTAGTCGCCGTTTTCGTCCTCGGCAGCGAGATTCTCGATTATTTTGAGCAGCGTTTCGCGCATCAGGGTGATGTTTTCAGGCGGGATATCAGCCACCGCGACCCGGTTCACCTTTTCGGCCAAGGGCACGAGAATATCCCGCAGCGCCGCCCCTTCGGGCGTGAGATACACATAAAACTTGCGCTTGTTGCCCGTGTTGTGCCGGCGGGTGATGTATCCCTTGTCGATCAGTGCCTTGACTGCGGCGAAGGTGGTCGGCTCGGTCACGCCGATGGCGTCGCTGAGTTCCTTCTGCGTCAGGCCGTCCCGGTTCCACAGGACCCGCAGAAATGCCCAATGCCCGAACGGGATGTCGTGCTCTGCCAAAAGCGGCGTCAATCGGTGCCCCAGGCTGCGTCCCGCGTCGCGGATGAGATGCGCCAGGCGGTCGTTCGGGACCGCGTCCCGCCAATGGCGCAGGATTGCATTGCGGTCGCCCGCAGGTACGTCGGTCATGCTCTCAATCCTTCCGGCGTTACCTGGTGTTTAAGGGGGATTTCCCGGCTTTCGTCGGCGGACTGAACGATAGCGCGGCAGACTTCCAGTGTCGCTCGACCCCATTCGCCGCTGTGCAGCGGCGGAGCGTTATCGAAGACGGCGGCATGGAGCTCGTCGATGACTTCAGTGCGGGGAACGATCGGATCCGGCAGCGGGTGGAAATCGATTGCCTTATCGGCATAGACGCGAACGCCATCCGGCATCGGGCGTATATCAGCCTGCGCGCAACTGATAACGAAGAGACCGAAATTTTCGTGCTGCCTGTCGGTAGGTGCTTCCCTCGGCCGGTTTACTCCGTTCGGTCCGCCGTAAGCCCGTCCGGCCTTTATAGCGGCTTCGGCGGCAGGGTCTTTGGCGGCCGCCAGTGCCTGGCGAGCCGCGCCGTATCTCTCCGGGTCTTTTGCCAAGCCCGATTCCGCTCGCCAGCCGGTAAATTCGTCGGTATCGAAATGCGCGTAGCCGGAATAGGTGAGATTGGCGACCCCGCCGCTGGCGAATTTCATCAGCACTGAGTATGCGCCGTCGGTCGGTCTAGTTGGGTCGTAATTGCCCGTCGTCGCGTATACGGTTTCGACCAGGCCGCCGCCAAGCAGGCGCGCGATATCGATCTGGTGCGCGCCCTGGCTGAACACGACGCCGCCTCCCTGCGCGGTGTTCAGTTCTTCCGGTCGTCGCGGGCGGTAGACGAAATCTGTGAAGTTCAATCCGGTGATCAGCCGCGGCGGGCCGTAGTCGCCAGTCTGAATCAGCCGGCGGGCTTCCAGTATCGGCGCGTCGTAGCTGTGGCTGTGACCGACCAACAGGTGTACCCCGTTGTCGTTCGCTGCCCTGATCATACGGGTGCAGTCTTCCAGCGTGATCGCCATCGGTTTTTCGACCAGCACGTGCTTTCCGGCCTGAGCAGCGATCTCCGCGTGTTCGGCATGAAACTGGTGTGGGGTGGTGACGTATACCGCATCTATTGCGGCCTCCGCGCACATGTTCTGGACAGTGTCATAAGATTTGGCGTCAAAATCCGCCTCGAAGCGTTTGCGGGCCTCGGGACGGGTATCCACGGCGGCCACAACGTCCAGCTTGGGGTGCAGCGACAACGTCGGCAGCATAACTGTAAATCCTCGCCCGAGCCCGGCAATCCCCAGTTTCAGCTTCGTTTCAGCCATAGGCACACCCAAAACGCCCCGTCTATACCACTTGACTCGGTAATACAATAATCTTAGCGTCCAAAGAATAATCTTCGTAGCCTAAGAATATTAGGCGGAGATACGATCAATGCAGGAGACGCCTCGTGATTACCCGGGAAGAAAACGACCTTTTATGCCTTGTCGAGGGTGAGGTGCCGATGGGTACTATCATGCGCCAGCACTGGATGCCGGCGTGTATGTCGGAAGAAGTCGCGGAACGCGACGGCAAACCCGCCCGGGTTCGCCTACTGGGCGAAGATCTGGTGGTGTTTCGGGACTCCGAAGGCCGTCTTGGTGCCATCGACGAGTTCTGCCGTCACCGCGGCGCGTCACTCGCCTTTGGCCGCAACGAGAATTGCGGGCTGCGCTGTCTCTATCACGGCTGGAAATTCGACGTGAACGGTAACGTCATGGAGATGCCGAGCGAACCCGATGCTGGTGAAGCCCTGAAGGCGGAAGCCAAGCTTAAATCTTATCCCACGCGGGAATCCGGCGGCTTTGTCTGGCTATGGATGGGCGATGCCGAAAACGTTGCCGAGTTCGAGCCACCCGCCTGGGCGCACGCGCCGGACGAAAAGATCTCCATCGTCAAAATTCATACCCCATGCAACTGGGCGCAGGTTCTGGAAGGGTCGATTGATTCGGCGCACAGCTCCAGCCTGCATTCGTCGAACATGCCGCCCGCGGAGGTAGACGGGGCTAAGGCGACTGCTACAAGCTGGCCGCGACCATCCAACGACAAGGCACCGCGTATCAGGTTCGACAAAACAGATTATGGATTCCGCTACGCCGCGGTGCGTACGCCGATCATCGATCCGGACAGGAAGGACTATATCCGCAACACGCTGTTCGTCGCGCCGTTCACGGTCATCATCCCGCCCAACGACCAGTACCGGCTGGCACAGATGCTGATCCCGATGGACGACGGCAATACTATGTTCTACTGGATTGCGTTTCATGAAACGAAGGGTATTGATCAGGACGAGTGGCGCAAATTCTGCGGCGCGGAGATCGGTGCCGATATCGACGAGAACTTTCGTAAGATCCGGACGCTGGACAACATGTTCCTGCAGGATCGAGAAGCTATGAAACAGGGGGATTTCACTGGTATCTACGGCATCCCCGCGCAGGACATGGCAATGTGGGAATCGATGGGCGCCATTGCCGACCGGACCAAGGATTATCTCGGCGTTAGCGACGGTGCGGTTGCCCAGTTCCGCCGCATCATGATTGCCGCTGCAAGGAATGTCCTTAAGGGGAAGCCAGCTATCAACACGCGCGCCGCGGGCCGGCAGACTAATGTCAGCGCGCTCGCCTCGTTTGAGGGAATGATCCCGAAGGATGCGGACTGGCGTCTCTATGCCGACGGCAAGGTGGTGATGGAAGAGGACGGTGACGCAAAGGCGGCGTAGCCCCTAGCGCGCTTCCTTCAGGCCGGTGCGCGCCAGCTCGTCGGCCCGTTCATTTTCCGCATGACCGGCATGGCCCTTGACCCAGTGCCACGATACGTCGTGGCGCAGGATCACCTCGTCGAGCCGACGCCACAGATCCTCGTTTTTGACCGGTTTTTTCGCGGCGGTCTTCCAGCCGCGTTTTTTCCATGAGTGGATCCACTCAGTGATCCCTTTCTGGACATAAGTGCTGTCGGTATAGAGGTCGGCCTGGACTGGCCGTTTCAGGGTCTCCAACGCCTGAATTGCCGCCATCAGTTCCATCCTGTTGTTAGTGGTCTCCGCTTCTCCGCCCTTCAATTCTCTCTCAGTGCCGTTCCACCGCAGGATCGCCCCCCAGCCGCCCGGACCGGGATTACCGCTGCAGGCGCCGTCGGTAAAGATTTCAACTCTATTTTCAGATTCACTCATGCTGTCAACTTACCCCGTAGGCGGTGGAATTTAATATTGCCCGGTGGCAATCGATCACGGGGACGAATTCCAGCGGATCCTTGCGCTGCACCCGCGCGTCTTCCGGCAAGTGAAACCAGTCGTACAGCCGCGTGGTTAGGAAACGCATCGCCGCGCCGCGCGCGAGGACGGGAAGAGCCGTTTTCTCTGCCGGCTCCAGCGGCCGGACGGTTTCGTATCCGCCGGTCAGCGCTTCTGCACGTTCCCGACAAAGCGTGCCGTCATCGAAACACCAGGCGTTCAGGCAAATCGCAATGTCGAATGCCAGCGCATCGTTACAGGCAAAATAGAAATCGATGACGCCCGATATCGCGCCGTCCGCGAAGAATGCATTGTCGGGAAACAGGTCAGCATGAATGATGCCGGTCGGAAGCCCGGCTGGCCAGCCGTTTTCCAGCGCCGCAATTTCCGCTGAAATCCAGTCTGCGAAGCCCGGACGCAATTCGTCGGCCAGTGCGGCGGCGTTTGTAAATAGGGATCGCCACGCGCTCAACGCCTGATCATTCACGCGCGTCATCGGAAAACCGGCAGCCGCAACGTGCAGTTTTGCCAGAACGGCCCCGACCTCTCGGCAATGATCAGCCGTGATCTCGCGGGGCCAGTCGCCGGACGCGAATGCTACGACAGCGGCGGGACGGTTCGACAACCGGTGCAGAAATTCACCGTCCCGGTCAGCAATGGGGGCGGGGCAGGGGAAGCCTGCTTCGGAGAGATGACGCATCAGCCCCAAGAAAAAGGGAAGATCGGCCGGGTCTACCCGCTTTTCGTATAGCGTGAGGACGAACGGACCGGTCGTGGTAAGCAGGCGAAAGTTCGAATTCTCCGTTCCATGGGCGATTCCTTCGAGCAAGACGATCTCGCCGATGTCGAATCTTGCGACGAACCGGTCCAGGTCGTCTGCGGAAACGTCCGTATAGACCGCCATGCGACTGTGCCCCGTCTCAGGCGCTCAGGGTACGCGGCAGGCTGAACGTGACGTCTTCGTTGATCACGTTCAGTTCTTCGACGGAAACGTTGAACTGATAGCTGAGCGCATCGACCAGCTCCTGGACCAGAATTTCTGGTGCCGACGCGCCCGCGGTTATCCCGAGAGTCGATACGCGATCAAGCCAGCCCTCTTCGAGGTCGGCGGCCTGCTGGATGAGCGTAGACTTCGGACATCCCATGGTCAGAGCGACCTCTGCAAGGCGGTTGGAATTGGACGAATTGGGCGCACCCAGAACAATCAGCGCATCGCACTTGTCTGCAAGTTCCTTCACGGCCGATTGCCGGTTGGTGGTTGCGTAACAGATATCTTCCTTGCGGGGCGCCTCGATATTTGGAAACCTCCGCTGGAGAATGCCGACTATTTTCGCCGTGTCGTCGACCGACAGCGTCGTCTGAGTGACGAAGGCGAGATTATCTGGGTTCGGAACGTCGACCGTTTCCGCTTGCTCGGCATTTTCCACGAGGATCATTTCACCATCGCGCAACTGACCCATTGTGCCGACGACTTCCGGATGGCCCGCATGGCCGATCAGTATCAGATCCTTGCCTTCCTTCCGATGGCGTGCGGAGTCGACATGAACCTTTGTCACCAGGGGGCAGGTTGCGTCGAGATAGAACATCTCGCGCTCCTCGGCTTCGGCAAACACGGATTTCGCAACCCCGTGCGCTGAAAACACGACCGGCACCTCAGCCGGTACTTCCTCCAGCTCTTCGACGAAAACCGCCCCCTTCGCTTCCAAGTTTTCGACGACGTAGCGGTTATGCACGATTTCATGGCGCACGTAGACCGGCGCACCGTGTTTTTCGAGCGCAAGCTCGACGATCTTAATGGCGCGGTCGACGCCCGCACAAAACCCACGCGGGCCGGCAAGCAAGATCTTAAGTGGTCGTTTCGTCATGTTCTTCCTCGGATAGCCGCGACATCATAGGCGAATTCGATGCCTTGTTAAATTGTGCGGCGTTAACTAGAGTTGAGCACCCGCGTATGGCGAAAAACAGCGCTGACATAGTGCGGGATGCATTAGTCGGGAAGGAAATCCACATGTCGGAACCAGTCGTCGCGCAAACGTCTCCTTACGGTGTCGAAGTGGAAGCTCGCCAAGACTACTGGTGGTGCGCCTGCGGAAAAAGCGACGATCAGCCGTTCTGCGACGGATCACACCGCGGCACCGGTTTCTCGCCGGTCCAATATACGGCGGAAAAGTCTGAGACGTTCTGGTTTTGCGGGTGCAAGAAGACCGGGGACGTCCCGCAGTGCGACGGATCTCACAACAAGCTTTAACCGGCCGGGCGGACGCATCGTTCTCTCCATGCATAATCTCGGGAAAATTGGCGGCAAGGCAGCCGCCGCTGGGCTTTGCCTACTGGCGGCCGCCTGCGGCGTATTTAAAAAGGACCAGCTTTATGCCTGTCCGGCCGTGTTTATTCTGCAGGATGCGCAGAATCTGACCCGGTTCAAACCGGGACCGGGCCGCGATATCATCGATATACGTTTCGAAGCGGAGATTTTCGATTTCCGCGGAAAATGCGGTTTCAACGAGGACGACGGCATCTGGGCAGTCGAGGTCGAACTTCTCGTCCAGATATCCGTCGAAAAGGGTCCGGCCAACCGGCAGCGGGAGATCGAATTTGAATATTTCGTTGTATTGCCCGCTTTTGAGGGCAAACCAGGCGGTAAGCGGATATTTACTGTCAAGGGCCAGTTCGAGGAAGGCCGCACAAAGCTGGTCTACCAAGACGATGTGGCACTGAACATTCCACTTAAAAATCCGAACGATGGCGGCAAAACCGAGATCGTATTCGGTTTCCAGCTGACGCCAGACGAGTTGAAATTCAACCGCGCGCGCCAGCGGCGCTGAACGGGGCGCTCGGCTGCATTACGTGTCTGGTCAACGGATCGTTGTGGGATTGTTCGATTCGCTCGCGCGGTTGCGCCCGACCCTTCAACAGGTAAAATAGCCGAACATAGGATGGACGACATCACTTGCGACGTCGTGCTGTCTGACAGACGAACTCTGCGGGAGAGACGGTAACCGACTAGCACCGTCGCCGAAGGAGCAACAGCCCCGGAAACTCTCAGGCAACCGAACCGCAGGGGGATGTCACTCTGGAAAGTAGACGGATCTTGCCGTCTCACCGAAGGCGAAAGCCCGCACAGTTTTCGGGTGAATCTCTCAGGTATCCCGACAGAGGGGGCACGTTGGTTTCCGGTCCGCGAGGACCGAGGGACCGTCAAAACATGACGGGGGAAACGTGCTATCGTCGGGGCTGAGACAACCAATCTGAAAAAAACAGCGCTTTACGACCTGCATGTCGATCAAGGCGGCAAGATGGTACCGTTTGCAGGCTACGAAATGCCGGTGCAGTATACTGCAGGGATTCTTGGCGAGCATAACCACACGCGGGCCTTGGCGTCGATATTCGATGTGTCGCACATGGGACAGGTCGCCCTGCGCGGTGACGACCCAGCCGTGGCACTGGAAAAACTGGTTCCCGGCGATATCGCGGGCCTCGCACCCGGACGGATGCGCTACACGCAGTTCACCAACGATGTCGGCGGCATACTCGATGACCTCATGGTGACGAATGTTGGCGACTACTTGTTCCTGGTGGTGAACGCAGCCTGCAAGTACGCCGACATCGCTCATCTGAAAAACGGCCTTTCACCGATGATTGAGGTCGATGTGCTCGATGACCGGTCTTTGATCGCGCTCCAAGGGCCGTCCGCAGCGGTGGTGCTGTCGAAACACGCGCCAGGCGCGGAACATATGCCTTTCATGACGGCACTACCCTTTCAGATCGACGGTAGTCCAGTCGCCGTGACCCGGTCCGGGTATACCGGTGAGGACGGGTACGAGATATCCATTCGCTCGGTGGATGCCGTCCGTATTACCGAACTGCTGCTCGCCGATGAAGCGGTCGGGCTTGCCGGGCTTGGCGCCCGAGATTCGTTGCGGCTGGAGGCCGGTTTGTGTCTGTACGGCCACGAAATTGACGAGACAACGACGCCCGTAGAAGCGGCGCTGACATGGTCGATCTCAAAACGACGGCGCGAAAAAGGCGGCTTTCCGGGCGCGGAAACTGTGCAGAGTCAGATCGCCCACGGCACGGCCCGCAAACGCGTCGGCATATTGCCTGATGGCAAGGCGCCGGCACGGGAAGGGACTGAAATTACGGATGCAGATGGCAATTCCATCGGCATGGTTACATCGGGCGGCTTCGGTCCGTCCTATGGTGGCCCGGTTGCCATGGGTTATGTCGAAATTTCTCACGCAGCGAAGGACACGCCGGTGCAATTGGTGGTACGCGGAAAGCCGCGCTCCGCCCGGATCGTCGGAATGCCCTTTGTTCCAAACAGGTACTATAGAGGCAAGGAGTAAACGGAATGAGCGATCTTAAATATTCGAGGGAACACGAATGGGTTCGGCTGGACGGTGATATCGCGACCGTCGGCATCAGCCAGTTCGCGCAGGAACAGCTTGGCGATGTCGTTTTCGTCGAACTTCCCGATTTGGGCAAGGCTGTCGAACAGAACGGAGATGCCGCCGTCGTAGAATCGGTGAAGGCGGCCAGCGAAGTCTACGCGCCGGTATCCGGTGAAGTAATCGAAGTCAATTCCAAGCTCGAAGATGACCCGGAACTGGTCAACCGCGCACCTACCGGCGACGGCTGGTTCATTAAGATCAGGCTCAGCGATCCGTCGCAACTGGACGGCATGATGGACGAGGCCACCTACAACGAATTCGTGGCGAGCTAGGGCTGATGCGTTATCTGCCGTTGACCGATGCCGACCGCCGCGAGATGCTGGCGACGATCGGCGTCCCATCTGTCGACAGCCTGTTTCGCGACGTGCCTGAAAGCGTGCGCCTGACCGATACCGTCAACCTGCCGGATCATCAGGGCGAGCTGGAGGTGGAGCGAGCCATTAGCGCAATGGCGGCGGAGAACACGCCGGCAGGTAGTGTGCCGTTTTTTCTAGGCGCCGGGGCTTACCGGCATCATGTACCCGCGACCGTTGACTACATGATTCAGCGCGGTGAGTTTCTGACGTCGTACACACCCTATCAGCCGGAAGTATCACAGGGAACGCTGCAATACCTGTTTGAATTTCAGACTCAGGTGGCGTTGATCACTGGCATGGAAGTCGCCAACGCGTCGATGTACGACGGGGCCACGTCGTGCGCGGAGGCGGCGCTTATGGCACGGCGGGTGACGAAGCGCAGCGACGTGGTGCTGTCCGGCACGCTGCATCCGCACTACGTGGCAACCACCGAAACGCTGCTGAAATACCTCGAGGCGGAAA
The DNA here is from genome assembly GCA_002471575.1 of Alphaproteobacteria bacterium UBA7314. Taxonomy (GTDB): domain Bacteria; phylum Pseudomonadota; class Alphaproteobacteria; order MPNO01; family UBA830; genus UBA830. The sequence continues at coordinate 12,588 of DKQG01000015.1, read as the reverse complement.
TAAACGTCCTGCCGCCTGATACCGCAGGCGATGAGGATGTCGCGTCACATATTGGCGACGACACGGCCTGCGTGATCGTCCAGTATCCTGACCTTTTCGGCCGTGTGCGCGATCTGTCCCCCATTGCAGATGCCTGTCACGATGCCGGCGCGTTGCTGGTTGTCGCGATGACGGAGGTCGTGGCGCTCGGCGCGCTGAAACCGCCCGGTGACATGGGTGCGGATATCGTTGCCGCCGAGGGCCGGTCGATTGGCAATCCTCTCAATTTCGGTGGGCCTTGCGTGGGGCTGTTCGCCACCCGGGACAAATACATCCGCCAGATGCCCGGCCGGTTGGCGGGAGAGACCGTCGATGTCGACGGCAGGCGTGGCTGGGTGCTGACCCTGTCGACCCGAGAACAGCACATTCGCCGCGAAAAAGCGACGAGCAACATCTGCACTAACTCTGGCCTGTGTGCGCTGGCCTTTACGATACATATGTCGTTGCTGGGCGAAGACGGGTTTCGAAAATTGGCGATGCTCAACCACGCGCGCACCGTCCAGCTTTACGATCGTCTGGAAGCGGCCGGCCTGAGTGTTCTCAACGACAGTTTCTTTAACGAGATCGCGATCGATCTCGGCAAGCCTGCCGGACCGGTCGTCGATGCGCTTGCCGGTGACGGGATTCTGGCTGGGGTGCCGCTATCGCGGCTGTTGCCCGACGTACCACTGGCTGAAAATTTGCTACTGGTCGCGGTGACGGAGACCGTGACGGACGATGACATTGATCGCGTCGTTGCGGCGCTTAAGGAGATCGTCTGATGGCTGCAAAAGACACGGACACATTTACCGGCAACAAAGGCCTTCGTATCGAGGAGCCGCTGATCTTTGAACAGCATGCGCCGGGACGCAGCGGCGTCGATCTGCCAGAACCGCCTGCGGTTCAGGATCGTCTGGGCGGTCTCGAACGCCGCGATGTTATCGGTCTTCCCGATCTGTCGGAACCACAGGTCATGCGGCATTACACGCGTCTCAGCCAGAAGAATTTCGCGATCGATGCCGGGTTCTATCCGCTTGGCTCTTGCACGATGAAACACAATCCCCGGTTAAACGAAAAGGTGGCGCGGCTGCCTGGGCTGGCGGATGTTCATCCCCTTCAGCCGGCATCGACCGTACAGGGTGCGCTGCGCCTGATCGATACGCTGGCGCACTGGATCAAGACTCTGACCGGCATGCCGGCCGTCGCTATGTCGCCTGCGGCCGGTGCCCATGGCGAACTGTGCGGGTTGATGACGGCCCGCGCCGCGCTTGAAGCGCGCGGCGATGCCCGAAAGCGTGTGCTGGTGCCGGACTCCGCACATGGCACCAACCCTGCGACGGCGGCGATCTGCGGCTATTCGGTGGAGGCGATCCCGCTGAACGATCGGGGCCGGGTTGATCTTGCGGCGTTGAGAGCGGCACTGGATGAAGATGTAGCCGCGTTCATGTTGACCAACCCCAACACCTGCGGCCTGTTCGAGGACGAAATACTCGAACAGTCGCAGGCGGTGCATGATGTCGGCGCGTTTTTTTACTGCGACGGCGCCAATTTCAATGCCATCGTGGGACGAGTGCGGCCGGGCGATCTCGGCATCGACTGTATGCATCTAAATTTGCATAAGACGTTCTCCACCCCCCATGGCGGTGGCGGTCCCGGCAGCGGGCCTGTTGTCCTGTCGGAGGCTTTGGCATCCTATGCGCCCCTGCCGTGGGTGGTCCACGGCGATGACGGGTACGAAGTGGTCGAACACGAGGCGGATGCCAGTGACGCAGAGCCATACGGCCGGATGAAAGCGTACCATGGCCAGATGGGTATGTTCGTCCGAGCGCTAGCTTACATGATGAGCCATGGCGCCGATGGTCTCAAACAGGTGTCTTCGGATGCCGTGCTTAACGCCAATTACCTACTGGCGCGGCTGTCGGACGAACTGACGCTGGCGTATGACGGCCCGTGCATGCACGAAGTACTGTTCGACGACGGGTTCCTAAAGGGAACCGACGTAACCACGCTGGACTTCGCAAAGGCGATGATCGACGAAGGTTTCCACCCGATGACGATGTATTTTCCCCTGGTTGCACACGGTGCTCTACTAATGGAGCCAACCGAGACCGAAAGCCGCGACAACCTTGAGCAGTATATCGATACCGTTCTGGACCTTGCCAGGCGGGCGAAAGCCGGCGATGCGCAGACATTTCAGGACGCACCGGGCTATACCCCGCGCCGGCGGCTGGATGAAACCGCCGCGGCACGGTGTCCTATCCTGCGCTGGAAACCTGACTCCGTCAGCGGCGAAGCAGCGGAATAGAAAAAGGCGGGGAAGACCCCGCCTCTGCTATATTGAACGCTTGCGGGCAATTAGTGCAGTTTTTGCGACAGGTCCGATATAGCTTCGTTGACCAGCGCATCGGCGTGCGACCCGTCGAGCTTCTGAGCGATCAGGACGCGGGTGGCCTCGACCGCGATCTCGACCGACATGGCGCGGACTTCGCGGACGGCATCCGCTTCCGACTGGGCGATCTTTTCCATCGCCAGCTCCTCGCGGCGTTTCAGCGTCGCCTCGAGGTTTTTCGCACCTTCTTCGGCAATCCGCTCGGCTTCTTCCTTGGCTCGGGCTACCATACCTTCGGTCTCTTTGACCGCATCGCGTTGCTTTCGCTGATATTCGGCAAGAAGCTGCTGGGCCTCTTCGCGCAGGCTGGCGGCTTCGTCCAGGCTGGCTTTCACGGCATCGACCCGGGCGTCAAGCATGGTAAGAACCGGCTTGTGTCCAAACATGACGGCGAGCGCGGCGAGGATCAGAAAGCCGACGGCAACCCAGAAAGTCGGGTCCTGCAACATCAGCTTCTTCCTTGGATGGCGGCGGTGACGGCGGCTTGGGCATCTTCAGCCCCGACCTCGGTCTCGATCAGACGCGACGTAGCGGCTTGTGCCACCTCGACCGAGACGGACTGGATGTTTTCGATAGCTTCGACGCGGGCCTTATGTATTCGCGATTCCGCATCGGCGACATCCGCCTTTATTTTGTCCGTCAGCGCGTCCTGTCGGGCGGCGGCATCGGCCGCCAGCTTTTCGTTCGCCGCGCGGATTAGATCCTGCGCGTCGGACCTAGCATCGGCGATCAGTTTCTCGTAGGCCGCAACCGCCTCGTCGGCCTCTTTCCTGAACTCTTCCGCTTTCCGTATGTCTTCGTCGATCCGTTCCTGACGTTCAAGCAGGATCGAGGAAACCCGCGGCAGAGCGGCTTTCCACAAAACCAGGTACAGAAATCCGAAGGTTATAACCAGCCAGAAAATTTGGCCCAGAAATGTGTGGATTTGTTCCAGTTGAGGCATCGGTCAGCTTCCCCCGACGGGTGTATCAGCCGAACAGGATTATCAGCGCGATAACCAGCGCGAACAGCGCGATGGCTTCCACGAGCGCAAAGCCCAGCATAGTCATCGTGAAGACTTCGCCGCGGGCGGCCGGGTTTCGGCCAACGGCAGTGATGAAGGCTGAGAATACGTTGCCGATACCGATACCCGCGCCGATAACGCCGATCACGGCGAGGCCGGCACCGATAAGCTTGGCTGCTGCTTCTTCCATTTGTCAGTTCCTTTCTTGATTATTTCTCGTGCGAGACGGAGTTTGGTCTGCGCCGTCTGCTTGGTTAGTGGAGATGCAATGCATCGTTGATATACAGGCAGGTCAGGATTGTGAACACGTATGCCTGCAAAAACGCGATCAACAGTTCAAGCGCGGTCAACGGGACGACGAAGGCCAGCGGCAGTATGCCTGCCGCGCCCAGCACCGGCACGAAGCCCGCAAACACCTTCAAAAGCGTATGCCCCGCTAGCATGTTGGCGAACAGTCGCATGGCAAGGCTGATGGGGCGCGAGAGATAGGAAATGATCTCAATCGGAATCAACAACGGCCACATCCAGATCGGCACGCCCGGCGGCACGAAAAGGCTGAAAAAATGTAAACCGTGTTTGGCGAAACCGAGGATGGTGACCCCGACAAACACGACCATCGCCATTGCGAACGTAACCGCGATATGGCTAGTAAAGGTAAAGCTGTAGGGCACCATGCCGAGCATGTTTCCGAAAAGGATGAACATGAACAGAGAAAAAATGAACGGAAAGTATTTTCGGCCCTCATTGCCGACCGTATCGCGGATAAGCCCCGCGACGAACTCGTAGCAAATCTCCGCGACAACCTGCCAGCGGCCTGGGATCATCGCGCGTTTGCGCGTGCCCGCCAACATCAACAGGCAGATCAGGGCAATGGTGATCACCATCATCAGCGCCGAATTGGTAAAGGAAATATCGTTGCCGGCAACCTCGATCGGGATCAGTTCCTTGATCTCGAACTGTTGGAGTGGGCTGTGTTTCTCGCCGCCGTGTGTATCAGTAGCCAACAGTTATTCCCCGTTTCGATCCGTCTTTGCGTCTGCGGATGCCCGTCTTTCCGAGGGCTTGTATCCGACCGCGCCGCCCTGATTCTGGACGACCCGATAGACATTGAACATTCCCGCTGCCGCTCCTAACAGGAAGAACGCCAACATGAACCATGGTTTCGTGCCGAGCCAGTTATCTAGCAGAAGCCCAAACCCGACCCCGATAATCAACGCCGCGACCAGTTCTGTTCCGATGCGAAACGCAAATCCAAGGCCGCCCTGTCGAGTTCCTGGCTTCTCGGTCCGCCCGGCAGCAACGTCTTGTTCGTTGCGAAACCGGCGTAACCGTTCGTCCAGATCGCTATGGGAGTCCTGTGGTCCGCGCTCCGTCATCGAGAATTGATGCGACATGGTTTTCACAGCCGCTTTTGCGCCTGCGGAAGCGAGCGAACAATACGGCCTACCCCGAACAGTGTCAAGCCTCGCTTATGGCCCGTAAAACATTGTTTTTAAATATAAAAATACGAATGCGTCAGGCTGTCTCACGGAGTCGTTCCGCTGCCTGCAAGTCGACCGAAACAAGCTGCGAAACGCCCCGCTCAGACATGGTTACGCCGTAAAGGCGATCCATGCGCGCCATTGTCAAACGATGATGGGTGACGAGCAGAAAACGGGTGCTCGACTGATGGCTCATTTCATCGAGCAGCGTGCAGAAACGGTCGACGTTGCTGTCGTCGAGTGGAGCGTCGACCTCGTCCAGCACGCATATAGGCGCGGGATTGGTCAGAAAAACCGCGAACAGCAATGCCAGCGCCGTCAGCGCTTGTTCGCCGCCCGACAGCAGCGTCATGCTCTGCAGTCGCTTGCCGGGCGGGCTGGCGAACACCTCCAAGCCGGCTTCCAGCGGGTCTTCCGCCTCCGTGAGGCGCAAATGCGCCCGGCCGCCGCCGAACAGCTTTGCAAATAGTTCGCGAAAATGTTCGTCGACCTCGTTGAAGGCCGCTAACAGGCGTTCGCGTGCTTCGCGGTTCAAGCCGGAAATACCGTGACGCAGCCGGGAGATGGCGGCAATCAGGTCTTCGCGCTCGGTCTCCATGCCGCGAATCTTTTCATCCAGCTCTGCCGCTTCTTGTTCGGCGCGCAGGTTGACCGGGCCCATGTTGTCGCGTTCGCGCTGCAGGCGTTCGAGCTTGGTCTCCACGGCATCCTGTGGCGGCAGCTCGTCTTCCGCGTCGATCCCAACGGACGACAGCGAGTCTTCCGGCGCGCATTCCAGCCGCTCCATTATGCGCTCGGCAATCACCTTCAGCGACTGATCAATCTGATCCACCGCGGCTTCGCGCCGGACACGGTCTTCGCGCGTTTCGGACAGGCGGTTTTCTCGGTTGCGCAGTTCCCGGGTCAGCTCCTCCAGCCGGTTTTCGGCGGCAGCTAGATTATCCGCTGCTTCGTTTCGGGCGGCTTCGGCTGCTTGGATTCGATCGAGCAAAGCGGACCGTTCTGCCGCGATTTCCTGGGGGCGGGTCTTGAGCTTATCCAGCTCGGCGAGCTCCTGCGCCCGACGGACCGTCAACTGCTCAAGCTGTTTCAACGCGTTGACCGAGCGGTTCTTCCAGGATCCCAGATCGTTAGCAATTACCTGAAGGCGTAGGGCCCGCATTTCAGACTCCCGGTCGAGCCGATCATGGGCGCTTCGGATCTCCGTCAGCGAGGTGCGTCGATGGGCGAGCTCGACGTGTTTTTCCTCGACCGTCCGCCGGCGATCGCCAACGTCGGCCAGGCCTTCCAGTTCTTCGCTGGCCGCTTTCTCCTGGGTATCGAGTTCAGCCAAATCTGCGTTCAGGCTATCGATCGCATCCTTCAGGCCGGATACCCGCGACCGAGCATCCGCAGTACTTTCGGCCAGCATCGAGGCTTCGTCGTTGGTATTCTGGGCGTCCGCATCTGCGGTCCAAACCGCTTCGCGGGCGCTGCGTTCGGCGTCGGCCGCCTCGCGCGCCGCAGCGGCAGTCTGCTCGTGCTGTACGCGGGCATTGTCGGCTTTCGCTTCCGACGTTTCCAGCTCGTCCCGCATTTCGTCCAGCCGGTTGCGCTGGGCAAGCCGGGTGGCAGCGGCAGTTGGTGCGCCGGCGGCGGCGATGTAACCGTCCCAGCGCCATAGCGAGCCGTTGGTGGACACTAACCGCTGACCCTGTTCCAGGTCTCCGTGCAGGCGTTGTCCCTGGGCGTCGTTCTCGACGATGCCGATTTGCGACAGCCTACGCATCAGCGCGGCGGGTCCGCGCACAAAATCGCTCAGTCGACGGACGTTTTCCGGCAGGCCACGTGGATTGGCAAACATCGGCAGGACGCGCCAGTGTATGGGCGACGCTTCGTCGGTCGGCGCGATTAGGTCATCGCCCAGCGCGGCCCCCAGCGCTACTTCGTATCCTATATCAACCTCGACAGCGTCGATCATCGGCGGCCAAAGCTCGGGATCTCCGAATTCGAGCAGCTCGGCGAGCGCCTCCTGCTCTGCGCGCAGTTTGGCAGCTGCCGAATCCGCGCTCTGACGTTCTTCGCGGGCGTAATTCTCTGCGACTCGCGCGTCGGTCGTGGCGCCTTCGGCCTCCAGTAGAGCGGTCCGGGCTGCGGCGGCGGCATGGCGGGCTTCTTCGGCTGCTTTGCGGGCGCTATCCAGCGCGCCGTTATCGTCTGCGGCCGCTTCGGCTTCCTGCTGTTCCCTGGTGATATTGGCGAGGCGGTCGTCGAACCGCTTTCGCCGGATTTCGAATTCCGTCAACTGGCGTTTTAGCGTGGCCCCTCGGGTTTCGTCGGTGACGACGGACCGGGTCAGTTCGGTCAGTTCCCGCTCACGTCGTTCCACCTCCGCCTCGGCCTCTAACAGCCGAGCCCTTGCCGTTGCCAGGTCGTCGGCCTCACGCGTTTGGGCAGCGCAGATTTCCGTAGCTTCGCGTTCCAGGTTTTCGACCGCTTCGGCCGCGTCCCCGCCCAGAGATTTTTCCCGTTCAATGTCCGCATCAATTTGCGCGACCCGGTTCTGGATTTCGTCGCGCAGGGTTTCGATCCGGCGTTCTTCGGCGTCCAGCGCGTCGCGGGCGACCATAAGCCGTTGCAGGGCCGCCGCGGCTTCGGCTTCTTTCCGCCGCAGGTCGGGTAACCCGGATGACGCCTTGGCCTGAGCAGTGGTCGCAGTGGCCACTGCCTGGGTAAGTTCGGCAACCAGTGTTTCGATTTGGGCGAATTGTTCGGCAGCTGCCGCGCGTTCAGACTCGGCCGAGGTCCAGCGCAGATGCAGCAGGATTGCCTCGTGGTGCTTTATGTGGTCGGAAAGGTTGCGGTAGCGGGTCGCTTGGCGGGCCTGGCGTTTCAACAGTCGATGCTGCTCTTCCAGCGCACCGACCACGTCTTCCAGCCGCTCGAGATTGGTCTCTGCCGCCCGCAGACGCAGTTCGGCCTCGTGCCGGCGGGCGTGCAGTCCGGTGATGCCGGCGGCTTCCTCCAACAGGCCTCGGCGCTGGGTCGGCTTGGCGTTGATGATGGTACCGATACGGCCCTGACTGACCATCGCCGTCGACCGCGCACCGGTCGATGCGTCGGCGAACAGAGTCTGGACATCACGCGCGCGCGCGTCCATGCCGTTGACCTTGTAGTTCGATCCGTGCCCCCGCTCGATCCGACGGATGACGTCCAGGTCATCTGAGTCGTTGAACTGCGCGGGTGCACGCCGGTCGGAATTATCCAGTGACAGGATCACTTCGGCAAGGTTGCGCGCTGGACGGTCCGATGTTCCGGCGAAGATCACGTCATCCATCTCGCCGCCGCGCATCTGCTTCGCGGACGTTTCGCCCATGGCCCAGCGTAATGCCTCGACCAGGTTGGATTTGCCGCAGCCATTGGGGCCGACCACACCGGTAAGCCCGTCATCGATCACCAGTTCGGTGGGCTCAACGAACGACTTGAAGCCGGTAAGACGCATACGGTTGAACTGCACCTTCGAATTACTCCTATTTTTCGCGACACGGCTTCAGCCCGCACCCGCTCACGGCCACCCACGGGACGATCTTTACGGGTGGCCGGGAAGGGGGTTGGGCTGGCACGTTTTGTTTCATTCAGAGATCATGCCATTGAGCAGGGTGCGGAACTGGTCCAGCGACATGCCACCGCTATAGCGGTCGCCGTTGACGAATACCGTCGGCGTGGACTGAACCTTGAAGTCGTTGGACGCCTGCAGGCGCTGTTGCAGGATTTCGTTCTGGATATCAACATTCTGCAGGCACTGGTCAAAATCGTTCTGGGACATGCCGCCGAGCCTGGCGAGTTTTGCCAGCGCCCGGGCCGGGTTAGGTGCGCGCGCCCAATTTGACTGCGATTCATAGAACGTTTCGATGAAGCCGAAAAACGTGTCGCGGCCGGAACACTGCGCTATCATCGCCGCGCCCAAAGCCAGCCGGTCGAGGGGGAAATCGCGGTAGATGTAGCGGATCTTGCCTGTATCGATGAACTCTTTCTTCAGGCCGGGCAGGACCTGCGTATGGAACTGGGCACAATGCGAGCAGGTCAGAGACGCGTATTCGACCAGCACGATCTTCGCATCCTTCGGGCCAAGGGTGTAATCCTTGTCCGTCACCTTAAGGTCCGCGACATTTCCGTGCGGCTGCGGCGGTTGCGCAGTGTTCTGCGCTGCCGCAGGTACTGCCGTCAGTAACAGCAGTGCCGCCGCCCAAACCGCGGTGTATTTCAACATATCCCGCATTTTCACCTCCCCAATACCATATCTAGCGGGTAATTCTCTGTCCAGCACAGGATAGACCCGAAATATGGCGGTTTCCGGGCGTTATCCACCGGTTTTTCAGTCTTTGCCGGGTCGATTCTCTATCGGGGCTCTCGGCCGACCCGGACGGCGCGCCCTAGGTCCGCCAGGGCATTGCGCAGTTCCGGGTCCTCGATGGACTCCAGGTTGCGTTGAAGCCGTGCTTCATCGATATCGGCCAGGCGCTTTGGGCCGATCCGCCGAGGCTTGCGGAGCGGCGGGATCGGTCCCTGCTGATAGCGTAGATCGGCCACCGCCGAGTAACCAAAAAAGCCGTTGATGCGTTCGATCAGCTGCGGCGCGATGTGCTGGACTTCCAGCGCGAAGCCTGAGCTGACGCGCAGATGCAGGATACCACCGCCGGGGCTGCCGCGGGGAAAGACCAGTTTTTGCGGCACGGTTTCCCGCGCTAGAAGGTCGCCGGCGATAGCCGGCCAGTCGGTAATCAGCTTGGCCCGGGCGAAACCGCGCTTGCGCAGCGCCGGGGCCGCGATGGTCGGCAGGCTGGCGCCGACGGCCAGCAGCCCCCGTTCCTTGCGGCGGGAGGGATCGTTTGGCGGTCGCTTGCGTCGGGGCGTTTTGGCCATAAAGATATGGTAAGGTTACAGACCGTCCCCGACAACAGACGAAGCCGTAATAAATCCGTGACCTCTCGTCGCGCTACCGCCAGAAATTCCTATGATCTCTCCGCCGCTCTGCTGGCGTGGTACGATCTGCACCGCAGAGCGATGCCGTGGCGTGCTCTGCCCGGCCAGACGCCCGATCCCTATGCCGTATGGCTAAGCGAGATCATGCTGCAGCAGACCACGGTGGCGACGGTCGGTCCCTATTTCAAACGCTTTCTGGCACGCTGGCCGACCGTCGCCGACCTGGCAGCCGCCGATTTGGATGACGTGCTGCACGCGTGGGCCGGTCTCGGCTATTACGCCCGTGCTCGGAACCTGCACAAATGTGCGGCCGCCGTGGCAACGAAATACGGGGGCATTTTTCCGGATACTGAGGCGGATCTCCTCAAGCTGCCGGGAATCGGTCCCTATACCGCGGCGGCAGTGGCGGCGATCGCGTTCGGACGCAAGGCAACGGTGGTCGACGGTAACGTGGAGCGTGTGATGGCGCGGCTGTTCGCGGTGACCGACCCGCTACCGGGATCGAAAGCACGTTTGAAAGAGCTGGCTGAGAGCCTGACGCCCCATGAGCGCTGCGGCGACTACGCCCAGGCGACGATGGACCTCGGCGCGACGATCTGTTCGCCGACCAATCCGGCCTGCGGCATATGTCCATGGCGCGATGGGTGCGACGGCCAGGCGCAGGGCATCGCCGTCGAACTGCCGAAAAAGTCGCCCAAAAAGGGACGCCCCACCCGGCGCGGCATCGCCTTCTGGCTAGTGGCGGATGACGGCTCAGTCCTGCTGCGACGACGGCCTGAGCAGGGTCTGCTAGGCGGCATGATGGAGATCCCTTCGACCGACTGGAGAGAGGGCGAGTGGCCCGAAGATGAACCTGCAGGCGCCCCTGTTTCGGGCGCCAACTGGCAGCCGGTAACCGGCCAGGTGCGGCATACTTTTACCCATTTCCACCTAGAACTGCGGGTAGTCGCCGCCCACCTCGACGGCAAGCCCGATCTCGACGGTGTCTGGTGTCCGGCGAACGGCTTCAATGACTACGCGCTGCCGACGGTGATGAGGAAGTTGGTGCGGCTGGGGGTGGGGGCGAAACCCGGCAAGTGACCGCGGGTCATCCCCGCCGTGTCAGCTCTCCGATGACGCCATCCGACTCGCCCACGCCTTTGCCAATCCACCCGCCGCATTGTTGCCCAGCTGGGACATCGCCTGTTCCACGTAATCCACTCCAACGTGGTCGATGAAGGCCTGAATCAGGCGCAGGGTTATCGGGCCGGGCAGGCTGCCGTCGTTGCCCGAGCTGCCGATCGGTGCGCCGTTCAGGCTGACAGTGGGCATGATGACGGGCGTCGTGCTGCAGACGAAGGCTTCGTCGGCGGCGTAGACGTCGTAGGAGGTGTAGTCGCCCTCGACCACCTCGATGCAGAGCTCGGCCGCGAGCTCCAATATGGTAGCGCGGGTGACGCCGCCCAGCACGGTGCGGGCGCGAGAGGTGCACAGTTTTCCGTCTGCGATGAAAAAGAAATTGCCCGTATTGGTCTCTGTGATGTTCCCGTCGCCGTCGAGCATCAGCGGTGTTGCGCCGGGGTCTACGCGCTTGACTTCCAGCGCTGCCTGGATCTGATTCATTCGGCTCAGCACCTTCGCCTTGGGGTCGATGCTGTCCACCGGGGTCCGCCGGACGCCGGGGGTTATCAGCCGCAGGCCATTCACGTATGTCCCGGCATAGATGTCAAATTCTATCTCGACGCAGAACAAGGCGACGATGGTCGGCGACGGACCGCCCATGACGTTGTCACCGCGGGTTATGACATGCCAGACCGCGTAATCGCTGAGGGTATCGATCCGGCCAAGGTTGCGGTCAAGGGTTTCCTGGGTGGCGGCGGCCAGTTCTTCTCGGGTTATCCCCACATCGATGCGAACGTAGGCTAGGGAACGGAACAGCCGATCGAGATGCTTATCCAGGCTGAACAGCTTGTGGCCGAACGTGCGGGTAACCTCGTAGATACCGTCGCCGCCGAAAAAGCCGCGCTCTGTGACCGGCACCATCGCTTCTTCCGGGGTGACAAAAGCACCGTTCAAATAGATGATGTTTTCGCCGCTCATCCGTTTCGTCCATCTCGGTCAAATTTTCCCTTTGAGAGATAATGGCACTATTTCCGATCCAAAAAAACGCCGGCGTGGCACCTTTTATGTTCACGTCGATTTTAACACGCGATTCCAGCCCTCATTCCACGGCCGGAGTATCGAGCCGGCTGAATATCTCGTTGAGCAGGGTCACCAATTGGTCGGGTTCCAGTCAGCCGGCCCCCTCCCGCGAAGCGAGAGATGTCCTAATGGAATGGTAACCCACAAATGACTTTCGGCGATGACGTCTGGGTTCTATTTTAGGCGGCTGGCGATCGGTACGGCCTTAATTTTGTATAGGAACGCTTCCGATTTTTCGTACTCGTCCTCCAGCGATGCTTCTGTCTAGTCCACGAAATGGCGGTTGGTAAGGGCGACGGTTACCAGTAAGCCAACCGACCCGATCCAGTCGAGGGCGTCGAAAACGACGACCCCTCCCACTGGCAGCGGATGCAGAGGCGGCAACGGAAAGCCGTTTACGGTAAGTGGCAAGAAAAACACCGCGGTTACCAAGCTTATTACCCATTGAACCCATCTGCTCAACCGTCCCGCGAGCGTAGAATAAAGCAGGCCGGTGAGCTCGAGCGGAGACAATCCTGTCTTTATATCGGAGATGACAATAACCAGCGAAATAG